>NZ_JAOVTR010000009.1:0-4820 GCF_027737365.1 Campylobacter sp. JMF_01 NE2 | reverse complement strand
ATTGCGGTTGTTGATAGGATTTTAAAGATTTTCATTTTTTCTCCTTTAATTGATTTGAGAAATAATTCTAAATTTAAGCCACTTAAAATTTAATAATTTATAACTCATAACCAAAAATTTTTTTCATTATTAATTGAAATAAATAAAAATCCACCTTAAATTTTATTTATTAAAATATTTTCTAGAAAAAATATCAAGCATTTTTCCACCAGGCTTCAAGCTAATAGATGCATGTTTATGAGCCAAACTAATCGGAATTAATCCATTTTCATACATTTCTGTTCCAAAAGTTATTAAACATTTAATAATCAAATTTAAATTATCGTAATGTTTTATTTTGATTTTTTCCTCATGAAAATTACCAGTTTTATCCTTAAATGGATACAAAACACAGACCACAAATTGTTTATTCTCAGCAATTTTTATCAAAAAATCTTGACCGTAATAAGTTTCTGAGCCAAAATTTTTATTTCCTTTATCGTCTTGTTCATTTATAAAGGTATATCTATATTTATCATTAATTGCAAAAAGGGTCTTGGCTGGGAGTATGTTTTTAATTTGCATAAAATGCTCAACAACTCTACCTGTTTTTATAAGCCCTAAAATTAATGGAAATTTTAAACCCCTTTTGGCACATTCTTCTCGCATTTTTCCGTATGATTTCATAATAGCACTATGAAATTTTGCTCCCTCGCCGTAAATTGCAAGCGGTCCATCAAACAAAACGCCGATTTCTGCAAATAAATTTAAATCATTTTCATAAATATGCCTTATGTAGTGATATAAAACAAAATGTTCTAAAATGTTTCTAAGTCGAGAAAACACGCCAACATTTTCGCCCATATTACTAAAAGTTTCATGAACCCTCAAAACATCGGTTGCAAAAATTTTATTATTACAATGAGGGCAAATCGTAAAACCATCATCAAAAGGCACTAAATATTCATCATTTACACCACAACTTTTATTTGGGCATTTATCAAATTTAAAAAATTTATTATGACCTTGCAAAAAAGCTTTGTCTATTTCCAAACAAAGTTCAAAAAGTCTATCATACAAATTTTTATCGCCCAACTTGCTTTGTTCGCTTCTAAAATTTTCAAAAACAGTTCGTCTAAAACTTTCTAATGCAGAGTTATCGCCTAATTTTTGCGTATATGCGCCCGGCAATGCAAAAGCTAGACAACTGGTATTTTCTTTTAATTTTTCTACTTCCATAGGATTGATATATTTTGCGCTATCGCTAGATAATTTATTATATTTATCCATTTCCAACACAATGCCACTTATTTTAATATATCCAACTTTTCTACTTGGATATCTAGCATCCGCATTCGCTTCATAATGCGAACCATCAAAAGAAAGAATAAATTTTGGTAGTTCTAGTTCTTTGCAATTTTGAAAAATTTCACTATTTTGTTGCGAATTTGTAAATTCTTCTAACTCTTTTACTTCCGGACGCGGAATTTCCGGACATTCTTCTAAAAATTTAATAATATCTGGATTTTTAATTATGTCATTATGTGCTATTTTAGAAGCATATTCACCTTTAAATGGCATCGCTAAATAATCCTTTTTCGTTTGTATTTTTTTGCTCCATTTTATCTTCCGGTGTCAATGCTTTGCTAAACCACATTGGATTTGGTAATTTTTCATACTCTTCTTTTAATTTTTTTGGATCAAAAAGTTTAATTTGAGTAGGCACAACATAGTTTGATGAAAGTGTTTTTATCCTAGCAAAACCTACATCCTGGGCTTTTTTTATAGAGTTTGCAAAACTTTTAAAATCATAATATTTTGATAAAGCCTTTATTTCATCATCGTTATTTAAATGCGTTACAAATAAATTTTCAGTATTCGCCAAAATATTTGGATGCACAGATGATGGCTCCTGTGTAGCATAAACCAATGCTATACCAAATTTAGCTCCTTCTTTTGCTATTCGCGGCCATGTTTCATCTAGTTTATTGGTTTTGCCTATTAAATTATGTGCCTCTTCCACATATAAAACACATTGCAGTGGCGGTTCGTTATTATTTACTATCTCGATATTTTTGTTTAAAATATACCAAGCGATTTTTTCAGACATATTTGTTTTCACACTTTGAAGTCCGACAGAAAGGTCCAAAATCACAATTCTGCCATCTTTTAAATGATTAAAAATTTCTTCTCGTATGTTTTTATTGCCGCTTGGCGAATGATAAGCAAAAGCATCTTTAAAATAAGATTTTGTATTTATAGGCGTTCCTTTATCGTTTTTTCCAGCTATCAAATTTAACATTCCCTCATCTGCCCCACTAAGCCACGGCTTTCCGCTATTTGTTCTTATTTCATTTTGTCTGTTTTTTGCTACAATATTAGCTTCTCTAATCATCATTAAAAAATCTTTAAATTTAATCTCATCCATACCCATACTAGGATCACCAAATTTTGATTTCATAAATCCTACTCTTGAATTTTTATTTGTTAAATTTGAAATATCTTCATTTTTAAATTTATCAGTATTTTTTAATGCATTATATAATGCTTCATATATGTCTTCACCAATAGTAAATTTAAAATTTAATTGAATATTTGTTTCAAAACCCATTTCTAAAAGCAACATTTTATAAATAGCAACGGACTTTTCCCATTTGGTTTTTGCGGATCTGTCTTGCGGCGCTTTATTACTTAATTCCAAAGAAAGAAATTTCAAAAAAGAATCCGACAAACCATCTCTTTGTTCTAATACTCTTTTTATTATTTCAAGTCCATTTTCCAAAGACTCATAAAAATTATCCCTTAAATCATAAAATTTAGGTGTTTTCATACCGCGATATCTTATGGTGTTATCATAAAACACATCATTTATAGATGAGCCGTCATCTTGTCCGTTTGCATTTGCGTATTCGCCGTTCATATCAAAAATTAATTGCCCTACTCTTATTTGTGCTCTTTTTGCCGCCAAAGAAACAGCTGAAATGGTAGTTTTAACCGTGTTTGATTTACCAGTTCTAGTCATACCAAAAACAGCAGTTCTTCTAGCTAAAAAATCTGCTGGATAAACTCTTACTACTACTTCGAATTCTTTATTCATTTTTTGCAATCTATTTGTAGATGTATATCGTAAATTTCCTATTTCAAATGCTTCTGGAACATTTACAAAACCCATTTTTGCGCAATCTTGTTTCATCTTTTGTTTTTTGTTTGGATCTATATAATTTACTATGTAGTCTAAAACTTTTGTTATTGGTTTATATACTTTTATATTTGCCATTGACTGGAAATCTTCAATATCGGCCCCAAATACAAGTTGATTTCCATCTGCACCACCCATATAAAACGAACCAATAACTTCGCATTCGAGTCCGCCAAATTGTAACCACGAGTGTGTTATGGGCTCTATTCCATCATTTTTATCTTCACTATAAATTTCAGATTGACTTTGATAATGTTCTATAATCGTGCGAATTTTATCATCATCGCCTGGTATATCACAAGGTCCATTCATCCTAAAAAGAAAAACAACTTTTTCGCTTTCATTAGCTCTATCAAAATTATTTGGATCGAAAGTAGCTCCGATTAAAAAACTATTTAGCGGAATACCTTTTACTCTTTCTTTATATGCATCGTTAGTTAAAATTTTAGCACTTTCGTAACTTAATTTAAAAACATTTCCTATAAAATTTATTTCTGGTTCTTGTATCATCCTAGCTAAAATATGCTTTGTTTTAAGCAAATCTTTCATTTATACTCCTTGTAAAATAATAACTGGCTCGCTGATATTTTTTATGTTACCATAAAACATCAATTCATTTCCTGTTGTTTTTTTAACTAAACTTGCAGAATATCTAAGTGAAAATTTAAAATTATCATAATTTTTGTATAAATCCAAAATTTCTTGGCAATTATCATATGTCAATAGCCATGGAATTTCAATATTTCTTATAACATCACATAGCTTTTTATGATCTTCGTGGATATAAAAATTCCTATATAATTGTGAGCCTTTTTTATAGTAAGGCGGATCAAAATAGATCAAAGATTTTTTAGGGAATTTAGTTTTTTTTATAAATTCAACGGCATCTAAATTCGATATTTCTATATTATTTTTCATAGAAGCAATAAATTCTACTCTTTTTATCAAATCTATCTTATTAAATCTGCAATCAATTTTATATTTACTATTTTGTTTGATACCGCCGATTGGTCCGCCATTTATTATCCCTGAAACATTGGTTCTATTTAAGAAAAAAGCAGCAAAACCAATATCAAAATTTGTCAAATTAGTATCATTTTTAAATCTAATAATTTCTTTTTGCTTATACCACTCTTTTAAATTTATATCAGTTTTTATAATTTTACATATAAACTTATCGCTATCATTTAATATAGAATACCATATGCTATATATCGCTAAATCAGCATCATTTAGTAATATTTTTTTAACAAATTTATTAGCTAATAAAAATAAAGCAAGCCCTGCACCACCAGCATACGGCTCTATATATAATCCATTGCTAAGATTATTGCCTATCAGCAAATCCTTCATCCAAAATTTTAATATACTTTTACCACCGGGATAACGCAACGGAGAGATATTTCTCAAAAATAACCTTTAAACCATAAAATCTACGAATTATAATAAAATAACAAAAAGAATCACCTTAAAATAAAAGTTTTATAATACTAAAAAAATAAAAAATTCTAATAAAACCAAATATACAAGTCAAATAACAAATTTTAATTGATTTAAAAAAGCATAAAGAATAAAAACAAAGTCCGCAACGACCTACTTTCCCGACATCCGAGTAACGGAGAGTATCATCAGCCATGATGAG
>NZ_JAOVTR010000008.1:0-5068 GCF_027737365.1 Campylobacter sp. JMF_01 NE2 | reverse complement strand
CTTCTTCCTTGATTGACTTCTTTTCGTCTTTCATATAGTCGTTGAAGTCGTCGCTTTTCTGCTTCAATTCGCTCGATATTGCTTCTGTCGCTTCTTTTACGGCTTCTTTGTAATTCTCTTTGTTCAATTTTTTCAACTTGGATAAATTCTCTTGTAGTGAATTCATTGCTGTAAATATCCCCTTTCAAAACTATTTTTATTTTGTCTTTTGTTTCTAACGATAAATAGGGCGTTCCGCCCCTTACGCCGTCCCTTTTTATTTGAAAATCTGCGTCTTTTAGCATTTGTAAAATTTGGGCTTTGCTGTTAATATTGCCGTTTGCGACTTGCTCTATAAAAAAATTATTTAGTTCGATTGCGTTCTTGTAGTCTTGTAGATAATTTTTGCCTTTGCTAAAAACTTGGACGGCTCTTTCTCTCTTTGGGTCTTTTGGGTCTGAAAATCCATATTGAAAATTAGTTACTTCTTGCCACGAATTTATGCGTGTTTGGTCGAATTTTGCCATATATGGATTAAAACTTTTTCCGCTTACGATGTCAATTTTAGGGATAATGCAGTTTAATTCTAATCTGCCGTCCTTGTCGCTATGCTCTATCCATAGCGTATTAACTCGATTTTCCATACCGCAGAGTAAATATTTTTCAAAGTCCGCAATTATTGCTTGTTTGGTGGCTTCGCTGATTAGGTCTGCTTGTTCGCTAAAAGATAAAACGCAAAAGGTCGTTTTTTGTTTGTAGGGCATTGTGGCTATAATTGCCCTTGTTAATGCTTCGTCGCCTTTTAATAGTCTAGCCGTGCCGTTGGCTTTGCGTTCGTTTAAGCAGTAATTTACAGCACCTATTCCGCCACCCCGTTTAGCTTTTAAAAACTTGACTAGCATTTAATCGTCGCTTTCTAGCTCGGTTTCTTGTTTAGATATAAACTCGTAAATTTCGTCTATTTTGTTAAAGCAATTATTGATTGCTTGAATAACTGCGATATTGGTTAGACTTTGATTTTCGTTTAGCTTCTTGGCGATTTGGTTTAGGTTGCGTCCTTGACGGACTAATTCTAGCACTAATTCGCCCTTAAACGGAAATTTCAAATTCTTTCTATGGAGTGCTGATTGTCTTACATACTCGCTAAAATTTAGCCCTTGCGCTTTTTCTGTTATGCGTTCTATTTCATAGGGCGTAAATCTGATAATCTTTGAAATACTGCGCTCTTTACTTCTTGGCATTTTCACTCATTTTTTTTGTTTGTTCGTATAATTTTACAAAATAACTGGTAGCTACTATAAAAACAACTATTGAAAAAATAATCTGAAATACTTCCGACCTTACAAGAAAATATATTAAAATATTCAATAAACATAAAATTCCAACTATGCCCCAAAGCCAAAGACAAAAAAATATATTTCTTAATCTGCGTTTATGTAGTCTATATTTTACAGATTTTGCATTAACGATAATTTCCATTTTTTTCCTTGACGGCATAATCGCAAATTTGATTTTTTTGCATGCAACGGAAATTTTAAAAAAACAGCGTTTTTTTAAAATGACGATCGCAGCAAAAAAATCACAGATTTTAAAAATTTAACGCAGTTAAAATTTTAAAATCTGATAGCAGGGTTCAAAGGGGCGGCAGCCCCTTGCAAGGTCTTGCGGATATACACCAAACGAAGTTTGGTGTATATACAGTAAGTATCCTTGCCTAAAAAAACGGCTAAAATTTGTTATGGAGATTATAGCATAAAATTTACAAGATTGTTACCGTTGCACTTACCGCTTTTGGTCTGCCTTTGCCTAGAAGTTCAAAATTTGTCTCATAATTAAATTTGATTTTTGTTGCTGAAAAATCGTCTTTGATTGGTGTAAAAATTTTTAAATTTACTTCGTGTAAATTTTTGTAACTTGTGCCAAAAAATTCGTTAATGTCGTCTAGCTCTAATGTGCGTGATTTTTCTTTGTTTTGTTTCATAAGGTTTAAAAGTGGTAAAAATCTTAACGAGTGTTTGCATTTAAAACTCATTAAAAGGCGAGTATCGATAATTGAGTAATTGTTTCTTACTTCGATTATCATATTTGCGATTTTTTTAAAAATTGAAATTTGCGTTCTGCTTTTGCCGTAAAGAATTTTGTAATATGGCAAAAGTGCGATGCCTTCTTCGAATTGCTCCGCTTCGTTAATAAATGAAATGCTAGTTTTTTGCATATCTTTTAAATTTTTCATTACTTGCGGTAGGCTAATTTCTGTAAAGTTTAGAATTTCAGAAGTTCCAAACTCAAAAGTAATTAAATCGGTTTCGGCTATGCTGTTATAATTTTCTACTTTCTCAACCGCAGACGCTAGAAAATATATCATTTTCAAAGCTGATAAGGTGCTATTTTGAATAGTGCTTTCGATAAAATTGTTACTAATTTTAGCGTGAATTCTATCTCGCTTTTTTTCAAAATTTGCGATTTTTTGTTTTTTGACTTGACTTGCTAACATTGCTCACTCCTATTTTATCGACCAAACTTTCTTTTAAATATATAGACTTATTATAGCAAAGTATTTATAAATAACTGCTTAAATTTTAAAATAAGCCTTTAATTTCTTTTCTCTCTTTTTTTTGATTTTCGGCTTCGTATGTTTCAACTAAATTCTTTAAAATTTCTATACTCTCAAATGAAAAATCTTTTCGTATTGTATAGTCTGAAATTTTAAACATTGTGGCGATAATTTTTCCGTTTTCCGCTTTTTTGATTTCTACGATTTGCCACTTTTCGCCGTCTTTATTTTCGATTATTTTTCCGCTAAATTGTAGTTGAAAATTTCGCTCTGCGTTCTCGGCGTTTAAGTCTGTGATTGCCTTATTTTCGGCTTTGGTTTTTTTATTGTCGGTATTTTCTGGGGTAAATGTAAAAATTATGTGTGTTATTGGTCGCCCTTTGCCTTTGCCCCTTACCTTTTCGATTTTGAAATTTTTAAATATCGGCTTTTTGGGGTTAAATAATGTCGGCTCGTTAAAATCTATCATTACACGATTTAGAATTCTTTGGTCGATATTATTGCTATTATAACTTTTTGGTATGTCTAGCCGTTCCAAAAAATCAGCCCATCGCATTTTAACTTCACCTGTGCCCCTAAATTGTTTGCATAGTCTGTAAATCGTTTGGCTGTATTTGCTCGATAATTCGCTAAATTCGGCTAGTTCAAACATTGTAAATGTATTGCCTTTGCCAAAATTGTTTAGTATGTCTTTAAATGTTTCAGTTATTTTAACTCGCAATTCTAGCGTGCTATCATCAATTATAAATCGTTCAAACAAATTAAAAATCATTGTTTGGTGGTCGTCGATTTGCCACTCAATCGCACTGCTAACGACTTTTTTTACTGCACTGCGTGTCAGTGCGATTGCTTCTAGCATTGTTAAATTTTTGTCAGTATATTTCAATATATCGCCCATTAAAACGCTTATTTCGCGCGTGTCTTGCTCTTTTAAATAGTGCAAAATCGCAAAAAATAGATTATTTTCGATTTTACTCATATCTTTAAAATTTAACAAATTCATTTTGTTACTATATTTCACTATCTCAACGCCCATTTTATCGCCTTTCCGTGTTTTATTTATAACGCTTTTATTATAACATTGTTCTATAAAAATGTCAATATTTTTCCCAAAATGTTATGGATAAACTCCCAAAATGTTATGGATAAACTCCCAAAATGTTATGGATAAACTCCCAAAATGTTATGGATAAACTCTCCAAATGCCCTTGTGGTGGTGTCTAGCGAAGCCGTAAAACTATATAAAAGTATTAAAAGAATTTGAAAAAGACAAAACTTCGTTTTTTGCTTCGCTTTGCTTCGCAAAAAACACAATCGGACGGCGTGATACTGACCCGCTTTGCTACGCCTTACGGCTTCGCAAAGCTTCACGCCACTACTTAGCTGTGCGATAGTGCTTCGCTTACGCTTCGCACCGCACAGCATTATATTTTTTAGGGAGTGAATATTATAGTTTATAGCTTTATTCCACTTGAATTGTTATATTTCTCTTGTTGCTGTTGCTGTATCTCTAATCGTCTGCTAATTTCTTGTTGAATTTGGTTTGTAAGGCTTGTAAATCTGCTTCTAATGTTGTCAAATCTGTTTCTAATTCGTTCTGATTGTCCGAAAGCGTTTTTAACTCGTTCGCTAAATTTGTTTCTAATTCGTTCGATTGTTCTATTCCAAGCGTTTTTAATTCCTCCGCTAAGTTCGTTTTTAATTTGCTTTCCTCGCTCTTTAAATGCGTCGTTAAATAATCGCTGTAACCTTTCGCTAATGCTTCGTTCGTGCTGTTCGCTTGTTCTAATGCGTTGTTCGCTATCTGCAATGCGTCCGATAGCTGTTTGACTTCTTTTAATAATTGCTTGTTGTTTTTTAATAGCGTCTTGTTCTCGTTGTTTAATCTCTCGTTCTCGGCGTTTAGCGTCTTGTTCTCGTTTTCTAGTGTTGCGATTAGTTGCAATAAGTTCTCTAATAAATCGTTCATAATCCGCCCTTATTTGTTTTAGTCGATTTGATAAAATAATATATCGTTGTTTTCGTTGAATTGTAATTTCTTGTCGTGGTAATTCAATTTTAAAAAGGTCTTTCCGTCTTTTTCTATGATTAAATGCTTGACTTGCTTCTCGATTAGGCTCGGCGACGCTGTCAAGTTCCAAATGTTCGTTAGCGTGTATGTTGCTATTATCGTTAAAATTATCGCTGTTATTAGCGTTATATAATCCACTCTGAGTTGCAACTTTATTGTCGTGTTTTGGATTTCCTGTAATATTACTTTGGCTATCGGCTTCGATAGTTCTGCGATTAGCGTCGGATTGTTCTCTATTTGCTTGGCTAATGTCGCTTCGTATTGGCTCGTCGCTTCTTGGGCTTTGGTTGCTGTTTGTTGGAATTGCGCTGTTGTTTCTTGGACTGCTGCTGTTGCTTCTTGTGTTGCCTTTTTGAATTTGCCTGCTTCTTCCTTGATTGACTTCTTTTCGTCTTTCATATAGTCGTTGAAGTCGTCGCTTTTCTGCTTCAATTCGCTCGATATTGCTTCTGTCGCTTCTTTTA
>NZ_JAOVTR010000007.1:0-44676 GCF_027737365.1 Campylobacter sp. JMF_01 NE2 | reverse complement strand
TGGATTTAGCCAAAAAGGCAAGGTCTCAGGCAATAGCATTGATTTAAACAATACTAGTGTAACAGCAGATATTACACTAGCTCAAACTGATAAGGGAAGTGTAAAAGTTTCAAATGATAATATTAAAAACGCTGATGGCGTTACGATTGGCGGCTCAGTAACTATTGCTAAATCCACAGGAAGTGCAAATTTAAATGGCTTAAATTTTGAAATGCCAAAATTTGCAAAAATCACAGGCGATTTTACCTTAGCAGATACAAACACAGGTAGTGCAAATGAAAATTCTTTAACACTAAACAATGATATTAATGTAGATGGAAATATCTATACTGCAAAAAGCTTAGGCAATGCAAATAAAAACACCCTAACACTAAACGGTAATGTTAAAGCTAATGAAATCTATGTCGCAAAAGGTGCAAATGAAGCTACCGATAACAAACTAATAATCAATGGTGAAATCGATAGCACAAAAGTAGTCGTAGCTGAGGGAAAAACTACAAATAAAAATATTGCTGATTTTAACTTAGGCAAGATTACAGGCACACTTCATGGCGGTATCGGCAGTGGCAAAGAAAATACTCTAAATGTAAATTCTACTAAGTTAGAAGCTGGAAATGTAGCTAACTTTAATATTATGAATTTTGCAGATATAGCTTCTACTAAGAATAACAGCGATAATGCAGCCCTAATCCTAACCAAAGATGAAGCGACTGATTTAAGCGGAGTTAGAATAGATATTTCAAAAAGCCCATACAAGGTAGAAAACTACGCCACACTAGATAAAGATAGCAAATACTATCTAATCCACAAAAACAACAACGAGCTAGCAAACTACGATAAAATCGAAAATAAACCTATGCCAAATCAAGGCAACACAGTAGG
This sequence comes from Campylobacter sp. JMF_01 NE2, assembly GCF_027737365.1. Lineage (NCBI taxonomy): Bacteria > Pseudomonadati > Campylobacterota > Epsilonproteobacteria > Campylobacterales > Campylobacteraceae > Campylobacter > Campylobacter sp. JMF_01 NE2. Next base: position 43,794 of record NZ_JAOVTR010000007.1, on the reverse strand, counting down.
AAATGGTGACACGGCAGTAGGCGCACTTCAAACAGATCAAGTTTATAAAATTTTAGACAAAGATACCTACACCAGAAATCTAGCAGGTATGTTTGTAAGCGAAAATAAACAAGATCTTTATATAACAGGTGCAAATGAAGTAAAAGAAACTTGGGAAAACGATAAATTTGATACCGATGAATTTGCCAAATTTGACAAACCTGATAACAAAGATAATCATATCTTTATAGAAGCAAACGCTGGTGATTTAGTCGGTAAAACAATTTACGGCGGATATAGCGACAGTGATGATTCTACTAAAAATAGTGTTGAAAACAACAACATCTATCTTAATAAAAACGCTAACCTATCAAACGCTACAATCATAGGTGGATTTAGCCAAAAAGGCAAGGTCTCAGGCAATAGCATTGATTTAAACAATACTAGTGTAACAGCAGATATTACACTAGCTCAAACTGATAAGGGAAGCATAGATATAGCTACAAATAAATTAGTTAATGCAGATAATCAAAAAATAACAGGCTCTTTAACAGTAGCTAAATCAGATTCTGCAAATTTAGAAAACGCTACCTATACAATGCCTGAGAACATAACAATAACAGGGGATTTCATCTTAGCTAATAGCAATAGCGGAAATATTTCAAACAATACACTAGATGTAACAAATGTAAAAGCTACAAATATCTATGTAGGAAAAAGCAGTAGCGGCGAAGTCTCAAATAATACTATCAACATAAAAGGCGATAAAGTAGATGGTAATATTTATGTAGGATATAGCCAATCAGGAGATACAAATAACAATATCGCAAACTTTGAAAAAGGTGAAGTTACAGGAACAATCTATGGTGGAAACAATGGCACAGGCAATACTCTAAATGTAAATTCTACTAAGTTAGAAGCTGGAAATGTAGCTAACTTTCAGGTTATGAATTTTACAGGCGATATTACTAAAACGACTTCTGCTGATAATGCAGCTTTAAAATTAACAGCTGATGATAATACTGATTTAAGCAAGGCTGAAATTCAAATCAATGACACCACATATAATCCAGAGAATAGTTATGGATTAAGTGCAAATCAAAAAGCGTATCTCATCGCTCACACTAGTAGTGCAGATAGTGCAGAAAATGTAAATTTCAACGATCTTAAAAACTACGCTTACGGCAAAGAGACTAAAACTATAAAAGACGGCTCAACCGCAATCAATGTCATCCAAACAAATAATGAATATCGTATAATCGATAGCCAAACTTACACTAGAAATTTACAAGGTATGTTTGCCGATAGCGACAAAAACCATATCTATATCACGGCTGAAAACGAGGTAGAGGAGAAGCTAGACAAAACGCTAGGGGATGAGGAATTTACAAAATTCGGAGGTGATATCATAGATAACACAATCACAATCGATCCAAAAGACCCGAGCAAACCGCTTGATTTAAGCAATGTCACAATCGGTGGTAGCGACCCAAGCGGAAATACCCTAAACATAGGTAAAGATTCAAGCAATACTATCGAAATGGATAAAATCACAGTAAAAGATGTGCAAAATTTTGAAAAAATCAATTTCTACTTGCCTAAAAATCCGGGCGTCGGCACAACTGCTGTCAAACTAAGTGACGGTTCTAATACGGACTTATCAAATTCAAATGTAATGATATATGTCGATAATTTGGATGATTTGGAGAAACAAGGCGGTAGAGTGCATTTGTTTGACGGTAATAACGAATTGGCAAATAATAAGCCAAAAAGTGCAAACTATCAAATCGGTTCAATTTTAATGATAGATGTAACAAATTCCTTAGATTTATCTGTGGATAAAACGACACCGATTACGCCAACTGACCAAACCAAAATTTTCAACGAAGCAAGGATTGCTGGTATGGCGGCTGTTTGGGAGGGTTCGTATCTCATCTCAAACCACTTAGAGCGCATTATACCTGATGGATACACCGAGCTTTTCCCTTATGCTATCGTAGAGGGTTACGACAAACGCTACAACACAGGCTCTCATGTAGATAGTTTGGGCTTTAACGCAAACGCTGGTCTTGCAGGCAAAGCACCAAATAGCAAGGGCGAATTTACAATGGGTATTTTCATCGAATACGGCAATGTAGATTATGATGCCTACCTAGATGACGGCACCAAGGGCAGTGGAGACGCATACTACGCTGGTGTGGGCGCATTTGGCAAACAAGAAAACACCACTGGCTCATACTTCGAGGGCTCATTTAGAGTTGGTCAGCTAACTACAAATTTCGACGGCACTCTAAATTTCAACGGCGCTAGCAAATACTATGATTGGGGCATAGACTCTACATACTACGCTGTGCATGTAGGCGGTGGCAAAATCGTCCCACTAAGCGAAAGCAACGATTTGGATTTTTATGCTAGATATTTCTACACTCATATCGACGCAGCCGATATCAAAATAGACGGCGTTGATACTCACTTCGACGCCCTACAATCACACAAGATTAGGGCTGGCTTGCAAGATAACTTCAAAATAGATGAGCATAATAAATTCTTCGTTGGTTTGGCTGGCGAATATGAGTTTAGCTCAGAAGCAGGCGGACGATTTATCGTGCCAAATGGTAACACAGGCGAGATACTAAGCCCAGATCTAAAAGGCCTAACAGGAATTGGCGAAATCGGCTATCAATACAAAACCGAAACGCTTAAATTCGACACTGGCGTAAAAGGATACGCTGGCAAACAAGAAGGTGTAAGCGCACAAATGGCACTTAGCATTGCATTTTAGTTAAATTTGGCAAAATTTAAAATTTTGCCAAATTTCTAAAATTTAACCCTAACCAGGGAGCAATCCCTGGTTTTTTTTATGGTTTGAAATTTCAAAGAAATGCGAAGCATTTCAGTAAAATAAAACTAGCTAAATTTAAAGCTTCGCTTTAAATTTAGCCACTTCTAAGGTTTTACAGGGGTGGGGGTTGGTAAGGGGGAGGGTAGCGTCTCCTAAAAAGCGCGCCCTCCCCCTTACGGAGAATTTCAAAATTTAGCCTAAAATTTAAAAAATAATTCAATGCTAAATTTAGGTTGAATTTTGCTTTAAATTTTACTGGATTGCTTCGGCGATAAATCGCCTCGCAATGACAGCAAATTCGCATACTTTAAATTTTAAACTTGTAGATTGCTTCGTCGCTGTCGCTCTTCACAATGACAAATTTGGCAAATTTCAAATCTCAGGCGCAGTGTTTAAAAACTCAAAAAGGCTAAATTTGACACTAATTTACCCATTTTTCGTGCTCGCCACTCTCGTCGATTTCATTGCCGATTTTTTCATAAAGCGCGTAGTAAAACTCCACAAACTCCCTGCACACTGCGTCTTTTGGCAGATACACGCCGCTAGTATTTTCGACAAATCCGTCCAAAAAGTCGTAAGCATCGAGCTTTTTGTAATAAGTGCTCGCTAAAATTTCATAATTTTTCAGGCAAATTTCCTTAAATCTCTCATACCCCGCCTCACTGAAATCGACCGCAAGCTTCGCGCCGTCAAATTTCAGCACGCCAGCGCGGAATAGTAGCGTCAGATGAATTAGCCCCTCGCAATAATACGGCCTCACATCATTTACCCTTTGCCACGCGATGAGCCCCACGCTACGGCGGATTAGCTCGTCAAGGACCGGCAAGCGCATTTCTGGTTTTTCGTTGAAAAAGAAGTTGATTAGTCCGCCTGTGGTGGCCTTGTATTCTTCGACGAGCTTGAAAGCGCCTGATTTATTCATCAGCGACTCTGTGTCCTCGTCGATGAAAAATATATGACCAAACTCGTGGCCGATTGTGGAGATTTCATAAACCATACGCCAAATTTTAGGCTGTTTGAATAAAATTTCGCGCCCGAAATTTAGATAGTCTAAATCGAAAATTTGCGATGAAATTTTCATAAACGGCTTGGCTTTGGCGCTTTCATAGACAAAATTTACAAATGCGAAAATTTTCTTTCCGCAGTTTGTGCTGACAAATTCGTCATTTGGCACAACCTGCGCCGAAAATAGTCCGTTTAAATCCGCGCCGTAATAAATCATCGGCGTGGAGATATAAAGCTGGGTTTTATCAATATTTGAAAGCACGAGTGAGCGCATTACAGGGCTATTTGCGCCGATTTGTTTGTAAATTTTATCAAAACTAGCACTTATTTCGGCCTTAAATTTATCCGAGTCAAACCTAGTCGGCTGAGATAGTCTGATGTCCCATTCTAGCGCGACTGCGTGTGTGTAGTTATCCTCGTAGTATTCAAGCGGGTGGCCGATTTGTATCGGGGATTTGGTCTCCATCCACGCCATTTCAGCGTCCCGCCACGCGCCGATTACAAAGACATTGTTGCGCTCGGCAAAGGCTGTGCGAAGCTTGGCTAGATAGTAGATATATGCCCGCTCCTCGGCATTACTTGCTAATTCTTCGAGTTCTAAAATAGCCTTATTAAATGTGCCGATTAACTCCTTGCTATCCTCTTCAAACGCCACAGCATAGGGTGCCATGACAAATTTGCCCTCGCTATCTTGGATAATCGCGCCATAGCAACGATCACAAATTTCATCGTGTGGCGTGCGCTGTAAAAGCTCGTTTTCGAAAAGATACTCTTTGGCGTCCGCGATACTGGCGAAATTCATCTCCAAGCGTTTGTTGTTAGTGTCGATGATGAGTTTTTGCCAGCTTTTTTGCATTTGATTGATTACAAGTCCGATTTTATGCACGCTTTTGATAAGTTCTAAATAAAATGGGTTTAAAATTTTTTCCTCTTCTGCTTTTGCGATAAGCGCGGCGTGCATGTCAGAGTGTATTTGCCTGACATAATCATACATTTTTTCGCGTAGCAGGCTTTGTTTGTTTGCGTCATAGCCTAGCTTGCGAAATTCTTGCATCATCGCTTCTTCTTTTAAATCCACGATGCGCCTTAAAACCGCGATTTTCGCGCTTTGCGTGTCGCTAAATTCGCAAATTTGCAGACCTTGTTTTATGATTTCGCTATCTGAGTTTGCATAAAGTGCGTTTAAATTTGCCTTCGTTTCGCTTACCAATTCATTTAATCGATCGAAATTATTCATATTTTTCCCTTTAAAATTTTGGCTAATTTTAGCAAAATTTTTTTTAAGAGAGTTTTAGTAACTTTTTATTTAATCTGGCTTTGCTACAATGCCAAGCTTAAATTTACAAATAAGGAGAAAATATGGAACACATGGGCGAAGCAGTTATAAAAATCATCGCTATGCCAACAGATACTAACCCAGCCGGAAACATCTTTGGCGGGTGGATTTTATCGCAGATTGATTTAGCTGGAACGGTCGCAGCAAGGGAGTTTGCGCCTGAGCGCGTGGTTACGATATCGATGAAAGAGGTGATTTTCAAACAGCCTGTTTTCGTGGGAGATTTAGTCACTTGCCACGCAACCGTGACCAAAATCGGCAACACTTCGATTACGGTTTTGGTAAATGTCACAGCCGAGAGGTATTGCAAAGAGTCGCGCTCTCGCATTTGCCAGCATGTAACAAGCGCAGAAGTAACCTATGTAGCCGTCGATAGCGAGGGCAACAAACTCATAATCGATCCAGAGCTAAAAAAGTTAAAGGGATTTTAGGCTAAATTTGGCAAATTTTAAAATTTGCCAAATTTTTATTTTGTGTGTTTTTTAAACTCTTCAAAAAATTCAGATTCTAGTTCAGCGTTGCTTTTTACAATCATACCAGAGCCGTGTATTACGCTTGGCATACAGGCGGTGCAAATATGCACGGTTTCGCCGTTTTTGTGGGCTTTGATGAATACAGCGTTTTCGTCATCGCTACTTTTGAGTGAGCAGATATTGCAGATATAGACATTGCCAGTTTTCATGAGAAATCCTTTGAAATGAACTAAACCGCTATTTTATACAAATTTGGCATAAATTTCATTGATTTGCATTAATTTTTTTAAATTTTAGTTGCGATAAAAATATTATATGCGATAAGTATATGATAAAAAACAGCTGGAAAAACAGACCCACAAGCGGAATCAAACACGCTAAATAAAACAAAAACACGCTAAGCATAAATTTATACCCACCGCCCTTTTTATAGCATTTCTCAAAGCTTTTTTTATCTAGTGTATTTGAAGCGACATCGATTAAAATGAGTTTATAATAAATATAAAAAAATGGTATATTTATCACAAAAAGATTTATTAAGGGAACTGCTAAAAGTAGCAAGCAAAGCAGTAAAATTCCAATAAATTTTAAAATTTCAATCGCCATTAGGGTTAGCACTCGCCCCAAATTTGGCTCATCGGCGCGCTCTAAATGGTAGTGTCTTAAATTTATCTCTTTTGTAACAATCGGCGTGAGAAATCCAGCGATAAAAAGCGCGCAAAACACGCTTAGCATAAGCACCAAAAATGTCCCAAAGGTGTAAAAAATCACGCCGATTATCCATTTTGTGGCGCCAAACGCTAAAAGTTTTGCAATCAGTGGAAATCTTGCTTCGTCCAAAAAGCTAAAATTACCGCTTTTTGCCCCCTCTTCGAGCAGGGCAAAAATCTCGCTTCCGCCAAAATACATAAAATACCCAAGCACCAAAAGTGCGCAAAAAAACGGCAAAAGCGAAAGGGTGATGAATTTTTTCGTAAAAAAATCTTTGATTGAGAGGCGAAAAATTTTACCCATTAAATTTCTTTAAATTTCGCTGTTTTTATAGGCTTTTTCTAAATTTGCGTAAATTTCGCCCACTTCCAAAACGCCACTATTTAAAATTTCGACCAAAACGACATTATCCTCTTTGCCGTTCCAAATTTTGCGGTAGCTGCCCTCTTTGTAGCCGTTGTCTTGGCGGAATTTATTTAGCACATTTTTGCCGATATATTTGGCGAAAAGCACCTCCAAATTTACCCCGCACTTAATCGCCACTCTGAAATAATCCTGCAAAAGAGAACCCACGCTAAAATTAAATCCGCTCGTCTCGTGAATCAAAAGCTCGATATCATTTACGATTTCATAAATCGAGTAATCCTCGATATTCGCGCGGTGCGCGCTAAATTCTCTAAACGCGCTTACGCTGATTACTTCGCTAGCAATCTCATCAATGCTCTTTAAATTTTTGTTTTGTTCCAAAACATAGCTCATCACAAAGTGCCAGATATCCACGATTTCAATGACGATATTATCTATATCAGGGGCTGCGGCGATGTTTTTCCAATGCTTCCACGCAAAGCTATCGATTAGCTCAGCACACTCCATATAAATGCAACGCTTCCAGTTGATTAGTTTGCCGTTTTTGGTGTATCCGTCCTCCCAGCCCACGCCGTTAGTTTCGTCGTTTAGGCGTTGTTGCATTAAAAACATCTCTTTTATTTTTTTATAATTTTCCATAACTTCTCCTAAATTTAGCGCGAAATTATAGCGCATAAAAGAAAATGTAGGTATAATTACTCAAATTTTTGAAATTTTAAATTTTACAGGGGGATTTATGGATAAATTTGACCTATTTTTAAGCAAAATGAAGCTTATGTCAATCGCCGTGCTAGTCGAAAATCTGCCGTATTGCTCAAACGCATTTTACGCTTACGATAAAGACAATAAAACCTTGATTTTCTCAGGGCATGAAGATTCTACGCACATAAAGGCACTTTTTACCAATCGTTTCGTCTCTGGCACGATTGCTTTGGATACCAAAATCATTTCTAGGATTAAAGGAATTCAGTTTAGAGGCAAAATTCGTAGCGCAGATGAAAACGAGGCTAAAATTTACTTCAAAAGATTTGCCGTTGCCAAGGCGATGAAGCCTGAGCTTTTTGCCATTAGGCTTGATTGGATGAAGCTAACCGATAATGTCGTAACCTTCGGTAAAAAGCGTGTTTGGGAGCGCAAAAAAGAGGAGTAAATTTTACTCCTTTTACTTAAATTCAGTTGAATTTGTATCCGTAAAATTTCATTTTTATTTTAATTACTTACAACAAATTAAGCAACTTTTAGCTAAAATTTACAGGTTTTACACAATCCCGAACAGTAAGGAGAAAATATGGGAAAAGTTATGAAAACTATGGACGGAAACGAAGCCGCGGCTTATGTTTCTTACGCTTTTACCGAGGTTGCAGGAATTTACCCTATCACACCTAGCTCACCAATGGCTGATTATACAGATATGTGGGCTGCAAAAGGCATGAAAAACCTTTTTGGTATGCCAGTTAAAGTCGTAGAAATGCAAAGCGAGGCAGGTGCCGCTGGAACAGTGCATGGCTCACTACAAGCTGGTGCGCTTACTACAACTTACACAGCTTCACAAGGCTTACTACTTAAAATTCCAAATATGTATAAAATCGCTGGACAAATGCTACCAGGCGTTATCCATGTAGCAGCCAGAGCCCTTGCAGCGCAAGCCCTTTCTATCTTTGGTGATCACCAAGATGTCTATGCATGTCGCCAAACAGGCTTTGCTATGCTAGCAAGCGACAGCGTGCAAGAAGTAATGGATCTAGGCGGTATCGCTCACCTAGCAGCGATTAAAGGTCGCGTTCCTTTCCTACACTTCTTCGACGGCTTCCGCACAAGCCACGAAATTCAAAAAGTCGAGGTTATGGATTACGCTGAATTTGACAAATTGCTCGATTATGACGCAGTTAAGGCTTTCCGTGATAATGCGCTAAACCCAGAGCACCCAAAAACTCGCGGAACAGCTCAAAACGATGACATTTACTTCCAAACAAGAGAGCTAACAAACAAATTCTACGACGCTTTGCCAGATATCGTAGCTGATTATATGGAAAAAATTTCAAAAATCACAGGCAGAGAGTATAAGCCTTTCACTTACTATGGCGCAAAAGACGCTACAAGCGTTGTAGTCGCAATGGGTTCAGTAAATCAAACTCTTGAAGAGGTAGTTGATTATCTAAATTCAAAAGGCGAAAAAGTTGGCGTTATCAAAGTTCATCTTTACAGACCATTTAGCGTAAAACACCTATTTGCTGTCCTACCAGAATCAGTAGAGAGAATTTGCGTTTTAGATAGAACAAAAGAGCCAGGAAGTATCGGCGAGCCACTATACCTAGATATCAAATCAGCATTTTATGGCAGCAAAAAAGCTCCACTAATCATCGGCGGACGCTATGGCCTAAGCTCAAAAGATGTCGATCCAGCTCAAATGATCGCTGTATTTGACAACCTAAAATCAGACCAACCAAAAAATGGCTTCACTGTGGGTATCGAAGACGATGTAACCTTCCTATCATTGCCAGTTGGCGAGAAAATTTCTCTTGGCGAAGCAGATGAGATCGAGTGTCTTTTCTACGGACTTGGCGCAGACGGCACAGTCGGTGCGAACAAAAACTCAATCAAAATTATCGGCGATAAAACAGATCTTTATGCGCAAGCATATTTTGCTTACGATAGCAAAAAATCAGGCGGTTACACACGCTCACACCTAAGATTTGGTAAAAAACCAATCCGCTCAACTTACCTAGTTTCAAATCCAAATTTCGTAGCCTGTTCAGTAGCAGCATATCTTGAAATTTACGATGTAATCGACGGTATTAAAAACGGCGGAACCTTCCTTTTGAACTCAATCTGGGACGCAGAGGAAACTATCAAAAAAATACCAAACAAAGTAAAAAGAATCCTAGCGCAAAAAAATGTTAAATTCTACATTTTAAACGCTACTAAACTAGCCCACGAAATCGGACTAGGCAACCGCACAAATACCATTATGCAATCAGCGTTTTTCAAACTAGCAAAAATTATTCCGTTTGAAGAAGCTCAAAAATATATGAAGGAATTTGCATACAAATCATACGCTAAAAAAGGCGACGCAATCGTGCAAATGAACTACGATGCGATTGATAAGGGCGCTGACGGCTTAGTCCAAGTCCCAGTAGATCCTGCATGGGCAAATTTGAAAGACGAAGTAAAATCTGATAGCGTAGGATACAAAGGCACAGAATTCGTCGAAAAAATCGTAAAACCTGTAAATGCAGCGCGCGGTAACGATTTACCAGTATCAGCATTTATCGGACACGAAGACGGCTCATTTGAAGCAGGCACTACAAAATACGAAAAACGCGGCGTAGGCGTGCTTGTGCCAAAATGGATTGAGGCAAATTGTATCCAATGTAACCAATGCGCGTTCGTCTGCCCACACGCTGTAATCAGACCGTTCTTGCTAGATGAAAACGATGTAGCAAACGCTCCACAATACACAAAAGAGCACCTACTTGACGCAAAAGGCAAAGATTTTGCAGGTATGAAATATAAAATTCAAGTAAGCCCGCTAGATTGCACCGGTTGTGCGCTTTGTGCTGAAAACTGCCCAAGCAAAGAGAAATCTTTGGTTATGGTTCCACTTGGCGAAGAAATGGATAAAGGCGAGCAAACAAGCGCTGATTATTTATTTGAAAATGTTCGCTACAAAGATGATTTGGCACCGAAAAACAATGTCAAAAATGTCGGCTTTGCTAGACCATATTTCGAATTCCACGGCGCATGCCCAGGTTGCGGCGAGACTCCATACATCACACTTATCACAAGATTATTTGGCGATCACATGATTGTAGCAAATGCGACAGGTTGTAGCTCGATTTATGGCGGTTCTGCTCCTTCGACTCCATACCGCAAAGACGCAAACGGACGCGGTGTCGCATGGGCAAACTCACTATTCGAAGACAACGCAGAATTCGGCCTTGGTATGAAGGTAGCAACTGAGACAATTCGCCATAAAATCGAAGATGTTATGCTAAATACAATGGAAGAAGCTCCAAACGCGCTAAAAGCTCTATATAATGACTGGATCGAAAATCGCAACGACACTGTAAAATCTCGCGAAGTCACAGACAAACTAATCCCAATCTTAGAGCAAAACAAAGGCGTTAAGGGCGTTAGTGAAATTTTAGAGAGAAAATCTTACCTAAGCAAAAAATCACAATGGATTATCGGTGGCGACGGCTGGGGTTATGATATCGGATACGGCGGACTTGATCATGTTTTAGCTAGTGGCGAAAATGTAAATGTTTTGGTTCTAAACACTGAGGTTTATTCAAACACAGGTGGCCAAAGCTCAAAAGCTAGCCGCCGTGGCTCTATCGCTCAATTCACAGCTGGCGGAAAAGCAGTTCAAAAGAAAGATTTGGGACAAATCGCTATGACTTACGGAAATATTTTCGTAGCTCAAATCAACTCAAACGCTAGCCAAGCTGCTACAATAAAAGCGATTTTGGAAGCAGAGGCTTATGATGGTCCATCGCTCATCATCTGCTACTGCCCTTGTATCGCTCATGGTATCAAAGGCGGTCTAAACCACTCTGGCGCACAAGCTGAGCTTGCGACAAAATGCGGTTACTGGCCAACTTATACCTTCGATCCACGCTTAGCAGACGCTGGTCAAAACCCACTAAAAATCAGCTCAAAAGAGCCTGATTGGGATCTATACGAGAGCTTTTTGATGAACGAAGTTCGCTACAACGCTCTAAGGAAAAACAACCCAGAGCACGCTGACGAGCTTTATGCTAAAAACAAACAAGACTCTCAAAAACGATACAGACAGCTAAAACGCTTAGCAAATTCTGATTATTCAGACGAGATTTAATCTCGCAGGTTGCGGTAAATTTACCGCAACCTTTTTTCTTTATTCTTTCAAAATTCCCTAAATTTAGCCTTTTTAAATTTATAAAAATTCTGAGATTTTTATATCCATTATCAGAAAGTTTTAAATTTTTTGTGTTATAATAACCAATATCAAAACAAAAGGGGATAAAATGAGTGTTTTAGTAATAGGCGCAGATGAAATCACTCCGATAAAGGCTGTTTTGCACAATCTTGGCGCGACGCATATCGAGCATTGGGACGCACGCAACGAAAACCGCGTCAATCGCAAACCAATCCCACAAAACACCGATTGCGTGGTAATGCTAACTAGTTTTTTAAACCACAACACGATGAAAAAAATAAAAAGCGAAGTCAAAAAGCGCAATATCCCGCTTGTATGCGCGAAACGAAGCGTGAGCTGTGTATTTTGCGAGTATTGCAAGATTTTCGGGCTAAAAAACAGCTTTTGTTGCGATAAAGACAAAAACGATTAATCTAAAATTTCGCCCAAATTTCTCGCTGAAATTTTGGGTGGAATTTAGCTTTTGCGAAACCCCAAATTTAGCCCTTTTAAAATTTGCTAAATTTAACCAAACCACGATTTTATCGCACTTCCTGCGAAATCCAAATTTCGCATTTTTGCGCGATTTGTATGCGAATTAATCATCAAATTTAAGTATAAATTCATAGCAAAATTAGTAATATAGACCCTCAAAATTTAGCTTATAAAGGATTTTAAATGATAGGCATTATCTACGGTAGCTCGATGGGAAACACAGAAGCAGCCGCGAAACTCATAAGCGAAAATTTAGGCATAGTAAATGAAATCAAAAATGTAGCAGATATCACGCCAGCGGACCTCGCAAACTACACCGCACTCATCGTAGGAAGCTCTACTTGGAACGATGGCGAACTCCAAGACGATTGGGCGGCCTTCGATTTTGATTCGCTCGCGATTAATATAGCTGGCAAAACAGTGGCGATTTTTGGCATGGGCGATAGTTCGAGCTATGCTGGCGCATACTGCAACGCAATGGCGGAATTATATGCCAGATTTAAAACCGCTGGCGCAAAAATCATAGGCGCGGTGCCGACTGAGGGTTATGAATTTAGCGCAAGCAAAGCCATAAAAGACGGGAAATTCGTAGGCCTTGCCCTCGATAACGACAACCAAAGCGCCCTAACAGAAGGTCGCATAAAGGCTTGGTTGGCCCAAATCACCCAAGATCTTCAATGATTTTAAGATACCTTAGGGTGTCTTTTAATTTTTCAAATATAAATTTTAAAATTTACAATTTTTTTACACAGTATTATTACGAATTTTCGCAGAATTTTAAATTTTGCAATTTCAGCATTTGAATTTTTAAAACTCATAGGTTGCCACGAAACTGCTACACAATTTCTCTTGGCAACAAATAGGGCAAATTTACCAAATTTGATAAATTTGCCCAGCGAAAACTAATTTTTTTGCAGTTGTTTATCTTTGCCAAAATTTGGCGAAAGTGGGCCATAAAGCAAGCAATCGTTGCAGTCTTGCCCTAAAAGCAAAGCGTCGCTCATAGCCGATACATCGTAGCTTTTATCCGAGATACTTGACGCGATTTGCTCTATCGCGGCCGAAATTAGCATCACAAAAAGATTTCCGCCACCACTCCCTGAGCCACTTTGGGCTGAGGCTGTCTTTTGCCACAGCGTCGCACCAGAGCCTAAATCGACTAGCCTTCCTTCGACGCTAACGATAGTGTTGCTAGAAACGACCTTGTAGCTCGAACCGTATTGTAGGACTTTTAGATACAGCGCGGCGTCTGCGCCAAAAATCTCTTTTAATTTAGCTGCTGAAACGGCGTGGATTTCGCCCGCTTCGCTAAGGCCGTTGCTTTTGAAAGTCTCGTGCGCCACGCTTACAGGCAGGACATAATATCCAGCCTCGCTTAAAGGCATTACGCTGTGAGCCAAAACCGCGCTTGCGCCCTTAACCTCAACGGATTCGTTTGTCGGCATTAAGACTAAAATCGAGGTTGGCTTTTTTTGCAAAAATGCTGAATAATCGGTCTTGGGAGCGTTGTTTGCGCAACCAGAAAGTAAAAATACGAGGCAAAATATAGCCAAATTTATAAATTTATTTTTCATTTTGCACCCTTTTTAGCTTTTTTATCACTGAGCAAAAACTCCATATATCCCCTTGATTGCGGGAACGCTGTGGCTTCTTTTTGGAAATACGACTTAGCTGCGGCTGTATTTCCTAGCGCATTGTATAAAAGCCCCACATGCGCATAAAGCCCTGGCGGAACCTTTTTCGCGCTAGCTTCTGCTTTGGCAATAGATTTCTCTAACGATGAAATTTGCTCGTTTATGTCGCCCTCTTCGTTAAGATATAAATAAAGCGATTTTTGATACTCGCCGTCCCAGTGATACAGACTCTGTCTGCCACCGCCAGCGCACCCTACTAAAAGCACCCCGAGACAAAATGCAAAAATTAAATTTTTCATTAAAACGCCTTATTATCGACGCCAAGGGCTAGTTTGTCGCTGGCTTCTTTGATCGCTAAGCTTAGGACTTTTCCATTTAGCGTAGCGTCGTATCCAGCCGTGCCACCAAAGCCGATAACTTCGCGGTTGCTTAGCGAATACTCACCAGCGCCGCTGCTTGAATACACGACCTCGCTAGTAGCGACATTTACGACATTAAGATTGACTTTGGCGTATGCGATTTGAGTTTTGCCTTTGCCCAAAATTCCAAAAAGCTGATGATCACCGACAGTTTTTCTGCCAAACTCCACGACATCGCCTGTGATGATGTATTTCGCCCCTTTTAGGCTTTGAGCTTTTTTCGAAATTTTGCTCTCTTGTTTCATCGCCTCTAAATTTGTGCGCTCTAAGACATTAAAACGCCCGCTTTGCTGTAAATTTGTGATTAAAATACTCAAAGCTTGGCTTCCTAGCCTATCCTCGCCGTCTGAGAAAATACCGCTATTATAGGTCGATTGATTTGCGAATCTACCCACGCTGACGGCTACTTTTTCGCCGTGATATGGGCTAAGTGCGACTTGCGAGACGGGTGTTTCGATGACTCTTTGCTTTTCTGTGGCGCAACCTGTGAAAATCACTGCACCAAAAAGCGCTGAAAGTAAAATTTTCTTTTTCATAATAAATCCTTAAATTTGAAAATTTAAAAAGTGTGATTATACGCAAAATTTGGTCAAATTTGGCTAAATTTAGCCCTTTTTCGCTAATAAAAATATACACGAAAGTATCAGCACAAATCCTACGAAATCCAAAAATACAAATTTTGTCCCTAGCCAAAAATGCGCAAACACAGTTGCGCTTATAAATTCGTCTGTGGCGGCAAAAATGACGAAGTTAATCGGCGAAATTTACACTAGGTATTTGGACGAAAATTTCGATGAAATTTATGAGGGAGAATTTGATCCTGTTTCAAATTTAAATCGCCAAAAGATTAAATATATAATCACAAATAAGCTTATAATGGGAGATTAAATCCCATTATAACGCCATTTTGGCGCATTTTTTAGCGTGGATTATCGTCGTGTCAAATACCGGAATTTCCAAATCATTTTGCGAAATCAAAAGTCCGATTTCTGTGCAACCTAAAATCACACTTTTTGCCCCTAAATTCGCAAGTCTAGCGATGATTTTTAAAAATTTCTCTTTTGAATATGACAAAATTTTACCTAAACAAAGCTCATTAAAAATGACCGAGTTTATAAATTCGATCTCGTCATCATTTGGGATAAAAACTTCTATACCTTGTTCGATTAATTTTTCTTTATAAAAATCCTGCGTCATCGTGTATTTCGTGCCAAGAAGTATGGTTTTATCGATATTTTTGGCTTTTAGCTCATCAGCGGCGGCTGTGGCGATATGCAAAATGGGAATTTGCAAATTCGCACTGATTTGTGGTTCAACCTTGTGCATTGTGTTGGTGCAAATAGCGATAAAATCGGCTCCTGCGAGTTCTAAATTTTTAGCGACACCAGCTAAAATACGACCGGCTCTCTCCCACTCTCCCTTTGCCTGACACTCTTCGATCTCGCTAAAATCCACACTATAAAGCAGAATTTTTGCACTATGCAAACCTCCAAGATGAGCTTTAATTTCTTCATTTATGATTTTATAGTAAGTAGCCGTGCTTTCCCAGCTCATTCCGCCGATTAGTCCGATAGTTTTCAAAAAAATCTCCTTGAAAAATTTAAAATTCAAATGATTTTAACCGAATTTGGTAAATTTAACCCTTTTTTGCTAACAAAAATATACACGAAATAATCAAAACAAAGCCAACAAAATCCAAAAACACAAACTGCGTTTTAAGCCAAAAATGTGCAAAAAATGCTGCGCTAACTGGCTCAATCGCGGCGATTAGGCTTGCTTTTGGCGCGCCGATCAATTTCACGCCAATCATATAAAAACTAAATGCTAAAACCGTTCCAAAAAACACAACGCCCATGAGTGCTAAAAACCCACTAAAATCGCCAATACCTTTTAAATTCCAAACTTGCAAGAACAAACCTAAAACCACTCCGCCAAGCACCATGCCCCAGCCTAAATTTAGCACAACAGGATATTTTTGATTTAGTTTTTTTGGTGCAAGATTATAAACACAAACACAAACTGCGCTAAGCAAACAAAAAATAAGTGCCTTTTGACTAATAACAAGTGAGTCTAAATTTCCGTGCGTAGCTAAAATCACAACACCCAAACTTGCTAAAATCAAAGAGATAAATTCGCTGATTTTTGGCAATCGTCTTTCATTTACGCATACAATCACTAAAATCATAGCTGGTGCTGTGTATTGGATCACGGTAGCGACTGCGGCGTTTGAAAGCTCAATAGAATAAAAGTAAAAATATTGCGTCAACATTAAGCCCAAAATCGAAAACGCCAAAAATTGCGCCCTCAAATTCGCGTCCAAAATCGGCGCAAAAACTCGCCTATCTCGCAACAAAAAAGCGCAATAAATCACCAAAACTCCCCCAGCACAAAGCAGGCGAAGCGGAACAAGCCAGTTTGCGCTCACGCCCTTTATTTCGAAGAGATACTGACCGCAAACCCCGCTAAATCCCCACAAAACCCCACCAAGAAAGGTTATGAAAATGCCAAAAATTATACTTTGCGTTTTCATATTAATTGAATTAAATTTATAAAATTTCGGCAAATTCACGCTAAATTTAACGCAAATTTGCCAAATTTTAAATTATTTGTTTTTTAGATACTCTTGTAAGCTTTTCACTTCCAGCGCGCTTCCGTCTTGGACCGCACACACTGACATAGTAGCAGCGAGCGCAGCCTTGATATTTGTAAAATACGGCAGTTTAAATCTCACCACAGCTTGGCGGATTTTAAATGTATCTGACGAGCTTGATTTGGTGTCGCTGGTGTTGATGACAAGGGCGATTTCGCCATTTTTTAGCTTATCTTCGATATTTGGGCGACCTTCTGAAATTTTATAGACGAACTCGCACTCCAAACCAGCCTCTTTTAGCGCCTTGCAAGTCCCGCCAGTGGCAATCAGGCTAAAACCTGTTTCAACCAAAGTCTTAGCTAGGCTTACCCCTTTTTCTTTGTCGCGGTCAGTCAGGCTCATAAACACAGCACCCTTGCTTGGCAAGACATTGCTGGCTGAAATTTGGCTTTTGGCAAAGCTTTTTGCGAAATTCTCGCTAATACCCATAACCTCGCCCGTGCTTTTCATCTCAGGCCCTAGCGCGATATCGCAACCTGGTAGTTTATTAAACGGAAATACGCTTTCTTTGACGCAAACTCTGCCACTCACGCGCGGTTTTAAAATGCCCTTTTCCTCACACAAAACGCCAAATTTATCGTAAAATTTAAGCGCCTCGCGCAAATTTCCTTGCCACATTACGCGAGTGGCGACCTTTGCCATTGAAATTCCAGTTGCCTTGCTCACAAACGGCACGGTTCTAGAAGCTCTCGGATTGACCTCGATCATATAAAGCTCGTCCTCAAAAATCGCAAACTGAATATTCATAAGTCCCACGACGCCCAAATTTAGCGCGATTTGTTTTGTGGTTTCATTGATTTTATCAATCATCTCATCGCTTAGGCTCATTGGAGGCAGTATGCTTGCACTATCGCCTGAGTGGATTCCGGCCTCTTCGATATGCTCCATTATAGCGCCGATATAGACATCTTTTCCATCGCTTATCGCATCGACATCAAGCTCGGTTGCGTCAAGCAAAAATTTATCAAGTAAAACTGGCGAGTGGTAGCTAACGCTCACAGCCTCGCTCATATACTCTTTTAGTTCATCGACATTATGCACTCTTCTCATAGCCCGTCCGCCAAGCACATAGCTAGGGCGCACAAGAACCGGATAGCCGATGATTGCGGCCTTTTCGATTGCTTCGGCTTCGCTTATGGCTGTGTCATTTTTAGGCTGTTTTACGCCGATTTTAGTGATAAATTCGCTAAATTTCTTGCGGTCTTCTGCGATATCAATCGTGCGCGCGCTCGTGCCGATAATCTTGGCTCCAATTGCGTTTAGGCGTTTGGCAAATTTAAGCGGAGTTTGTCCGCCAAAATGCACGATTACGCCCTCTGGCTTTTCTGTCTCGATTACGGTGCGAACATGCTCGAAATCAATCGGCTCAAAATACAAAATATCGCTCGTATCATAATCAGTAGAAACCGTTTCTGGGTTGCAGTTATACATAATGCTCTTTATGCCAAGATCTTTTAGCGCGTAACTTGCATGCACACAACAATAATCAAACTCTATGCCTTGACCTATGCGGTTTGGGCCGCCACCGATGATTAGGACTTTTTTGGCGTTTTGTGGCGTTCTGGTTGGTAGATTTGGCGTGATATTTGTGCTAGAATACAAATACGGCGTGAGAGCCTTAAATTCGCCTGCGCAGGTATCGACTTCGTTATACTCTAAATTTATGCCGTGTTTTGCGCGCGCAAAGAAAATATCGTTTTGCGTAAGGCCTAGATTATCGACTTTGTTGATCAAATGCGCAATCATTTTGTCCGAAAAGCCCATAGTTTTGGCTTTGCGAAGCAAATTTGGAGCATTTAGGATATCCATGTCGATTTTGGCTTCAAATTCGACAATTTCGTGAATTTCGCGCAAAAACCACGGATCGATTTTGCTAAATTCAAAGACCTCATCTACGCTAAATCCCTCGCGAAAAGCTTGCGCGACATATAAAATTCTATCCTGCCCCGCGTTTCTAAGCCCAAAAATCAAATCATCTTTGCTTAAATTTAACTCGATAAAGCCATAGTAGCTTTTCTCCATTGAGCAAAGTGCTTTTTGGATACTCTCTTTAAATGTGCGCCCAATCGCCATTACCTCGCCGATACTCTTCATCGCAGTGCCTAAATGCGGGTTCGCACCCGGAAATTTCTCAAAGGCAAAACGCGGGATTTTTGTGACGATATAATCAATTACAGGCTCGAAACTCGCAGGCGTGCCAGTAATATCATTTTTTATCTCATCTAAGCTAAATCCCACAGCAAGCATGGTAGCGACTTTGGCTATCGGATAGCCTGTGGCCTTGCTAGCTAGGGCTGAGCTACGGCTGACGCGTGGGTTCATTTCGATTACTATCATGCGACCTGTGCGCGGATTTATGGCAAATTGCACATTACTTCCGCCCGTATCGACGCCAATCTCACGCAAAATCGCAAAACTCGCATCACGCATGCGCTGATATTCTTTATCCGTAAGAGTAAGAGCCGGTGCAATCGTAATGCTATCGCCCGTATGCACACCCATAGGGTCTAAATTTTCGATAGAGCAGACGATTATGCAGTTATCTTTGTTGTCCCTGATAACTTCCATTTCATACTCTTTCCAGCCAAGCAAACTCTCTTCAATCAAAATTTCATGGATTGGGCTGATATCAATGCCGTTTTGCGCGATTTCTTTAAATTCATCGATATTATACGCTACGCCACTTCCTGCGCCTCCAAGTGTATAACTAGCGCGGATAATTAGCGGAAAGCCGATTTCTTCGGCTGCTTGGTGAGCTTCTTCCATAGTGTAGGCGTATTTTGACTTTGGCAAATCCATGCCGATTTTAATCATAGCTTCTTTAAAAGCCACGCGGTCTTCGCCCTTTTTAATCGCTTCTGGTTTAGCGCCTAGAAATTTCACATCGCCTAGCTCGCCACTTTCATAGACTTCCATTGCGACATTTAGCGCAACCTGACCGCCCATAGTAGGCAGTATCGCATCGACGCTCTCTTTTTTGATAATTCGCAAAATACTCTCTTTCGTGATTGGCTCGACATAGGTCGCATCTGCAAAATCAGGGTCTGTCATAATCGTAGCTGGGTTTGAATTTATCAAAACTACGCGATAGCCCAAATTTTTCAAAGTTTTAGCAGCTTGTGTGCCACTATAATCAAATTCACACGCTTGACCGATGACGATAGGACCGCTTCCGATGAGCAATATCGTCTTTACATCTTCTCTTTTTGGCATTATCTTTCCTTTGTAACGACATACAAAAACGTTGGCATATTTGGATTTGCGTATGGCTCTATGACAGCGCTTTTGTATAATTTACCACTCTGAACTGATTTGACCCGCCCCACAGGCACGCCCTCGAAAAATATCTCGTCCTTTCCGCTCGTATAAACCTCATCGCCGACTTTTGGATCTAGCCATTGTGGGATAAATTTCACCACCAAAGCATTTCCCTCGCCGTTTGCAACGCCTGGAATTTGGCTCTCGCCGATTGAGACAGAAAAATTGCTTTTTTCATCTTTTTGGAGTATGGCTAGGGGTTTGTTATCGCGATTTACGACGATTCCTGCGGTTTTGCCCTCGCTGATGAGACCATAGACTTTATCTGGATTGAAATTTTTAAAATTTATCCAAAATTTGTTGTAATCATTTAAACTAGCGTAACTTAGCGTCCTAACAAGCTCGACACGCGGTTCGTAAGCGGAGCTGTTTTTATCAAGCAAAATTTTATTTAACTCCCCCGCAAAGGTGCCAAGAAGCATGGCGGATTTTTTCAGTTCCTCGTTTTCGGCACGCAGGGCTTCGATAGTGTTTGCTTGATCGATATGTTTTGAAATTTTGTTTTTTATAAAGCTCGTAATATCTTTGTAAGTATCAATAGCTCCTCCGCTAAGACCGATAAATTTACCATGAATTTGCGATCCAAAAATAAGCGAAGTAGCCACCAATACCACAGCGATGAGTAGAAACTTTACATTAGTCATTTGCTGCTTGTTTTAGCGATTTGATATCTTCTAGGGCCTTGCCAGTGCCGTTTGCCACGCAAAGCAGCGGCTCATCTGCGACAAATACAGGCAGTTTCACAGCCTCGCTTAGATATTTATCTAGCCCTCTAATTAGCGCGCCTCCGCCGGTTAAAACCACGCCGTTTTCTACGATATCGGCTGCGACTTCTGGCTGGATACTTTCAAGCACAAATTTTAGCGCGTCAGCGATTTCGCGGATCGAATCTTTTATCGCCTCTCTGACATCTTCGCTAGTTAAATCAACCGAACTTAAAAGCCCGCTGATTTGGTCCTTGCCTTTGACCGTGTAGGTTAGATCTTTTGGTTGTTGGATTGCGGTGCCGATTTTAATTTTGATCTCTTCGGCTGCACGCTCTGAGATAAGAAGGCTGTATTTTTCTTTGACATAATTTACAATGCTAGCGTCGATTTTATCGCCTGCTACGCGCACTGATTTTGCATTTATAATACCCCCTAGCGAAATCACGCCAATCTCTGTCGTGCCACCACCGATATCTACGACTAGCGAACCTTTCGCCTCGGCTACTGGAAGCCCTGCGCCAATCGCTGCCGCCATTGGTTCTTCGATTAGATAGACCTCGCGCGCACCTGCTATCATCGCGCTTTCTCGCACGGCCTTACGCTCGACCTGTGTAAGTCCGTAAGGGACAGAGATGATAATTCTAGGGCTTACAAAAAAGCGTCTTTTGTGCGTTTTTTCGATGAAATATCTAATCATCTTTTCGGTCATATCAAAGTCTGCGATAACGCCGTCTTTCATCGGGCGCACAGCCTCGATATCGCCTGGTGTGCGACCTAGCATTTCTTTGGCTTCTGCGCCCACAGCTATGATTTTTTGTTTGCCATAGCGTTCGTTTTGCACAGCCACGACGCTTGGTTCGTTTATGATTATACCTTTATCTTTGAGCAAAACTAGCGTGTTTGCCGTGCCAAGATCAATTCCCATATCACTAGAAAATAAGCCTAATAAAGAATCAAGTAACATTTATTCCCCTATGCAGTTAAATTTTGTTTTACTAATATCGGCTTTGCGCCCTCACTGACTACCTCTTTTGAGATAATCACATCATATCCACTAAGCTCTGGTAGGTCAAACATTATATCAATCATAATCTCTTCAATAATCGATCTAAGTCCCCTAGCACCAGTTTTGCGCTTGATAGCAAGTTTTGCTACCTCGCTTAGAGCTTCATCGTCAAATTTCAAATTTGCGCCGTCAATTGCGAAAAGTTTTTGGTATTGTTTTAAAATCGCATTTTTTGGCTCGGTTAAAATTCTCACCATTGCCGCCTCGTCGATTTCGTTTAAACTCGCCATGACATGAAGTCTGCCGATAAGCTCAGGGATTAGCCCATAATGCACCAAATCATCAGCCTCTACCATGCCAAGCAAATTTTGGTTTTCTTTTTTGCTTCGCTTTTCTTGTCCGAAACCAAGCACATTTTTACCGATTCTGCGTCCGATAATCTCGTTTATGCCATCAAACGCACCACCGCAAACAAACAAAATATTTGTTGTATCAATCTGAATAAAGTCCTGGTTAGGGTGTTTTCTACCACCTTTTGGCGGGATATTTACCACACTTCCTTCGATGATTTTCAAAAGCGCTTGTTGCACGCCCTCGCCACTGACATCGCGCGTAATCGAGCGATTTTCGCTCATTCTAGCGATTTTATCGATCTCATCGACAAATACAATTCCCCTTTGAGCCCTCTCGACATCGCCATCGGCTGCTTGAAGCAGGCGAGTTAGGATATTTTCGACATCTTCGCCCACATATCCAGCCTCTGTTAGGCTTGTAGCGTCGCTGATTGCGATAGGCACATCTAAAAACCTAGCCAAAGTCTGCGCCATAAGCGTTTTGCCACTTCCTGTGGGGCCAATTAGCAAAATATTTGATTTTGAAATTTCAGTATCGTCGCCCTCTATCTCATCTTTGCGAAAAATTCGTTTGTAGTGGTTATAAACACCCACACTAAAAATCTTTTTCGCCCTTTCTTGGCCGATTACATATCTGTCCAAAACCTCCATTAAAGCCTTTGGTTTAATCGCCTCGAAATCTATCTCACCTGCGATTCGTTCGCTCTTTTTCGCGACCTCCCCGCCATGAAGTGCTGCATAAGCCTGATCTATACAATAGCTACAAATCGAAGCCGTGCCACTATCATTTGGAAAAATCGTAAGTCCGTCCTTTTCGCTCGAACCACAAAAACTACATTTATCTGACATTAATTTCTACCCTTATCTAGCGGGATTCCGCGTTTTGTGTTTAATATAAAATCGCACATTTTTTTCACATGCTCGTTATCTGTTTCGTTTATCAAAATTTCGGCTTGTTCTTTTAATCCCACGCCTTGGTTAAACAAAAATTTATATGCTTTGTTGATGATTTCGACCGTATCTCTGTCAAATCTACGGCGAATTCCTGTTAAATTTAGCCCCCTGATATAGGCCCTATTTCCCTCCGCTAGACAAAACGGCACTATGTCTTGTCCAAGCGCGCTAGCCCCTGCTATCATACAACTCTCGCCGATTTTGACGAATTGATGCACGGGGGTTAGACCGCCGATTACGGCATAATCGCCCATTTGCACATGCCCAGCCAAAGTGGCTGAATTTGCCAAAATGATATTATCGCCTAAAATGCAATCATGCGCCACATGGCAATACGCCATCATAAAGATATTATCGCCAATGCGCGTAAATCCATCTCCCTTGTGCGAACCAGAGCTAATGGTGCAAAATTCGTGGATTGTGGCGTTTTTGCCGATTATGAGGCCTGTTTTTTCGCCTACTTCGAAGCTGATATCTTGCGGGATATCGCCCACAATCGCATAAGAGAAAATTTTAGAATTTTCGCCGATTGTAGTATCGCCGATGATGCGCGCGCCCTGTTTTATGAGTGTGCCAGAGCCGATTTTGGCCTGAGCGCTTATGAACGCATAAGGCTCGATTATGACATCATCGCCCAAAACTGCGCCATCTTCTACGATAGCGGTGTGATGAATTTTGCTCATTTTATTTATCCATTACCATTGCTTGAAGTTCAGCTTCGGCTGCCAGAACATCGCCTCCTGCGTCATCTTTGATATACGCTTCGCCCTTTAACTGCCAAATTCTGCCTCTGTGTTTAATCGCCTCTAAGCGGTATTCTAAGCGGTCCCCTGGGCGCACTGGTTTGCGAAATTTCGCCTTGTCGATACTCATAAAATACACAACCTTATCGCTTAAATCCGTGCCCTCAGCTTCCATTGATTTAAACGCCAAAATTCCCCCAGCTTGGGCAAGTCCCTCGATAATCATAACGCCCGGATAAATCGGGTGGCCCGGAAAATGTCCTTGAAAAATTTGCTCGCCATAGGTGATGTTTTTGTAAGCGATTATCGTTTTTCCCATATCCATATCGGTAACTTTGTCGATCAAAAGCAACGGGTAGCGGTGCGGGAGTATGTTTAAGATTTCGGTTATATCAATCATTTCGTATCCTTGATAAAAATTCTTGCCATTTTACCCTAACTTTACTAAAATTTCCCTAACATCTAAAAATATCCGAGATAGCGCGTAAATCTCCACTTTGGCTGGGTAAATTTCATCTACGACGATGATTGGCGAAAGCGAGCGCGCACCGCAAATTTTCGCGCGAATTTGCTCTTGTTTTTTCAGGCTTGGCGGATTTTTTAAAATTTCGGCTGTGTTTTTGAAATCTGTTTTTAAAATTTCGTTGAAAAATTTAAGGCTTAAAATTTTAATCTCGCCCTTATCGCAGTAAAATTTTTCGCAACTCTCATTTATGCTAAATTTGACAAATTCACGCCTAAAATGGGAGTTATGCAAGATAAATGATGGCCTTATCTGCCCAGAGAATTTCACCCACGCCCTAAGCAGGCGGTAATTTAAAAACTCATCTCTGATAATCTCAAATTTTACCCCTTCGCGCCTAAATTTCGCCACTTTTTTATAAATTTTAAACTTTTCTTCTATCGAAGCAGGCAGTATTTCCCCGCCAACTGGCGACATAAGCTCGTAAATTTCGCCCTCTCCGCGCTGTGCGCGTAGCGCAAACATGCAGCCGCAGTAGTTTTGGTGATAGAGGCTGTCTTTTTTGGCTAGGGCAAACTGCTCGTTCGTGCCGCCGTTTTTGCGAAAATCAGGCGCGACAAACTCCAAATTTTGCTCTTTGCAGATTTTTTCTAGCGAACGGGCGAGCTGGGCGTGCGATTTTTTGGGGCTCATTAAAAGCGTCGTGGTGATTTTTTTCTCGCCAATACTGCGCGCGAAACAAGCGGTGTTTTGCATACGAAAATCGAAGCAAAACTCACAGCGTCTGCCTTTTTCTGGCTCGTTTTCAAGGCCTTTTGCCCCACTAAGCCACGCCTCATAATCATATTCCCCAGCGTAAAATTTGATCCCTAGCCCCTCACACACGCTCTTTGCGTCCTCCAACCTCAGTAAATACTCGCTGTAAGGGTGTATGTTTGGGTCGTAAAAATACCCTACTAAGGGCTCATCGCACTCGCGCGCTAACCTACGCAAAAAATAATCACAATCCACCGCACAACAGATATGAACTAACAAAATCAGCCTTTTAATTTAATTTGCTATAATTTTAGATTATTAAATTTAACAATCAATAGGCGCAAAAATGGTGAAATTTTTAGCAAAACACAAGAAAAAATTTATTTATAGCATTTGTGGGATTGGCGCGTTTTACACGCTTTTTGGCTTTTTTGGCGTGCCACTTCTCATCGAAAAAGCAGTTCCAAAAATCCTAGAAAACGAGGCAAATTTCAGCGTTAAAAGTGCGAAATTTAACCCCTTTACCTACGAGCTAAACATCACTGCTCCCTCGCTTTCGACTTTCAAACCGCTATTTTCGGCAGAGAAAATCGATGTCAAGCTAAAATTTGGCGAGCTGTTTAACAAAACCATAGATATCCAAACCCTGCGCCTGCAAAGCCCTAAAATCAGCATTTCGCGCGAAAATAACGGCTCGTTTAATTTCGAAAGCCTTTATGCTGGGGGCGAAAGCGAAAAAACGGACGAAAATTCGAGCATAAATGTCAAGCTGGATAATTTCAAAATCGAAAATGGCGGGGTTTTTTACGAAGATTTGAGCCTAGAACGCCCCTTTAAAATCGAGCTTGGTAGCTTAAACTACGAAATCGCCGGCCTAAATTTGGCTAGTAATTCTATCGGAAACCACGATTTTAACGCCTCTTCGCAGACTTTCGATAATATCTTTCACTCAGGCTCAATCAGCCTAAATCCGCTTAAAATCGAGGGAAATTTAAGCGTAGAAAATCTCAAAATCAATCCGTTTTGGCTATCGTTTTTGGATATAAAAGAGCTTGATCTCCTTGGTGGGAAAATCAGCGCAAACGCCCTATATGAGGTGATTTTGGACGAGGAAATCGCGCTAAATTTGAAAAAAAGCAAAATCACACTAAATGACCTTGCCCTGCTTGCTAGTCAAAATTTAATCAAATCAGAGCAAATTTCGCTTGCAAATATTGATTTTGACGCCAAATTTGGGGAAAATTTAGCCGCCGCTTTGGGCACTGGTGAAATCACGCTTAAAAATAGTGATTTTCTAAGCGCAGAAAATAACGCGAGTTTGGGCGAATTCAGGGCTTTTGATTTTGGTTTAAATTTTGGCTTAGAGGGCGAAAATTTGGGCTTAAATGCGAATTTAGACAAGATAAATTTAAATGAGTGCAAATTTAATGATAGCTTAATAAATTTAAGCGCAAAGGGTGGCAAAATTTCGCAAATCAGCGCAAATTTTAAGGGCGAAAACAACGCCTCCAAAACAGAGGCAAAAGTCGCAAAAATCGAAATTTTGCCACTAAATTTAGCCTTGGCGAAATTTGACAAAATAAATTTGGCAAATTTAAGCGCAAATGATTTTAGCTTCCAAATGGGCGAAAAAGGCTCAAATTTGGCCCTAAATTTGGCCAAATTTGGCGAGCTTAGCCTAGCCAATAAAAACGAAAAATTTAGCGGAATTAAAAATTTAAGCGTGCAAAAGCTAAGCTTTGCCCTAGATAAACTTGCTCTAAATATCGATAAAATCGGCATTGACGCGCCGTTTTTTAACTCAGAGATTAGCGAAGAGGGCGCAAAAAGCATAAACGATTTAAGCGTGATTTCTTACGCACCCAGCAAGGCGGAAAATGCAAAATTTAGGCAAAATTTATTAGCTTGGATACACACGCTCGCCCCAGAGGGAAATTTCACGCAAAATAGCGAAAATAACGGCTCCGCGCGCAGTATTTCACCAGCCAAAAATGAGCCAAAATTTAGCTTTGCTATCGCGCAAATCGCGCTAAATGGCGGCCACGCGAAAATCACAGAGAGCTTCGTAGCCCCAAAGATGACCCACAACCTCGCTAAAATTGACGCTAGCGTGCAAAATCTATCTAGCAATTTTAGCGCCCCTTTTAGCGCCAAAGCAAGCGTGGCAAGCGACGAAATAAGTGCCAATGCGACCTCGAAAATCACCATAAATCCGCTGAACTTAGACATTGATTTTGATGTCGCCCACCCTGATTTGCGCAAAGCAAACCCGTATTTGGAGCAGTTTTTAAACGCAAAAATCGCAAGTGGTAGCGCAAATTTAAAAGGAAATTTCAAATTTAGCGATAAATTCGCGCTAAATACTGAAATTTCAGGCAAAAATTTGGCCCTAAACGACGCAAAAGGGGCGAAAATTTTTAGTATAAATAGCGCAAAAGTGGGCGCGCTAAGCCTAAATGAGAGCAAGATTGATATCAAAAATATCGCCATAAACGCCCCTTACGCGAAAATCCATATCGCCAAAAACGGCGAGATAAACCTAGCCAAACTAGCCAAAACTTCGCCAAAATCTGCGTCCAAATCGCCCGCGCCAAAAGCCCAAGCCAGAGGGCAAAAAGGCGCTTTTGGCGTGAATATTGCAAATCTCAGCGTGCAAAACGGCTCGTTTAATTTCATCGATGATACGCTGTTTATGCCACTAAATATCACGGTCTCCAAAATCAAAACTACAATAGATAAAATCAGCGACAAATCCCAAGCAAACCTCAAATTTAACGGCCTTGTTGGCAAAAGCGGCTTAGGGCAAATCGCTCTTAAAGCCTATCCTTTCGCGCCAGAGCAAAAAAGCGATATTAGCGTGGTTTTAAAAGATGTCGCGCTTGCTGATATCACCCCATACAGCGCGAAA
The DNA here is from genome assembly GCF_027737365.1 of Campylobacter sp. JMF_01 NE2. NCBI lineage: Bacteria > Pseudomonadati > Campylobacterota > Epsilonproteobacteria > Campylobacterales > Campylobacteraceae > Campylobacter > Campylobacter sp. JMF_01 NE2. The sequence continues at coordinate 15,776 of NZ_JAOVTR010000007.1, read as the reverse complement.
TTCGTGGGCTATGAGATAAAAAGTGGCAAGAGTAATTTAAAGCTAAATTATAAAATCAACGCCTCCAAACTAAACGCCACAAACGACATAAACCTCGATAATCTCGTGCTTGGCGAAAAGGTGCAGAGCAAAGACGCGCTGAATTTGCCACTGGATTTAGCGATTTCGATTCTCAAAGACAGCGACGGCCAAATCAATGTCAGCCTGCCAATCAGCGGGAATCTAAACGATCCGAAATTTAGCTTTGGTGGCGTTATCGTGGGGGCTGTGACGAAGCTATTTAGCGATATCGTGCTAAGTCCGTTTAGGTTTTTGGGCAAAATCGCTGGAATTGATACTTCTAGCCTCGACGGAATTGATTTTGAGCCAGCTAGTAGCGAGATTTTGATCAGCGAAAACGAAAAAATCGAGAATCTTGCCACGATTGCAAAATCAAAGCCAGAAATCAAAATCACCCTAACCCCAGCATATAACGAGAAGCTAGATACTAGGGCGTTTAAGCTCGTCACACTAAACGAAAATATAGACAGGGTAATGCTAAAAGAAAATCTCTCATCTGACGCTGCGATTGCGAGCCTAAGGGCGAAACACCGCATAAAAGAGGGTGGCGAAGAGGGGTTTGAAAAACTCATACAGGCGCAAAAATTCACAACCTCGCGCTTGGAGGATTTAGCCGTCGCGCGCGCTAAATCCGTGCAAAGTGCGCTTGCGAATTTGGGCGTTTCAGACTCACAAATCGTGATTAAAAAGCCTGCAAATGTCAGCGCGAAGCAAGATAGCTTCATCAGCGTCGGCCTTGGCGTAGAGAAGTGAAATTTAAAATTTTGCAAATTTAGCGGTAAAAATTTTAAAGTCGTTGATTGCTTCGTCAAGGCTGCGCCTTTCCTCGCAATGACAATAGCGGACAAAATTTACGCCGGGTGTGTCATTGCAAAATACTGCCCTGAAACACTCACCATTGTCATTGCGAGAATTTTGCGTTAGCAAAATTCGTGGCAATCTACGAATTTAAAATTCCTTGCGCTAAATTTGCTGTCATTGCGAGCGAAGCGAAGCAATCCAGTAAAATTTAATGCAAAATTCTACTTAAATTTTGCATTGAACGATTTTTTTAAATTTTAAGCGAAATTTGAAATTCTCTGTAAGGGGGAGGGCGCGCTTTTTAGGAGACGCTACCCTCCCCCTTACCAACCCCCACCCCTGTAAAACCTTAGAAGTGGCTAAATTTTAAAAAGCGTTGCTTTTTAAAATTTAGCTGGTTTTATTTTACTGAAATGCTTCGCATTTCTTTGCACTATAAATTAATCACAACACAATTCAGAAATAAGCTAAATTTGGCTATACTACGCCAAATTTTTACAAATTCAGAAAGGGTTAAAATGGTTAGGATTGGTATCCACGGCGGTAGCGGTAGAATGGGAAGTATGATTTATGAGTGTCTGAAAAACTACGAAAACGCGGAAGTTAGCGCGATTTATACTATCGAGGAGCTATCATACAGCCCCAAATGCGTAATCACAGACGATTTGGCGAAATTTTTTGATTCTTGCGATGTGGTGATTGATTTTACCATTAGAGACGGGGTGATAAATTTATTAAAATTCGCCCAAACTCACCCAAAACCCCTTGTCATCGGCACTACTGCCCTAGGCGATGAGGGCGAAGCACTGCTAAAAGAGTGCGCGCAAAAAATGCCAGTTTTTCACGCGACAAATATGAGCCTTGGAGTAGCCGTGCTAAACAAGCTCGTAAATCTAGCTAGCAAGGCTTTGCGCGATTTTGACTGCGAAATAGTCGAAATGCATCACAAACACAAAAAAGACGCCCCAAGTGGCACAGCTATGACACTAGCTTGCAGTGCCGCTAGCGCGAGAGAGCTTGATATCAAAAGCGTGCGAGTTAGCGGACGCGACGGACTAATCGGAGAGCGAGGCAAAGACGAAATCGCTGTCATAGCACTTCGCGGTGGCGATATCGTCGGACGCCACACGGTAGGGTTTTACAACGAGGGCGAGTATATCGAGCTAAACCATACCGCCACGAGCCGTGCGACCTTCGCCAATGGCGCGATTAAAGCTGGAATTTGGCTTGCCACACAAAAAAATGGCCTTTATAGCATAAATGATTGTTTAGGATTTTAAAATGTGCGCGATAGTAGGAGTTATAAATTCAGCCAATGCGGCTAAAACGGCGGTTTATGGGCTGTTTTCGATGCAACACCGAGGACAAGAAGCAAGCGGAGTAAGTGCTAATCACAACCACCATATAAACACGGTAAAAGGTCAAGGACTAGTAACTAAAATTTTCACCCCACAAGCCCTTGAAATTTTAAAGGGAAATAGCGCAATCGGCCACAATCGCTACTCCACAGCGGGCAACGAGAGTATCCACGACGCGCAACCAATCTCTGCTAAATACGCCCTAGGCGAAATTTCAATCGTGCATAATGGAAATTTGATAAACAAAGATAGCGTTAGATCTGAGCTAATCGCCGAGGGAGCGATATTTCAGTCAAATATGGACACAGAAAATATCTTGCATTTAATCGCTAGAAGCAAAGAAAAAAAATTGCAAAACCGCATAATCGAGGCTGTGAAAAAATGCGCTGGGGCGTATTCGCTTCTGATTTTAAGTCGTAGCAAAATGTTTGCCCTGCGTGATCCGCACGGCGTAAGACCTCTTAGTATCGGAAGACTCAATGACGGCGGATATATCGTAGCGAGCGAGACATGCGCCTTTGATTTGGTGGGAGCGGAGTTTATCAGAGATGTGAAGCCTGGCGAAATGGTGATTTTCGAAGAGGGCAAAGATGAGATAAAATCGCTTCAAATTTTCGAAGAGGTTGATCCTAGAATTTGCGCATTTGAATACATATATTTCGCCCGCCCAGACAGCACGGTCGAGGGCAAAAATGTCTATAATATCCGCAAAAAACTAGGCGCAGTTTTGGCTGAGAAATGCAAAGATATAAAGGCTGATTTTGTCGTCCCTGTCCCAGATAGTGGCGTGCCAGCGGCTTTGGGATACTCAGGCGCAAGCGGGGTGCCTTTTGAGCTGGCAATCGTGCGAAATCACTATGTGGGGCGCACCTTTATCGAGCCGACACAAGAAATGCGAAATTTAAAGGTCAAACTCAAACTAAATCCTATGAGCGAGGTTTTGAAAGACAAAAGCATAGTCGTCATCGACGATAGTATCGTGCGAGGCACAACTAGCAAAAAAATCGTCGAACTTCTGCGCCACGCTGGGGCGAGGGAGATTCACATGTGTATCGCAAGCCCAGAAATCAAGCACCCAGATAGATACGGCATAGACACGCCAAGCTATGCCGAGCTAATCAGCGCAAACAAAAGCACCGAAGAGGTGCGCGAGTATATCGGCGCGGACACCCTGACATTTCTAAGCATAAATGAGCTTGTCGGCGCGCTAGGAGATGAGCGAAAATATTCGCTAATCAGTTTTGACGGAGATTATTTTATAAAGGAGTAAAAATGCCAATCATCAATATCCGCCTAACCAAACCAGCCCCAAGCAAGGAATTGCAGGACAAAATCGCTGGTGAAATCACCAAAACAATGGTCGAAAACCTAGGCAAGGTGCCAAGTCGCGTGGTCGTGAAATTCGAATACGACGAAGCTGAGAATTTCTATTTCGGTGGCGAAAGTGTCGCAGATATGCGAAAAAAGGCGCAAAATGGCTGAGACTACATTTAGCGCAGAGGATTTAGCGCGTAAAATCACGCTTGTTAAGGGCGATATGGCGCCAAATTTCGCCCTAGAAAACGCCGACGGAGTGCAAATTCGCCTAAGCGATTTTATCGGAAAAAGGGTCGTTTTGTATTTTTATCCTAAGGATAATACGCCCGGTTGCACCACTGAGGCGTGCGAATTTAGCGAGCTTTGGGATAAATTTATCGCCGAGGACGCCCTGATTATAGGCATTAGCCCAGATAGTGTGAAATCTCACGCCGGCTTTATCGCCAAGCAAAGCCTGCGCCATATCTTGCTAAGCGACCCACAACGCGAAGTCGCCAAGGCTTACGGCGTGCTTCAAGTGCGCAAAAACTACGGGCGCGAGTATCTAGGGATCGTGCGCTCGACATTTCTAATCGGCAAAGACGGCAAAATCGAAAAAGTCTATAAATCTGTCAAAGCCAAAGACCACGCCGCAAAGGTGCTTGGCGACATTTTGGCGCAAAAAATAAACAAAATTTAAGCGCAAATTTGGGGTAAAATTTCGAAATTTAGCGAATTTCAAAATTTGCCCCTTTTTAAATTTAGCCAAAATTTAGCCGAATTTACAGGGGAAATCAATGAAAAAATTTTTAATTTTTATCTGCGCTTTGGGGGTTTTGTGTGGCGCGCAGGGCGAAAATTTGACCAAAGAGCAAATTTTGCAAAAATACTCTGACGCAAAGCCTAGCCTTTGGGGCGAGGAATTGCAGGGCGTGATTAAAAATTTCAAAACCGACAAAAAGCAAGTCGCCCTCACGCTCGATCTGTGCGGAAGCAAAACGGACGATTTGGACGAGCGAATCGTGGGATTTTTAGAAAAACACAGCCTGAAAGCGACATTTTTCGTAAATTTGCGCTGGATAGAGAAATTCCCACAAAAATTCGAGCGTTTGCGCCAAAATCCAAATTTCGAAATCGAAAATCACGGCACCGCACACCCCCCAGCCTCGCTAAATGGGGCTAGCATTTACGGCATAAAGGGCACGGCGAATGCTAGCGAGCTATACGATGAAATCGCGCGAAACGCCGATTTAATCGAAAAAATCACCGGCGCGCGCCCGAAATTTTACCGCTCAGGCACGGCGTATTACGATGAGCTTGCCGTGGCGCAGATTTATGATATGGGATACGCGCCCGTGGGATTTAGCGTGCTAGGCGATGCAGGGGCTACGATGAGCGCGGAAGGGGCGCGCACCGCTGTGTCTAGTGCGCGCGGCGGTGACATCATCATCGCTCACGCAAACCACCCCGAAAAGCCAAGTGGCGCAGGCGTGGTGGGGGGCCTTAAAATTTTGGTTAAAAATGGCTTTGAGTTCGTGCGATTAGACGAGGTTTTGGAGTAAATTTCGCCCGTTTTGTCATTGGCAAAATTTGCGAAATATTTTGTGGCGATTCAGAGAAATTCCCTAGCCCTTGATTTGTCATTGCAAGCAAGCCTGCTTGCGTGGCAATCTACGAGCTTGAAATTCAAAAGTAAGTTTAAATTTGTAAATTTAATAAATTCGGTATCGGCGATACTGACCGAATTTAAATTTGCAATAAAACACAAAGGAATTATATGGATATTTTAATTGTTAATTTAATTGTGGCATTTGCTTGTGCGTTGTGTATAAAATACATCGCAAATTCACAGATAAACAAATTTGCGAAATTCTTTACTTTGCTATTTTTCTTTGTTTTCGTTTTTTTTGGATTTTTTGTCTTTGTATTTTTTCTGACTTTGTTTTTCTTAGCACTAATCACAAAGAAACATAAAGTCAAAATCAATACAATAGATGATAAATTAAATTATGAAAAAATAGAAATTTCAAAAGATGATAAATTTTTATTTCAAAATAAAACTCATTTTGTAGCTACTTTAATAACTCTGTTTTTAACTTATGGATTTTTATTTGACGGCTTTAAGATACTTAAATTTAGATACGAGTGTGATATTAAAAAGAATTTTAAGATTGAAATTTTAGATAATAATTATGCACTAAGCGATTTACAAAATATTCGATTAAAAGATAGTGAAATATATCATCAATGCAATAATGATTATGCTAAATGCCCTAAAAATACAGGTTTAATTCATAAAAGCGACATATATATCAATGATAAAAAAATAGGAAAAGTATATAGATATTTTATGCCATATAATTCATTTATGCACAAATTTTTATCTGTATCCACAGATGTTCAGGGCTTAACTTGCCATAATATGCTAGATACTTACGAAATAATCAATATTCTAGAACAAAATTTAATAAACAAAAATTCTAATGGCAAGGATAAAAGATGAGTAACAAATTCTCAACTTACAAAATTTACGCACATTTGGCAGGAAATGCCTATTTAAATGACAAAGAACAAAATAAAATTTTTAAAAAGTGAAATGGGTGCGTTTTGTGAATTTGAAACAAAAATATAGAATTTGTAGAAATATCAGATATGTATTATTTTTGCCATTAATTTTAGTATTTGGTTATTTGGCGGGAGCATTAGTATCTATGATATTGTTATTGATTAGTGATAGTGTTGCGATAAGAATTACTATTAATCTAATTATAGCCTTGTTCGTTTGTATTTATCTTGTTAAATATTTTTATGCTAGATATAAACAATTCAAATACAGCAATTTATTTATAAAAAATCCAAAATTAAGCGTGATAGTTTTTTGCATTGAAAATTTATCATTGATAATTTTGTATGTTGGTTTTTTGTATTTTGTTGCAACAAAGTATTTATATGGCAATAGCGAATACATAAATACTCTTATAGGATTATTTAGTTTTTTGGTTGCACCGATTTGTGTGTTTGTTTTTATAATAACTTACATGTTTAATGAAATGAAATGAAATAAAAATAAATAATTTAGCTAAATTTAGCCCAAATTCATGGGCTAAATTTAGAATTTTAGTGTTTTGACAGATAGTTTGTATCGTAGTCGTTGTTGATAAAATCAGGGTTGTTCATCATCGCAATGTGGAAATCGCGGGTCGATTTGATACCGCCGATGACGAGCTGGGATAGTGCGATTTTCATCTTCGAAATCGCGCGAAGCCTGTCTTTGTCATGCACGATGAGCTTACCAATCATACTATCGTAAAACGCCGGCACGCTGTATCCCTCATACACATGGCTATCCATACGCACATTGCGCCCACCAGGAGCTATGTAGCGAGTGATTTTACCCGGATTTGGCATGAAGCTTTTCGGATCTTCGGCTGTGATTCTGCACTCGATCGCATGTCCGCTAAATTTAATCTCGTCTTGACTAGGGAGCTTATGACCCTCGGCTACACGAATCATTTGCTCGATCAAATCAAGCCCTGAGCGCATTTCGCTGACTGTATGCTCGACCTGCAAGCGCGTATTCATTTCGATGAAATAAAATTTCTTATCCTTGCTGTCGTATAAAAACTCAAATGTTCCCGCACTGACATAGCCTATCGCCTTAGTCGCGCGAACAGCTGTTTCGAGGAGCTTGGCGCGGGTTTCTTCGTCGAGTATCACCGCCGGGCTCTCTTCGATTAGCTTTTGGTGGCGGCGCTGCATAGAGCAGTCGCGCTCGCCCACATGTAGGACATTTCCGTGCTCGTCGCCGATGACTTGAACCTCGATATGGCGCGGATTTGTGATGTATTTTTCCATATACATTGTCCCGTCACCAAACGCACTCATAGCCTCGCTCTCAGCCGACCAAAAAAGCTTTTCTAAATCCTCTTCTCTCTCGACCACTCTCATACCGCGTCCGCCACCACCAGCGGCTGCTTTGATGATGACAGGATAGCCGATTTCTTTGGCTAGTTTGCGTGCAGCCTCGACATCGGCAATCGCGCCATCTGATCCTGGCACTACTGGGATTCCAGCTCTCATCATTACTTGCTTAGCCTTGCTTTTATCGCTCATTAGCGTCATAGCTTCAACACTTGGGCCGATAAATTTAATGCCGTGTTTGGCGCAAATTTCGACGAAATTTTGATTTTCGCTCAAAAAACCATATCCTGGAAAAATAGCGTCAGCTTCTGTTAATTCACACGCCGTAATAATGGCTGGAATATTCAAATAGCTATCAGTCGAGCGTGGCCCACCTATGCAGATCGCAGCGTCAGCGTATTTGACATAAAGTGCGTCTTGATCGGCTGTTGAATGTACGACAATAGCCTTTTTGCCCATTTCCTGAATAGTGCGAAGTGCGCGAAGTGCTATCTCACCGCGGTTTGCGATAAGAATTTTATTTAGCTCTTTCATAGCTTTTCAACCTCAAATAGCGACATAGCGTATTCTACTGGCTGTCCGTCCTCTACTAGCGATTTGATGATACGACAATCAAACTCAGCCTCGACCTCGTTCATAATCTTCATCGCTTCGATAATGCCGATAGTATCGCCTTTATGCACGACTTGACCAGCGCTTACAAATGGGTTTGCGCCTGGGCTTGCAGCCTTGTAAAAAGTGCCAACCATAGGGCTATCGATAGTATCCATACTAGCCTTGCTAGCTGCGTGAGAGTCGCCTACGACGACATTTACAGCTGGCACAGCAGCCGGGGCGTGCGGTGCAGGTGTGGCACATGCTGCGCCGGTTTCGATATCTGCGCCGAATTTTTTAATTTCGATTTCAAAATCGTCGTTTTTAATTTTAATCTTGCTAAGAGATGATTTTTCGTCGAAGAAAGTCATCAATTCCTTAATATCTTCTTGTTTCATTTATTTCTCCTAAAAATAGAAATTCCAAAGGCGCATTTTACCTAAATTTAGTTAATTCTTACATTAAATTTAAATTTAGCGAAATTTTATGGAATTTAAAGTGAAGTTAAATTTAAAAAAGGGCGCAAAATCTGCGCCCAAGAGTTATTAATGAGTAGCGTAAATTTCAGCAATTTTCGCTTTGTCTAGACCTTTTGAAAGGGCAAGTTGCAATAAAACCCTAGCTTTGGCAGCGTTTAGGTTATCGCTTGTCAAAAAGCCGTATTTTGCGTCATCAACCTCTGCGCCAACGCTTGTTGAGCCAGAGCCTGTGCGAGAAGCGCGAACTATGACAACGCCGTTTTCGCTAGCTTTTGCAAGTGCAGCTTCGACGGTTGGGAAAGGATTTCCGTTACCCATGCCAGCTAGCACGATACCTTTGGCGCCACCATTTACAGCAGCATCGACGAAATCAGCGACATCTTGTGCGTGAGCGAACAAAATATCAACGCGTGGAAGCTCTTTTACATCTTTGATATTAAATACGCTATCGACTGTGTGTTTGCGAAGTGGATTCATATAGAAATTTACAATTCCGTAATTTACGGTGCCGATTTTGCCAGCGTTTGGTGAAGCAAATGTATCAACAGCAGTTGTGTTTGTTTTAGTTACTTCGCGTGCAGCGTGAATTTCGTCGTTCATTACGACCATTACGCCTTTTTCGCGAGCGCTTGGGTTGATTGCGACATTTACGCCGTTAAAGATATTTAGCGGGCCATCTGCGCTTAGTGAAGTGCCAGATCTCATCGCGCCAACCATTACGATAGGTTTTTTAGTTTTTACGACTAAATTTAGAAAATACGCTGTCTCTTCCATAGTGTCAGTTCCGTGAGTGATGACTACGCCATCGACATCGTTTTTCGTAAGTAGCTCATTTACGCGGTTTGCTAGTTTTAGCCAAACTTCATCGTTCATCTCTTGTGAGCCGATTTGTGAAATTTGCTCACCTTTGACATTTGCGATGTCGTTGATTTGAGGAACGGCAGCTAGCAATTCATCGACAGTTTTTGTGCCTGATGTGTAATCACCGCTAACAGCGCTATCGCCTCCACCAGCGATTGTGCCACCTGTGGCCAAAATGTAGATATTTGGTTTAGCCGCAACTAGTGATGAAGCGATAAAAAGCGCAGCGAACGCGAATTTGCCTAAGATTTTCATCTTATCTCCTTAAAATTTGATAAATTTCTGCATTTAATTGCAAAATTAAATTTGAATTATAGCACCAAATTTGTAAATCGTGGAATTTTATTGCTATAATGCGCGAAAAATTTTTCAGTTTAAGGATAAATATGGGACTAAAAAGCGATAAATGGATTAGAGAAATGTCGCAAAAGCACGCTATGATAGTGCCATTTGCCGAAGAGCAAGTGGGAAAAGGCGTAGTAAGCTATGGCGTATCAAGCTACGGATATGATATCAGAGTGGGAAATGAGTTTAAAATTTTCACAAATATCGGTGGCACTGTCGTCGATCCTAAGAATTTCGACGAAAAAAATGTCGTGGATTTCGTAGGCGATATCTGTATCGTTCCGCCAAATTCTTTCGCGCTGGCTCGCACAATCGAGTATTTTAATATGCCTTCTGATGTGCTTGCAATCTGTCTAGGCAAAAGCACATACGCAAGGTGCGGTATAATCGTCAATGTAACACCATTTGAGCCCGGATTTAAGGGGCATATCACAATCGAAATCTCAAACACAACCCCGCTTCCAGCCAAGATTTACGCAAACGAGGGAATCGCGCAGGTGCTGTTTTTGCAAGGCGATGAGCCGTGCGAAGTAACATACGCCGACAAAAAGGGCAAATACCAAGCCCAAGAGGGCATTACGCTACCAAGAATTTTAAAATAAGAGAGAAATATGAAAAATTTAGTCATAGTTGAATCACCAGCCAAAGCCAAAACGATAAAAAAATTTTTAGGCGAAGATTACGAAGTAATCGCTAGCAAAGGTCATATCCGCGACCTTCCGCAGAAAAAATTTGGCATTAAAATCGACGGCAACAAATTTAGCCCTGAATACGAAATCAGCACCGATCACGAAGCGATCGTGTCGCAGATAAAAAATTTAGCCAAAAAAGCAGGTCAAATTTACCTAGCAACCGACGAGGATAGAGAGGGAGAGGCGATAGCATACCATATCGCAGAATCAATCGGTAAAGCCCCAACCAGCCTGCCTCGCATTGTATTTCACGAAATCACAAAAAGCGCGATTGATAACGCCATAAACTCACCACGCACGCTCGATATGAATAGCGTAAATGCCCAACAAGCGCGTCGTTTGCTAGATCGCATAGTAGGATACAAGCTAAGTCCGCTACTAAACACCAAAATCCAAAGAGGGCTAAGTGCTGGGCGCGTCCAAAGCGCGGCTTTAAAAATCATTGTCGATAAAGAGCGCGAAATAAGGGCGTTTGTGCCGGTAGAATACCACAGCATAGACGCTGTTTTTAAGAAAAAGCTAGAAGCCGAATTTGTCAAATTTAACGGCGAAAAAATGGAAAAACTATCCATAAAAACAAAGTCAGAGGCTGATAAAATTCTAAAAATTTTAAAAAGCGAAGAATTTAGCGTTAGCGCGATTGAGAGCAAATCTCGCAAAACAGCCCCAAGCGCGCCGTTTATGACAAGCACACTTCAACAAGCAGCCTCAACTAGCCTTGGCTTTAATCCGCGCAAGACTATGAGCCTAGCCCAAAGCCTGTATGAGGGCGTGAATACGAATTTTGGCGGTGCGATTACATATATGAGAACAGATAGTCTAAATTTAGCCAAAGAGGCCGTCGCTGCCGCACGCGATATGATCGAAAAAACCTATGGCGCGCAGTATCTGCCAAAATCGCCAAACATTTACACCACCAAATCCAAAGGCGCGCAAGAAGCCCACGAGGCGATTCGCCCTACAAACATAGCCTTTACGCCACAAATGGCAAAGGCCACGCTCCCACGCGACGAAGCTAGGCTTTATACGCTGATTTATAATCGTTTCATCGCATGCCAAATGAGCGCTTCTACCTCAGATATCCAAACAATCACGATTTGCGGAGAGAGCGCCGAATTTCGCATAAGCGGGCGCAAGGTTACATTTGACGGATTTTACAAGGTTTATGGCGATTTGGATAAGGATAAAATTTTGCCCGAGCTTAAAAAAGGCGATAAAATGGAGCTTGAAAGCCTAGGAAGCGAGCAGCATTTCACAGAAGCACCAGCTAGGTATTCAGAAGCTAGTTTGATTAAAAAGCTAGAAAGCCTAGGCATTGGCAGACCAAGCACTTATGCGCCAACTATCACGCTTCTAACCTCGAAAAAATATGTCGAAATCGACAAAAAACAGCTAATCCCAGCCGAGGTCGCCTTTAAAATCACCGAGGTTTTGGAGGGGCATTTTAAAAATATCGTTGATAGCAACTTCACCGCCAAAATGGAAGAAAAACTCGACGAAATCGCCGAAAATAAGGCTGATTGGCAAGAAATTTTGGCGAATTTTTACTACCCATTTATGGACGAAATCGCCAAAGGCAAGAGCGAAATCGCTAGCCAAAAAATCTCCGAACCAATCGGCGAGAAATGCCCGCAATGTGGCAAAGAGCTAGTAAGGCGCGCTGGCAGATTTGGTGAGTTTATCGCGTGCGAGGGCTATCCGAAATGCAAATACTCTCGCAATCTAGGCGAGAGCGCAGATGAGGCAAGCAAATCTGAGCCTGAAAAAATCGGCGAGAAATGCCCACAATGTGGCAAAGAGCTAGTAAGGCGCGCTGGGCGTTTTGGCGAGTTTATCGCGTGCGAGGGCTATCCGAAATGCAAATACTCTCGCCAAATCGAAGGCGCTGCCAAAGCCCCAGCCAAAAAGGCCACCAGCACCGGCGTAATCTGCCCAAAATGCGCCAAAGGCGATGTGGTCGAGAGATTTTCGCGCAGGGGGAAATTTTATGGTTGCTCAAACTATCCAAAGTGCGATTTTGTGAGCAACTACGCCGTGCTTTCGCGCAAATGCCCTGAGTGCAAAAACACCTACATGGTGCGAAAAGAGCTGAAAAAAGGCAATTTCGCCGAGTGCCCGAAATGCAAATTTAAAGAGGAAATCGAATAAACAAATTTAGCCATTGCCAAATTTGGCGTGGCTAAATTTCGAAATTTAACCAAAATGAGCGAAATTTTAATTTTAATCACGCTAGGATTTTTTATATTTACCTCGCCGTATCTAGCCAAAGTCCTAAAAATCCCAGTCTCGCCCACAGAGATAATCCTAGGCATAATCGCTGGAAATTTGGGCCTGCTTTATGCCAATCCTACCTTTGATTTCGCCTCTAAAATCGGGTTTTATTACCTTATGTTTTTGGCTGGGGCGGAGGTGGATTTTCGCTTTTTGTTTAAAATTTCGCGCCAAATTTTAAAAAAATCGCTTCTGTTTTTGACCCTGCTTTATATCTTGGGCGCGATTTTGGTAGCGATTTTTGATTTGCCAAATTTAATCATCATCGCCGTGCCACTTATGAGCGTGGGACTGCTCTCGACGCTGTATAAGGACTACGGCAAGGACGAAGAGTGGCTCAATCTAGCCATGCTAGTAGGCGTGCTTGGCGAGATAGTAAGCATCGTAGCACTTAGCGTGGTGGGGATTTACCTAAAAGACGGCTTTGGAGCAAGCATGCTGCTTAAAATCGGCTCGCTTGTGGGATTTATCGGCGCCATCGCGCTAGTGTTTAAATCCCTAGAAATGGTGTTTTGGTGGTATCCGAGCCTAAAAACCATAATCATGCCACACTATGACAAAAACGAAAAAGACATACGCTTTGCTATGGCGATTTTTTGCCTAATTTGCGCGAGCGCGTCGTGGCTAGATATCGAAATCTTTATCGCAGCCTTCATCGCGGGGGCGTTTTTGCCGACATTTTTCTCGCACAAAGAGGGCCTCGTGCCAAAGCTATCGTCGTTTGGCTTTGGCTTTATCGTGCCGATATTTTTCATACACACAGGCGCAGCGGTCGAGCTGGACGCACTGCTAATGCCCGGGGTTTTGAAATTTTGCCTGCTACTAGCTGGGATAATGATTTTTACGAGGATTTTGTGCGCTGGGGTGTTTTGGGAGATACTGCGCGCGCGAGCAGGCGCACTTTTTGCGCTTAGCCTCTCAATGCCACTGACGCTTTTGATCGCGACTGCGACGCTGTTTTTCGAGGCGAATTTCATAAGCAAAGAGATTTATTACGCAATGATTGTGGCTTCTCTGATAGAAGCTTTGGTCTGCATGATTGGGATAAATTTGATATATAATAGAACAAAGCAAAAATCATAAAAGCTTTCTTGGAAATTTTTCAAAGAAAGCTTTTGTTGATTTGTCAGAGTTAGGTTTATGATATCTTAAAAATCGAGACCAAATTCATCAAATACAAATTCGCCTTTATTTGTCTTAATTTTAACTTCTAATATTTCATCGTATTTGCACATAGGATATACTTTAAGAATGTTTCCATATTCAATGACAGTTTGTTTTCCGCCTTTTTTTGTTTCTTGTATATATTCATTTATTTCCCTGTTAGTCCATGCCGGTCGTGTAACATATGCTTTGCATTTTCCTCTATTTATCTCAATTTGATCCAATTCAATATCATCTTTTGCCTGTATCGATAAATAGGCAAATTCAATACTTCCCATATACTCAGGACCTATTTTTAACTTAAATGGCTCACTGGCATTAAGCTGTATAGCCAAACCAAACAACAAGGTAAAACCTAAAATTTTGCTTTTCATCTTATCTCCTTTTAAGTTATGATTTTTGGTAACAATATCGAACCTAGCAGATTTAAAACTATACCAGTTAGTGATTTTTTATCTGGAATAAATTCCTTCAATTTCTGCCAAGTTGTTTTTTCACCATTTAATTTTTTCTTTATTTCATCATAATTTTTATGTTTTTGAACTATATTTTTAAATTTTTCATCTCCAATCAACCCAAAAATGGCGTCTATGCTTACCATTACTATCTCAGAATTAAAGCTAAAATCTGCATAATAACCAAGCTTTTTTATGCGACCTATAAAAACGTCTCTTTGAACCGAATTTTCAAGCCCAAAAACTATTTCGCCTTTTTCAAAATCAATTTTACTTTTGCTATTTTCACTATTTAGACTAGATAAAATTTCTTTTATGATTTCATCATCATCTTTTTTTCCATAACGCAAATGAGCGTTCAGGCATAGTGCTTTTACTCTGGTATCAGTTATTTTTAGTTGTCTTGATTTTTCATAATTTGACATAGCTAAATACGGCTCCAAAAGACTAAAAACCAAAATATCTATTTCGCTTTTGCCAAGAGACCCAAAACTGCCAGCGAGATAATTCACCAAAAAGTTTTCCGTAAATTCTTTATAGAATTTATCTTTATTTTCTATTTTTCTTATAAAAACAGGTAATTGTGAATTTTGCATAATCCATTTTACTCCAAAGCAAACAGCTCTACAAAAATAAAACTCTATTATTATAGATTGATACGAAATTATAATCAAGATAAACTTAAAAATCTATTATAGTAGAGTTTTAAGTATGGAAAATGAAGTAGAAATTCAAAAAGTAGAAATAGACGAATTTTATAAACTAATCGGAAAAAATGTAGCAAAAATTCGAAAAAGTAAAAACATATCACAACTTGAATTAAGTCTAAAACTTGGTTATAAATCAGTTTCTTTGGTATCGGGTGCTGAAATTTGCTACAACGGCGTTCATTTTAATCTCGAACATCTTTATAAAATCTCAAAAATCCTAAACACAAATATAAATGAATTTTTCATAGAATAAATTTAGCCCACAAATTTATATTGCAAAAACGCAAATCAAATTTAATCCATAAATTTAAAGATAATTTATAAAATAAAAAAATCTTAATGTCAGCCTAGAAACTTGACAACAAGCGCCAAAAAACTCGAAGCAATCCAGCAAAATTTAAAGCAAAATTCCGCTTAAATTTTAAAATTCTGCAAAATACTGACCCTGTAATTGATTTAAAATTTGATTGACATAAAAATTTAATTGATTTAAAAAAGCATAAAGAATAAAAACAAAGTCCGCAACGACCTACTTTCCCGACATCCGAGTAACGGAGAGTATCATCAGCCATGATGAGCTTAGCTTCTTGGTTCGGTATGGAGCAAGGCGTTTCCTCATCTGTATAGTCACGGACAGTGTTAAAAAAGGAAACTTTGTAAGTTTGCTTTTTTAACACTGCAAAAGTCATCAAGCTTAATAAAATCTTTTACCATTACTGTTAAAGGATTTCTAATACCTTTAACAAGGAAGTAATGCTTAAAAAGATAA
>NZ_JAOVTR010000006.1:0-78029 GCF_027737365.1 Campylobacter sp. JMF_01 NE2 | reverse complement strand
AGTTTTTGACAATAATAAATAAAATAACACGCATTGGAAAATAACAGAAGTTAGATTTCAAAAACGGAAAGTGGATTATATTCAAGGGTTGCTTAAAAAGAGATTAAATGGAGGGGTAGGATTTAAAATTTTGCAAAATTTATAAATTTCGCCAAATTTTGCTTGGCGAAATTTAACTAAAATTTATCTATAAATCCCCACGCTTTCGCGTATTAGGCGCATTTTTTCACTTGCGATTTTTTGCGCCTTTTGCGCACCATAAGCCAAAATTTCATCTAGCTTTTTCTTATCAGCTAGCAACTCAGCGTATTTTTCGCGCGCCTGTCCAAAATACTCACTCACAAGCTCGCCAAGATACATTTTAAAGTGTCCGTGCCCCTCGCCACCACGCTCATATCGAGCCTGCAAGGCTTTTTGTCCTTCTTGGTCTAAAAAGAGTTTTGCTATATTATAGACATTGCAGTTTTGCCACTGCTTTGGTGCTTCGAGCGGCTCAGATGTCGTAACAATCGAGCCGATTTGCTTTTTTTGCTCCTTTGGCAAAGAAAAAATATCAATCGTATTTCCGTAGCTTTTACTCATTTTTGCGCCGTCCGTGCCAGGGACTATTGCGACATTTTCGCTGATTCTAGCGCTTGGCAGGGTTAAAATTTCACCATGCGCGTTGTTAAATTTCAAAGCGATATCGCGCGCGATTTCGACATGCTGAATTTGATCTTTGCCCACAGGCACGCTCGTAGCGTCATATAGCAAAATATCAGCCGCCATTAGCACAGGGTATGAAAACAAATCATGCTTGCTCTCAAACCCCTTTGCAACCTTGTCTTTGTAAGCGTGAGCGCGCTCTAATAGCCCCATTGGCGTGTATCCGCTAAGTATCCAGTAAAGCTCCAAAACCTCTTTCACATCGCTTTGCACCCAAAATGTCGATTTTTCTGGATCGATTCCCAAAGACAAAAACGCCGCAGCTGCCTCATAAGTGCTCTCTTTGAGCTTCGCGCCCTCGCTAACAGAGGTGAGCGCGTGGTAGTTTGCGATGAACAAAAACAGCTCCTCGCCCGCATTTTGCGCATCTACCATTTGCTTAATGCTGGCAAAATAATTCCCCAAATGTAGCCTGCCTGAGGGTTGAAGCCCAGTTAGTGTGCGTGGATTTGAAATTTTAGATTTTTCACTCATTTTTTAACCTCTTTTTTGATAATTTTTAGTAATTTTTCAATAACTTCTTTTTGCGAATTTTTCTCTACATTTACGATATAATCGGCCTTAGCGCTGTATTTTTTATCCCTTTGCTCATGCAGGGCGCGCGCCTTTTTCAAATCCGCTAAAAGCGGTCGTTTTGCGATTTTTTTATCTGCATTTGGGCTAGAATTTATGCGCTTAATTATCGCATCGAAGCTCGATTTTAGGTAGATTACTGTGCCGATTTTGTTTAAATTTTTAACAGCATAAAACCCGCCACCAGTCGAGATTATCGCGCCGCTTACATTTTTTTCCAAAAATTTAGCAAGTTTTTTCTCTATTTTGCGAAATTCCACCTCGCCCTGCTCCTCGAAAATTTTGCGAATTTTTTTGTTTGCGTAGCTTTCAATCATATCGTCGCAATCTATCGCAAAGCGCCCGCTAGCCCCAGCCAAAGCTCGCGCGAAAGTCCCCTTGCCAACGCCCATAAAGCCGATTAAGATTATATTTTTTGCGCTCATTTTTGCCCTTTTTTCAAATTTGCCTCGCCCTCATCGTCGTTTCCGCGATTTTTAGGGATTATTACCAAAGGTGTCCCGCTTAAATCGAATTTCTCTCTAAGTTTGTTCGCCAAATAGCGTTTATAGCTAAAATGAAGAGCTCTCGGACGATTCATCACAAGCGCGATTTTAGGCGGAGCGAAGCCAAACTGCGCCGCGTAGTAGATTTTCACGCTCTTGCCCTTATCGTGCGGAAGCGGGTGAGCTTTGGTCGCTTCTTCGATTAGCGCATTTAAATGGGCGGTTTTTATCTTTTGCGTGTAATTTTTATAAACCTGCAAAATCAGCGGATAGAGCTTGTGTATGCGTTTGCCACCAAGCGCGCTTACACTAATAACCGGCGCGTAAGCTAGAAATTTAAATTTATCGCGCAAATCGCGCACCATAGCGTCAAATTCGGCCTCGCTTTTATCCCATTTATTTAGCACGATTATCACGCCTAGCTCAAATTTAGCCGCAAGCCCAGCAATTCGCTCATCTAGCTCGCTAAATGGCTCAGAAGAGTCCAAAACCAAAAGCGCAATGTCTGAATTTTCTAAAATTTTCTCCGTTCTATTTAGCGCAAACCTCTCTATTCCCTCGATTTTACCGCGCTTTCTAATACCGGCAGTATCCACAAACTCAAACCTTCTCCCCTCAAATTCATAACTTTCATTGACAGGGTCTATCGTCGTGCCAGCCACACTGCTTACCACCGAGCGTTCGTTTTTCACAAGGGCGTTTAAAAGGCTAGATTTGCCCACATTTACCCGCCCAATAATGCCTACATTTATGGTTTTATTCTCGTAATACTCGCTCTCGTCGCTCTCTTTGATTTCGCCATTATCGTCAAAATTTTCTAAAAAATCATCGAAATCCTCGCTCTCGTCCCCTCGCACAGGCGCAGGATCTAAGTGAGTATAAATCCAATCCCTAAGCTCGTCAATACCAGCATTATGGCTGACAGATAGAGCAAACATCTGCGCGCCAAATTCGTTAAATTCCCAGCTTCTTTCTTCATCTTTTTTGCTATCTACTTTATTTACGAGCAAAACTATCGGCTTGCCTAGCTTTTGCAAAGAAAAGAAAATTTTGCGATCTTGCTCATCTGGGAGCAGTTTGCCATCTACCATAAAAAGAATAATATCCGCATTTTGCGCCTCGGCTAGGGTTTTTGCCTGCACGCGCGCAAAAAGCTCGCTCGTATCGTCAAGTCCGCCAGAATCGACTATCATCGCATTTCTATCATAAATTTGCACGGCGATTTTGTTCGTATCCCTCGTGGTGCCTGAAACCTCGCTAGTAATGGCAATTCTTGCGTTTGCGAAGCGGTTAAAAAGGCTCGATTTCCCCACATTTGGGCGCCCTATTATCATCACTGTTTTCATAATACTTCCTTTGATTTTTCTCATTATAGCCAAATTTTATTAAGTAAATCAAAATTTAAAAACAGCTATAATTATAGGCTTTTTTGAGGGGTCAAATTTTGAAATACAACAGCTTTTTATTGCACCATTTAAGCATTTATTATATGTTGCTTGCATGCTTTTACAACTCCATTGCAGGGACATTTGCTAAAATTTTGGCCATGCAAATCCCAGCCATCGAGGTCGTGCTGTTTCGAAATTTGTTAGCCCTTTTTATCATTTTATACATCATGCGCAAAAACCGCAAAATTCAAGCACAACCAAGCCGTGGCGGACATCCATGGATGCTTGCTACGCGCGGAGTTATCGGAATTTTAGGCTTAATCGTGTTTTTTTACAACCTTACGCAACTAAGCCTAGGCGAGGCCTTTACCTTCCAAAAAACAGCGCCGATTTTTATCGCTGTGATTGCATATTTTGCGCTAAAAGAGAAATTATCCAAATTTGGCTGGTTTGCCGTATTTTTGGGCTTTGTGGGTATCGTTTTGGTGATACAGCCTCACTTTGGGATTCATGCTGGACATATTTTTGGGATTTTAAGCGGTCTGTTTGCCGCGATTGCGCTCACGGCTGTCAGGGAGCTGCGCAAGTATTACAGCGCAAATGTAATCATACTCTCAGCCCTACTAGCAGGCACGCTAATGCCGATACTTTTCATGGCGATTGCCGAATTTACCCAAATTCCTGCGCTAAATTTTATGATTAGCAAATTTGTCATGCCGGATCTCATGGGCTGGGGAATTGGCGCGATTTTGGGCATTTGCGGGCTGTATTATCAGTCCTATCTCACCAAAGCCTACGCTGCTACCAGAAAAGCAGGGATCGTCGCCACACTAAGCTACACGGATATTATTTTTTCGATGATTTTTGGGCTAGCTTTGGGAGATGCGCTCCCAAATTTCACCGCACTTTGCGGAATCGCGCTAATAATTGCGGCCGGAATTTTAATAGCAAATAGGAGATAATTTTGGGTTATTCTAAATTTTGGCTTAAAAATTTAGGCGTGTATTATATGCTAATCGCTAGCTTTTATTTCGCGCTAAATGGGGCGCTAGCCAAGGTCATGGCAGAGCAAATGAGTAGCGTAGAAATCGTGTTTTTCAGAAACGCCGTAGGGCTAGCTATCATGCTAGTTTCATTAAAAAGGCTAAAAAATTTCGGCGTGGGCGGGAAGCCGTGGTTGCTTTTTTTCCGTGCATTTATCGGCAGCTGCGGGATTATAGCGACCTTTTATAATATCGCTCATATCGAGCTTGGCACGGCTTTTACCTTCCAAAAAACAGCCCCGATTTTCACCACACTTTTTTCATCGATTTTCCTAGGCGAAAAGCTCAGCTTTAAAGGCTGGTGCGCCATAATGCTAGGTTTTGGCGGGATTTTGCTCGTTATCCAGCCTCACATTAGCATTGCGCCGACTGATATCATCGGTGTTTTTGGCGGTATGTGTGCAGGTCTTGCTTACACCAGCGTCAGGGAGCTTCGCAAATACTACGCCACGGATATCATAATCCTAGTTTTCGTCTTTGGCGCTGCGCTTGTAAGCTCTGCGCTAATGTGCGCGGAATTTGCGCTAAGGGGGCGCGAGATTGAAATTTTAGGCGTGATTTCGAGCGCGAATTTAAGCAAATTCGCCTATTTTAACATGCCAAATCTCTTTGGCTGGGTTTTGGTCGCACTGCTAGGAATTAGCGGAATTTATTTCCAAAAATATATGACGCGCTCTTACGCAGCCTCCAAAAAGGCTGGCGTTGTGGCTGCGATTAGCTACACGGACATTATCTTTACGCTGATTTTAGGCGTCATGCTAGGCGATAGTTTGCCGAATTTAATGGCGTTTTTGGGGATTTTGGTCGTCATCATAAGCGGAGTTTTAATCGCAAGAGAACGCTAAATTTAGCCGAATTTTAAAATTCCGCTGTCCGCAAGCTTGGATACTGCACCCGAAATTTTACCCATAAGCGCAATTGCAAAGAATTTTGCGTAAGCAAAATTCAGTAAATAAACGCGTGCGTAGCACGCCACAATATGGGCGTCGGCCTGGTGGGGGTGTGATGGCGGGCGGCCCTCGCAACTCTGAGCGCCGCCCCCACATAAAAAGATTAGACTTTAAAAATCCTAGCGGATTGCAATTATCAAAAATTTGAAATTCTGGAAAATTTGAAATTCTGCCATTTGCCCTGATTTTGATTTTGCTTTGTAGATTGCTTCGGCGTTATCACGCCTCGCAATGACACTTAGTGGCAAAATTTCGGCGCAGTGTTTTTAAGGTTGCGCAAGCGAAATTTTGCAAAATTTCAAATTTACTTCAACTCGCCCCAGCTAGTAGCGATATCTAGGCTTGTGACGAGCGGGACATTTAAATTCACGACATTTTGCATGATTTCCCTAATTTTCGCGCCAAATTCCTGCGCATACTCGCTTTTTACCTCAAAAATCAGCTCATCGTGGATTTGCAAAACTAGCCTTGCCTCCGCGCTTAAATGCGGCGAAATCTCCACCATAGCCTTTTTGATAATGTCCGCTGCCGAGCCCTGAAACTTCGTATTTACCGCCTCTCGCTCATAAGTGGCTAGAAGCATTGGCGAAGCGTTAGCGAAATCAAAATACCGCCTGCGCCCAAAAAGCGTAGTGATAAATCCGTCGTTTTTGGCGCTGTTTTTTAGCCCCTCCAAAAACTCCTTAATCGTCGCAAACGAGGCGAAATATCGCTCGATATAGCCCTTGGCCTCATTTCGCGGAATTTGCAAATTTTGCGCTAGTTTGCTTGCCCCCATGCCATAAATCAAACCAAAATTTATACTCTTTGCAATCGCCCTGTGTGCTGGTTCGCTATCGCCAAAAATGCTGATTGCAGTGCGCGAGTGTATGTCCTCGCCAGCCGCAAAAGCGCTAAGAAGCGCAGGGTCCTTGCTAAAATGCGCCAAAAGTCTAAGCTCGATTTGCGAATAATCCAGCGAAAGCAGACTATACCCCTCCTGCGCGATGAAGCAATTTCGCATATCCTTCGCCAAAGCCCCACGCGCGGGGATATTTTGCAAATTTGGGTTTTTGGAAGATAACCTGCCGGTGCTGGTGCCTGTTTGCATGAAATTTGAGTAAATTCTGCTATTTTCGTTTTTCTTCGCAAGGGCGTAAAGTGGCTCACAATAGGTGCTTTGAAGCTTATAAAGCTCGCGATAAGCTAGGATTTTTTCGATTACTGGGTGAGCGTTGATAAGCCCAGCGAGCACGCTCTCATCGGTGCTATAACCTGTTTTGGTCTTTTTTTGGCATGGCAAACCCAAATGCTCGAAAAGCACCACGCCAAGCTGTTTTGTGGAGTTTATGTTAAAACTCTCGCCACTAAGCTCGTAAATTTCGTTTGTCAGCACTCTAAGCGCGCTTTCGTTGCGAGAAATCAGCTCACTTAAATTTGGCTTTGAAATTTTAATTCCTGCATTTTCCATATCGCGCAAAACACGCACAAATGGGAATTCTAGCGTTTTTGCCAAATTTAGCAACTCTGGCGAGAGTAAATTTTGAAATTTAAAATAAAATTTCAAAGTTATCCACGCATCTTCGGCTGCGTATTTCGTGGCCTCATCAAACTCCAAACTCGCAAAAGTCTCACCCTTGGCAACAATATTTTCAAATTTAATCGTGTCATAGTCAAAATACCGCTTAGCCAAGCTATCCATACCCACGCTCTCGCTAGGATTTATGAGCCATGCTAAAATCATCGTATCAGCGAAATTTCGCGCAGGGGATAAGCCGAAATTTTGCTCTATGATATTGAAATCGTATTTTAAATTTTGCCCCACGACAAAACCAGAAAAAATCCGCTCAATCGCCATTTTCGCCGAATTTAGCGAAATTTGCTCGCCCACGCCTAAGTAATTATGCGCAAGTGGCACATAATACGCCTTTTGCTCGTTGAAACAAAACGAAAAGCCCACGATTTTGGCGTTTTTGCTATCTAGCCCAGTGGTCTCAGTATCAAATGCCACGATAGTATCCTCGCTAATGCCCTCACAAAGGCGCATTAGCTCGCTTTCTTCCCTCACGCACACTGGCTTAAAAGCTAGGCTCTCTTCGCTTTTACCGCCCTCATTTTCGAGCGCGGAAAGAAGCTTGTGTAGCTCGTATTCGCGCAAAATTTCTTTGATTTTATGAAGCGGATTTTGCTCGGGAAAAACGGCGTTTTGCAGTGGCGAAATTTCGACCTCATCGCAAAGCGTGGCAAGCTTTTGGCTCATAAAAGCCTCATTTTTGGAATTTATGAGATACTCGCGCTGTTTGTTTGGTGGCAAAAGCTCGATATTTTCGTAAATCCTCTCCAAACTCCCCCATTCATCAAGCAGTTTTTTCGCCCCCTTTTCGCCTATGCCTTTCACGCCCGGGATATTATCTGCGCTGTCGCCACAAATCGCCAAAAAATCGATGATTTGCTCGGGATAGACGCCGTATTTTTCATAGCACTCATCGCGGCCGTAGAGCATTTTTTTGGCGTGGCTATAAATGCGCGTCTCGCCTCCGATTAGCTGATAAAGGTCTTTGTCGCTGGTTACGATATTGATTTTGTGCGTGTCGCGATAGGTTTTAACGACACTTGCTATTAAATCATCGGCCTCAAAGCCCTCTTTCTGCGCTGTGCAAAAGCCCATTTTCTCTATCATTTCTATGCAAACCGGAAGCTGTGCCAAAAGCGCATCTGGTGGGGTTTGACGATTTGTTTTGTAGTTTGGGTCAATCTGTGAGCGAAAGGTCTTGCCCTTGCTATCAAGGGCGAAAATTATATAATCACTTTTAAACTCTCGCTCCAAATTTGCGATAAAATTCGCAAATCCGCTCACCATGCCACTTGGCTTGCCACTTTTGGTCTTTAAGCTACTCATCGCATAATACAGGCGGAAAAAAAAGCCAAAAGTGTCGATAATCGTGATAGTTTTCATACATTTCCTTAAATTTTGATTTTGCGTAGTGTAGTGAAATTTGGCTAAATTTTGCAAATTTGCCAAATTCAAATTTATATGAAATTTATCGCAAAAACAGCTGGTTTTGGGAGTTTGCGCAGGCTGTCTTTGAGCATTAATTTATTTTTTGCGCCCGCGATTTGCAGGGTTAAATTTTCGAATTTAAACTCCAAATTTTTAAGGGCGTTTTCGTTTAAAATCCTAGCGAATTCGCACAAAAAGCTAAGCCACGCTAATGTTCGCTCATTTGGTAAAATTTCGCTTAAATTTGCAAAATTTGGGCTTAAATTTGGCTTGCCGTGCATTGCGATAATCGCCGCGATTAGGGCTTTTTGCTCGTGGCTCGTGCGGTAGTTTAGCCCATTTAGCACCATGGAAGCTGCGCTTTCGTGTTTGGCATAAAAGCCAAGCCTTGCGCCAATCTCGCAAAGTTTAGCGGCGTAGCAAAGAGAGCTAATGTATCTGTCTTCTAGCTTGTGAAGCGAGAAAAGCACGCTAAAAAGGGCTTTGGCGAACTTGTCTGCGTGCGAGCTTTCGCTAGCAAATCTATCTTGCAGACTTTTTAGGCTAGGGTTGAAATTCTTTGGCAAATTTGCCCCGTGCAAAATCGAGCCCAAAAACACACCCTCTCGCACGCCCACACCGCTTGTAATCACGCTTTTTGCGCCGATTTTTTTAGCAATCTCGCTAAAAATTATCGCACCCTCTCTAATCGTATCATAACGCTCTTTTTTTATCGGAAATTTGGCTAGTTCTAGGGTTTTTGCGCCGATTAGTTTGCTAAAAAACGGCGCATATTTTTCGTAATCGTAGCAGTAATTATGCACGATTTTAATCGGATAATTCTCAATCGCCATTATGGCATTGCTTAGCGCTCTTGCCGAACCGCCCATAGCGATTAAATTTGAGCTAGCAAATTCATCGCCAACCGCGCTGATTGCCTCATTTACATAGCCATATAGCCCGGCCATATCGCCTTTGTCGAAAAATAGCTCTTTTAGGCGAACGGTGCCTAAATTTAGCGAAATTTTAGCCTCGATTTTGCCATTTTTTATGCGAGCTAGCTCGGTCGAGCCTCCGCCGATATCCACGCTCACGCCATCTTTAAAATCGCTAAGGAGGTTGTGTGCGGCGTATCCTCCAAAATACGCCTCACTCTCGCCATCTATTTTGCGGATTGCGATTTTGGTTTTTTTAAAAACTAGCTTGATAAACTCGCCCCCATTTGGAGCGTCGCGCAGTGCAGAAGTGCCTACGCAAAGCACCCTTTTGGCGCCGTATTTTTGGAGTAATTCTTTGAATTCCACAAACGCGTTAAGGCATTTTTGCATAGCTGCTGGTTGCAAAACTCCGCCGTTTTCATACGCGCCCTCGCCTAGGCGGACTTTGATTTTGTGCTCTGCAAGGATAAAAAACCCAAATCTGCTCGTTCGCTCAAAAATCACCAATCTGGCAGAATTTGAGCCTAAATCAATCACTCCAACGCGTTTTGGCATTAATAATCCATGTGAGCGTGTTTGTATTTGAGCTCACCCTCGGTTTCGATATTATCAGGATCGTAGGTGATACACTCGACAGGGCAGACTACGATGCAGGCTGGTTCTGAGTATTGATCCACGCACTCGCAGCACCTATCTGAATCAATCATATATGTCGGCTCGTCCTCGAAAATCGCCTCATTTGGGCACTCTTCGCGACACGCATCGCAACTGATACACTCGTCTGTAATCATCAAAGACATAAATTTAACCTTTACAAAAAAAATTAGTGCATTTATACACTAAAAACTTTTAATTTTATTTTAAAAAATACCAAATTTGCGCTATTTTTTGAGATTTTTTAGCGGAATTGTAAGGGTCGCTACAATCTTATCTTTGGCGGGCGAATTTTTAAGGCTCACAGATGCACCCATAGCCTGCGCGGCGTTTTTAGCCAAAAACAGCCCAAGCCCAGCGCCAGGCTTGCCGCCCTTGCGTTTAAACGGCGCGAAAAAATCCTGACTCTCGTCGATACTCTCGCCCAAATTTTCCACACGCACGATAAAATAATCGCCCGAAATTTCACTGAAAACCTCGATTACTTCGCCCTCTGGGGAAAATTTAATCGCGTTTTGGACAAAATTTTGGATAATGTGCATAAAAAGGTTTTTTTGGATACTCACTTCTAGGGATTTTGGCGAAATTTTGCTTACGACATCTTTTTTTTCATTTCTAGCCAAAATTTTAAAATTCACGCACAGCTCGCCTAGATACTGCACGATATCAAGCTGCTCTGGGCTCTCAAACTGCGCGCCCTCTTGGCGACCGATCTCTAAAATCGAGATTATCATTTTGTTCATATCGTCGATTGATTTGTTGTTGTTTTGGAGCGCCTCGATATATTTTTCCGCCTCTCTTGGCTTTATGAGCGTTACTTCGTTTTTGGTTTTCATCACCGCTAGCGGGGTTTTTAGCTCGTGCGCGATACCGATAAATAGCTCTTTTTGATACATTATAAAGGTTTGAATTCGATCGATTAGGCGGTTTATGTTTGTCAAAATCGGGCGAAATTCGCTCTCGCACCTCTCCATATCAAGTGGGGCTAGGAATTTCTCATCAAGACTGGCTAGCTTTTGCGAGATTACCTTGATTGGCATCAAAAGCGTGCGCGATAGAAACATAGCGTAAAAAATTATCAAAAATATCATTGTCAAATTTAGGATAATAATATCCACAAGTATCTGATTTGCGATATTTGCATAGACCGTTACATCGGTTTTGATCTGCAAAATTTCCTCGTTGCTATATGGGTATTGAAGGGTCAAAAAATTGCTTTCACCCTCTTGGCTCTCGTAAAATTTAGGCTTGGTGATTTTCTCGCCATAAACGAAACTCGTGATAAACTCGCCTTTGGGATCTGGCAGATACTCTGGGATTTTTTCGACTGGAATTTTTGGCAGTTTTGTGATATTTTCAGCCCTTACTAAAAGTCCATGAACTGAATTTTCGAAAATCGTAATCCTTATGTAGTTATAAAGCATTACGGAAAAAATCAAAATTAGCATCGCCGAAGCAGATGCTAATTGGATTATGAAACGGGTTCTTAGGCTTTTTGTGGAAAGCAAAATCTATATCCGCGACGACGAACTGTCTCGATTGTAGAAATATTTAGTGGTTTATCCATTTTTTGGCGGATTTGGTTGATTGCGACCTCGATTACATTTGGGGTTACTAGCTCTGGCTCTTCCCAAATAGCGTCAAGTAGTTGCTCTTTGCTTACGATTTGGTCTGAGTGGCGAGCTAGGTGAGTTAGCACCTCGAAAGGTTTGCCTTTTAGCTCGATTTCTTGGCCAAGATATGTGATTTTCTCTTCATCTGGGTCGATGATAAGATCGTCGATTTTGATAATGTTTGAGCCACCAAATCTAAGTCTAGCTTCAAGTCTAGCCACCAAAACATCGAAATCAAATGGTTTTTTGATATAATCATCTGCGCCAGCTTTTAGGGCTTTTATCTCGCTTTCTTTATCGTCTTTTGCAGATAGCACGACAACTGCTGTGCGAGCGAATTTTTGTTTTATAATGTTGATTAAATCGACGCCGCTGCCGTCTGGTAACATCCAGTCGGTTAAAACTAAATCGTAATTTCGTATGCCTATGTAATATTCAGCGTCTTTAAAGCTTTCTGAGCTGTCTGTTTGGTAACCAAACTCCGCCAAACCCTCGGCGATAGTTTTGTTTAGAGTAACTTCATCTTCGACAATTAAAATTCTCATTGATTTTCCTTCGTAATAAAATTTGGCGTGATTGTAGCATATTTTAAGCCAAAATTCAAGTTTTTTTAAAGAAATTTTAAAAATTTATTTCTATTTGCGCGCCGACTTTTGCGTCAGCTAAAATTTGGGTTTTGTAAATTTTCATATAGAAGTAATTCAGGCTTTTATACTGGGTTTTAAAGCTCTTGGCGAAGAAATTTAGCGCGTCTTCGACAAGCAAAAATTTCTCCCTCTCAAAGCTGAATTTTATAAATTCGCAAGCTTTGGCGTAGTCTATAAATTCATCTGCGCCAAATTTTGCGCTTACTAAAATTTCTTGTTTTTTTTCTCTTTCGAAATCCAAAATTCCAACAATCGCGTCGAATTTCAAATCCTCAATCAAAACCCGAATCATATTACCCGTTTTTCCTCGCCACGAAGCAGTCTTGCGATATTTGGAATATGTTTGTAAAAGACAATAAAAACTATGATAAAAATCGGCGCATGAGTGTGGATTGCTGGCATATCTGCGTGGAGTATGTAGCTAGCCACAATTAGCGCGAGCGCCGCTGATAGCGAGGCTACGGACGAAATTTTAAGCACTTTACCCACAATAAACCAAACAACAAGCGCGATGATTAGCTCTATTGGCACGAAGCATGCTAGCACGCCAGCGCCCGTGGCTACGCCCTTGCCACCGCTAAATCCAAGGTATGGCGAAAAACAATGCCCCACCACCGCAAACACAGCCATGCCCCAAAGCACATTTTCATCAAAACCCATAGCCCTCGCCACCAAAATCGGCACCACGCCCTTTAAAGCGTCACAAACCACGGTCAAAATCGCTAAAATTTTAGCCTTTTTGGGGTCTGTTTCTTTAAGCACTCGCAAGACATTTGTAGCCCCTATCGAGCCACTTCCAGCAGATTTGATATCAACCTTGCCAAAATATTTGCCGATAAGCAAGCCAAACGGCACAGCTCCTAAAAAATATGCTACCAAATAACACCAAAAATTTGAAGCAGCTAAAAGTCCTAAAATTATACCTTTAATCATTTTTTACCCTAACTCTTCCACAAAATCGAAATTTTCTCATCATAAATATCTGTTTTTTTCGGAGCTAGCGAGACTACGCCAAGCTCGATATTTTTGAGATCTAAGCTCTCTTTTAACTGCGCGATTTGCTCATCAAATCTCTCTTGCAGGGCCTGCATTTGTGAGTATAGCTCATCTACGCTAGCTTCTGCGTTTTTGGCTTCATTGCGCTGGGTTAGCACACGGTGAGCGTTTCGCACGCCACTTACGGTTTTGCTAATCGTAGTTGCACTCGCACGCGATCTACCAAAAAGCGAGCCTAGTATCGCACCACCTATGCTAAGAGCTGCACTAATTCCTTGGCTAGTAACATCGCTTTTTTCTTTTTCTAGCTTCTCTTCGGCGCGATTTATGCGGGTTTGAAGCGTAGATTTTTCTTTTTCAAATTTAGCTAGAATTTCATCTGTTTTTTGCTCTAAAATTTCATTTGCCTTATCTTGCAATCTTTGATAAAATTCCTCTTTGCTCTCATCTGGCGCGCTGTGCATATCAAGTGCGCTGTATAATTCTAACCTTTGGTTACGATAAACCCAGTCTTTGAAATTGCGAATAAAAGTGACGAAATTTTTCGCACTAGCAATAAAGCTTGGCAGAGCGCAATACGACGAATCCTCTAACTCATCGCTTCGTATATTATCGATAGCTCTATCGCTCGCCTCGTCCCAGTTGATCTCGCTAGCATCAGCGATATCAAGCAAATACGCGTAATCCCTCGTGTATTCGCCCTCTTTGTCAGCATAGCGCACCTTGGCTGTGGCGTATAGATACGGGCTTAGCTCGCGAGAGGCGCCGTAGCTGTAAATTTGCGAAATTTCATTTGATACAATTGGTTTGGCACCGCTTGCGCTTTTTACTTTGCTTCCAGTGCTGTTCGCGCCTGGTGCGCCCTTTTTTTCGCTCATTAAATTTGAAATTTGTTCATTGCTTAAAGGGCCTTTTAAATAGCTAAGTGCAAAGCGAGTTTCTATCGTTTTTAGGCTATCTTCGTTGATATTTTTGACTAAGAAATTTCGCTTTTTAAGGTTTGAGATTTGCTCCATTAGCGCAGATTTATCCACAGGATTTGAGCCAATTCCGCTAAGCCCGCCGATTACTCGCTCTTTATCTTGGGCGGTTTGGAGGCGACCGATAAACCAAGTGCCAATATTGCTAAGACCTTTGTAATCCAAATCCACAGGGTTTTGCGTGCTAAGAACGCAGCCTAGCCCAAAAGCGCGTGCTTGTTTTAGCAGGGTTAGCATAGGGGTTTTTGACGGCGGATTGCCATTTGGCGGGAAAAATCCATAAATCTCGTCCATATACAAAATCGCTCTAAGCGCGCTGGTGCCTTGCGTTTGGCGCATCCAATTAACCATTTCGTTTAAAAGCAAGGTTACGAAAAACATCCTCTCATCGTCGTTTAAATGCGCGATACAAAAGATATTCGCCCTAGCCTTGCCACTCTCATCAAATAGCATTTTTGCGATATCTAGCCTCTCGCCCTCACACCAAAGCTTAAAGCTTGGACTTGCGATTAGGGCGTTGATTTTCATAGCTAGCGCCATGCGTTTGTCGCTAGGGAAGAAGTTATTCACATCAAAAACACCGATTTTATCAAACGGCGGAGTGATGATTTGGTTGATGAGATCGACCACGCTCACGCCCCTGCCCTCGCTGAAATTTGAACTAAAAATTTGAGAAATCAGCAAAAATTCCGGTGAGCTTAGATTATCGCTAGTAATGCCAGCTAGGCTAAGCACGCTAGAAGCGATACCGCAGATATAATTATTCATATCCTCATCGTTTAAATTTTTCGGTGCTTCAAAGTCGCTAAGCAGGCTAACTCCTAGCCCAGCGCTTGATTTTGGAGTATAAATTTTAACCTCGGCGCTGTTTTTAAGGAGCTCTACACGCTCTAAATTTTGAAAAGAATTCTCTATGCCATCTTTCCACATCTTAGCGCTCTCTTCTGCCATATCTTCCACGCTAAGACCTTTGTTTGCAGCCTCGTTCGCGTCCATATATGGCAAAAAATCGTCTGCACTCATATTTGGAAAAGTCAGAGCCAAATTTGTCAAATCGCCCTTGGGATCGATGATGATAGATGGGATATTATCGATTGCGGCCTCTTCTAAAAGTGTGATTCCAAGACCGGTTTTACCACTGCCGGTCATACCGATGATTAGCGCGTGGGTTGTGAGATCTTTGTTTTTATACAAATACGGCTCAGAATTTTCGAGCCCCAAATAAAAAAGCTTCAAATTTTCTTGCAAAGTTTTCATAAATTTTCCTTCGTAAAATTTGGCGCATTATATCATTTAAATTTTTAAATTTAAATTTGCTACAATATCCTAAATTTAAGGAATTTATCAATGTTGGAACAAAAAATTAAAAACAATGCTAGCGGAATTTTACTCTATGGTATCGTTCCGCCAAAAATCAGTTTCGAGCCCGAAAAAATCGAGCGTCTTGGCGCACTTTGGAGAGAGCGCATAAGCTCCATGCCATGCGATGGCATAGTCATTTATGATTTGCAAGATGAGAGCGCAAGGACAAGCGAGGCGCGCACTTATGAATTCATCGAAACGCTAGATCCCGCACTGTATTACACTAAACACCTGCGCGAGGTCAAACCAGCCATAATCTACCGCGCTGTGGGAAAATACGATGAGAGCAAATTTGGCGAAATTTTAAATGCAAGAGCGAGTAATTTTGGCGTATTTGTGGGGGCCTCCTCGAAATACGATACGATGAAAATCCCGCTAAAACGGGCGTATCAGATAAAAAAAGAGATTGCTGGCGATTTGCATTTGGGCGGAATTTGCATAGCCGAGCGCCACAAACAAACACGCTCCGAGCACCTAAAAATCGCGTCAAAAAGCATAAGCGGGTGCGAGTATTTCATAAGCCAAGCCGTCTATGACGCCGAAAGCGTGAAAAATTTCATAGATGATTATGCTAATCTTGGGTGCAAAAAAGTGCCTATAATCTTTACTTTCACGCCTTGTGGAAGCGAAAAAACGCTCGAATTTATGAAGTGGCTTAGAATTAGCGTGCCGGATTTTTTGGAAAATCGCCTAAAAACCAGCACCGATATCTTGCAAAGCTCGGTGAGCCTGTGCGTGGAGCTGTTTGATTTCATCTACAAATACTCGCTTGCAAAGGGCATTAGCGTGGGGGCAAATGTGGAGAGTGTCAGCACCAAAAAGGCTGAAATCGAGGCTTCAATCGAGCTTTTGAAAAAAATCAAAGAAATAATCGTAAAAAGGGAAAATTTAGGAATTGGCGAAAAGTAAATTTCGCCAAAATTTAGCAGATTTGTGGCGCAAAATTTTGTTTAAATTTCACTCAAATTTTGCAAAATTTTGCGCCAAATTCGCCAAATTTACTCGCCCGAATTCTGCTCTGCTTCATCAAACATTTTTTGCACGCTTGGAGCGTTGTTGGTTAGCTTTTTGATAGTTAGTTTTTCGGCTTTATCATTAGCTAGGCGCAGGTTATTTTCAGAAGATAAAAGCTCATTTTTTACCTTTTCTAGGTGGCTTATGGTCTTGTCGATTTCATCGATTGCCTTTTGAAATTTTTCGCTTGCTAGGCGGTAATTTTTGCCAAATTTATCCTTAAATTCGTCAATATTGCTTTTAAAGGTTTCGATATCTAAATTTTGGTTTTGATACTCTACTAGACGCTTTTTATCTTCGAGCGAATTTAGCGCAGCGTTGCGTAGTAGCGAGATTATCGGCAAGAAAAACTGCGGGCGGATCACATACATTTTCTCATATTTGTGCGAAACATCGACAATGCCTGTGTTATAAAGCTCACTATCGCTTTCAAGTAGCGAGACAAGCACCGCGTATTCGCAGTTTTTCGCCTTTCTATCTTTGTCTAATTTGGCAAAAAATTCCTCGTTTTTGTGCTTTGACGCGGTCGTGTCGGCCTCGTTTTTCATCTCAAACATTATCGAAATATACTCTACGCCGTCTTTGAAATCGCGAAATATAAAATCGCCTTTGCCGCCCTCTTTGACCTCATTGTCTTTTTCAAAATAAGCGTTTGCAAATGCGGTGGTGCGGAGCTTCTCAAACTCCGTGCTACAATGGGTCTCCAAGCTCTCGCCAACCATTTTTGTCGATAATTTCGCCTTTAAATCCTTGTAATAATCTATCATCGCGTCTTTGTCGCTGATTGTTTTTTCAAAATTTTCACGCAAAATTTGCTCTTTTTCGACGAAATTTTTTTCTTTTTCACTCAGTGTGATTTTAAGCTCGGAAATTTCGCTATCTTTGCTCGAAATAGCGTTGCTCACAGCCAAATTTTTCTCATTTTCACTTGCGCTGATTTTGGCGTTTAACTCGGTGATTTTCTGATTTAGCTCGGCTATTTTAGCCTCATTTTCAAGGGAAATTTTGCTTTTTTCAATCTCAAATTTTTGCGTTAAATTCTCATCTTTGCCTTTTAGTTCGGCCTGTGATTTCGCCAAAATTTCTTTAAGTTGCGAAATTTCACTATCTTTTTGCGCTTTTAAATTTGCGATATATTCTTTTGCCCTAGCTATTTCTTGGGATTTTACAAGCTCTAATTCGCTTTGAAATTTTGCATTTTCGTTTTGCAATCTCTCGTTTAAAATTTTCTCAAATTCGCTATTTCTGATTTGGCTTACGATTTTTTGGTATTCACTCTCATCAATTGCGAAAATTTCGCCGCAGTTTGGACATTTGATCTCAGACATGATTTTTCCTTTACTTTAAAATTTTAGTGAATTTTACAATAAGAATTCGACAATTAATGTCTAAATTTGATAAATTTTGAAATTTAAGCGTTAAATTTAAATAGCGCAGAACCCCAAGTAAATCCCCCGCCAAAGGCATCTAGCAAGACTAACGAGCCATCTTTTAACCTGCCTGTTTCATAAGCTTCGTTTAGTGCCATTGGGATTGAAGCTGAGCTTGTGTTGCCGTATTTTTGCACGGTTACGACACATTGATTTTCCGTAAAGCCTATCTTTTCACGCACTGCCTCGATTATGCGCAAATTCGCCTGGTGCGGGACAAACAGATCAATATCGCTAGCTTTAAGGCTGTTTTTTTCTAATGCCTCTTCGACCGATTTTATCAGCGTTGGAACCGCGATTTTATAGACATCTTGACCGCGCATTTTGATAAATCCAAGCTTATCGTCTAAAATTTGTTGCGAGATAGGATTTGCGCTCCCTGGCGCTGGTGTGATCAAATAATCAGCCTTTGCGCCGTCGCTAGCGCTGTTTGTGTAGATTATACCCTCGCCATCGCCCACGCTCACTACCGCTGCGCCAGCGCCGTCGCCAAAAAGCACACAGGTACTCCTGTCACTATAATCCGTAATCGCGCTTAATTTTTCGCTTCCGACGATTAGTATATGTTTTTTCGCTCCGCTTTCGATAAGCGATTTTGCTAGGTCTAGTAAATATACAAATCCGCTACATGCCGCACTTATATCAAACGCCATAACGCCAAATTTACACCCTAGCTTATCTGCAATCAAAGCCGCAGTTGATGGCATACAAAAATAATCAGGCGTGATTGTGGCGCAAAGCACGGCATCTATTTGCTCTGCTCTTAGCCCACTTCTTTGAAGTGCCAAAGCAGCAGCCTTTGCGCCCATATCGCTGGTAGTTTCGTGCGTATCTGCGATATGGCGTTCTTTAATGCCCGTTCTTTGGGTAATCCACTCATCACTGGTATCGACCATACCCTCCAAATCGTGGTTCGTTAGAATTCTCTTTGGAGCGTAGGCGCCTATGGATACCACCGAAGCCTTCATCTTTATCCTTGGTTGTAGTTGCTAAGTTGGGTTTGGATAACTGAGTTTATGTTTGAATCCGAAAATTTAAGCGCTTGAAAAATTGCGTTTTTTATCGCTTTTGGCGTGCTTTTGCCGTGGCTTATGATTACGCACTCTTTCACGCCCAAAAGTGGCGCGCCACCAGTTTCATCGTAATCGGTCGATTTTTTGATTATCTTAAATACTCGCCTCATCAAAATCGAACCAGCTATCGCAATCGGCGATTTTTTCGCCTCTTTTTTGATAAGTTTATTCATAGCGCTGGCTATGCCCTCGCTGGTTTTAAGGACGATATTTCCGATAAATCCGTCAGTGATAACGACATCTACCGAGCCGTCAAAAATCTGATTTCCCTCGGCGTTACCGACGAAATTTTGCATTTTTTTGAGTTTTGGAAAAATTTCTTTATTGACCTCGTTACCTTTGCTATCCTCTTCGCCGTTTGACAAAAGCCCGATTCTAGGGGTTTTAATCCCCATAATCTCTTTTGCGTAAGCCTCGCCCATAACGGCAAATTCGAATAAATTTTCAGGTTTGCAATCCACATTTGCCCCGACATCTAAAACCAGCGTTTTACCACCCTGACTAGTCGGAAAAAGCGTAGCAATGGCTGGGCGCGAAATACCCGGAATTCTACCGATTCTAAGCGTAGCTAGGCTGTGCGTAGCCCCGCTATGACCAGCTGAAACCACGGCCTTACAGGTGCCATTTCTGACCAAATCTACTGCTTGATAAATGGTGGAATTTTTGCGCTTTAAAACATCTGTCGCACCCTCTTTCATCTCGAAAACTTCGTCAGTTTGGACATACTCTATGTATTTTTGAAATTCTGCCGGGATAAAAGGGGCGATTTTTGCCTCGTCGCCTACTAAGAAAGCTTTGAATTTTTGCTCTCTTAGTGCTTCAATAACTCCGCATACAATAGGCTCGCAACCGAAGTCACCGCCCATTGCGTCGATAGCAATCGACGTCATGGGATTAGTATTCTCCTGTATTTTTATTTACTCTGTGAGGAATCTTCCAGCTACCGTCTTTGTCTTTGACTGGCACAGGTAGAGTTACAGTGTAATGAGTTCTTCTTTTTGCTGCGCGAGTTTTACTCACTCTTCGTTTAGGAACTGCCATTTTTTCTCCTTTATAAAATTTATAATTCTTTACATTTGTCGCAATAAAAGTAGTCGCTTTTTATCGCTTCTACTTCGCTTTGTAAAATTTCATCTATGTCGATACTGCCCTCGAAAAACTCGATTACATCTAAGCTATCAGAACCTTTGTATATCCCGTCGCTTAGCGTTAAATCGACATTTTCGTCTAAACTTAACTCAAATTCGCTTCCGCAACGATCACAAATATATGGTATCGCTCCGCAAATTTGGGCACTGCATTTATACAGGCTTTCTCCTGATTTGTGCAACTCGCCACTAAATTTAACACCGCCACTTTGGGTATCAAATTTAATCGGCTCTTTTGTGATTTTTACAAAGCTAATTTTCAAAATTTTACCTTAGCAAATCTCTTTTTTAGCAAAGAAAAATGCAATCTCGATAGCTGCGTTTTCTAGGCTATCGCTACCATGGACTGCGTTTGCATCGATACTTTCAGCGAAATCAGCGCGAATTGTGCCTGGCTTTGCCTCTTTTGGATTTGTTGCACCCATTAGTTCGCGGTTTTTAGCTACTGCGTTCTCGCCCTCTAAAACCATAACCACAACCGGGCCACTAACCATAAAATCAACTAATTCGCCAAAAAATGGGCGATCTTTATGAACCGCGTAAAACGCTTTTGCGTCATCTACGCTTAATTGCAATTTTTTTGCTGCTGCTATACGCAAACCGTTGCTTTCAAATCTATCTATGATTTTGCCTATAACGCCCTTTTTTACGGCATCTGGCTTAATTATTGATAGTGTTTGTTGCATACGAACTCCTTTATTGTAAAAGGGTGATTATATCTAAAATAGGTTAAAATTTATTTAAGAATTAAATTTTCATGGCATTTAAGCCATGAAAATTTTGAATTTGTATTTATGCGACTACCGGAGTATCGCCACCGCGCAATTCTGCGCCGATTTCAGCTTTGCTTGGTTGTCCAGCGACAACTTCGCTCCAAACGATACAGCCGTCAGTTGGACAGGCGTTTGCACAGGCTGGTTCGTCATTGTGGCCTACACACTCTACGCATTTATCAGCATATACATAGTATGTGTCTGCCCCTGTTGGGTTATCGCTATCATCAACAATCGCGCTAACTGGGCACTCATCGATACAAGAACCGCATGCTATACAAATATCAGTAATTTTTACTGCCATTTTTTCTCCTTTATCAAAAAATACCCTAAATAATAACACACATTTTTTAAAAAGTCATTAAAAATTTAGATTAGATTTGAATTTTATATTGCGTGTAAATTTGGTTTAAATTTTTTATAAGATAAAATGTGTATAATTCGCAAATGATAAATTTTATTATTAAGGAGAAAATATCATGTTAGTAACTACAAAAGCAGTAGATTTCACAGCACAAGCCGTTCTTGGTGACAACAGCATTGTAGAGGACTTCAACCTTTACAAAAACATCGGCCCAAAAGGTGCAGTTGTGTTCTTTTATCCAAAAGATTTCACATTTGTTTGCCCTAGCGAGATTATCGCATTTGACAAACGCTATAAAGAATTTAAAGATAGAGGCGTAGAGGTCATCGGCGTATCTTGCGATAGCGAGTTCGTTCATCTTGCATGGAAAAACACACCAGTAAATGAAGGTGGTATCGGCAAAGTCCAATTCCCACTAGTTTCAGATATCACAAAAGATATCGCTAGAAGCTTCGATGTGCTTTTTGGCAACGCAGTTGCGCTAAGAGGCTCATTTTTGCTAGATAGCGACGGCACAATCCGCCACGCTGTCATCAACGACCTTCCACTTGGCAGAAATATCGACGAGATGATTCGTATGGTAGATACTATGCTATTTACTAACGAGCACGGCGAGGTCTGCCCAGCTGGCTGGCATAAAGGCGACGCTGGTATGAAGGCTAACCCACAAGGCGTAGCCGAGTATTTAGGCAAAAACTCAGACAAACTATAAAACTCCAAATTTGGCGCAGCCCCCTGCGCCAAATTTATCACGCAAACGCGTGCGTATGGGGCCTTCCCCCTAAGGCTCCACCTTTATGTATCCCCATAAAATTGAAATTTTAAGAGAGCCTTTAAAAGCTCTCTTTTTTCATTTAAAATTTACTATTTTCAGTTAAAATCTCGCTTTTTTAAAAAGGATAATTTATGAAAAAAATATTTTTCGCACTTTGCGCGGCATTTAGCCTAAATTTCGCCGTATCACTTGATCCAAATTTAGCACTGAAATTCGACGCCAATGTAACCACAGGCACCCTAGAAAACGGCCTAAAATACTTCATACAGCAAAACCCCGTCCCCAAAAACAGCGCATATTTTTACCTAAATGTAAATGCTGGCAGTATCGACGAAAACGACGATGAGCAGGGATTTGCGCACTTTGTCGAGCACATGGCGTTTAACGGCAGCGAAAATTTCGACAAAAACGAACTAGTCAAAAAATTAGAAAGCCTAGGCGTGAAATTTGGCGCAGATTTAAACGCCCAAACTAGCTTTCAAAACACGACCTACAATATCCAAGCAAGCGTGAGCGATGAAAATTTAAACGACATTTTCACGGTATTTAGGGATTACGCTAGGGGCGTGAAATTTGATCCAGCCGAGGTCGAAAAAGAAAAAGGCGTGATTTTAGAAGAGGCAAAAAAGGATTATAAAACCAGATTTTACGAGCAAAGAGCCAAGTCTTTGTATCCAAACTCGATCTTTCAAAGACGCTTCCCAATAGGCAAAAACGAAGCCATAGCGGGCGCGACAAGTGCGAGTTTGCGGGCGTTTTATGATAGAAATTATGCGCCAAATTTAATGAGCGTCATCGTCGTGGGTGATGTAAATTCGACGCAAATCGAAAATTTAATCAAAGCCAAATTTAGCGATTTAAAACCTCGCTCTAAAAAAATCGCGCGCGATACAAGCCTGCAAAAATTCGGCGCAGGTTATGCAAACATCGTAGAGCCACAGATTGGCACAAATGCCGTAAATATCGTGTTTGCCGGCGAGCACAGCCCCTTAAATAGCATAGGCGAAATGAAAAAAGCCTGGCTTGATACCTACATCGCAAAACTTCTTAGCCTTAGCTACGATGCCCTAAATATAGGCGCGAAAATCCCCCTAAAAGCGGGATTTGACAGCGATGATTTATTCGGCGAGCGCAGACTTTACTCTTTTGGCGCAAACATTTTTGATTTCGACGCAAATGCCACGCTGACTAGCCTATTTAGCGCGATTAAGGGCGCTAGGGAGCATGGATTTTCGGCTGGGGATTTTGAGAGTGCAAAGGCGGAATTTATCAACTCCGTCCAAACCAATCTCATCAAAAACGACACGCAAAACAAGCAAATTTATGAAATTTTGGATTTTGTAATAAACGGCAACACTAAGCTTGGCAAGCAGGATAAACATGATTTAAGCCTTGCGATTTTGGGCGAAATTTCGCTAGGCGATGTCAATAAATATTTTAAGCAAATCACGAGCGGGGCGCACTTTACGGAGATAATTTCGACGAAAGATCTAAATTTAAGCGCGGAGGAAATAGATAAAATTTATCAAAACGCAACCCCATTTAATTTTAGCAAAAACGGCCTGGGCGATAAAAAACTTTTAGAAAACGAGCCTTCACCAGCCAAATTTAGCCAAAATTTCGACAGCGATAAAAACATAACCACACTAAATTTCGATAACGGCGTCAAGGCGGTTTTAAAGCGAAATTTGGGCAAAAAAAATAGCATACAAATCAGCGTGAAAAAACTAGGTGGAATTTCGAATTTTGCGAGCAAGGCTGAGGCTGAAATTTTAAGCGCATTGCTGAATTCAGGCACTATTGGCGAGTTTAACGAATACGAGGCCAAGAGGCTTACTAGCGGATTTAACTACTCTTTACGCTTTGGCATAAACGAGCTTTCTAGCGGGTTTAGCGGGGAGTGCGCTAGTAAGGATTTCGAGGCGATGATGAGGGAGCTGTTTGTGAAAATGAGCTCGCCAAAAATCCACGCAAATTCGCTAGAAAAATACCAAAGTAGCGCCATCTCTAACCTTTCGCTCAGAGATGAGACAATAGATTTTCGCTTCAACAAACAAATCGTAAATTCGCTATTTGGCGGGGATTTGCGTTTTAAAGCTCCGCTTGAAATAAGCGATGTAAAAAGTGCGAATTTAGCGCATTTTGGGGGCTTGGCAGATAAAATTTTCGCTAATGGGGGCGAGTATTTGTTTGTGATAAGTGGCGATTTTGACGAGGATAAAATCACCGAAATTTTGGCCAAATACGCAGGAAATTTAAAAGGCAAAGCTGGCATTGGCAAAATCACCCAAACAAAGCTTAGCGCAAATGCCGTAAAAATCGAGGAAAACTACGGCGATAGCGATAAAAGCGAGGTTAGAATGATTTATCTAAACTACGATTTGAGCGAATTTGACATTTTAAACTCATACAAGCTCAAAGCCTTCGAAAGTGCCGTAAAAACGCAAATCACCGAAAAAATCAGAGAGGCCAAAGGGCTAATCTACTCAGCCAGCGTGAGTGCCTCATACGCGCAGTTTCCGCAGATAAAATCTGGGTTAAATATCTCGTTTTCGTGCAACGAAAAGGACAAAGAAGCGGTAATCGAGGGAATCAAAGAAATCGTCGCTGATATCGCGCACAACGGCACTAGCGCAGATCAGCTAGAAAATTTCAAAAAAGCGCAAATTTTATCTATGAAAAGAGCCAGCGAAAACAACGATTTTTGGCTAAGCAACATCGCTTCGCACGAGCTTTTTGGCTATCCGTTTTACGATGATGAAATTTATGCTGCTCGCATAAACGCCCTTAGCAACGATGATGTGAAATTTGGGGCAAATTTAATCGCAAAAGAGCCGTTTATCGCGATTTTAAATCCGAAAAAGTAAGTAAATTTAGCCTTTTAACGATACTGCGCGCGCCATAAATTTGGCGATGTATGCAGTGTCAAATTTATTATCATAAAAAAGATTAAACGCTAATGCGCCTTGGTTGATTAGCATTTCGCGTCCGTCTTTTGTGCGAACGCCCTGAGTGCTAGCCAAATCCAAAAACGGCGTAATCTTGCCATAAATTGCGTCAAATGCGAATTTTGCTTCCTTGAAAACAGCGTCCAAAATTTCGGCTGGGGCTGGTAAAAAATCATCTTTTAGCCCTGCGCTTGTGGAATTTACGACCAAATCATAGCTTTGAAATTTGAAATTTTCATAAGTATAAAAATTCTCACATTTAAAATTTTCTGGCTCTTTTTCGCTGCGGTTTAAAATGTCAAATTTAACACCATTTTTCGCCAAAATATAGCCAATCGCCCGCGTCGTGCCACCAGCACCCAAAACAAGCACGCGCTTTAAACTTCCAAATTCCCTAATCGCCTCGTAAAATCCAGGCGCGTCAGTATTGTATCCGTAAAATTTGGAGTTTTTTCGCACGAGAGTATTCACTGAGCCGATCTCGCGCGCCGCCTCGCTTAGCTCATCGCTTATCCTGCAAGCTTCCAGCTTAAAAGGCACGGTGATGTTCGCGCCATTTAAGCCTAAATTCAGAAATTTTTGTTTCAAATCCGTAGCTGTTTCTAACAAAACCCGCCCATAAAAGGCGTCAAGGCCTAGCTCTTTAATCGCCAAATTGTGCATTAAAGGCGATATGGAGTGGGATATCGGATTGCCAAAAACGGCAAATTTGTGCATTATTTCACTCTGTAAATGTATGCGCCACTATTAACCGCACGCATATCGCTAATAGCCTTGTTTAGCTCTTCTCCACTAAATGGACCGACCAAAATTTTAACCACATCTTTGCCATTTACTTGGGTTTTTAAACCCACTGGATTATAACCTTTGGCTGTGATTTTGCGCACATCTGAGCTGTTTGGATCATAAGAGTTCGAAGCGAAAACTTGGATATAATTTCCAGCCCCCACGCTCGAATTTGCAGTTTTTGCCGCAGTGCCTACTTTGGCAGGTTCTTTTTTAGGCTCAGTTTTTGGAGCCTCTTTTTTAACTTCGGCTTTTTTGACTTCCTCTTTTTTAGGTTCAGGTTTTTTCGCCTCTACCTTTTTAGGCTCATCTTTTTTAACCTCAACCTTTTTCACCTCTGCTTTTTTAGGCTCAGTTTTTGGAGCCTCTTTTTTGACTTCGACTTTTGGAGCTTCTTTTTTGATTTCAACCTTTGGAGCTTGCAACTGCTCTTTTACGGTTTTTACCTCTTCTGGTTTTGGTTCTTCTTTTTTAACCTCGATTCTTTGGACTACGACAGGCTTAGGCTCTTCTTTGACCTCAGGTTTTTTAATCTCTACCTTTGTTTGAGGGGCAGTGTTTTGCACCACTGGCTTTGGCTCATCTTTTACTTCGCTTTTGATTTCAACTTTTGAAATTTGAAGCTCGCTTGGTTTTGGCGCAGGGGTTGGCTCTGCCTTTGGAGCCGGGGTTTGAGGCTGCGCGTTAGAAGTATCACTGCTAACCACATTGATCTCTGGCTCTTTTTTTACCTCTTCTTTTTTAGTAAGTTCTTCTTCGCTAGGCATTGTTAGGGCTGCGTTTGTGTCAATGTCGTTTTTGTTGATAGCTTTCATTATTATAAGAACTATCAAAAACAAAACTATAATTCCAGCCGCAATAGTCAAAAGCTTTTTTAGGCTAGCTGTGCCGTCCCCTGGCGCTCCGTTCATAGTGATATCGCTCATATCAAATTTATCTGTCATAATATCTCCTAAAAATTTATTTACCCTTTTTAAAAAATTTAACAAATCTTTTAAAAAGGGTAATAAGGCGCACGAAGCGCCTTAAAATCAATACATCGCTTTATCGTAAATGATAAATTTATGCGCCAAATCCACAATCTCTTTTTTAACTTTTGCTTGAAGTTCAGTGTTTGTTATATCGCTAAGCACATCTGCGATTTTATTTGCGATAAACTCAAACTCAGCCTCTTTCATACCGCGAGATGTCAGAGCAGGGCTTCCTACGCGAATTCCGCTTGTGATAAACGGACTGCGAATCTCGCCCGGGACTGTATTTTTATTTACAGTAATTCCTGCGTTTCCTAGGGCTATATCAGCGTCTTTTCCACTAAATTCTCTATTTAAAAAGCTTACTAAGATTAGGTGATTATCTGTGCCGCCACTTACTAGATCAAAGCCTCTTTTTACCAAAGTTTCGCCTAAAATTTTCGCATTTGCTTTGACCTGTTTTGCATAAACTTTCCACTCAGGGCTTAGATTGTGTTTGAAGCCGACAGCCTTTCCTGCGATGACATGCATTAAAGGACCACCTTGAATGCCCGGGAAAATCGAGCTATTGATCTTTTTAGCAAATTCTTCATCATTTGTCATAATGATACCGCCGCGTGGTCCGCGAAGTGTCTTGTGAGTGGTAGAGCTAACGACATGGCAGTGCGGGAACGGATGAGCGTGTTCGCCTGCTACAACTAGTCCTGCGATATGCGCAACATCGGCAAAAAGATACGCACCCACGCTATCGGCGATTTCTCTAAATTTAGCGAAATCTATCTCTCTTGTATAGGCACTTGCACCGCAAACTATCATTTTTGGTTTTACGATGTTTGCTATGTCGGCTACGCGGTCGTAATTTATGCGACCATCAAGCTCTACGCCGTATTCAAAGCTTTCGTAATATTTTCCGCTACTTGAAACTTTGGCGCCGTGCGTTAGGTGTCCGCCGTGGCTTAGCGACATACCCAAAATTTTATCACCCGGTTTCAAAAATGCACCATAAACGCCTTGGTTAGCTTGTG
The DNA here is from genome assembly GCF_027737365.1 of Campylobacter sp. JMF_01 NE2. Classification (NCBI taxonomy): domain Bacteria; kingdom Pseudomonadati; phylum Campylobacterota; class Epsilonproteobacteria; order Campylobacterales; family Campylobacteraceae; genus Campylobacter; species Campylobacter sp. JMF_01 NE2. The sequence continues at coordinate 50,429 of NZ_JAOVTR010000006.1, read as the reverse complement.
AGCCTGAATTTGGCTGAACATTTGCAAATTCGCAACCAAAAAGTTTTTTACATCGCTCAATAGCGATTGTTTCGATTTCATCGACAAATTCGCAGCCGCCATAATATCTTTTGCCAGGATAGCCCTCTGCGTATTTGTTTGATAGCACCGAGCCCATTACCTGCATAACTTCTGGGTAAGTGAAGTTTTCACTTGCAATCATCTCTAAATGGTCGCACTGACGAGCTAGCTCTTTGCTCATCAAATCAAAAATTTCTTTATCAAAATCTGCCAACATTTTTACTCCTTATCTGAATTTAACGGTTTCATAGCTGGAAACAAAATAACATCTCGAATCGATTTTTTATTTAACAAAATCATCACCAATCTATCAATCCCAAGCCCCCAACCAGCGGTAGGTGGCATAGCATAGCTTAGTGCTTTGACATAATCAGCGTCCATTTCGTGCGCTTCGTCATCGCCTGCATTTTTCGCGTCGATTTGCGCCTTAAATCTCTCAAATTGATCAAGCGGATCGTTTAGCTCATTAAATGCGTTTGCAATCTCCTTGCCAGCGATATATAGCTCAAATCTCTCGGCGATTTTTGGATTTTCGTCGCTCCTTCTAGCAAGCGGGCTAATCTCGATAGGAAAATCCACGATAAAGGTCGGATCTATGAGCTTAGCTTCGACATAATTATCGAAAAGTTCGCTTTGCAAGTGACCCAAATCTAGCTTTTCATTGACTTCGAATTTATCGGCTTTAAGCTTTGCTAAAATTTTGTCTTTATCATTTATAATCTCAGGATCCAATCCGCCTATTTCAACCAGCGCGTCAAGGTATTTTATGCGCGCAAAAGGCTTAGTAAAGTCGATTTCAAGCTCGTCGTATTGAAGCTTTTTATCAAGCCCTAGCTTATCCATCACAGCCCAGATTAAATTTTGTGTCAGATCCATAACATCATTATAATCATGCCACGCCCAGTAAAACTCAATGCTGGTAAATTCGGGATTGTGCGTTAAATCCATGCCCTCGTTGCGGAAATTTCTATTGATTTCAAAAACAGCTTCCATACCGCCTACGATTAGGCGTTTTAGATAAAGTTCAGGTGCGATTCGCAGGTATCTATCCACATCAAGAGCGTTGTGGTGCGTGATAAAAGGCTTGGCGTTTGCGCCACCTGCGATTGGGTGCATCATTGGGGTTTCGACCTCCAAAAATCCATGCGCCTCGAAAAAGTTGCGAATTTCACGGATTATGACAGAGCGTTTGATAAAATCGCTTCTAACCTCTGGGTTCATTATCATATCGAGGTAGCGTTGGCGGTATCGCATTTCGATATCTACCAGGCCGTGGAATTTCTCAGGTAGTGGAGAAATCGCTTTTGAAGCTAGTTTGATATTTGAAGCATGTATCGAAAACTCACCAGTTTGCGTGATAAAGGCGTATCCTGTAACGGTGATGATATCGCCTACTTCGAGATTTTTCTTAAATTTAGCGTAATCTTCCTCGCCGATACTGTCGCGCGAATAATAAATTTGAATATTTCCGCTTTCGTCTTCAATATTTGCAAATGTCGATTTTCCCGCAACTCTTTTTAGTTTCAAACGCCCTGCTAAAATTACAATCTCATCTGATTTTTTTTCTTCTGTATTTGCAATACTAGCGAATTTCTCGCGAAATTCTACGATTTTCATATCTCGTTTTAAAAAATGAGGGTATGGATTTACCCCTAAATTTCGCAATTCGTTTGATTTATCTATTCTTTGGATTTCTAATTGTGAGTCAAACAAATTATTTCCTTTTTGCCGCGCAATCAGCACAGATTCCGTAAAGCTGCATAATATGACCAGTTAAGACAAAGCCATTTTCTTTGGCGATTTGGATTTGTTTTTTCTCGATACTAGCGTCGCGGAATTCGACGATTTTATTGCAACTTTTGCAAATTAAATGGTCATGGTGAGGCTTATTTGCAAGTTCAAATTTTTTGCCTTGCGCGCCGAAAGTAATCGATGTCGCCATGCCTGATTCTTCGAGCAAATTCAGCGTGCGATACACTGTGGCGATACCTACATTTAGCTCAGGATTTTTCGCCTTGATCTCGCTATGCAAAGCCTCTGGCGTAAAATGCATATTGCTATTATAAAGTGTTCTTAGCAAAACCTCGCGCTGTTTTGTGTATTTTAAGCCATTATCGCTAAGTGCTTTTTTAAATTCAAGCAAAAGCGCGTCAAATTCTAAATTTTCGATTTTAGCGTCCATTACAATCTCCCTTCACTTACATTTAAATCCAAGCTTTGATTGATATCAAAAACCTCGTTTGAAATATTGTTTTGAATTTCTGTCGTATTATCTTCGCTTGGGGTTAAAATTTTGCTAGCTTTTTGCTCTAAGCTTTGCAAATTTTCTTTGACTACTGGGTCGTCTTTTAAATCCATAATCCACTTGCCCACGCTTAGTAGCACCGGAGCGACTGCGCTAGTTTCGAAAAATTTCTTTGTCTGCTCGTTTAGCATCATAGGACCTCTTGCAAAGGTTACGATAACGGCAAAAATTAAGAAAATTTTAGCCACGCTAAATGCAAATCCACCGATTCTATCGACAAATCCTAGCCCACTCCATTTAAAGAGTTTTGAGATAATCTCGCCTAAAATCAGACAGATGATCCACACGCCAAAAAGCACAGCCAAAAATCCGATTAAAGTCTGAGTAGTATCGCCGGAGAAAATCCCATTTGCATTTTGCAATGCAGGGACTTTGCTAGCTATCCAGGCCCCTGCCATCTCTTTGTAGCGCACAGCGATCCACAAACCACCAATCAAACCTAAAATTCCAAAAATTTCCTTCATAATGCCATTTGTAAGACCTCTTAATCCAAAAAGGATTATCAGACCCACTACAATGGCGTCAAACCAATTTATACCTTCCATAATCACGCACCCACAACGCCGATAAGCTCTTGTAAATTTGTAGAGTAGCGCAATGCCGTTTCTTTGGCGATTTGATTTGCTCTGATTGCCTTAACCATAGCCTGTGTTTGCGTAATCATACCAGTGCTTTGTTGGTTAAGTTGCATTTGTGAGTAAATTTGATGAACTTTGTTTTCGCGGATTAGGTTGGCAACCGCGTTGTTGTTAATCAAAATTTCATGCACTGCGATACGACCGCCACCAAGCTTTGGAAGCAAAGATTGCGAAATAACCGCAGTTAGTGAAACTGAAAGCATGTTTCGCACTTGAAGTTGCTCGCCGCCGTCGAAGCTATCGATGATACGGTTGATTGTTTGGATTGCTGAGTTTGTGTGAAGTGTGCCAAAAACCAAGTGTCCTGTCTCAGCCGCAGTAATAGCAATAGAAATCGTCTCCCTATCACGCATCTCACCGACTAGGATAATATCGGGGTCCTCGCGAAGTGAGAATTTCAAAGCTTGCGCATAAGAGTGGGTATCCGTGCCGATATTTCTGTGAGAAAATAGAGATTTTTTGTTTTGATGCACAAACTCAACTGGGTCTTCAACCGTGATAATGTGCTTGCGCTCTTTTTCGTTAATTTCATTTAGCATAGCTGCCAAAGTCGTTGATTTACCAGATCCTGTCGGACCAGTGACTAAAATCATACCCTTTTCGCGTTTTACAACCTCTTTAAAAATGCTTGGAGCCTTCAAATCATCAAGGCTAGGGATATCGATAGGAATAATACGAAACGCAGCAGCCAAATCGCCGTTCATAGTGTAATAGTAGTTTCCACGAAAGCGTCCGATATTTGGCAACTCAATCGCGAAGTCAAGCTCTTTGTTTTCCTCTAAATCGCTTTTTTGTTGATCTGTAATCATCGCATAGCAAATATACTCGATATCACTTCCGCTAAGGCTATCCATAGCCAAAGGACGAAGTGTTCCATCTATTCGAATTTGCGGTGCTGAGCGAGAAACTAGGTGCAAGTCAGAAGCTTTATTAAAAACAACTGTCTTTAATAAGGTTTCGATATCTACTAAATTTTTTCTTGGATCTTCCATACTTTTCCTTTCTAATCAATAATTTTAGGCACTACAAAATAATCACCCTCGCTTGAAGGTGCATGCCCTAGGATAATAGAGCGAACATCGCTAGCGCGTGGCTCATCCTCGCGAAACGGAGTTCCGCCCTTTAAAGTAGTTATGGCTACTTCCTCACCATCTAATTTTAATTCGTTTAAAATTTCGACAAAATCTACTACCTTATTTAACTGACCGATAAACTCATTTCGTTTTTCATCAGGGATTTTTAAAGCAGCTAATTTTTCGAGCCTTGATAATAAAATTTCATCTATTATCATAAATTTTCCTTTTCTGATAAATGCGACATTATATCATAAAAATTCTTGTCTTTGGGCATATTTAAATTTTTTTATGCTACAATTACCGCCAAATTTAATCACAAAAGGATACTACTTTGGCTTTAAAAGACGACATCGAAGGCGTTAAAAAAGAAATAGGCACAGAAGAGCAGTTTTTAGAAGGCGTTATCAAAAGCGAAATTTTCATTAAAAAATACAAAAAACCTTTAATCTTTTTCGCTACCCTTATAATGGTGATTTTCGTAGGATACTGGGCGAACGAATTTATCCAAAATTCTCGCATAAATAGCGCGAACGAGCTATACTCAGAGCTTTTAGAGGCGCGAGATGATGCAAAACTAGCCAAGCTAAAAGACAAAGATTTCAATCTATACGCGTTATATATGCTAAATCACGGCACAGCCGATGATTTATCGGCTCTTGGAAGCGATAGCAAGGTCGATTATTTGCTAAAAGAGATTATCAGCGTGCAAAACGGCAAACAAAGCCCGCTTTTGCTTAACGATTACGACGCTATCGTCAAGGGATACGAGCTTTTGAAAACAGGTCAAATCGAGGCCGCAAACGCCGAATTTGACAAAATCGCCATAGATTCGCCAGTGCGAAATTTAGCGTTAAATTTAAAACATTACAAAGGAAATAAATAATGAAAAAATCAATCATATTCACACTTTTGCTTTCGTTTTTATTTTTCGGTTGTTCGACCAAACGCCAGTATTTCGACCCGGGCGATGACAATATCACAGGCGAAATGGCCTTTAACGGCTCGCTTCCAGCGCAGATTGTCTATGCTGCCAAAGAGGGCGCCACGCTATCAAACGGCGCAGTTATCACCAAATCAGGCGTAAATGAAAATATCAAACTTAACAAAAACGAGCGATTTTTAGGCGAGTATAATGGAAATTTCATCGCCACAGACACAAACGGCACGACTAGGGTTTTGGGTAGCGATGGCAGTGTGAAATTTGAGCGAGATCTCAAACGCTATGCCCTAAGTGGCGCGATTGACGGCGATGATTTGGCACTTGTGATGAGCGATAATAGCGTAATGCTCTTTCGCCTAAGCTCGGGCGCTATGGTGCTAGATGATAAAATCGGCGACGCATTTGCCATAGATTCACGCACAGCCGCTCCGCTTTTTATCAACCAATTAGTAGCCTACCCAGCACTTGATGGCTTAGTAAATATCGTAGAGCGCACAGGTGGCCGCTCTGTGAGGGATTTTGTCGTATCAAATCAACCATTTTTTAACAACATAACCACGCTTCAAGCCCGTGGCGACGACCTTTATGCAGGCACAGGCACAAGGCTAGTTCTCATCAGCCCAAATGGCAACAAAACCTACAACCGCGACATTAGAAATGTCCTATTTGACGGCGATAAAATCTATCTTTTGCTAAAAGACGGCACGGTCGAGCTTTTGGATAAAAACCTAAATTTAATAAAATCTCGCAAATTTACCTTCGCTCAGCTATTAGAGGGTGTATTTAGCGGGGAATACCTTTATATCGTAGAGCGCACAGGTTTTGTTATCCGCACGGATAAAAATCTGCAAAGTGAGGCGATTTTTGAGCTAAGCGATGAGATTGACTCTCGCGCATTTAGCGCAAATTCGTCATTTTACTACGATGATAAAGTGCTAAATTTTGCTAAGTAAAATTTCCAATCTCATGGTTAGCCGTGAAATTTTGCTTAAAAATTTCAAAACCATAGATTTGAAAATTTTCACTCGCTCCCGCGCATACAGCGCCTATTTTGGCGTGGATTTATCTGGGTTTAATACCCTGATTTTCATGCGCGAGGCATCATCTCGCTTCATTATGCGAGATAGCGAATTTTTATTAAATTTAACCGAACAAATTTGCGCAAATTTAGGCAAAACTATCAAAAAACGAGTTTTGTTTCACAACAGCCAAATTTGCTCAAAAAGTAAAAAATTTTTAGAAGAAAACGGATTTAAAACCTATGCTTTTATGTGATATCGGCAACACACATGCCAAATTTTATGATAATGGCGCAACCTTTGCTATGGGTATCGACGAGTTTTTGAACTACGAACCAATCGAAAGAGTGTATTGTATAAATGTAAATGCCAGAGTGCAGCGCAAGCTAAACAACCCCCTATTTATCGACATTACGCACCATTTCCACATAAACACCACCTACCAAGGGCTAGGAATCGATAGAATCGTCGCGTGCAGTATGGTCGAAACTGGCGTCATCGTCGATGCAGGCAGTGCTATCACGGTTGATGTCATGGAAGAAGGCACGCACCTTGGCGGATTTATCCTGCCTGGAATCCACGCTATGCTTCGCACTTATGGCGAAATTTCATCTGTCTTAGATGTCAATCTCTCGACGAAAATTTCCCTAGACTCGCTTCCGCAAAAAACAAGCGACGCTGTGAATTACGGCATTTTCAAACCAACAATCCTAGCCATAGCCGACATTGCCGGCGATAAGCGCATACACTTTACTGGCGGGGACGGCGCGTTTTTAATGCGACATTTCAAAAACGGCGTTTATGATAGGGATTTGATTTTCCGCGCTATGAAAAATTTAATCTCACAAAAAGGACTTTTATGATTACGATTGCGCTACCAAAGGGTCGCATTGCCGATGATACACTCAAAATTTTTAAAAGCATTTTTGGGCTAGAATTTGCCTTTAAAGACCGCAAATTAATCATGCAAGAGGGTGATTTTAAATTTCTTTATGTCCGCAACCAAGATATTCCTACCTATGTCGTCGGAGGCGCAGCAGATATCGGCGTAGTGGGGCTAGATGTGCTCGAAGAGCACAAACCAGATGTTTTGCGCCTGCTAGATCTCAAAATCGGCAAATGCAGAGTCTGTGTGGGCGTGCCAAACGAAACCGAGCTTGATTACAACACCCCAGGTATCAAAATCGCAACCAAAATGCCAAATATCACGCGCGAATACTTCGCCACCAAAGCCGTCGCCACTCAGGTCATCAAACTATACGGCTCGATCGAGCTAGCTCCGATTATAGGGCTATCAGACGCTATCGTCGATGTGGTCGAAACAGGCGCTACGATGAAGCAAAACGGCCTTAAAGTCGCCGAGGTCATCATGCACAGCTCAGCGCACCTCATCGCCAACAAAAACAGCTTTGTCATCAAACGAGATGAAATTTTAGATTTGCGCGACAAACTCCAAAGTGCTATCGCCTGAAATTTTAATTTGCCATTGCGAGCAAGCACGCCAAATCTGTCATTATAAGACGGCAACGCCAGGGGAGCAATCCAGAGAAATTCCCTAATCCTCAATCTGTCATTGCAAAGAAATGCGAAGCATTTCCATAAAATAAAACCAGCTAAATTTAGAAAAACTTCGTTTTTCTAAATTTAGCCACCTTAAAAGCGTCGTCGGAGGTTGGGGGTTTGTAAGGGGGAAGGGGCGCGACCTCGCAATTCAAGCCCCCTTCCCCCTTACAGAGAATTTCACGGCGCAGGTTAAATTCAAAAAATCGTTCAATGCTAAATTTAAGTAGAATTTTGCTCTAAATTTCCCTGGATTGCCACGCTCGTTACACTCGCTCGCAATGACAGCAAATTTGTAAAATTTAAATTTTTTACTCGTAGATTTCTTCGCTTTCTACGAAAGCCCACAATGACAAAATAGCCAAAATTTGCAATTTTTCCGAAAAAATTTTAAAATTAAAAACCAAAATTTAAAAAAGGAAAAAAATGAAAAACCTAATCCTACCCTGCCTAATCGCGCTAAGCTTCACAGGTTGCGCCTTTTTCGCGCCACACACCACACCACTTTGCCCAGACACCACCGCCAGCAAAATGCAGATTTCTAGCTACACAAGACAGAGCAAAGTCGCATATACATATAAATTTATAAATGGTAGCGAGCAATGCACCGCCAAATCAAATAAATACTTCGCCAACCCAGGCGATGTCGCACTTATCAGCGTTACAAACGGCGCCGTTTCTAGCGCGCAAATACTCTCTCGCAAAATCACCCCGGGCAAGAAAGAGAGCTACACGCCGACCAAAATCATCAAAAAACAGCTCCACAAAAATGAAAATATCAAAGCCCCAACCGAGGAAAAAATCAGTTTTTGATAACTTACGCCCGAATTTCGCCCTTTAAATTTAACGCAAAATTAACAAAAAGGGCAAATTTCGTGCCAAAAATTATAAATTTTGCATAAATTTTATGAATTTTATCAGCCAAATTTAGCTTAACTGCAAATTTTTCACTATTAAAAATAATTCTCATTTGTTGCCATATATTTACTCAAATTTAGCTACAATCACCCTATCGAAATCAAACTCCTTTCAATATTTGCGAAGTGTTAGCGCACTTCGCTTTTTTTATGCAAAATTCAGCGATTTTGGTTAATACTCGGTAACAAAATGGTTATATTTCAGTAAAATTAAGATTGTTTTAAGCAAATAATTCAGTATTTTGTGCTACTATTACGACCATAACTTTTACAAGGAGTTCAAATGAAATTATTCAAACTTAGTTTAGCAGCTGCATTAGCAGCAGGTGCATTTGCTACATCAGCAAGTGCTGTTGCATTAGAAGATGCAATCAAAGATGTAGATGTAAGCGGTTTCGCTTGGATGCGTATTGATTCTACAAAAACAGATGATGGTCTAAAAACAGAAAACGATCACAGATGGAGATTCAAAAGCGTTGTTAATACAAATGTAAAAATCGATGACAACTTCTTCTTCGTAGCTGGTATTCGCTATGCTCACGACAATGACTGGGCAGAAGGCAGAACAGCTGATGCGGTTACAACAAAATTTGATTTATACCAAGGATACCTAGGATATAAAATCGGTGGCACTACATTCCAACTAGGTCGCCAAAAACTAGGCACATTCTTCACAGATGATATGTTTGGTGATGGTTTGAAAGTCGTTAATCAAGATATCGAGGGCTTAACTCTTGCAGCTCTATATATGGATACATTAGAGAGCGATGGCGATATCGATTTAAATACGGCAGCAGCAACTCTTGCAGCAGATGGCAAAAGACTAGATCAACACGACCTATGGGGCGTAGCTGCTATCGGTTCTTATGACCCAGTATCTTTCCAACTATGGTATGCTGGCCTAGAAGATGTTGTTGATTTATTCGCAGTTGAGGCTGGTCTAAGCTTCGATGTTACAGAGGATATCAACCTAGGCTTAACAGCTCAATATGCTTACTCAAATTTTAGCGATGAGTATGTTGCAATCGGTGCAGACGATGCTGATTTCTTCGGTGTAGAAGCTAGCACAAGCCTATTTGGATTTGATTTAACAGCTGGTTATGTTCAATACGATACAGATTCACAAGTTCATTCAAGAGTATCTTTTGAAGACCAAGGCTCTTTCATCAGCCCAGGTGAAGACCTACTTAATTACAGAGATTTCACAGGTGACAACCACGCTTGGTTCATCACAGCTGCTTATGCTATCGCAGACACTGGTCTAACAATCGGCGATGACTTCGTTAGTGGTGAATTCAACGATGAAGACGCTTGGGAAAATGTTGTTAGAGTTAATTACAAATACAACAAAAAACTTAGCTTCACAACTTTCTGGTCACATGTTAAATGGGATGGCAAAAACGGCGTAAAAGACGCAGAAGAAGATCACATCAGATTCCAAGCTAGATACGCTTTCTAATCATTTACTCTGATTAGTTATAATCCTAGGGCGAGGGCAAAACCTCGCCCTTTTTAAATTCTATCGACAAGGTATCAAATGAAGACTTTAAAACTTTCGTTTTTAGCATGTTTTTGCGCGGGTGCGCTTTTGGTGGCTAATGAGCCAGAAGAAAGCTATGTGTTTGAGGCAAAAGGCGAGTTCGCAAAAGAGCTAAAATCCCTCATCGAAAAACATTCCAAAGACGAAAATATCACAGTCAATGTCTATAAAAACGACGGCTCAAAAGGTGGCGTGTTAAATAGTATTAAGCATAACCCTGCCGCTGCCAAAGAAGAGGGATCTAAAATTTTCGCACAAAAATGCGCCTCATGCCACGGCGCAAACGGCGAAAAACGCGCTCACGGTGTCTCTAAAAAAATCAAAAATCTATCCGCAGGTGAGATTGCTATGGCTGTGAGCAACTATGGCACAGACCATGAATTCGGTGGTAAAAAAGCATATTTAATGAACTCTGTCGCACTATCTACAACCTCGACAGAGATAGGCTATATCATCGCATTTTTGAAGGGCGACACTTCGTTCTTGCCTGGTGGTTCAGGCTCTGCGCGTGGTGGCAATACCGATATTTCGACCACTCCAAGCGAGCAAGGCTCATATCTAAAATAAAGGACAAAAATGAAAGTAGCCGTTATTTTAGCTAATGGCTTCGAGGAAATCGAAGCAATAAGCGTGGTTGATTTGCTAAGACGAGCTGGGATCGACGCGAAATTTCTCGGTTTAGAGAAAAAATGCGTCACAGGCTCTCACGGCGTGGAAATCATCGCCGATGATTTACTCGTAAATTTAGACATTAACGAATACGAAATGATAGTCTTGCCGGGCGGTTTGCCGGGTGCCGAGCATTTGGCAAAAAGCGAAAAACTAGGCGAAATTTTACGCAAATTCGACAAAGCCGACAAAAAAATCGGCGCAATCTGCGCTGCACCTTGGGCTCTTGGCACAGCCGGCGTTTTAAAGGATAGCTACACATGCTACCCGGGCTTCGAGGGCACGGTCGCGCACGCCGGCTACACCGCTAGCGCAAATGTCATAATAGATAAAAATATCATTACCTCTCGTGGTCCAGCCACTGCAATGGAATTCGCACTCGCAATCGTGCGAGAACTAAAAGGCGAACAGGCTTTTAGCACACTAAAATCCGAGCTACTTTTTAACTAATTTAAATTTTGATTTTCTTTCGTTAGCATTGCGAGAAATGCAAATCTCGCAATGCTAATTATGAGCAAAATTTACGCTTGATTTGTCATTGCGAGAATTTTGCGTTAGCAAAATTCGTGGCAATCTACGACTTTAAATTTAGAGCATGCGAATTCCGTGTCATTGCGAGGCGACGCAGTCGCCGTGGCAATCCAGTAAAATTCCCTAATCCTAAATCTGTCATTGCGAGAAATGCGAAGCATTTCCGTAAAATAAAACCAGCTAAATTTAAAGCTTTGCTTTAAATTTAGCCACCTTAAAAGCGTCGTCGGGGGTTGGGGGTTTGTAAGGGGGAAGGGGCGCGACCTCGCAATTCAAGCCCCCTTCCCCCTTACGGAGAATTTCAAAATTTCGCCTAAAATTCAAAAAATCGTTCAATGCTAAATTTGGGTTGAATTTTGCTTTAAATTTTACTAGATTGCTTCGAATTTGCTTCGCAAATTCTCGCAATGACAGCAAATTTAGCGCAAGGAATTTTAAATTCGTAGATTGCTTCGTCGCTTCGCTCCTCGCAATGACAATAGCGAGCAAAATTTATATAATCTGTCATTGCGAGAATTTTGCGTTAGCAAAATTCGTGGCAATCTACGAATATGAAATTTAAGGTCAGTATTTTTGCAGAATTTATCAAATTTTGCAAGAATTTTATAAAATCGTTCAATGCTAAATTTAGGTTGAATTTTAAATTTAAATTTCCCTGGATTGCTTCGCTTTCTGCGAAAGCTGCAATGACAAATTTAAGCAAATTCTCCAAATTTCAAAAAGCCAAAATTTAACCCCTTTTTGCTAAAATGAGTGCAAAATCAAAGGACATTTTATGAGCGAATTCACACATTTACACCTGCATACAGAATACTCATTGCTTGACGGGGCCAACAAAGTCAGCGAACTAGCCAAAATCCTAGCCGAGCGTGGCGCCAAAGCCTGCGCAATCACAGATCACGGCAATATGTTTGGGGCGATCGATTTTTACCAAACCATGCGCAAAAACGGCATAAAGCCAATCATCGGTATCGAAGCCTATATCCACAACCACGATGATATCGGCGATAAAAGCGACAAACAACGCTTTCACCTAATACTCCTAGCCAAAAACGAAATCGGTTACAAAAACCTAATGTATCTTAGCTCGCAAGCCTTTTTAAACGGATTTTACTACTACCCACGCATAAACAAAAAACTACTTCGCGAGCATAGCGAGGGGCTTGTTTGCTCATCTGCCTGCCTTGCGGGCGAGGTTGAGTTTCACCTAAATTTAAGCGAACGAAACCTAAGACGAGGCGCAGGCGGATACGAAGCCGCAAAAAAGGCCGCCGCAGAATACAAAGAGATTTTTGGCGATGATTTTTACCTAGAAATCATGCGACACGGTATCGGCGAGCAACTAAATGTCGAAAAAGATCTAATCCGCATAGCGCGCGAGCTTGATATCAAACTCATCGCCACAAACGACGCCCACTACGCCTACAAAGAGCGCGCCACAGCCCACGATGTGTATCAGTGCATAGCCATGGGCAAAACCATAAACGACGGAGATCGCCTAAAACATGTCGTAAGCGAATTTTATGTCAAATCAAATGAGGAAATGCAAAGGCTCTTTGCCGATATGCCAGAGGTCATCACAAATACGCAAGAAATAGTCGAAAAGTGCGATTTGCACTTTGCTTTCGAGGAAAAGGGCTACGCGCCCACACCGCCAAATTTCAAATTTACCCTCGAATACGCTAGCAAGCACGGGCTAAGCCTGCCTGAACCAGAGGCTAGATATAGCTTTGCAAATGATGATTTTTTGTTTGATTATCTATGCCGTGAGGGTTTGAAAGAGAGATTAAAATTTATCGATGAGGCAAAACACCAAATTTACGAAGAAAGATTAAACAAAGAGCTTGAAATCATCAAAAGCATGCACTTCTCAGGCTATATGATTATTGTGCAAGACTTCATCAACTGGGCCAAAGACCACGATATCCCAGTAGGACCCGGCCGTGGCTCTGCGGCTGGCTCGATTTGTGCGTATGCGCTTCGTATCACCGACCTAGATCCGATACCTTATAACCTGCTTTTCGAGCGATTCTTAAACCCTGCTCGTATCTCTATGCCAGATATTGATGTGGATTTTTGTCAAGCAAGGCGTGGCGAAGTAATTGATTATGTCATAAAACAGTATGGCAAATACAATGTCGCCCAAGTAGCGACCTTTGGTAAATTGCTAGCTCGTGGCGTAATCCGCGATGTCGCCAGAGTATGTGATATGCCACTTTCGCAAGCTGATAAAATGGCAAAACTAATCCCAGAAGGTCCCGGCGTAACCCTAACTGGCGTCGGCGATCCAAGTAGCGATAAATACAAACCGGGTGCTTACGAGCAAGAGCCAAAAATCGCCGAGCTTTTGCAAAGCGATCCCACAGCCGCGCAAGTATGGGAGTTCGCGCTTCAATTAGAGGGCTTAAACCGCAACGCTGGCATGCACGCAGCAGGCGTGGTTATCTCAAACGAGGAGTTATGGCACAAGGCTCCGCTTTTCAAGCAAGATAAAGGCGATGACGCGCGTATCGTCACGCAGTATATGAAAAACTACCTAGAAGATGTGGATCTCATCAAATTTGACTTTTTGGGGCTTAAAACTCTCGATGTCATCGACAGCGCGCTAAAACTCATAAAAAGGCGATATGATAAAGACATAATCTGGGAAAAAATAGATTTTAACGACCCTGCGACTTATAAAACAATCCAATCAGGCAACACGCTTGGAATTTTCCAAATCGAGGGCGCTGGCATGCAGGATTTAGCCGTAAATTTAAAGCCAGATAGATTTGAGGATATCATCGCGATGATTTCGCTATATCGCCCAGGTCCAATGGATCTAATCCCGCGCTTTATCGATATCAAACACGGACGCGAGGAAGCCTCATATATGTTCCCGCAAATCAAGGAAATTTTAGAGCCGACTTATGGAATCATCGTCTATCAAGAGCAGGTCATGCAGCTAGTGCAAACTATCGGCGGATTTTCGCTTGGCGAAGCTGATTTGGTGCGTAGAGCCATGGGTAAAAAGGACGAAAAAAAGCTAGCTCACATGAGAGAGCAGTATTTAGAGGGCGCTAAAACAAACGGCTTTGATGTCGCTAAGGCAAACGAGCTATTTGATATGATTATGAAATTTGCCTCTTATGGATTTAACAAATCCCACGCGGCGGCTTATTCGATGATTACATTTCAAACAGCCTATCTTAAAACCTACTATCCAGCCGAATTTATGGCTGGTTTGCTCACATCTGAGGAGGGAAACACAGATAAAGTTGCAAAATATATCGATGAAGCAAAACGGCTTGGTATCGGGCTAAAACAACCATCAATCAACCAAAGTTTGCGCGGATTTAGCGTAATCGACGATGAAGCAAGCGAATCAGGGCAGTCTATCATCTACGGACTTGGCGCGATTAAGGGTGTTGGAAGTGCGGCGATAGAGAATATCTTGGAGCTTCAAAGCGAAAAATTATTCGACGATATTGATGATTTTGCCACGAGAGTGGATAATTTCAAGGTCAATAAAAAGGTCATCGAGTCCCTAACCTACGGCGGCGCGATGGATTGCTTGGGTAAAACTAGGCTTGCGATTATCCAAAACATGGAAAATATCCTAGATGTGATGAAAAAAATCACAGAAATCAAAAAAGACGCTCAAAGCTCGCTATTTGGCGAAGATGAGGAGATGACCGAGGGGATAAAAGTAAGCTTCGTGGAAAATGCTGAGGAATTCGCGCAAAGTGAAATTTTAAAATTCGAGCAACAAACCGTGGGTGTGTATCTCTCTGGCCACCCGCTCGATGATTATAAAGAGCAAATGAGCGGTATAGATTACCTGCTCTCATCGCAATTTGGCGAGATTACAGGCGATAATGCCGAAATTTTAAGCGTTGGGCGGATCGAGGATATCACTACTCGTATCACAAAAACCGGCAAAAAAATGGGAATTTTGACCATTTTGGATTTGCACGGCTCGTATGAACTAGCCGTATTTGACAACACGCTAAAAACTATCGAAAATTTAAGCCCTGCTGAGCTTGAAAAACCATACGCTTTTATGATAAAAATCAGCAAAAGTGCCGCTGGTGAGGGAGCGTATCAGGTCTCTTTCCTTTCAATGCTAAGCCTAGAAAATGCCAAAGACGCTGGGTTTAGACCACGCTCTGGCGTATTTTTAGAGGGAAATCCGCTCAAAGTTTTCGAGAGCGAAATTTCGCCTATCGCACACAGCAAATCGAGCGAATTTGATGAAATTTTGCAAAATGATGGCTCATCAATGAAGCTTTTGTGTGTCGGCAAAATCGAAAGCGTAAATTCTCGCACCACAAAATCTGGCTCGCAAATGGCAAATTTAACCATACTCGATTTATCAGGAAGCTTCGAAGTCGCGGCATTTGGCGATGTGTGCGAAAGCGTGCTAGCCCTAAGCGATAGCGACCTAGAACGCCCGCTGGCATTTTGGGTAAGGCTTGCGAAAAACACAGGAACTTACGGCGGAAAATATCAAATTTACCTAGATGAAATTTTATCGCTCGATGAAGCACGAAATGTCGAAAACTACGCCCCTAGCGAAGCGAAGGCTTATGGCGGCTCTGCGCGCAAAGAGAGGCGAAATTTTGGCGATAATGGCTTTGAAAAGGGCGAAAACGCCGCACTTGTGGCCTTGCAACAAAGCAAAAAAGAGCGCGAAGAACAGCGCAAAAAGGCTGTGGATTTCGAGTTTGAAATAAGTGCTAGCGAACTAAACCGCGACAAAATTCAAAAAATCTACTCCCTAGCCTTCAACGACAGGGATTTGAAAAACTCCAAACGACTAATTTTGCGCGTGAGGTTTGAAAACGAGGTTTTGATCTATCCTACCGAATACATCGTCGGCGACGATTTTGGCGAGAAAGTGGGCGAAATTTTAGCTGCGTGAAATTTCTGAAATTTAGAAATTTTAAGAATTTGAAAATCTAAATTTAGCCCAAAATTTGGGCTAAATTTATTAAATTTGATTAAATTTGGCTACGAACGGGCAAATTCCACAATCGCGCGCGCAAGTTCGAGCGTAGCGTCAAGGAAAACCTTATCCGTCTCAATGAGTGGCAAAAACAGCGGAATCTCCGTGCAACCAGCGATATAAACATCCGCGTCAATGCTATCTAACACGCTTTTAAAAAGCTCCACATATTCTGCGGTTTTGCCAGCTTTCACACCTTTGTAAATGCAATCCATTAGCTTAGCTTGATTTTCCTCGCCAAGCTCTACGCTGATTAATCCAGCATTCTCTAAGTGCTCATCATACACCCTAGCCTTTTTCGTGCCAGAAGTAGCCAAAACTGCGATTTTTTTGGCATTTGGATAGCGGGTCTGTATCGTGCTAACTGCGTTTTTTGCGATATGGATTAGTGGCAAATCCACAGCCTCCAAAACCCTTGGCGCGAAATAATGCGCTGTATTGCAAACCATGACAAACGCCTCACAACCCGCGTTTTTAAGGCGAGTTGCGCTTTCGATTAGCTTTGGCGTAGGATCCTCGCCCTCGCCGAAAATGCACGCCGTCCTATCCTCGATTTGCGGATAGCTATCGATTAGAAGCGGGATATTTTCTTGATCGCTTCTAGCCCCCGTTAATTCTATCGTTTTTAGATACAAATCAGCACTTGCTAGCGGTCCCATACCGCCGATTACTCCGACTCTACGCATTTAATTCTCCCATTTTGAGGCATCTAGTTTGCCCTCTGTTTTAGCCACATATAGCGAAGCCACGACATCACCTGTAACATTCATAGATGTGCGTCCCATATCTAGTATCGCGTCAATGCCTAGTATCATACCATAAGCCACTGCCACGGTTCCAGTTACGCTGATACCTACTGATTCTAGTATCAAAAGTAGCATTAGCGCGCCAGCACCAGGCACACCGGCTGTTCCGATAGCTGCTAGCATAGAAGTGATGATAATCGTAAAGTAGTTTTGAGCGGTTAGGTCGATACCGCACGCATTAGCGATAAAAAGCGTGCAAACGCCCAAATATACGGTCGTTCCGTTCATATTCACAGTCGCACCCACAGGCAAAACAAAGCCGTAGATTGATTTTGGAATTCCCATTTCCTCATCAGCTGTCCTCATTGTAATCGGAAGCGTGCCGTTCGAGCTTCTGGTAACAAACGCCGTAAGCATAGGCGCACGGACTTTTTTGAGGAATTTCGCAGGATTTATGCCAATTAGCATACAAACCACGCAGTATATCGCAAAAACCTGCACCGCAAGCCCTACATATAACGCAATCGTAACGGTCAAAAGCGAACTAATCGCGCCAATTCCAGCTTTGTTAAATACAACGAACATTAGCGCAAAAACGCCGATTGGTGCGTATTGCATAACCCAGCGGATAACCTTAAACATAATCTCGCTCATACCATCAAAAAACGCATACACAGTCTCTGCACTACGCGCAATGCGCTCATCGTCGCTACTTTTGCAATACGCTAGGCCAATTCCCACAAAAATACAAAATGCGATAATAGGCAAAATTTCGCCCTTAACGATAGCTTCAAACGGATTTGTAGGGATAATATTTAGTAGAATTTGGCTCATCGCAGGAGCGTTTGCGCTCTTTTCCACAGCTTTGGCAGCATCTAGCTCCAACCCACTACCAGGGCTGAAAATCAATCCGCACGCCAAACCTATCGCGATCGCAAACAGCGTCGTAATCGCGTAAAAAATTATCGTTTTGACGCCAACTTTACCAAGGTGAGCTGGATCAATCGAACTTGTGCCAATTATCAGTGAGCAGACGATTACAGGCACCATAATCATTTTGAGCATTCGCACAAAAAGATCACCAAACGGCGTTAAAATCGATACCCAAGTGGTATCGCCAACGGTGGCATTTTGCGGTAAAACTATACCCAAAACCGAACCCAAAACAAGCGCAATCATTATGCGCCAAAGTAGGCTTGACTCAAAATACCATGCAAATATACCGCGCTTTTTAGGCGCATTAGCGTCACTTTGCGACATTTTTTCCCCTTTTAAATATAATGTTCTTACGATTTTACAATAAATTTGCATAGAACAAATTTAATTAGGGCTGAATTTATAACGAAAGGTTAAAATTTCATTTGTTTTCTAAATTTAGCACCATAAATTTGGCGAATTTAAAATAAGATTTACTTTATCTTTAATATAAAACAATACAATATTTATCATCTTTTTTAAGGAGGAAAAAATGCGAAGACGAACCGCATTAAAAGCCATAGTTACGGCAGCCGCAGCCGTTAGCACACTAAGCGCGTATGACGAAAGCCTTATCGCAAACACCGAGGATATCGCGCCCGAAGATCCAAAAAATCTAAACGATTTCGAGAAAAAACACACCCCAGAAATCACTGTGCGCGACGCCGATGAAAAGGGATATTCGCTAGTAGATGTCAATATCGGACAAGGCGGAATAATCCACCCAAGCGACGCTGATCACTGGATTTATGCGATTGAGCTTTACGCAAATGATAAACTCGTAGCCAAGGCCTCGTTAGAACCAGTCGCAAGCAGGGGATTTTTGAGCGCAAGACTAAATCTAAAAGATGTCAAAACCCTCAAAGCAATCTCTCGCTGTAACCTGCACGGAAATTTTACATTTTCGATAAATTTATAACCACTAAGCCCCAAATTCGGGGCTTTGAATTTTATTTTTTAATTTTATATAATCATTTTTAAAAAGCTTTTAAAAAAGGCTGAAATTGTGTGGTGGTGGGCTCACCAGGACTCGAACCTGGGACCATCCGGTTATGAGCCGGATGCTCTAACCAACTGAGCTATGAGCCCGATTGAATAAATTGGATAAGCTGTAATTTTACAAAAAATTTCTTAAATTTGAGTTAAAGCGCAAAATTTCGCCAAACGCCAAATTTCTTACATGTGATACGCAATCCGACCTGCGCACGCAAATTTTAGCGCCAAATCACGACACATTACAACGCGCGCAAACCGCACGCATTTCGGCGCAGTATAATCCACGCAATCCACGCAATCCACACAATCCACGCAATCCACACAATCCACGCGAACGCGCTTAAAAATATCGCCCAAATTTCAGCGCAGTATTAGCCCAAACCAAAATCAAGCCCAAACCAAATTCAAACCCAAACCAAATTCAAGCCCAAAGCAAATTCAAACCCAAAGCAAATTTCGGCGCAGTGTTTAAAAGCGCAAAAATATTTAACAAAATTTAACAACAAATTTTAAGGATTAAATTTAAAATTCCCCGCTAAATTTGGCAAATTTCGCAAATTCGCCAAATTTAATCAGGGAAGGAAGAATTATTTGTTTGCTTTTTCGATATATTCGCCACGCACGGTATCTACGCGGATAACCTCGCCTTCAAGCACATGAAATGGGATTTGCACCACAGCGCCAGTTTCAAGGGTCGCTGGTTTTTTGTTGCTTCCTTGTGTATCGCCACGGAAATTTGGCGCAGTTTCGACGATTTTTAGCTCGACTACTTGCGGAACTTCCACGCCAATCGCTTTGCCGTTGTAAAACATAATGCTAACCATCATGCCATCGAGCATCCATTTTTTCGCCTCGCCCACATCTTCGTCAGCGATTGCCACTTGCTCGTAGCTCTCTGTGTCCATGAATTGGCAATACTCGCCGTCATCATAAAGGTATTGCATATCTTTTTGCTCTAAATTTGGCTCCTCGCATTTATCGCCTGCGTGGAAAGTTTTTTCCAAAACCTTACCGTCGATGAAGGATTTTAGTTTCGCACGCACGAAAGCCGCACCCTTGCCCGGTTTTACATGTTGATACTCTACGATTTTAAACGGAATTCCATCAACTTCGATTTTAAGACCTTTTTTCAAATCGCCCATTGAATAAGCCATTTTTTCTCCTTAGTTTGGTTGCATAAAAATTGCGATTATACTAAATTTAGCTTTAAATTTAGCCAAATTTAATCAAAGTAAAATTTTAAAATCCTCTATATCAAAAAGCAAAATTCTATCATTTTTGATTTTTTCTAGCTCGCCTGAGAACCCAGATTTCGAAAACAGCGCCACCATATCGGGCGCAAGCGCGGAATTTTCGCACTTTGTGAGCAGTTCGTTTAGGACATTTTTTGAGATTTTGCGCTCTTTGTATTTGCACTCGCCCACGATTAAAAACCCCTCAAATTTCGCAAAAATATCAATCTCGCTATTTTTATCCCAATAACTCGAAATTTGCGAAATGTCGATATTTAGGTAGTTTGCGAGCAGTTCACGGCAGAGTATCTCATAGCCAAAACTCGCGTAATTATCGAAATCCTCCCTAATCTCGCCGATGACTTTTTCGTATTCGCCCTGCGCCAAAATTTGCAAATTTGGCTCGATAAACCTGAACCAAAACCGCGAGAAATTATCATTAAAATGGACTTTGTCTGTGATTTGATAGCGTCTTAAAATTCGTGGTAATTTATCATTTTTATGCAGTTTTACGGGGCGTTTTTCGTGCGATTTTTCTAAATTTAAAAACCCAGCTTCTAGCAAAATTTGCGTGATTTTTTGCGCGGTGAAGCGGGGCAGTATCTTTGCGACACCGATTTTTTTGCGATCAGATCTAGCGAATTTCATCAGCGCTTGTTTTAGCTCTTTTTCATACTCGCCGCCGAAACTAAACCTCTCGCCAATCTCCCTAAAATTCGGCAAAATTTCAGCCTCTATCGCGCTAAATACATCGTCATATTTCGTGCAAATATCAAAAGCATCGAATACGAAGTGAAATTTCAAAATTTCACTCAGTTCCAAATGGCCAAATTTGCTAGCCGTCTGTTTTAACCCTAGAATTTCACCCCTCCTAAAACGGCTAATTTTAGCAAGTTTAGGTATAATTTACAAAATTTTGGAGTAAAAAATGCAAATCGAAAAAATAAAAAATGATTTAATACTAAAAGAGGGGCTCAAATACTTCGATTTCGCCGCGTCTGGGCTAGCGTGCAATAGCGTCGAGCGCGAAATCGAGCGGGTTTTGCGCACTTATGCCAACACACACTCTCTTGGTGGCGAAAACGCCCACACCACGAGCGAATACTACGAAAACGCGCGCGCCAAAATCAAAGAAATGCTAGGGTGCGCTGGCAGATACTACCTCATCTCGTGCGGATTTGGCGCGACAGCCGCGATTAAGAAGCTATGGGAAATTTTAGGCATTTACCTGCCGCCAAACACCAAAAAACGGCTAAATTTGACAAATTTCGCCACAAATGAGCGCGCAAAATTTCCGCTAATCGTGATCTCTCCATACGAGCACCACTCGGTCGAAATCAGCCTGCGTCAGGCTCTGTGCGAACTCGTGCGCGTGCCACTGGGTGCAGACGGGCTTATGGATTTTGGCAAATTAAATGAAATTTTAGGCGCAAATAAAGGGCGAGAAATTTATGGCGTATTTAGCGCGTGTTCGAACGCCACTGGGATTTTAGTCGATTATAAGCGGGTGTTTTTGGCGCTGAAAATGCACGGCGCGAAACTTTTCATCGACGCTAGCGCGCTTGTGGCGCATGATAATGTGGATTTGGGCTTTTGCGACGGGCTGTTTTTTGGCGCACACAAACTCATCGGCGGAGTGGGTGCGTGCGGGATTTTGGCGCTGAAAAAAGAGTTTTTAGAAGGCGCGGAGCCCACATTTGCGGGCGGTGGCGCGGTAAAATACGCTGATTTTAGCACGCAAAGCTTCGTCATCGACAAAGAGAGGCTAGAAGAGCCGGGCACGCCCGGGATTACGGCGCTCATTAGGGCGTATTTGGCGCTGGATTTGCGCCGTAAGGTGGGCTTTACGGCGATAAAAGAGCGAGAGAGAGCGCTAAATGCGAAATTTATCGATGAAATTTCAAAAATCAAAGAGATTAAAATTTACGGGAATTTAAGCGCGCCAAGGGTGCCGATTTTTGCCTTTAATATGCAAAATTTAGCCTCTGACGCCCTAGCCTCCGTGCTTAGCTCGAAATTCGAAATCCAAACGCGCTCTGGGTGCGACTGCGCAGCGCCGTATGGATTTGATCTGACAGCCCTTGCGCCAGATCCCGTAAATCAGACCAAACCAAGCTGGGTGCGGGCAAGCTTCTCATGGGTCAATGACGAGGACGATATCGCCTACCTCGCCCACGCGCTCAAAGAAATCGTCAAAATACGAACTAAGATAAATTTTGTCAGCGGAAAGTATCGTTGCTAATCGCCCCCGCAAGGCGCAGATACTGCGCCAAATTTGAAATAATGATAAATAAAGGATAAAAAACGATGAAATTTGATAAAAATATAAAATTCGGTAGGCAAGGATACCCACCCTACGGTGCTGAAAAAATTCTTATAGAAAATAAAGATACTATATTTAATAATTTATTTGGTTCTTGGATAGACCAAATTCCTTGGTATTTATCTCGCATTGTTGCAAAAGAACAAATTTATGAAGCATTTTTAAAACTTTTAGAAATTTGGGCGCAAGAAAACAAGATAGTTTTTTTCCCACCAGAACAATTTTATAATAAAAATTTAGAAACATATTCAACACCAATAAAAATAAAAGAAAAATTTAAAATTTGGGATATTCCCATTGAAGACATTATAACCTATATACGCAATACTATTCCAAAAGAATTACATAATAATTTTAGTCAAAATAAAAGTGATGAATATTGTTTTGGGGATTTTTGTCCTAGAATAGGTTGGATAAATAAAAATGGTAAAATTGAATTTGATTTTGAATAAAACCCATTACTAAATACTAAAAAAGAAAATAGAATTAAAGTTTAAATAAGTATCGTAGGGTGAGCACCTTGCCCACCATAATGTTACCAAAATTTTCGCTAGGCAACTTGCCACACTACAACTAAAATTTCGGCGCAGTATCCCAAAATTTGCGAAGCGAAATTTGGCGAAATTTAAATCACAAAATCACAACCAAAAACAAAATTCCTACAATTATGCGATAAATTCCAAACGGGATAAAGTCAAATTTGCTAACAAAGCTCAAAAACAGCTTGATTGCGATTAACGCGACCACGAAGGCAACCGCTCCACCAAGCAAAAAAATCCAAATATTTTGCGAATTTTGCGCGAAGGTGTCAAGGTTTTTGTAAGTATCATACAAAGTCGCCGCAAACATCGTAGGAATCGCTAGCAAAAAGCTAAATCTGGCTGCCAAATTTCGGCTAAGCCCACAAAGAAGTCCAGCGATAATGGTCGCTCCCGATCGCGAAGTGCCAGGCACCATAGCAAAACACTGCGAAAGCCCAATTATAAAGGCTTGTTTGTATGAAATTTCGCTGAAATGCTCGCTCTGCTTTTTAGGCGGATTTTTTTTGCGAAGTAGCTCAACTACGATAAAAATCACGCCCCAAATGACAAGCATATACGCAGTCGTGGCGGGCGAAAATAGCGATTTTATAGTCTTATACATCAAAAAGCCGATGATTGCTGTGGGGAAAAATCCGACCATTAGTTTCACCCAAAGCGAAAAATCCTGTTTAAGCCTCTCAAAAAACATAAAAACTACCGCTAAAATCGAGCCTAATTGGATTACAACCTCAAAACATTTTAGCGTATCTGTTTGCTCTAAGCCCAAAAAATGCGAAGCAAGTATCATGTGTCCAGTCGAGCTTACGGGCAAAAACTCGGTCAGCCCCTCGACAACGCCTAAAATTATCGCACTAATTATATCCATTGATTATGCCTTGTAAATTTTGTATGTTTTGCGAAATGCTATTTGGTCTGTAAATCGCACTCACAAGCGCGATATAATCGGGGTTTAACGCCAAAATTTGAGCTAAATTTTGCTCGCTAATCCCGCCAATTATCGCAACTGGGATTTCAAGCTCACGCTTTGCCATTTGCACGATTTCGTGCGGACAAAGCGGGGCTTCTTTTTTAGTAGAGCTTGCAAACATCGCCCCAAAAGCGACATAACTTGCGCCACTATTTTGCGATGAAATCGCCAAATTTATATCAGAATAACAAGTTACGCCGATGATTTTATCCCTGCCTAAATACTCACGCACGGATTTTATCTCGCCGTCATCCTTGCCGATATGCACGCCGTGAGCACGCAGTTTTTTCGCCAAAGCCACATTGTCGTTTATGATTAGCTTCGCGCCGTAATCCTCGCAAAGCGAGATTAGCGAGGCGATGAGAGTTTCGTCTTGGCGCGGAAGTTTGGAGCGATACTGCACGAGTTTGACGCCACTATCTAAAATTTCACGCACCTGCGAAAAAACGCTAGAATTTGGCGTCAAAACATCATCGGTAAGGGCGTAAATTTCACTCATTGATTGACATTTCTATCGTTGGTTTGTTTGGGGTTGGCTCTTCTGTTTTAGGCGCAGGTTGCTCTGCACTAGGCTCTTTTTTAGGCTCACTTTGTTTGGCTTTTGGCTCATCTTTTATGCCAAAAGCGCATTTGCTTACCTTTGAATATTTTTTGCCAAAAAACCCTTTTTCACCCTCAATCGCCAAAACGCTAGCCTTCACAAACGCCTCTTTATCGTCGTTTTTAGGCATAGCAAGTCCAGCCCTTACCAAATCTAGCCCTAAATTTGACTTTTCGGTGCTGATATCGCAAATCAGCTCGTTTTTGCCCTCGGCTCTGATTTTTATGAAATATCGCTGGGTTGGGACGAGAAATTTTTCGATCATATTTTTTTGATCTTTTTTGAAAGTTTTTAAATCTTTTTTGTCTTTGATACATTTAGCGACTTGCTTTTCGCCAATTAGCGTAACTTCGCTAAATTTGCACATTAGCCTTGTCTTGCCCCGCTTAAAAAGCAATCTATCCTCGTCTTGGACGAAACCTAGGAATTTCGCCACGATAAAATCGTCATTTCTCGCACACGCACTCGTAACCAAAAGCGATAAAAATATAAAAATCAATTTTTTCATAAAAGCCCTTTAAATAGAAAAAAGCGCAAAATTTAAAAGGCTAAATTTTGCGCCAAATTTGGATTATTTTAGGTTGTATTTTTCTAAAAGTTTGTCGTATGAGCCATCAGCCTTCATCTCGTCGATTGCTTTGTTGAATTTCTCCACAAGCTCAGGATATTTGCCCTTATCGAAAGCAAAGGCAAATCCGTCGCTTCCGTCAGACTCTCTCATAAACTCCACGATATCGTCGTTTTTCTTCAAATACTCCACGCCCACAGATGAATCCACGCAAAGCGCATCGACCTTTTTGTTTTTTACTAGTAACACGCCAGCAAAGACAGTTTCTGCTGGATTGACATCTGCGCTAGGAATTTCGCGGATTGCGTTTTCTTGGATTGTGCCAAGTTGCGCTGTTAGGCGTTTGCCTTTAAGATCGTCTTTGGTTTTTAGGCTATCGTCGTCTTTGTGTTTGATATATAAATTTTCGACTTCATAGTATGAGTTTGTGAAATCCACAGCGTTTCTTCTCTCTGCTGTCGCGCTCATACCTGATCCTGCTAGATCGATTTTACCGCTTTTTAGCGCTGGGATTAAGCCGTCAAAGCTCATATTTAAAATTTCGATTTTCAAATCGGCTCTTTTTGAAATTTCATTTACCAAATCAATATCAAATCCAGTGATAGTCGAGTTTTCATCTACAAACTCAAATGGTGGATATTCGGCGTTTGTGCCCATTACATAGACATCTTTTGCACAAGCAATTGAGCCAACCAAGCTAGCTGCCAACATAAATTTAAGAAATTTTTTCATTTCTGCTCCTTTTAATGGTTTAAAATTTTGTTTAAAAAGTCTTTTAAGCGCGGATTTTGCGGATTTTCAAAAACATTTTTAGGCGTATCATCGACTAAAATATTTCCGCCGTCCATAAAAAATATTCTATTTGCCACATTGCGCGCAAAGCCCATTTCATGGGTTACGACAAGCATTGTAATGCCCTCTTTGGCAACCTCTTTCATAAGAGCTAAAACCTCGCCTATCATCTCAGGATCTAGCGCGCTCGTAGGCTCGTCGAAAAGTATCACATCTGGGTTCATCGCTAGGCTTCTAGCGATTGCGATGCGCTGTTTTTGACCGCCTGAGAGTTTGTGCGGGAAAGCCTCCGCCTTGCTTTCCAAACCCACCTTTCGCAAAAGCTCCATTGCCTTTTCTTTGGCTTTTTCTGAGGTATAAATTCCAGCTTTTACCGGGGCTAGGGTTAAATTTTGCAAAACATTTTTATTCGCAAAAAGGTTAAAATGCTGAAAAACCATGCTGACTTTTTGGCGAATTTTATTGATATCGGTTTTTTTATCGGTAATGTCTGCGCCACCGATTTTAATACTGCCCTCGCTTGGGGTTTCGAGCAAATTTAAACATCTCAAAAATGTAGATTTTCCACTACCACTTGGTCCGATGATTGCGACAATATCGCCTTTGTTTATGGTTTTTGAAATGTTTTTCAAAACACAAAGCTCGCCATAATTTTTGCTTAAATTTGAAATTTCAATCATGTCTATTTAGCCTTGATTCTAAAATTTTAACCAAAAGCGAGAAAAATTTCACACTCGCATAATAAATCACACCCGCGAAAAGTATCGGCTGAACCGTATATAGCGAGGCTTGCAGGCTTTTTGAATAAAATGTCAAATCCGTAATCGCCACAAGTCCCACGACCGAAGTTTCTTTAAAAAGGCTGATAAATTCGTTCGCCAAAGCTGGCAAGATATTTTTTATCGCTTGCGGGAAAACAATGACTTTCATCGCCGTCGAATACGACAGACCCATAGCGCGCGCAGCCTCCATTTGACCGCGATCAACGCTGTTTATTCCACTACGAACGATCTCACAAACATAGGCTGAGCTGTTAAGACCTAACGCTACGATTGCGGCGAAAATGTTGTTTTGCCAAGTCGCAAAAACGACAAAAACAAAAATCATAAGCTGTATGATTATCGGCGTGCCACGGATGATATCGACATACTCGTCGATAATAAAATTTAAAATTTTATTATCCAAAAATTTCAAAAACGCCAAAATAAATCCCAAAACTATACCAAGCGCAATACCGCCACTTGTGAGTATCAGTGTAACACCATAAGCATTTACAAGCGCCATTTTGCGCGCGTCTGTTAAGTTATCTGGATAGCAAAAATAAATTCCTGCGCAGATGATAATCAACGAAAAAACAATCTTTAAAATTCTCTCGTTCAATCCCCAGCCTTTAAATTAAAATTTAGCCTAAAAGCATACTAAAATTTTGATAAATTTCAAGTAAATTTTGATAAAATCGCACCTTTTAAGGAGTGCAAAATGAATTATTGGATCTATGCCTCGATCGCTATGTATTTCCTAGCCCTCGTCATCATCGGCAGACACTACTACGACAAAAACGCAAGCCTGAGCGAATACCTCATCGACAATCGCAGATTAAACCCCTTTGTAACCGCACTTAGCGCAGGTGCTAGCGATATGAGCGGTTGGATGCTTCTAGGGCTTCCTGGGGCGTTTTTTGCTACTGGAATTAGCACGGTTTGGATTGCAATCGGGCTTTGTATCGGTGCGTGGTGCGCGTATAAATTTCTCGCAAAAAGGCTTAGAATTTACACCGAAGTCGCAAGCGATAGCATTACAATCCCCGATTTTTTGGAAAATCGTTTTAAGGACAAAACAAAATCTCTTCGCATAATCTCTGGGCTTTTGATTATCGTATTTTTCACACTCTATGTTTCTAGCGGAATCATCGCAGGCGGAAAGAGCTTTGAGACATTTTTCGGGCTAAATTTCGCTTACGGCGCGATTGCGACGATTTGTATCGTTGTGTTTTATACATTTTTTGGCGGATTTAAGGCCGTGGCGATAACAGACGCTTTCCAAGGCGCGTTAATGTTTATCGTGCTGATTATGATTCCAGCCTTTTCGTTTAATGCGCTACAAATCCCAGATAGTTCGAGCTTTTGGGGCGAGGTGTCAAAAATCAGTCCGTCGCATTTGGATCTGTTTGAGGGGCAAACTTTTCTTGGAATTTTAGGGCTTTTGTCATGGGGGTTTGGCTATTTTGGACAGCCTCATATCATCGTGCGATTTATGGCGATTAGAAATTCAGCCGAAATGAGTTCTGCGCGCAGAATTGGCATTTCGTGGATGGTTTTTGGACTACTTGGGGCGATGGCTAGCGGACTAATCGGCCTAGTGTATTTTCACCAAAACTCCCTCAGCATCGGTGATCCAGAGAAAATTTTCCTAGAACTTGGCAAAATTTTCTTCCACCCATTTATCCTTGGCGTGATTATTTCAGCCGTGCTGGCTGCGATTATGAGCACGATTTCTAGCCAGCTTTTGGTCAGTGCTAGCTCGGTTACGAAAGACTTCATTTTCGCATTTTATAAAAAAGAGGTCTCATCAGCCACGCAAACCCTAGTCTCCCGCCTCGCGGTCGTTTTCATCGCGGTGCTAGCTACGATTGCGGCGTTTTTGTGGGACGATAGCGTCTTAAATGTCGTCGGACACGCTTGGGCGGGCTTTGGCGCGAGTTTTGGAGCGGTGCTGCTTTTTAGCCTGTATTCTAAGCACATGAGCGCTTTAAGCGCGCTGTGTGGCATGCTAGTGGGTGGAATCACCGTCATAATCTGGATAATTGCCGATTTATCGGGCTATATTTATTCGCTACTGCCTGGATTTACATTTTCGATGATTGCCATAATGCTAGTCAATAAATACAACTCCGTGCTAGATAAAATGGCGGACGAGCCGAATCTAAGCGAAATTTCAATCGAATTTGAAAAGATGAAAGCACGAAACGAAAGCGAGAAAAAATAATGTTAAATTTGAAAATGGCAAAAGATTTAATCTCAGGCGCAATTTCGCAGCCAAATCTGCTAGCGCATTGCGAAAATGTAATGGCCGCAATGGGGGCTATGGCGGAGCATTTCGGCGAGGATAAAGAATACTGGCAAGCAATCGGCTATCTGCACGATTTCGACTACGAAAAGTTCCCAGACGAGCACCTAGCGCACACAGCTGTGCCACTTTTGGACGCTGGCGTAAATGAAGCTAGCGTGCGGGCAATACTCAGCCACGGATACGGCATTTGCACTGATGTCGAGCCAATTTCAAATTTAGAAAAAAGCCTATTTTGCGTCGATGAACTAACAGGCATAATCGATGCCTGCGCCAAAATGCGCCCAAACGGCTTTGCGGATTTAGGCGCTAGCAGTGTAATGAAAAAATTTAAAGATAAAAAATTCGCCGCCAAATGCGATAGAAGCGTGATTTTAAAGGGGTGTGAAATGCTTGGCATGGATATCAAAGAGGTCGTAGAAATCTGCATAAAAGGCATGAGAGAACTGCACCAGGCTTGATACAGCAGTGAAATTTTAAATTTCTGCAAAACACTGCTCCGAAATTTTAAATTCATAGATTGGCAAGAATTTTGCTCGCTATTGTCATTGCGAGGAGCAAAGCGACGAAGCAAAACAAGCTAGCGGTGGCGTGCGAAGCACGACAGGTTTGGACGAGCCGTAGGCGAAGTCAATCTACGAGTATAAAATTTAATGTGCGTAAATTCACTGTCATTGCGAGGCGTGATAACGCCAAAGCAATCCAGGGAAATTTAGAGCAAAATTCTACTTAAATTTAGCATTGAACGATTTTTTGAATTTAACCTGCGCCGTGAAATTCTTTGTAAGGGGGAGGGCGCGCTTTTTAGGAGACGCTACCCTCCCCCTTACCAACCCCCACCCCTGTAAAACCTTAGAAGTGGCTAAATTTAGAAAAACTTCGTTTTTCTAAATTTAGCTAGTTTTATTTTACGGAAATGCTTCGCATTTCTTTGCAATTTAGTGCAAAATTTCGGGGCAGTGTTTAAAAGGTTGCGCTAGCGGATTATGCTAAATTTTAAAATTCTATCAAATTTCGCTTCAAAAGCCTGGCTAAATTTCGCCCAAGCCTCTCGTAACCCCCAGCTTCTAGGTGGATTTCATCGGGACGGATTAGCCCCATTTTGCGCCAGCCCTCCCAGCCTCCGTCCTCGCTCATCGCCATATCAAAATCATAAAACATAAGCCCCATATCGCTGGCTAGGTGCCTTATCACGGCTGCTGCGCGCGCGGCGTTTGGCACTTTGGGGCTACGAGGCGGAGCGATGAGCAGGATTTTTGCCCTGCGCGAGCCTTTGCGAAGCGAGCGCACCAGCCCCCGCAGAGTCGCGTAAAATTTCGCCTCGTCAAAGTTGCTATCAAGGGCGTCGTTTGTGCCATAAGCGATGATAAAAAGCTCGTAATCAAGTCGCGCCAAATCCCTGATAAAGGCGTTTTTGCCCCATTTTTGATACGCGCTCGAATACGCGCCATTACTAGCGCAACTATCGGCGAAACTGCCATTTTTACGGTAAATTTTATACCCGCCAAGCTCCGCGCCCTCGCGCAAAGAGCGGATTTGCACCGGAAAAGCGAGCGTAAAGCGCGTGTATTCCCAAGAATTTCGCAAAAGATGATTTATGCGAAATTTCCGCCCATTAGCGTCGATAATCTCGAAAATTTCGCCATTTCCGCCCACTCTGTGAAGCACTTCGACCTCAAATTCGCCACTTAGCTTTTTAAGCTCAATTTGCAAGCTCGCCCCATTTCTCGCCCTTGCGATGACCCCGCATAGCGGGAAATCCGGGTCTGCGTCCCTGCGCGATGAGATAATCTCAAAGCCCTCGTTTTTAAATCTCACCGCCTCACTAGCGTGAAATTTAGGCATTAGCGGGGCGATAAAGCCCACACTATCGTCGCTTCCGCCGAAAAATTCATCTCTAAATGCCTGTATTAGCGCGTCGCTTCCAAGGTGTGAATCGCCCAAAAACTTCACCCCAAAGCCCTGCGCTAGCGCGCCACTAATGCAGAGCAAAACCGCGAAAAGCGCGCGTGCAAGGCTACTCAACGCTAATCCTTGCTAAAATTTTTTGGGTTATGATTTCACAGCCTTTTTTGCTGATGTGGATTCCGTCGTCTTGGCGAACGCGAATTTGGTTTTTGCCGTTTTTGAGATAGACCTTGTATGCGCCATTTTCGCACACAAATGGGCTTGTAGGCATGTAAATTTCGCCGAATTCTTTATTCACACTTTTATAAACTTTGTTAATCGCCTCGGTTTTTTGCTCAAATTTTGCTTCGTTCATGCACGGAAGCCCCAGCCACAGCACCTTTGCGCCGTATTTTTCGGCAGTATCGTAAATCTCCCTGACCCTGCTAGCGTAAAATTCACTCCAAACCTCGCTCCCTACGCTTCGCACAGCTCCATTAATCTTGCGCGGGTGAGTATCGTTCGCACCCAAAAACACCACCACTAGCCCGATATTTTCGTTATTTGCTAGATTTTGCGATAAAACCTGCTGCCAGTTGTGCCCCTTTTTATCGACTAGGCCGGTTGATTGCTTGCTAAGATCAAGCACTTTTAGCCCTGATTTTGGGAAAAATTTCTTAGCGCTCATACCCACATACTGCATTAGGCTATCGCCGATAAATAGGACGGTTTGACCGGCTTTAAGCGCGATTTTTTCATTAGATTTTTTCGCAAGTTTTGGCGCGAGAACAGGAGCGGTTTCGTTCGCCTCGCTAGGCTTTGGCACGCTTAAATTCGCGCTTTTGTTGTTATCAATTTTAGGCAGAGTTGTATCGGTTAGCTTAACTGCTTCGATTTTTTTCAGCTCGCGCTCGATGATTGCGTCTTTATCGCTTGGAGCGATAATGGGCGCAGTGTTACTAGCAAGCGTGTAAGTGGCTGTTTGCGGGGAGAAGCTTGCAAATTTCGCCTTCAAATTTGGCGTGAAATTTTGGATTTTTTGGCTAATGTTTGATTGTAATTCGCCCCCAAATCTCAAAGGCGAATTCGCCAAATACTCTTCCAAACCAAAATTCGAGCCAAAGCGCGAATTCGCGTAATAAATCAAGGAATTTTGCGCAAAAAAAGCTAAAATCAAAAACGCCACAACCAACGAAAACAAAAATTTAATCATCTAAAAACTCGCATAAATAAAATTTGGAATTCCACTTGGCATCAAAAGATAAATCGCGCAAAAAACCGCGCCCAAAACTACCCCTTTTAGCCAAAATGGCAATCTCTTTAAAAAGCCCTCAATTAGGCGGTTTGTAACCAAAAATTTAGGATAAATCAAAACAAAAATCAAAACAGCTAAAACTAGCAAAATTTCAAATTTGCTCTGATAAAGTGGAGATGAAATAAGAGCCGAGAAAATCGCACCAATCTCGCTAAAATCAGTGTTTGCGAAAAACACCCACGCAAAACTGACATAGATAAATGTAATTAACCTTGATAAATGCAAATTTAGCGGCTTTACTTTGCAGGCGCGTAGGCATTTTAACCACACGCACGCTAAGCCATGCAACGCCCCCCAAATGGCGAAATTTAGCCCCACTCCATGCCAAATTCCAGAGAGCAAAAACGCTAGCATTATATTAAAATTCATACGCCAAAACTTCCACACACCGCGCACTTCGACAAATTCGATTATCTCTTTTTTGGCTTTTTTCTTTTTCTTTTTCTTTGCGCCGATTTTGAGCTTTACTGGCAGTTTTTTGCCCCAGCCACAATTCCCGCCAAGCGGGATATAGATGTAATCGCGGATAAAGGTAGAAAGGCTGATATGCCACCTATCCCAAAATTGATCGATATTTCGCGCAGTATATGGCATGTGAAAGTTGCGCGGCAAAGCAAATCCAAGTGCGAGTGCTAGGGCGCGCGCAATGTCGATAAATCCGCTAAAATTCGTATAAATCACAAAAGAATAAAGCAAAATCGCCAACACAATTTTTAGCGCGCTAACCTCGCTAAAATCGTAAATATTACTAAAAATCTCACCCACAAACGGCGTAAGATGACCGCAAATGACAAAAACTTTAAAAGCGCCGATGATAAAAAGCGCGAGAATTTTATCGCCGTTTTTAAAGCTCTTTTTTTGATTAAATTGTGGCAAAACTGGATAAATTTTAGTGTATCCTTTGGAGTTTTTATGCGCGGCTGCCCTGCCTATGGGGCCCATTACCACGCTTGGGAAAAACGCCAGATAGCAAAGCAAACTCAAAAAATCCGCGCTCTCGCACTGCTTTTTGCCCACAGCCACGAGATAGGTTATCGACATAAAAGTATAGTATGAAATGCCCAGTGGCAGGGCGATTGACTCGATTGGGGAAAGTCCAAAAAAATTTGTAACAATGGCGAAAAATTCTCTAATATGGCTAAAATATTTGAAAAAACACAAAAAACAAATAGAGCCAAAAACTGCCGATAAAATGGCAGAATTGCTGGAATTTCGCTCTAAAAATTTACCCGCACTATACACAAAACACGAGTAAGCAAACAAAATCGCGCCAAATTTTGGGCTTACAGAGCAGACGAAGCCGTAACTTGCAACCAAAATTAGGATTTTTTGGATAAAGACGCTGTCTTTTTGCGACCAATACAGGGCAAAAAACAGCGTAAAAAGCAAAATAAACTCGGGCGAAAAAAATGTCATTTTGATTGATTATGAAGCGCGCAGGGCTTTGCACCGCCCTACTCGCGCCGCATTACTCCTATCCTCTTACGATTTTTACAGCTTCTACCATATTTTTTAGGCTTGGTTTTACCTCTTCCCATTTGCGAGTTTTAAGCCCGCAATCAGGATTTATCCAAAGCTGAGATTTTGGTAAAACTTCTAAAAGTGCGTTAATTTGCGCTACCATTTCTTCTACGCTTGGCACACGAGGGCTGTGTATATCATACACGCCAGGACCTACTTCTTGTTTGTAGCCAACTGATTTAAAAATTTTAAGTAGCTCGTTGCCAGAACGCGCCGTTTCTATACTGATGACATCGGCGTCCATTGCTTCAATCGTTTTGATAATATCGTTAAATTCAGAATAGCACATGTGAGTGTGAATTTGCGTCTTAGCGTCTGCGCTTGAAACTGCGAGTTTAAACGCTCCGACTGAAAATTTTTCATACTCGCCGATATTTTCGCTTCGCAAAGGATAGCCCTCTTTAAAAGCTGCCTCATCGACTTGGATTATCTTAATACCTGCAACTTGTAAATCAGAAATTTCATCACTGATTGCCAAAGCTAGTTGCTTGACAACCTCGCTTCTAGGCTTATCATCACGCACAAACGACCAGTTCATAATCGTAACTGGTCCAGTTAGCATACCCTTCATGATCTTGCTTGTTTTGCCTTGCGCGTATTTTATCCACTCTACGGTCATCGGTGCAGGGCGCGAAACATCGCCAAATAAAAGTGGCGGTTTTACGCAGCGACTGCCGTAGCTTTGCACCCAGCCGTTTGCGCTAAATGCGTAGCCTTTGAGCTGTTCGCCAAAATACTCAACCATATCATTTCGCTCAGGCTCACCATGGACTAAAATATCAAGCCCAATCTCTTCTTGAAACGCCACACACTCATCGATATAGGCTTTTATATCTTTTTCATAGGCTTCCTTGCTAATTAGCCCTTTTTTGTAGGCATTGCGAACTTGGCGAAGTTCGGTTGTTTGTGGGAAAGAGCCTATCGTCGTAGTCGGCAAATCGCCGTAAGCAAGGGCTTCGCGCTGAATTTTAATGCGATCTTCAAATTTATCACTTCGCTCAAATTTTGTTAAATTTTTCACGCGATTTTGCACTGCCGTATCGTGGATTAACGGCGAATTTAGGCGTGTTTTGGCAGATTTTTGATTTTCTTCATATTTTTTGATACCGCTGTCGCAGATTGGAATTTTGAAGAAAAGGTGGGTTAAAATGCAGACTTCTTCGAGTTTTTCACACGCAAAACTTAGCCACGATTTAATCTCAGGGTTTAGTTTTTCTTCATATTTTAGCGTAAAAGGCACATGCAAAAGCGAACACGAAGTTCCTATATAAAGGCGATCTTTGCTGACATACTGGGAGATGAATTCCAAAAATTCTAGCTTTTTATCAATGTCGCTTTTCCATATATTTCGTCCATCAATAACCCCTGCAAATAGCGTAGTTTTCGCATCTTTTAAGATTTCAAGCTCTCTTTTAATATTTTCTTTACTCGCATAGACAAAGTCTAACCCCACAGCCCAAATGCCAGTTTTCACGACTTCTTTCAACGCTTCTGTGGCATGTTCGAAATATGTCATAAATACGATTTTAATATTTGAAGCGACCGAATTTAGCTTGTTATAAACAGGTGCGATTTTTCCCGTTAGCTCCACGCCCCTATCGGTTACGAAAATCGGCTCGTCTATTTGGACGACGACTTCGCTATCAAGGGCTGAAATCTCGCTTAGAAGCTCGGCGTATTTTTCTACTAGCTCATCAAGTTTGGCTAGTGGTTCGCTTCCGTCCGTGCTTTTCGAAAGCGCTAGATAGGTTATCGGTCCGATTAAATTTATCTTTAACGCGCAACTATCCTTAAAATCATTATTTTTAGCTGCTTTGTATTCGTTTAGAATTTTATCTGCGTTTAGGCTAAATTTTGTGTTTTTGCTGATTTCAGGCACGATGTAATGGTAGTTTGTGTTAAACCATTTTGTCATTTCCATTGCCACGGCGTCTTTGTTTCCACGCGCCATCGCAAAATACTGCTCTTCGCCACTTAAATTTGCAAATCTCTCAGGCACTGCACCAAAAAGCACGCTATTATCAAGCATTAAATCATAAAATGAGAAATCATTTACGCTAATTAAGCCAGTCCAAGCATCAAGTTGGTATTTTATGTGACGATCTTTTAGTTCGTCTGCTACCTTTTCTAGTGCGCCCAGTTCGCACTTTCCTGCCCAGAAGCTTTCTAATGCTTTTTTTAATTCTCTTTGCTCACCAATGCGAGGAAAACCTGTAACATAACTTTTCATTTTTATCCTTTTTGTTTTAAAATTTTATAAATTGTATTGAGAAAAAGTCTGAATTTTGCGCCGCTAGCGCGGCATGAATATGCGTGAATAAATGATTAGCCCTAGAAAAACACCGATAATATCAAGTCGCCATGGGACAGTGCATTTATTGCTTCCTTTAAATTTCAAATTAATCTGAGCATTTTAGCCTTATTTTGCTTTGATATAGATAAAATTTTGAAATTCTAATTTCCACAAACACTGCCCCGGAATTTGCTCACCATTGTCATTGCGAGAAAACGAAGTTTTCGAAGCAATCCAGGGGAATTTAAATTTAAAATTCTACTTAAATTTAGCTTTGAACGATTTTTTAAATTTTAAGCGAAATTTGAAATTCTCTGTAAGGGGGAGGGCGCGCTTTTTAGGAGACGCTACCCTCCCCCTTACCAACCCCCACCCCTGTAAAACCTTAGAAGTGGCTAAAATTTTAAAAAGCGTTGCTTTTTAAAATTTTAGCTGACTTTATTTTTACGGAAATGCTTCGCATTTCTCGCAATGACAATGGCGAACAAATTTTGCTTGATTTGTCATTGCGAGCGAGTGTAACGAGCGAAGCAACCTACGAGTATAAAATTTCGGCGCAGTATTTTGCAAAATTTCAAAATTTTACTCAATAAACCCGCTGGCTAGCACACGGTCCTCTTCGTCGTAAAAAACCGCCAGCTGTCCCCCAGCTACACCATTTGCTGGCTGAGAGAGCGTGCCACTAACCCCGCCACGCTCATTTAGCGCGATTTTTACAGGGATTTTCGTGCTTCGATATCTAAGTTTCACGCCCAAATTTGGCGCATTTAAAATTTCATCTACGCTCACAAATGCGTTTAAATTTCGCGTCGAAAACTCGTAAGTATCGAGCTCGTCGCGCCCGCCGACGATGATTTCATTATTTTGCGCGTCGATTTTTAGCACGAAATGTGGCTCATGCGCGCCGTCTATGCGAAATCCACGCCTTTTGCCGATTGTGTAGTGCATATAGCCCTCGTGAGTGCCGATGATTTCGCCATTTGCGTTTTTTACCACGCCCGGGGTTTTGGTGTTTGTATGGCGCTGTAAAATTTCGATATATGTTTTATCCACGAAGCAAATCTCGCTACTTTCGCTTTGCGAAGCGATTTCGATGAGCTCTGGATACGCGCTGGCCTTGGCTTTGACCTCGCTTTTAAGCATTTCGCCAAGCGGGAAAATCATAGATTTTAAGGCATTTGGATTAACATTTGCCAAAAAATAGCTTTGATCTTTGCTCTCATCGCGCGCCTTTTTTAAAAGTCCATTTTCCACGCGCACATAATGCCCAGTGGCTAGGCGTTCGCAGCCGTTTTGATGGGCAAATTCCAAAAGCTTGCCAAGTTTGATTGTGCGGTTACACAGCGCGCAGGGATTGGGCGTAAGGCCGTTTTGGTATGTGCGCACAAATGGCTCATAAACCTCGCGCCTAAACTCATCTTGCAAATCCAAAATATGCGTTTTTATACCCAAAAACTCCCCTACTTTACGCACTTTTTCGATATTTTTCTCGTGATAGCCCGGCTTTTCGTGTAGCTTCATATAGCAGCCCTCGATCTCGTGCCCAGCGTCCTTTAAAAGCTTCGCGCTCATCGAGCTATCCACGCCCCCGCTTAGGGCGACCATGATTTTCAAATTTTCTCCTTTTTGATATGCTCTATTATCTCTTCTACGCTAGAACAGAGCCTAAATCCCGCCAAATCGCCCTTATCAATCGTCCCCAAAGCCAACATTGAGCTTTTGAAAAACTCCACCAAAGGGGCGTAAAATTTGGCGTCGTATAGGTAAATTTGGGCTGTTTTAAAGCCTGTTTGTTTGAGCGTCAAAACCTCAAACAGCTCGTCCATCGTCCCAAACCCGCCCGGGAAAATGACGAAAATTTCGCTATTTGCGATGAGCGCGCCTTTTCTAGGGGCAAAGGTTTTAAAATGCACATCGTGAGTCAAAAACGCATTGCTTTTTTGCTCGAAAGGAAGCTTTATGTTAAAGCCCACGCTTGGGGCTTTTGCGCGAGCAAATGCGCCTTTGTTTGCCCCGCGCATTATTCCGCCTCCTCCGCCTGTGATGACCGCATATCCCATATCAGCGAGCGCCGCGCAGAGTTTTTCTGCGTCTTTGACATATTGATTGCTCGCATTTAGCCTCGCTGAGCCAAAAATTGTAACGCCTGGTTCTATGAAATTTAGGCTATTTTTCGCCGTTCTGATATCTTGTAAAATTTCTCGTATTTGCATTGTGTGATTAAAATTTAGATTAAATTACTAAGCTTTCCTAGAAAGCCACCGAAAGCGCCACGCTTTGGCAAAGCTTCAAGCCCAAGTGCCACCAGCGTCCTGCTTACGCTATCACGAAGCGCGATACTAGCCTTGCAAAATG
This sequence comes from Campylobacter sp. JMF_01 NE2, assembly GCF_027737365.1. Lineage (NCBI taxonomy): Bacteria > Pseudomonadati > Campylobacterota > Epsilonproteobacteria > Campylobacterales > Campylobacteraceae > Campylobacter > Campylobacter sp. JMF_01 NE2. The sequence continues at coordinate 12,008 of NZ_JAOVTR010000006.1, read as the reverse complement.
GGCGCGAAATGCTGAAAAGTTCCCTGTTTTGGGCGTTTATAAAGACATATTTATCATAAGGCATGAAGCCAACTAGCCCAAATTTCACCTCGCCCAAATTCTTTTGCGCCACGGATTTTAGATTTTCGAATATCCCCACAGCCTCGTCCTCGCAAGAGGCGAAATTCATCAAAAACAAAATCTCTTTTTGTGGCAAATTTAGTGATTTCAAAAACGCGTAAGTGTTGCTGATAGCGCAGGGTTCGTTCGCGCACACCACAATCGGCTCGGTGTCAAATTCTACTAATTTTTTCGCATAATCTAGCGAAGCGTCGATTAAGATGAAATCAAACATATCCGCGCCAAGCGTTGCGCCCAAAAAGCTCTCTATCGCGCCATCTTCGCTCAAAAACACGCCGTCATTTGGCGCAATCAGCGTCAAATTTGGCAAAATTTTAAGCCCCTTGGCCTGAGAGTTTGCGAAAACAAAAATTTGGTTTTTGTCGATTTTAGCGTTTAAGATTATCTCTTGGTTATTGAAATTTGGCACTTCTAGCACAGCCACAGCGTATCCTGCGTTAGCTAAAATTTGAGCGAAATTCGCCACAATCTGGCTCTTGCCAACTCCCCCTTTTGCGCTTAGAAATGTTAGAATTTTATTTTTCATACCAAACCTTTTTCAATCATACTTCCAAGTGGGTAAATCACGCTTATGCGCTCTGCTGCGCCCCTGTGTGGCACGATTAAGCGCTCGTTTTGCCTAACTTTCGCGCTAGAATACAAAATGTCAATGTCTAGCGTGCGCGGGGCGTTTTTGAAGCTTCGTTTGCGCCCAAATTTAAGCTCGATTTTTTGCATAGTTTTTAGCATTAAATTCGGCGCGAGCGAGCTTTGCACGCATAGCGTAGCGTTTAAAAAATTGCTCTGCTCTAAAAACCCAAATGGCTTATTTTCTAAAATTTGCGACGAAGCGCAAACGAAAAAATTCGGATTTTTTTGTAGCAGGTGATACACACGCTCAAAGCGCGCCCTGCTGTCGCCGATGTTTCCGCCAAGCCCTAAAATATAGCAAAATTTAAAATTCTCTTTTTTGGCGAATTTGCGCGGGAAATTCCGGCTTTTTATCACTCGCACGGCCTCATTTAGCCTTAAAAATCCGTTTTTTTGCGCTAGAATTTGCATTATTCGCTCATAACCTCGCAACCATTTTTTGTCACGATTACAGTATCTTCGATCCTCACGCCAAACTCGCCTTGCAAATAAATCCCAGGCTCTATGCTAAAAATCATACCTTCCTCTAAAATGGCCTTCGAGCGCGGGCTAATAATCGGCAGTTCATGGATATCCACGCCCACGCCGTGCCCCGTAGAGTGCAAAAACTGCGCCCCAAAGCCCTCGCTTGCGATATAATCTCGCGCGATTTTATCTATTTCGCGCGCAGCGACACCGGGTTTTACGGCGTTTATAGCGCGTTTTTGAGCTTCTTTGACAATGGCGTAAATTTTATCTTTTTTCGTATCGCCAAAATTTTGATTTTTGCTAAAATTTATTCCCTCTTGTGCGCTAAATTTCGCCGTTCTTGTGCGATCCGAGCAGTAGTTTTTATACCTCACCCCAGCGTCCAATAAAAGCAAATCGCCGTCTTTTAGCCTCTCGTCGCTAGGCAGAGCGTGAGCCTTGGCGGCGTTTTGGTTAATCGCCACAATCGGCTCGAAGCTAAGGGCTAAATTTCCGCTATCTTTGAAAATCAAAGTCGCGTTATAAAATAGCTCTTTTTCGCTCATACCAAGCCCATTTTCGCTCACAAATTTGGCAAATTCATCAAATTTTTGCGCGCCGATTTTAGCCGCAGTGCGCAAGATTTCAAGCTCATTTTCGCTTTTTATCGTGCGGCGAATTTGGCTAAAATTTAGCTTTGGGATAAAGCGCGTCCTTAAATTTTTACTTAATGCGTTAAATGCGCCAAAACTAAAATCATTAGGATCAAAAATCACAGCCCGCACCTTGTAAGAGCGCAAAATTTTACGCGCAGAAAGGGTTAAATCCGAGCTTTGCACGATTTGCGCATTTTTGGCTAACTCGCTAGCTTCAAGGCTGTATCTAGCGTCTGTGATAAAAAACCGCGCGCCATTAAGGGCTAGAAATATGCAGTTATCGCACGCATATCCACACTCCCAAAATACGGCGTTAGTATCCCTTAAAATGTAGTTCATCTGCTTTGATTACGCCTCTTTTTTCGCCTCTTTTGCAGCCTTGATTTGCTCGAAAATTTGAAGCATACCAATCATCGCTAAATGATATCCCACAGGGCCAAAGCCGATGATTTGACCAGCTGTAACAGGGGCTATCATTGATTTTTCGCGGAATTCTTCTCTGCGGTTGATGTTTGAGATATGCACCTCGATCGTAGGCAACGCCACAGCCATAAGCGCGTCTCTCATAGCGATTGATGAGTGAGTGTAGGCGGCTGGGTTGATGATGATTCCATCGCATGTGCCGTAGCACTCTTGGATTTTATCGACTAGCTCGCCTTCGAAATTGCTTTGGAAAAACTCGATTTCTACGCCACTTTGCTCTGCTACGACTTGCATTTGTCTGTGGATATCTTCCATTTTCATACGGCCGTAAATTCCTGGCTCGCGTAGTCCTAGAAGGTTGATATTTGGTCCTTGGATTACCATAATTTTCATTTTTTGTCCTTTTTAAAAAAATTTAATCGCTCATTATAGCCAAATATTGCTTATTTTTGACTATCTTAAATTTTTACTAATTTATTGTAAAATATTTCATCACAAATCACAAGGATTAATTATGAAAATTTTAAAGGCGAAGTGGATTTTAACCTGCGATGAAAAATTTAAAATTCACCGCGATAAAGCCGTAGTTTTCGACGAAAAAATAGAAGAAATTTTAAAACCAAATGAAGCTAGGGAAAAATACCCCGAGGCTGAATTTATCGATTGCGGAAGCGATATCGCTATGCCAGCGTTTATCAACACTCACACGCATTTAGAATTTAGCGCGAACCGCACGCACCTAATCTACGGCGATTTCGTAAAATGGGTCGCCTCTATCGTAAATGCCAGAGAAGAGCTCTCTAAACAGGCCTTAGAAACGATAATCGAAAAAGAAATTTTAACCATGATGAAATCAGGCGTGGCTACAATCGGAGAAATTTCTAGCTTTGGCACAGAGGCTCAAATTTGCGCCAAATCGCCTGCGCGCTTCGTGTTTTTCAACGAAATTTTAGGCGCGGATAAAAACACAATCGACGCAAATATAGATAAATTTAGCGAGCGCTTCACAAGGTCTGCTGAGCTTGTAAGCGATCTGTTTATCCCGGCAGTTTCGGTGCATGCGCCATACTCCACACACCCAGAAATCACGAAATTTGCCACTGATTTTGCCCGCGATAACGAGCTTTTGATGAGTTCGCATTTCATGGAGAGCAACCACGAGCGCGACTGGCTCAAACACGGCAAGGGCGCGTTTAAAGAGTGGCTTGGGGCGTTTTTGCCAAACCCAAAACCATTTTATTCGCCAAAAAGCTATATCGAGTATTTCAAGGGCGTGCGCACGCTCTTTACGCACTGTGTCTTTGCAGATCTCAAACTTTTTGATAAAAAACTCCACTCTATAACGCACTGCGCGGTCTCAAACCGCCTTTTAGGCAGAGATAGATTAAAGCTAACTAGCGTTATCAAAAACAGCTATTTATTTTCTATCGGCACAGACGGGCTAAGCTCGAATATCAGCCTAAATTTCCTCGACGAGCTTAGGGCAAATCTCTTTGTGCATGATGGATTGGAGCTTAGCAAGCTTGCGCGCGAACTTTTGCTAGGCGCGACAAACCGCGCGGCAAAATCGCTGGATCTAAATTTAGGCGAACTAAGCAGTGGCAAAATCGCAGATATTGCCGTATTTGGGGGATTTGAGTGCGATGAGAGCCAGCTAGCGTTACAGCTGATTTTACAGAGTAAAAACGCAAAATCACTATATATCAAAGGCAAAAAATGCAATTTCTAAAAAACCTTTTTACGCCCATTTTAGCGGTGCTTGGCTTTATAAATAAATATTTTAAATCAATGATATTTTTACTCATTGTATTTTTGATTTTTAGCGGGGATAAGAGCGCGCAAAGTCCAAATGCAAATTTAGCCACGATAAATTTGACTGGCGCGATTATGGACGATAGCCAAATTTTAGAAAACATCAAAGAAATCGAAAAAAATGGCGCAATCAAGGGCGTTTTGCTCATTATTGATAGCCCAGGCGGTGCGCTTAGTCCGAGCGTAGAAATCTCACAAGCGATAAAATCCCTAAACGCCAAAAAGCCAGTCGTAGCATACGCCAAGGGCACAATGGCGAGCGGAAGCTATCTTAGTGGCGTGTGGGCTAGTAAAATTTACGCAAACCCAGGCTCGTTTATCGGCTCAATCGGCGTGATTATGCAAGGGCTTGATGTTTCGAATTTAACCGAAAAAATCGGCATTAGCGAGCAGGTCGTAAAGGCTGGGGAATTTAAAGAGGCTGGAACCATGATGAGGCCGTGGAGCGAGGCTGAGAGAGAAAGTCTGCAAAGCCTAGTAAATCAAAGCTACGAGCTGTTTGCGCGCGAAGTGGCAAGTGCGAGAAAGCTTAAATTCGACGAGCGCGAAATTTGGGCGAACGCTAGGGTATTTTTAAGCGCGCAGGCCAAAAAACTAGGCCTAATCGACGAGGTCGGCTCACTGCAAAGCGCCAAAACAGCGTGCGAAAAGCTAAGTGGCGTATCAAATCCAATCTGGCTAGAACCAAGCCCGTATGAAAAAATGCTAAATAAACTCGCCACGCAGGGCTCTGCGATGATTTATAATCTTGCTGGCGCGCGTTTAATGGCATTTTAAGGGCTTTTTGCTCATGCTGATAATTCGCAAGATAATTTTCGCGGTTTTGATTTTTATGGCTATCGTTACGACCGCGGTGTTTTCGATGTTTGTTTATAATGTCTTTTTCTCTGACGAGAAAAGCCCTAGCGAAATTTTATTTGAAAAAAAAGAAATCAAACGACTTTAAAGGAGAAAAAATGCCACTACTTGATAGTTTTTTAGTAGATCATACCAAGATGAAAGCCCCTGGCGTGCGACTTGCCAAAAAAATGACCACAAAGGGCGGTGATAGGATTTGCGTTTTTGATTTGCGATTTTGCAGGCCAAATTTAGAGATTATGAGCGAGCGCGCCACACACACGCTCGAACACCTTTTTGCGGGCTTTATGAGAGCGCATTTAAACAGCGCCGATGTCGAAATCATCGACATTTCGCCAATGGGGTGCAGGACTGGATTTTATATGAGTTTAATCGGCGAACCGCGCGAAGAGGAGATAATCTGCGCATGGAAGAGCTCTATGCGCGATGTGCTAGCGGTAAAATGCCAAAGCGACATACCAGAGCTGAATAAATTTCAGTGTGGCACCTGCGAAATGCACTCTTTGCAAGGCGCCAAGCAAATCGCACAAAATGTGCTAAACAAGGGCATTTGCGTCATCAAAAACGACGAAATCAAACTTGATCTATCTTTGGTGAAGTAAATTTCACTCGCAATGGCAGTAAATTTGCTTAATCTGTCATTGCGAGGATTTGCCCAGTAAAATTTTAAATTCCCATATCCTCTGCCATTTTTTTCACAGCTTTAAAATCCACCTTGCCGCTGCCTAAAATCGGTATTTCACCCACTTTTTTTACCACACTTGGCTGCATTATCGGGGCTAAATTTGCACCCTTTATCATCTGCGAAATTTCATCTTCGCTAAATTCGGCGCTGTATAGTAGCGCGATTTTCTCGCCCTTTTTCTCATCGGCCAAATTTACGCACGAAAAGCTAACCGTAGAGCCCAAAATTTCGCCTATCGCCCCCTCTACTGCGCCCAGACTTATCATCTCGCCACCGATTTTTGCGAAGCGCGAAAGGCGGTCTGTGATAAACAAAAACCCGTCATCGTCGCAGTATCCGATATCGCCGCTGTTATAATACCTCACGCCGTCGATTTCGATAATCGCGCGCGCCGTGCGCTCTGGCTCGTCGTAGTAGCATTTCATCACCTGCGCCCCGCCGATTAGGATTAGCCCTGCTTCGCCGTTTCCAAGCTCAGCGAAATTCGCGGGATCGACGATTTTTATTATCGTGCCAGCTAGTGGCAAACCCACGCTTTTTTCGCGGTTGAATACAAGTTCCTTGAAAAAATCAGGCTCTAAAATATTTGGCGTATTTACGCTCACCACAGGTGCAGTCTCAGTGGTGCCGTATCCTTCGTAGATATCCACGCCAAATTTGACCTTAAAGTCCTTTTTCACGCTCTCGCTCAGTTTTTCAGCACCTGCGATTGCAAGGCGCAAATTTCGCAACATTAGCGGATTTAGGCGTTTGTTTTTGGCATAAAGTCTAAAAAATGTCGAGGTTCCAAACATAATCGACGCGCCGTATTTCGCGCTCATTTTGCCCACACAAAACGCGTCTGTCGGATCTGGGACATGTATGCTTAAAAGTCCGTCATTTAGCGGAAATAGCGTCGTAACGGTTAGTCCAAAGCAGTGAAAAATCGGCAAGGACGCCAAAAGCGCGTCTTCGCCCGTGGCATTTACGAGTTCGGAGATTTGGCGCACATTTGCCATTATGTTTTTGTGCGTGAGCACCACGCCTTTTGGGCGCCCCTCACTTCCACTGCTAAATAAAATCGTAGCCTCATCGTCGATTGCGTGTGGCGCGATATACAAAACCTCGAATAAAAATTTCGGCATCAAAAGAGCCTTTATCGCCGTGGCTATGCGCTCTTTGCGCGTGATATCTGCGCCGATATCCTCCAAATAAACTAATCTCTCGCCAAGGCTACTTTCTAGCTCAAATCCGCGCGATTTTAGCTTTTCGACAAATTTTTTCGAGCTGATTATGGTGCGCAAATTCGCCTTTGTAGCGCAATACACGAGATTTTCTTCGCTTAAAGTGTAGTTGAGATTTACGCTGATTTTGCCCATGGCTAAAATCGTCAAATTTATCGCACTTGCAATCACGGAGCTAGGCAGGATTATGCCTATGTTTTTTTCATTTCCTATGCGCGGTGCTAGGCGCTTTTGAAACATTATTAGCGCGCTCATCATCGCTAAATTTGTAAATTTTACCCCTGTGCTATCGACCGCGATAGTTTTAAATGGCGAAATTTTCGCCTGATTTAGCCAGTTATACGCGAGTGGATCAAGCGAGCTAAGGTATTTTTCCCAGCTAAAAAACGATAGTTCGCGCACAGCCTTTTTGACCTCGTGCGCTTTGGCGTTTATATCTAGTGGCGCACCAAAACTCACCCTCAAAGCGTGCGTGCCAAGCTTGGAAATTGTTTTTTTGTAATGTTCGCTAGCCCTCGAAAATGTCGAACCCCAAAGCCCACGGATATAAAACGGCACTATCACGGCATTTGCGCCCTTTGCAGCGTGCTCAAATCCCGCTTGAAACTCATCAATTCTGCCGTTGTAGCTGATGTGCCCTTCTGGGAAAAGCCCTACCACTTCGCCAGCGTTTAAGGCTTCTTTTATCGCGCCAAGCGCACTTTTGCTGACCCCTGCGCCGATTGGAATTACACCAAAAATTTTCAAAAACCACTTCAAATACCACAGCTCATAATAGCTTCTATGCATTACAAATCGCACAGCGCGCGGGCAGGCAAGCTGCACGACCGCCCAATCAATCCAGCTAATGTGATTTCCAAGTAGCAAAACTCCGCCACTTTGCGGGATATTTTCTAGCCCATCGACGCGGACTTTATATCCAAATTTCAAAAACGGCAAAAGCAAAATTCGCATAAAAAGGTGCGGCAGGTATCTAGCGCTAAAAATTCCGCAGATTAGCACGCACAGCGCGCACATTACAAAGATTTCGCCACTATACACGGCAAAATTTACTAGAATTATGGCGATTATCAAAAACAGCACCATAAAGATATTTTGGATAAAATTTGACCCCGCTAGCACGCGCCCCATGCGCTCATCGCGGGTAAAAAACTGAATATTCGCATTAAGTGGCACGATAAAAATTCCACCGCTAAATCCGAAAAATAGCGACGCCAAAGATAGCGTAAAAGCCGAGTGCGCGTTTGCCAAAATCATCAGCGCAAGTCCTAGTCCAAACGCGCCAAATGGCACGATTCCTAGCTCGATATGTTTTTTGCAGTAGCTTCCTGCAAACACCGCTCCCAGCGCGATTCCGATCGCACTTAGAGCTAGGATAACTTGGATAATCATCACATTATCATTTCCGCTAATGGCCTTAAAATGCGCCGGAAATGTCGCAATCACGAGCTGTGAAACAGCCCAAAACATCGAAAGTCCAAGCGTGCAGAGCAAGATATTTTTATCCGAGGTTACAAATTTTAAATTTTGCCTTAGATACTCAAATTTTGCGAATTTTGCAAACTCAAATTTCGCCTCAGGTTCGCTAGCGTCAAAATATGGAATTTTATAGGCGAAATACGCCTCCACCATAGAGCCAGCCACGAGCAAAAGCCCTATAAACCACACCGAGCGTAAAAGCTCGCCTGCGCCTGCGCCTTGCTTTGCGAAACTTTCGAAAATCACAGAAAACACAAGCGATGAGAGCAAAATCGCGATTATGGTTAGAGCCTGCACTGCGCCGTTTGCCGCGCCTAAATTTTTCGCTCCGACGATTTTTTTGATTAGGCCGTATTTCGCGGGCGAGTATATCGCGCTTTGCGCAGCTAAAAGAATTGTCATAAAAAATGCGAAATAAAACCACCCGCAAATGTATCCAAGCGTGATTAGTGCGCACAGCCCCACGCCAAGCAGGGCGCAAGCGCGAGTGATTTTCGTGCGCGAGAATTTGTCGTTTAAAAAGCCAGAAGTGCTAAATAAAAAAATATATGGAAGCAAGATTAGCATATTTACTAGCGCGGTCAGGGCAATGAGCGTGTCGCCCGAAAAGCTCTTGACTAGGACATTTTGGATAGTGATTTTGTGCGCGAGATCGACGCTGGCGTTGATAAACATTATTATCATAAAGGGCAAAAATCCGCTGATTTTGAGTAAATTTTTCATAATTTTTCCTTGAATTTGCGCGAATTTTAGCCTTTTAAATTTAACATAGAAAATTTAAGCCGAATTTGATAAAATGCGCCAAAATTTATCAAGGAAAATTATGCAAGTAACTATCACCGAGCGCGATGTGAGCGCACTTAACAAATTTATGCTTCTTCACAGTAAAAAAGCAAAAAAACAAAAAATCGTCAGCACCTATGCGATCGCCTTTGAGTTTTTGATCTTTGGTATCATCATCGACGGACTTTTCAAAACAGCCCCGATTGCAAGCGTCGCTTCGCTAATCATGGGCGCGCTGTGGCTGGTGTTTTTCCCTAAATTTTATCGCAAAATGCTTCGCAAACATATCGCAAACGCCGAAAATATCGAGCCTTCGAGCGTGGTGATGAATTTTTTGTGGAGTGAGAGTGAGATTAGCTTCGCTAATGGCGAAGCCAGTGCGAGCGAGAAGTTCGCTACTAGCGATTTAAACCGCATAGCTAGGAGTGGCGAAAACTATTTTTTGGGGTTTGAGCGTGGATTTCATATAGTTTTGCCTTACACCGAAGATACTGCGCGCGAAGTGGAAAATTTGGCTAAATTTCGAAATTTAGCAATCGAAAGCGTGGATTTAAATCAGAAAATTTGATTTTGCGTTGTCAGTGCTTCGCTTCCTTGCAATGACAATAGCGAGCGATTTATTTAATTTGTCATTGCGAGAATTTGCGCTTAATCCGCGCCCAAAGCGCCTAATTTGTCAAATTTTTAAAAAAATGCAAAAATTCCCATAAATTCTTTAAATTTTACCGCTTTTTTCTGTAATTTAAGTTATAATTTCAGCTATTTATAAAATTTCAAAGGAGTTTGAGATGAAAGCATTAAACAAAAGCAGAGGAAGTATCGTCTTAGCTGCGATTTTATTCGCCGTAGGCGGAGTTGGCATTGCAGATGCAGTTGGCATTGAAGGGGCAACATTAGAAACTTACAAAAAGCCTGATAATACGAACGGTTATAGATATGTTGGAGTTAATTCTAGTGGAGAAGCAATTACTAATGAAGCAAAAGTTACTATTAGCGGAAGCGGTAACAATTATAACACAGACAAAAGCAAAATTATTTACGGCGGATATTCAGAACAAGCAGGAAATCTTTCAAATAATAGTGTATATGTCACAAATGTAACAGCATCGTTACTAAAAACAAACTCGATACAAGTCGCTTATAGTAATCCATCTAGCGGATCAAGACAACTCAATCACAATTTGGCTGAAATAACAAATGTAACTCATACTGGTTCTAACATCGGTATATGGTCAGCTAGGGCTGAAAATGCTAGCCCCGGTATTACTAATTACAATACAACGGTAATAAAGAATTCAGAGATTTCTCATGGTAATTTAAGAGGGGCTATAACATACGCAAACAAAGGCGAGGCAAGCTATAATACACTCTTTGTCAAAGATAGCACACTGTATGGTGCAGGCAGTGCTTATAGCATAACAGGTGCAATGGTTCAAGAAGATTTTCTACAAAATGCTAGCGATATAGGCACTGCGAGCTATAATCAGCTCATCTATGACGGAGTTACGACATATACTGACACAAATAAAAACTCTACTTCTAAATATCTATTTGGTGGTGCAGCAAAACTAGGCGAAGCAAACAATAACCGAATATATGTAAGAGATTTAAATAAAAATGCTGCTGATAGCGTTAAAATACAAACAAATGTCGTAGGCGGTGGAACTTGGAGAAATGATTCAGGTGGTGCAGAAGGAAATATAGCTGTTGTAGCTGGTGATAGCAAAATCGCAAATGTCTATGGTGGTGCAGTAGGATTTGATACTGGTGGCGGTGCTACAATCGGCGAGTCAAATGGTACAAAAAACAACTTAGTCATTTTGGATTTATCGAATAATGGAATAATTAAAGAAAATGTATATGGCGGATATATATCCGATACGACTAACGCAGATACGACAGGCAATGCCGTATATGTCCTATCTGGCGCAGTAGAGGGAAGCATAATCGGCGGTAATAGCAAGAAAGAAAATGTCAGCAACACTCTAATCCTAGGCAAAGATAAAGATAATCTTGGCGTTATCAAAGTGGGCGGGATTAGTGGATTTGATACTTTGCAGTTTAACGCATTTACTCACGGTGATACTGCCGATAAAGCCACCCTTACGCTAACAAATCCTCAAATCGGAGCTGATTTAGACGGCGTGGCGATAAATGTATTAAAAGGGAATGCTAGTGACGAGACGGTCGAAGTAAAAGTCGATGGCGGTGGGGAAAACGCTATAACAAATTTAACCAAAAACGCTATCAAATACGGCACAAATTTAGATAAAATCGCCATTATCACAGGTGGTGCACAGGCTAATAATGACATAGAAGAGACGCTAACAAGATCTCGCACAGATGAAGAATATCAGGCAAAATACGGCATAGGCGATACTTTTAGTTATACTTACGATGTAATCGACCTTAATAAAGAAAAAAATAAAAAATTCTATCTAATCAAATCAGCCACGAGTTTGCAAAATATTATCCCTGATCCAAATAATAATATTAATGGAATAGATATCAACTGGCAAAACAAAGAACACAGTGGCGAAACGCTAGCAAACGGCGCAAAGATAGTCGATGCGTTTCAACCAGATCAAATTTACAAAATTTTAAATTCCACAAAATACACCAGAAATTTACGCGGTATATATTTGGAAAACAATGATGAAAACCTCTATTTCACAGGCACAGATGAAATAACAGAAGAGTGGAACGATCCTAAATTTGACACGAACGAATTTGCCAAATTTAACCAGCCTTCGAATACAGGAAATCATGTTTATGTCGAAACCAATATTCAAACTGGTGATTTAGTCGGTAAAACAATTTACGGCGGATATAGCGACAGTGATGATTCTACTAAAAATAGTGTTGAAAACAACAACATCTATCTTAATAAAA
>NZ_JAOVTR010000005.1:0-108096 GCF_027737365.1 Campylobacter sp. JMF_01 NE2 | reverse complement strand
TCTTTTGCAGCAACAGTTACACCTGGATTGCCATCTTTGTCGATAACTTTGATTTGACCATCTTCACCAGGTTTGCCGTTTTCACCTTTTTCACCTATTACTAGGTTATTAGCAAGTTTTAGGTCATAGGTGTTGTTATCTTCACCGCCATGAGTAAGTTTTAGGTTACCATCTGTGTAAGTGCCGTCTGTCGGAGCGACTGTGCCACCATTTACAGTAACTTTTGTTTTATTACCCTCTACGCCTTTTTTCAACTGCCATACATTAACAGCATCAGTGTCATCTACGCCAGGTGCGACATTAGTCAATGTTACATTTTTATCATATATAGGCTCACCCGCCTTGTTATATGAAACAAGAGTAATAGTGTCATTGTTATCACCACCTAGCTTAACAGGGACTTTCAAATCATAGTTTGTTGTCATATTATCATCGCTGCGTGTAGTAGCTATGATAACTGTTCCGTTTTTAGAAGTTACATTTGTATCTTTCGCGCTAAATTTAATGCCATACGCACTACTAGTTTCATTATTATCTTTGCTTAGCTCGACATACGAGATATCTACATTATCCCCAGCGATAAAGTCAAGACCAGTTTTATTATAATCCTCAGTGCCTACTGTGTGTTTGCCAAATGTAAGAGTTCCGTCTTTGTTCGTGCCAGTGCCATTTTTGTCTATACCCACAGACCAGATTGTGCCAGCACCGCTCACTGCTCGTTTTAGTTGAGCGACATTGACTGCGTCTGTATCATGCCAACCAGCTGCTACGCCTGTGATTTGGCGAGTGATATTATTATCAAAATCGCCTACCGAGATTGCATTGCGTGTGCCAATCCATACAGCATTATCAGGCATTTTTAAATTCTTATCGCCTGCTGTTTTTGTTTGAACATCGTAGCCTTTATAAGTTTGAGCAAGCCAAGTAGCGTTATTTTCGCCTAGATTATCTCTATTAGCCACCGAACCGCTACCAAGCGCTATGGTATCAGCCACAGATACAGTCGCGCCCTTGCCGATAGCAGCTGAATTTATACCATCTATTTCTACGATACCACCCAATGCACCAAGTGCATTTTCGGCATATACTTTTGAGCTATCACCAAAGGCAGTAGAGTAATCTCCTGCTGTATTGCCATTTTTTCTAATCCATCTTTTGACATCTTCTCTATGGTCTTGGTCAAATTCTCCTGAATAGACCCATTCCCACTCATCTTTTCTTTCAATCTCTACTAACTCACCTGCCTCATTTCGACCTTGCACCCAGTAAGTACCTAATTGGACTTGAACAATTTTTTCTTCAAATATTGGTTCGTTATTTTCATCAAGCTTTTGATTGCCTTCTTCATCAAGCACTGGCACTTTATATGTATCACCATCAGGATTATCACCTGTTCTTAATTCAAACTGGATACTAATGTCTGTATATTTTTTGCCAGTAATAGGGTCTGTCCATTCACCAGAATAAACTTCCGAATCTTTACCCCATGCAGTAGAATTATCACCGCCTGCTAAGGTATGACTTCCCCATGCTGTCGCTCCTGTGCTTGTGGCTTTTGAATTTGAACCCCAAGCAGTAGCGTTCTCATTGCTAGCTTCTGTTCTATAACCAAATGCGGTTGCTTGACTACCACTAGCCCAAGTTTCTGTTCCGAAAGAAGTAGCTCTCTTGCCAGTAGCAGCAGTTTCATGACCCCATGCAGTGGCATTCCATGCAGTAGCTGCTGAACGCCAACCAAACGCAGTAGCGTCTTGACCGGAGGCTATCGTATGCTCACCAAAAGCAGTAGCATAAGTGGCAATGTTATTTGCATCTTTATCGCCATCGCCTAGTGCATTAGGATTGGTATTTTTATTAAATAATGCACTATAACTATAAGCGTATGCTTCGCCATTAACTGCAACATGATCTTTATAGGTATCGCCTTCATTATAGAACATCACTTTTTCTTTAAGAATAGTGCCATCTTGTTTTAAAAGAACCCAAACTTCTTTTTCTCTTTTTCCCGCTTCATCTTCTAGCGTTATAACTCTTCTTAAAGGTGTAACGACTTCGCCTTTATATGTAAATACCGTTCCTGCATTTGTGTTCGCACCAAAAGCAGTTGCGCCTGTGGAATTAGCCGCCGTGCTAGAACCAAAGGCTGTCGCGTTATTTTTAGTTGCTTTTGTGTTTGTTCCAAATGCAGTAGAGTCGCTACCACTAGCTTCTGTGTCTTTACCCCAAGCAGTAGCACGATAATTGCTAGCTGTTGTGCCATCGCCAAATGCAGTAGCTTGATTTTGTTTAGCTGTTGTATTTTTACCCCAAGCAGTAGAATTATCTTTGGTTGCTTTTGTTCCCTCGCCAAATGCTGTGGCTTGTTGCCCGCTAGCCTCTGTGCCTTTACCCCAAGCAGTAGAACGCCAATTAGTAGCTTGATTGCCAGCATCGCCCCATGCCATAGCTCTATTACCAGTTACCTTTGTTCCCATAAGCGCCACAGAGTTCTCGCCCCCTGCCTTAGAGCCATTACCTATCGCTACGGCACTTGTCTTATTGGCTTCTGAATTTATACCGATTGCAATAGCATTTGAAGCTTTTGCTTGTGCAGAAGTAACATTAGTCGCAGAGCCTACACCGTTTATGTGTATATATGGGCTTACTATTTTATCATTATCGATTCTTACGACTCTGTCGTCGCTAGTGATACTACCGCCACTTGGCAAATTCTCTATCACAGAGTATAGTTGGCTTCCATTTATTGCGTCTGTGCTATCAGCAGAAATCAGACCAGCGGCGACATTTTGGATTCTGCGTGGAGCAGTGGCGTTGCCTATGCTCACTACGCCCTCAGGTTTAGCACCTGCAAAGCTTAATTTATTTGCCGCAATCTTTCCTATCGCGACAGAATTTGTAGAGTATGTATCCATACTAGCCGAGGTCTTGCCTGTCACATACGCTGCACCATCGCCTAAAAATACAGAATTTTTATAAGTGTTAGTAACATTATTTCCTAAGATAAATACGCTATTATCTCCTTCTTTTATCTTACTATTATTACCTACGACATAGCTATCATCGCTATCAATAATATTCGGATCACCAAATGCACCTGAGCGATCGCCTTTTACGGTATTGCCAGAACCCATAGCGATAGAATTTTTACCACTCACAGTATTATCAAAACCGTGAGCGATAGATTTATTGCCATCTATGGTTACGATATTACCAGAACCCACAGCGAAAGATTCCGACGCTAATGCTTTGTTTTCATAACCAAGAGAAGCCGATTTTTCACCAGCAGCTAAATTTCTCATACCAGCAGCAACAGAATTTTTCGTAGTAGCGTTGTTTTCTGAACCCAACGCCATAGAATTCAAACCAGTCGCATTGTTTTCTGAACCGATAGCTAGGGTATTTGCAACCCAAGCCTCATTTCTGATACCAAATGCGGTTGAATTTGCATCCCACGCTATATTTCCTCCACCCACAGCAATAGCACCATTGCCATGAGCATAGTTTTTTAGACCTACGGCTGAACTAGTGTTACCATCTGCGGTATTTTCCAAACCGACGGTAATAGTATTTTCGTTTTTGTTTGTATTATAGTAACCAGCTGCGATAGAGAAGTTAGAGTCATACATCCTATTGCGGTTACCTAATGCCATAGCATTTTGAGAGCGCTCGTCGATATAGTTTATTACACCGATTGCAGTAGAATTTGCGTCATAGACTTTATTTTCTACACCGATTGTGGTAGAGAGGTTACCCGCGGAGATATTATTTACACCGATAGCGTTAGAGGCGATACCACCAGCGGTATTTGTAAAACCAAGAGCATTTGCAAATGTGTTATTAGCCTCAGAGCTCTGACCTATCGCCATAGAAGAAAGCCCGCTAGCCTCTGTCGCCTTGTATCCTTTGCCTTTCATCCATCTGCTCTCAGGATTAGAGTCCTCTATTTTATTGTCACTATAAAAGGCTTCTTGTAAAAGTTTAACTCTATCGGAAACATTGTTAGGTCCGCCAACAACTTCTATATAATCAGTTATTAGTTTATATTTATTGTATGGGTTGTTAGGATCTTTATCTGTACGAGCACCGATATCATCACCGCCGATAGAGATAGAACCATATCCACTAGCCACGGTATTTGCACCGATCGCTAATGTTTGCGAACCAATAGCCTTAGCTTGCGTTCCGATAGCTACGCTTTGTCCAGCATTATCAGAGCGTTTCGATAAATCCTTTGCGATAGCTAGGTATCCGATAGCGACATTGCCTTGACCACCACCACTATCAGCCCAAGAATTAGAGCCTAACGCAACACTACCATCACCAATTGCCTGTGCGCCAGCAATCCCTATTTCATATCTTCCAAATCCATCTTTTGAAATCTCTACGCCGTTCCAATACATCTTCTGATTCTTATCAGCAGGCATCCAAGCAGTTTTACTACTATCTCCACCACCGATAGCTACGGTTCCGAGATCTTTTGCAAATGTATTTTTACCTATGGCTGTGCTTTTATCGCCAGTTGTCACTGAGTTACCTCCGACAGAAATAGAGTCTTCACCATACGCAACCCCGCCCATACCAGCTAATGCATTATTGCCATAAGCGATAGAATTTACGCCAAACGCAAATGCTTTACTACCAGTATCAGCCGTAAAAATGCCTTTCTTGTTATTGGCTATAAATTGTTTTATATTATTAAAGACTGTATAGATATTGTCGCCGACCCAATTTTGTCTTGGATTAGGATCACTCTCCATAGCAGTATCATAATTATACGCTTGGATTACATCTGGGCGTAAGTTTCCATTGCTATCATACAATTCAGTATCATCAGCCAAACCACCGATTTTGATAAATCGACCAGAAGAATCTGTATAACCTAAATAGTGGAAATTTTTAGTCGCACCAGCATGACCAAAAGCATCCATTTCTGCGCTAGTATATTTTCTAACCTCTAAATTTACCAAAGGCGCATCTCTATATGCACCTTTAAAAAGTCCAACTGCTGGCGCACCCTCACCAGCACCTGCTATCGAGCCATCACCTATCGCAACTGACTGAGACTTGTTCGCATGAGCACCAGTGCCTCTCTCAATCTGTTCTGCATACAGACCCTCTGGCGCAAATGGCGCACTAATAGCCACTATCGTAGCTAGCGACATAGCCAGCCGTCCCAGAGCAGGCGCGCTCGCTATCTTGCCAATGCTTGAAAAAATCGTGCTACCGAACCCCTCGCGCACAGTTTTTTCGCCACTGTGTCCCTTAGCGATCTCGCTAACGACCTTGACGCCGTGAGAGCTCCTTTTGAGCTTATAGACCTTGTTCATGAAAAACTCCTTTTTTCTGCGAACTTAATCGCAAAATGTGATAAATAACTCCGTATTTTATCTCTTTAAAATTTAAAAAAAGTTTAATTACACATTTGTAAAGGATAAAATTTATCGCCGTTTTTTTTTTGCGCCGTTTTGGGGGAAATTTGAGGGAATTTTTGAGGGTTGTGAGCATGGAAATTTTTTCGCTAGTTATGTCATTTTTGGAATTCGCTAAATCTGTCATTGCGAGCGTAGCGAAGCAATCCAGAAAAATTTAGAGAGAATTTAAAATTTGTCAAAATTCATTTGATAATTTGAAATTTATCTGTGAATTGAAATTTATCGGAATTTCCCTAGATTGCTTCGTCGCTTCGCTCCTCGCAATGACAAAACAAGGCAAATTTGCTTTACCCCTCACAATGACAAATCAGGTGAATTTTGATATACTTTACAAAAAATGAAGGCAAAAATTTGAAACAATACTTCGTTTATATCCTTTTTAACGAACGAAACGGCACTTTATATGTCGGTGTTACAAACGACTTAAAACGCCGAATTTACGAGCATAAAACTAAAATCATCAAAGGTTTTACCGAAAAATATGGCGTGGATAAACTCGGGTATTTTGAGAGTTGCGATAGCGTAGAAAGTGCGATTTTGCGCGAAAAACAGCTAAAAGGCGGAAGCAGAAAACAAAAACTAGCTTTGATTGAAAGCGTAAATCCATTTTGGAAAGATTTGTATTATGAGATTTGAATTTTATCATTGTGAAGCAATTTTCGCTCGATATGTCATTGCGAGAATTCGCCTAATCTGTCATTGCGAGCGTAGCGAAGCAATCCAGAAAAATTTAGAGAAAATTCTAAAATTTGTCAAAATTCATTTGATAATTTGAAATTTATCTGTGAATTAAAATTTATCTAAATTTCCCTAGATTGCTTCGTCGCTTCGCTCCTCGCAATGACAAAACAAGGCAAATTTGCTTCGCTATGCTCGCAATGACAAATCAAAGCAAAATTTACTTTGCTTTTGCAATGACAATAGCATACAAAAATCTCGGGGCAGTGTTTAGAAGTTGCGCTAGCGGAAAAAATGCGAAATAAAAAAGCCTAGACACAAGGTCTAGGCAAAAGGGAAAATGAAATTTAAAATTTAAACAAAATTTCAAGTAAAATTTTAAGCTATAAGCCCAAAATTTTAATCGTAAATTTAAACAAAATTTCAAATAATCAAAATTCCAATCACAAATTTAAATGACCAAAATTTAAAACAAAAATTTAAATAATCAAAATTTCAAACCAAAAATTTAAAAAACTAAAATTTAAACAATCAAAATTCACAATCCACACAAATTTAAATCATCAAATTTCAAGCCAAATTTAGCCAAAAAGCTTCCTCATCGCCTTAAAAAACAGCGCAGTAATCGGGTTTGACTTGCCAGTAATGCGCACAATCCAGCTCTCATAAGTCTCGCCTTGTTTTTTGAGATACTCGTTTAGAAGCGCCTCGCTAGCCTCCATACCGCCTTGCTCCTCTGCGGCGAGAAGCTTTTTATACAGCGGTTCGACGATATCGATAGCAGCGCGTGGCGGAGCCTTGCGGTAGGCTGTGTATTCGACAATCTCGCCTGTGGCGGGGTCTTTTTTAGGGATAAATTCGGTCATGACCCAGTAGTAACTGCCGTCTTTCGCCATATTTTTGACGACTGCGACGAAATCGCGACCTTTTTGGATCGTATCCCACATGAGCTTAAACGCGATTTTTGGCATATCTGGGTGGCGGATTATGTTGTGTGGCTGACCGAGTAGCTCCTCGACGCTATACCCGCAAATAGCGCAAAAATACACATTGCCAAATGTGATGATGCCCTTAGGATCGGTGCGAGAGACGATATACCTGCCCGGATCTAGCTTGATTTCGTTGTTTTTAGGGGTTGGTCTTGGCATTTTTTTCCTTTACGATAAAATTTCTCTCAATTTTACAAAGTGATTTATAAAATTTAACTTAAAATAAAAAAATAACAATAATATTATGTGGAAAATTTAAAATTCAGGCAATCTAAGTATCTCAAATGGCGCGATGAAACCCTGCGCGAAATCCGCGAAAATCGCTATTTGCGCCTGAGAAAGAGCGCACGAAAATACAGCCCCTGTGTCGGTGAAATTTAGCGTGTAAGCGAAATTTTGCTTTTTCATAAAATGCTCAAATTTCGCAATTTGCGCAAACGGCACGAAAAATTCGCAAGGCTTTTTGAGCTCGTATAATACTAGCTCGCTCGCATTTATCGCCAAATTTACAGCCCCGCCATACGCGCGCACTAGCCCGCCAGTGCCTAGCTTGATCCCGCCAAAATACCGCACCACAAGCACAGCCGTGTCAATCAGACCTGCGCCACGAAGCGCATTTAGGCACGATGGGCCGCTCGTGGATTTAGGCTCGCCGTCGTCGCTTTGGTTTTCGACGATTTGGGAATACTCATTTAGCGCTCGATACGCCCAGACGATGTGGCGGGCTTTGGGGTGTTCGTCTTTTAGTCGCTCACGCACGCGCTCAAACTCAGCTAACGGCACCAAATGCGCGATGAAATTTGACTTTTTGACCTCTAAATTCGCGCTAAATTCGCGCTGTATGATATACATTTTCGCCTTTATGATTAAATTTTAGATTTTGAATTTGAAATTTGCAGGCTTACCACCCACCGCTGGCACCGCCACCGCCAAATCCGCCTCCGCCACCGCGAAAGCCACCTCCTCGCGAACTACGCCCAAATCCACCAGAGCCACCGAAACCGCCGCCAAATCCGCCATTTCTGCCAAATCCGCCAGAGCCGCCAAAGCCACCGCGCAAAATTTCATCAAGCCCGTCGCCCAAGATGATAGTGTTGCCATAATCCCCGTGTGAGCGCGATTTATTTCTCATCATCATAAAAAATACAAAGAAAAAGAAAAGCATAAAGATTATGAAATCAATGTCGATTTCCTCGCCCTGAGCGCGCTCGATTTTGGCGAATTTTATGTCGCCACTCTCGATAAAATCGAGGATCGTAAGCACCCCGGAAACTATTCCGCCCTCAAAATCCCCAGCCCTAAAATGGGGCAAAATTTTATACTCGATTATGCGTTTTGACACGCCGTCAGTCAGCACGCCCTCCAAGCCATATCCGACCTCGATACGCACCCTGCGCTCGTTTGGCGCGACGAGCAAAAGCACGCCGTTATCATAGCCCTTCTGCCCTATGCCAAGCGCCCTAGCCTGCTCGTTCGCGACCTCTTCGATAGAGTAATCCCCGAGCGTTTTTAGGGTTACGACCATAATTTGATTGGTAGAATTTTCGTCAAATTTAAGCAAAATTTCATTTAACGCACCAGCCGTAGAGGCGCGCAAAATACCCGCCTCGTCGATAATGGCCGTGTCGTTTGGCAAGGCTAGATAGTCTGAAATTTTAGCCTGCGAAAAAGATAAAGCCAAAAATAAAAAAAGTAAAATTCTTCTCATTTTATTTCCACAATCTTTTCTTTGATTTCATCTTTATCGCCCATTTCATGGGGGATTTTCGCCATTATTAACGCGCAAAGCCTATCTATACCCACGCTCACAGCCTCGCCAAAATTCGCAGTTTTTGCCTGGGCGCAAAATTCCTGCACAATCTGCAAAAATTCAGAATCATCAATCTTCGCGCTGATATTTTCACCACAGACTATGTGCGCGATTTTTTCGTTTTTGCAAACGCAAAAAATCACAGCGTTTGGGATTTTATCATATCCAAACAGCTCAAATTTACTCACGGCAAAGTCGTAAGTAAGCCTAAATTTAAAGAATTTAGGTATAAAAAATTCTAAAAATTTAGGAAATTTAGAAAATAGAAATTTAAAGAGCAAAAATACAATCGCAATCAACTCAAACGCGCCTATTTTGCCTACTTGCTGGAAAAACATCAGCGCAGTCCCCATTATAAAGGCAATCGTGCAAGCCACGCCCCAGCTAAGGGGCTCTAAGTCCAAAGCCTCGCCACTTAGTACGCAGATGATTTCAGCGTCGCTCGCATCTTCGGCCTTTGAAATTTTATCCGTTATGGCGTCTTTGTAAATTTGCTCAATCATCTAAAAAGAAACTTTTGGCGCGTTTTGATTGGCTTCGCCTGCGTTAAATACAGGCTTAGCTCCACCCTTGCCTACGAGTTTGGCGATGATATTTGTAGGGAAAACCCTAATCATCTTATTATACTCTTGCACCACAGCGATATAGTCCTTGCGAGCCACAGCTATGCGGTTTTCGGTGCCCTCTAACTGATTTTGCAAATCCGTGAAATTTGAGTTCGCTTTTAGCTCAGGGTAGCGTTCTACAACCAGCATTAAGCGCGATAGAGCCGAGCTTAGCTCGCCTTGTGCGTTGTTAAACTGCGTAAAGGCTTCCGGGTTATTTGCGATATCGTTTGCGTCGATTTTCACGCTCGTTGCCTTCGCGCGAGCCTCGATTACGCCCTCTAAGGTGCCTCTTTCATGGCTTGCGTATCCTTTGACAGTTTCGACGAAATTTGGGATCAAATCGGCTCTGCGTTGGTATTGGTTTTGCACCTGCGCCCAAGCCGCATTGACATCTTCGTCTTTTAGGGTCAGTTTGTTATACACAGGCACGGCGAAAATCGCAAACACAGCCAAAATTATGCCAGCGATAATCAGCCATTTTAGCCAGCCTTTTGATGATTTTTTCTCGCTAGTAGCAGAGCCATTGTAAGTTTGGCTTTGCTCTGCACCTTTTGCGCCTTTTTCGCCGTCATAGCCGATTTGTTCGGCGCCATTTTGGTTTTCTAACTCGTTCATACCACTCTCCTTGATATTTTTTCATGAAGTTTAACTAACACATCATACTCAATCGTGCCAAAAAATCTCGCCCACTCTCTGGCGTCATTTATCACGCAGACTCGCTCGCCACCAAATTCAGCACAAAAGCTATCCATGGACATTTTGCCAAGCACTCTTTCGCCACTGGCTAATCGTAAATCCCCAAGCCCAGCGTATCGCAAAAGTCCGTCCGCATAGCCTAAATCATAGGTGCCGATTTTCATATCGCACGGCGCGCAAAACACCCCGCCATAGCCTACTCTCTCTCCTTTTTTAAGCACTCTGTGGCTGATTAAATCAGCCCATAAGCTAAGCACAGGGCGCAAATTTAGGCTATCATCGAACTGAGCGTATCCATACTGCGCCATACCCACGCGCACAAACTCATCATCAAACCCCGCTCTACGCTCGATCGCTGCTGAATTTGAGGAGTGGAAAATAAGCTCATTAAATCCAGCCTCATTTGCCTTAAATTTGGCGATTTTTTTAAATTCGGCGAAATTTTGCCTTTGTGCGTAAAAATCAGAGCTTAGCTCATCGCTAGCGCGGTAATGGGTAAAAAATCCGCGTAAATTTAGCGAGTATTTTTTGCAAAGTGCCAAAGCCTCGCTTAAATCCTGCGCGCAAATGCCGTTTCTATGCATAGCTGTATCAGCCACGATATGGACTTTCGCGCCCTGTTTTAGGCGCGAAAAATAGCTCATATCGTTTATGGCGTAGGTGAAATTTAGCTCTTCGCTGCCGTTTGGGATATGCGATAAAATCAAAATTTCCTCGAAAAATTCCGAAATCTCGCGCGCTTCATCTAGCGTCCTAGTAACGGCTCTTTTGATACCAAACTCTCGCGCCCAGCCAGCGATTTCGCGCATGCCATGCCCATAAGCGTTGTCTTTGAGCACCAGCATAATGCGCTCTTTGGCTACTTTTTGCGAAATTTGCGAAAGATTGTGAAAATACGCTGATTTATCAATCAAAATTTCAGACATTAAAGCTCACTCCATACGCCTTGTATAAATACGGCAAAAGCTTGCGAATAGCGTAATCATAGCCGTAAAATTTGGCGTAAATTTCCTTTAAATTCGCCTCTTTTGCGTTTGCGAAATCAAACACATCTGTGCCCTCTATTTTTGGCACTTTTTCGTCTAGTAGCGCGAAAAATTCAGCCCTAGCGCCAAGAAGCTCTTTTATATTTTGCTCGACTAGCTCTTTTTCCATTATTTTGCAATCTCCTCTAATGCGCCCATTATCACCCTTTGCATTTCATCGCGAAATTCAGGGCTTTTTGCCTCAAATCTCGTTACGATTATCGGTGTGGTATTGCTAGCTCTCACCAAAGCCCAGCCATCATCAAACCTCAATCTAACCCCGTCGATTTCTATCATATCGCGCACGGCTGGAAGCCCAGAAATGCCGCTTTTGGCTAAATTTTTAAATTTTTCAATTATCTCAAATTTTGCGGTGTCTGTGGTTTTAAATTTAATCTCATCGGTGCTGTACATTACAGGAAGCGCGTCAAGCTCGGCGTCTAAATCAATGCCCTTTGCGACGAGTTCTAGCACTCTCATCATCGCATATACGCCATCATCGAAGCCAAAATATCGCTCCTTAAAATAAATATGCCCGCTCACCTCAGCTGCCAAATCAATGCCAAGCTCCTTCATAGCCTTTTTGATATTGCTATGACCTGTTTTGCCCATAAAGCTCTTGCCACGGCGGTTTATCTCATCATACATTACCTGCGAGCATTTCACCTCGCCCAAAATTTTCGGCTCTTTCATATTTAGCGATAAAAGACAGGCTAGCTCGTCGCCTTTGATATTTCGCTTCGCTGTTAGCACGGCGATTCTATCGGCGTCTCCGTCAAAACCAAAGCCCAAATTTAGCCCGTTTTCGCTAATTGCATTTTTTAAATCGGCTAAATTTTTCTCTTCGCTTGGATCTGGGTGGTGATTTGGGAAATTTCCGTCAGGTTCTGGAAATAAAATTTTAGCGTTTAAGCCCAATCTTTCCACGATTTTGCACGCCGTAACACCTGCTGCGCCGTTTGCGCAATCAATCACAAATGGTGTTTTGAAATTTTTCAAATTTGCAAATTCTTTTTCGAAATAATCCAAATACTCGCCCAAAATATTATATTTTTCGCAAAATGTATTTGTTGGGATCTCTACGCCACTAGCCATAAATTCAGCCACTTGGCGGCCGAGTGTTTTAAGCTGTGCGCCAAAAAAACTATCCGTGCCGATTGTGATTTTAAAGCCGTTATAATTTTTCGGATTGTGCGAGCCTGTAATCATAATGTTTGCATCAAATTTATGCGTAAATACGCCAAAATACCCCACAGGCGTAGGCAAAAGGCCAATATCAAAAATCCTAAGCCCAGCGTAATTAAGCCCACTTACTAGGTATTCAAACATATCTGGCGCGCTTAGCCTCGCATCATAGCCCACGCTGATGCGCTCACGGCCTAAATGGCGCAAATGCATACCAAAGGCAAAACCAATCGCCTTAACGCTCTCTTCGTTTAGATCCTCGCCCACGATTCCGCGGATATCGTATTCTCTAAAAATATCTTCAATCATAAAATTCCTTAACAAAAAAATTACAATATTTTAAATTATAAATGTTAAAATTTGTCAAATTTAAGGAGTCAAAATGAAAAAATTTTTTCTTGTTTGTGCGATTTTGGGCGCAGTTTTTGCTAAGGATTATGAGGTGATTGATAGCGTAAATACTTCGTTCAGAATTTTTGGCAAAAACGATAGAATCGAGGTTATCAGCGTCAGCGACCCTAAAATCGACGGGGTTACATGCTTTATCTCATACGCCAAAAAAGGTGGCGCCAAAGAGATTGTTGGCGTCGAAGAAGACCGCTCAGAAGCCTCTGTTTCATGCAGCCAAACAGCCCCAAAAATCATAATCAAAGAGGAGCTTAAAAAAGAGGATATATTTGCGAAAAAATCCTCGCTAATCTTTAAAAAAACCCATGTCGTGCGTATGTTTGACGAAGCAAGCCAGAGCATAATTTATCTAGTGTATTCAGATAAAATCATCGACGGCTCGCCAGATAATTCTATCTCGGCAATTCCGTGCAATCAAGCCGTAGGCAAGGTGTGTGAATTTAATTACAAAAAATGAGAATTTTTAAGAATTTTTTGATAAAATCCCAGCTCTTAATAAAATTTATCATTTAGCAAGGAAAAATATGAAATCTATTTTTAGCATGGAATCTGCCAGCATTATGCTTGCCCTGCTGGCTATCGCGTGTGCGGTGGCGACATTTGTAGAGACTGCATTTGGCACGCCAGTAGCGTGGGCGAGTGTGTATAATGCGTGGTGGTTCGGGCTGATAATGCTACTTTTAGGGCTAAATTTGGCCTACAATATCTACCGCTACCGCCTCGGCGATATCAAAAAGCTTCCGACCTTTATATTTCATTTAAGCTTTCTTTTTATTTTACTTGGGGCTGGGCTTACGAGGTATTTTGGATTTGAGGGAAATTTGCACATTAGAGAGGGAGAGGAAAGCTCGCTAATTAGCACCAAGGACGAATTTGTGCAATTAATCAGCATAGGCGAGGATAAAAATTTCATCTCAGCCGATGAAAAAAACTACCTAAGCAGCGTAGGAAAGATGAAATTTGATTTAAATTTAGATGTAAATGGCAAAAACGCAAATTTGAAATTTAAAAAATTTATCCCGCACGGCGAGCTAAAATGGGTCAAAGACGAGAGCCAAAGCGCACCCGCTAGAATCGAGTTTTTGTTTTCAAACGATACCCAAAAACAGCCCCTTTCGCTACTTTCTGGCCAAAGTATCGAGCTAGGCGAGGTTAGCATTAGCTTTAATACCATGCCAAAAACCAAATATTTCATCTATGTCAAAAACGACGGCGATAAATTTTACATAAACTCAAATTTCGACATAAACGCCACCAAAATGGGCACTAGCGAAAAAATCGCACTGAATAAAAATGAAGATAATCTAATCGATGATTTATCGCTTTATAGCTTTGAGGGGACGAATTTCGCCCCAGTTAGCCTACTAAGCTCAGCTGTGGAAAAATTTGTTAGGGTCGAGGAAAATTTAGCTGGTATGGGTGGCATTATCGCAGATCTTAGCTATAACAACGAAAGCAAAGAGGTGCTAGTAATCCAAGGCGAAAAAGGTCTTCAATACGAAGTCGGCGGCGCAAATTTTATCACGCTTTTGGGGCCAAAAATGGTAAATTTGCCGTTTAAATTAGCTTTGCGCGATTTCGTCATGGATCGCTATCCAGGCACGAACTCGCCCTCAGGATACAAAAGCGAAGTCACCGTCAAAGACAGCGCAAACAGCTATGATTACGATATTTATATGAACCATGTCCTAGATCACGGCGGATACAGATTTTTCCAAAGCTCGTATGACAGGGACGAGGGAGGCACCGTGCTATCTGTAAATCGCGACCCGGGCAAATTCCCGACATATCTAGGATATTTTCTGCTCTGCCTTGGCATGTTTTTAAACTTTTTAAACCCAAATTCGCGCTTTTTCAAGCTTTCTAAACTCATCAGCGAAAACACTCACCTTGCAAAAAGCGTGGCGATTTTGGCTGTAATTTTCGCCTGTGTTGCGCCAAATTTAGCCCACGCAGAGGGAAATGAGAGTGTGAATTTAAATGAAATCAAGCTAAATTTGCCAAATTTTGATAAGGAATTTAGCAAAGAATTAGGCAAATTAGTCGTGCAAGGTTTCAATGGCCGTATGGAGCCATTTGATACAGTTTCGCGCGAAATTTTGCACAAAATTTACCGCGGCGAAACCTACAAGGGCGAGGACGGGATTACGCTCAATCACAATGAAGCCTTGCTTTCATTTATGCTAAATCAAGATTATTGGCGCACCGCTAAAATTATCCGCGTGGGCGATAAGGAACTACGCAAAATTTTGGGTCTTAACGAAAATCAAAAATACGCTTCGATGATGGATTTTTTCGAAATGAAGGATAATGAGAGCTTTTATAAGCTTGATAAATTAAGCGAGGAAATCAACCGCAAACCACTTGGCAACCGCTCTACGCTCGATAAAGAAATCATCAAAGTAAATGAGAGAGTAAATGTGTTTTACGGCGCGATTATGGGCGAATACTTCCGCATAATCCCTGCTGGAAAGTCAAACGATAGCACCTGGATTTCGCCGTTTGCAACCCTTGAAATGCTAAGCGAAAGCGAGCGAGATAAGGTGCGCGATATGAGCGCGATGTTTGCCACAGCTGTGATTTACGCCCAAAACAAAAACGACTGGCAAAGCGCGAACAAAATGCTAAGCATTATCAAGGATTATCAAATCAAAAACGGTGGCGAGTTAGCACCTAGCGAGAGTGCGATAAAATATGAAATTTTATACAACAACGCGCATATTTTCAAACGACTTTTTTCGATTTATACAACCGCTGGATTTTTGCTTTTAATCTTTATTTTTATCCGTATGATGAAGCCAAATTTGGGCTTAAAATGGGCGTTTAATCTAGTTTGGTTTGTAAATGTAGTGGCGTTTTTGATACATACTTTCGGACTTGGGCTTAGAGCGTATGTATCAGGACACGCGCCATGGTCGAATTCGTATGAGTCGATGATTTATATCGCGTGGGCGCTAGCACTTAGTGGAATTTTCTTTTCGCGCAAATCCGCGATTTCTTTGGCGCTAACGGCGATTATGGCGGGAATTACGCTAATGGTGGCGCATTTAAGCGATATGGATCCGCAAATCACAAATCTACAACCAGTGCTAAAATCACACTGGCTGACAATCCATGTCTCTGTAATCACCGCTAGCTATGGATTTTTGGGGCTTTGTATGTTGCTTGGAATTTTCACGCTTTTGATGTTTTGCTTCGGCAAAAACAACCCAGAAATCGCGCGCAATATCACAGAAGCCACTAGAATCAACGAAATGTCGATGATTCTAGGGCTTTGTTTGCTAACAGCTGGAAACTTCCTAGGTGGCGTGTGGGCGAACGAGAGCTGGGGCAGGTATTGGGGCTGGGATCCGAAGGAAACTTGGGCTTTGATTACGATTTTTGTCTATGCGATTGTGGTACATTTTAGATTTATGCCAAAGCTAAATTCACAATTTGCCTTCGCCGTAGCGTCGATGTTTGCGTATTTTAGCGTCATAATGACATATTTTGGAGTAAATTTTTATCTCACAGGTATGCACTCTTACGCAGCGGGCGAGAAAATCCCTGTGCCAAGCTGGGCATATATAATGACAGCTTCTATGTTTATTTTGGCAATCGTTGCATATTTTCGCTCGGGAAAATCGGCTAGATTGTAAAATTTATTATATGAAATTTAGAGTTTGTAAAAATAAAATTTCAAACTCTAAATTTTAAAATTTCATTAAATAATTCCCTTAAATAGGCATTTTAAGCCAAAATTCTTAACTCAAATCAATTAAATTTAATATTTATTTGGCTAGAATTACCCTTTTATTTCACAAAAAGAAAGGGTAAAGATGTCTGTTAAATCTGATTTTAGTGAAAATAGACGAGGCTTTATCGGACTTGCGTTTGGTGCGGTCGCTGCTGTGGGTGGCGTATTTGCATTAGGCGGTATGAAAAAAAGCTGGGATCCGCTTCCTAGCGTCAAAGCAGCCGGCGTAACGACTGTGGATTTAAGCCCGATTAAAGACGGAGAGCTATACAGGACAGAGTGGCGCAAAAAGCCAATATTTATTCTCAAAAAGACAGCCGATATGGGCAAAAACGATGAACGAGATGTCGTCGTAGGTGGCGCTAGATACACGCTTTGTATCGGTTTATGCACGCATTTGGGCTGTATCCCTAGCTACAAACCAGCTTCTAAACAATTCGTTTGCGCATGCCACGGAGGCGTTTTCAACACTGACGGCGTAGCTGTGTTTGGTCCGCCACCACGCGGCATGGATATACCTCCGTTTAAAATCGACGGAACTAAACTTGTCCTTGGCGAAGAGGGTCCTGAATATCAAGCTCTAATGGGCAAAGCGTAGGAGGATTGATATGCATGTAAGAAAATCAACAGGCATCTTGGATTGGTTAGATCAAAGACTTGCTGTTAATAAATTTATGAAAGTTATGATGACGGAGTATTGGATTCCGAAAAACATCAGCTTTTTATGGGCTATGGGCGTTATTTTAATGACGCTATTTATCGTGCTTTTCGTAAGCGGTTTAATGCTTGTAATGTATTACAAACCAGACGCTGCTTTGGCCTTTGATAGCGTAAATAAAACTATCATGCAAGAGGTAGAATATGGCTGGCTATGGCGACATATCCACGCAGTGGCTGCTTCGGTCGTGTTTTTGGTGATTTATATCCACACTTTTGTGGGACTTTATTATCGCTCATATAAGCAAGGTAGAGAGATGATTTGGGTCAGCGGTATGCTACTTTTCATACTTTTTTCAGCCGAAGCTTTTAGTGGATATATGCTTCCTTGGGGACAAATGAGCTACTGGGCAGCTATGGTTATTACAAATTTATTCGGTGGAATTCCAGTCATCGGACCAGCTGTGGTCGAGTGGATCAGAGGCGATTACGCTGTAAGCGATCCGACTTTGACAAGATTTTTTATGCTTCATGTCTGCTTGCTTCCGATAGTCGTAATCTCTGTCATCGCGCTTCACTTCTACGCGCTTCGCGTCCCTCATGTCAATAACCTAGACGGCGAAGAAATCGATTTTGAGGTAGAGAGCGAAAAATTCCTAAGCGGCGATACAAAAAATGCGAAAGTTATCCCATTTTGGCCAGGATTTTTATCAAAAGACTTCTTATATCTCTCAATCTTTATGATATTTTTCTTCTATTTGGTTGGCTTTCAATTCAATTTCGCAATGGATCCGATAAATTTCGACCCTGCAAACAGCCTCAAAACACCAAACCATATCTACCCAGAGTGGTATTTCTTGTGGCAATATGAAATTTTACGCGGATTTTTCTTTGATGTTGGACCATTAAAGGCAGCAGATATCGGACTTATGGCGTTTGCGTTCGCTGGCGTTTCACTAATGATAGTTCCATGGATGGATAGAAGCTCTGTTGTAGCCCCAGCTCACAGAAACAAAGCATATTTTATCTGGTTTTGGGTATTACTAATCGATATGATACTTTTAAGCCTATTTGGCAAACTCCCAGCAGACGGCGCAGAGCTTGGCATATCAAATACATATTGGGGCTTTATTTTATCGATACTTTATATCGCATTGATAGTAGTTGTCTTGCCTTTGATAACAATCGCAGAAAGAAAGAAAAGAGGTTAAGATGAAAGAGATAAAAACATTAGCAATACTCGTTGTTTTAGTAGCGGTTTTATACTGGATGATTGAGCCTTTTGCTCATACTAGACTTAGCCCGCATGTTGATCCTGCTAATTATGACTTTGCGGCCGAGGATATCACGCTTGCTACTACAAATGTAGAAAAAGCGCAAAAAGCCCTAGAAACAGCCCAAAACTCAGGCGATGAAGGTATGATTGCAAGTGCGACTAGAACGCTTCAAGACGCGAAAAACCAACAAGACAAAGTTACGCTATTTTGGGACGAGATCAACAAAATCGACATTATCAAAGGTGACGCCACAAGAGGCGCTGATACCTTTATGAACGCAGGTTGTGTGGCATGCCACGGCGTAAGCAAGCTTGGCATGGACGCTCCAATGGACGCGACAAGTGCTAGCGAAGCTTATGGTGTAAATCCGCCAGATCTTAGCAGTGCAGGATATCTATACTCACCAAAATTCCTATCCGCTCTTATCAAAGATCCTGTAATGGCGATGAAGCTAGATCATAAATTTGGCGATGAAAATCCGCACCCAATGCCAGCATTTTACGGACTTGGCGATGATATAAACCAAGAAATCGCAGATATCGTAGCATATCTACGCTCAATCGCACCAAGCGCAATGGAAAACGCGCAGGTTTTCGAGGACTCATGCCAAAGATGCCACGATGTCAAATATGCTGGTCGCAAAGTCACAAGCGATATGGAGAAAGTCGCAGCCTACATGGGCTCTACTCCGCCAGATTTATCAATGATGATTCGCTCGAAGTTGCCTGATTATTTGCACGAGTTTATCAACGATACACAAAAGAAACTCCCAGGCACATCTATGCCTCGCGTTGGTTTGACACAAGAAGCTGAAAATCAAGTCGTCGCCTACCTCGAAGAAGTCGGCGATAGCAAAAAAGATGAGCGCGAAAAAACAGCACTTTACATAATGCTATATTTCGCGATTTTATCAGTTTTCGCTGGACTTTGGAAAAGCAAAGTTTGGTCAAAACTACACTAAAACTAAGTAGTCGGTTCGCCGACTACTTTTAAATTTATCCCCTAAATTTCAATAAATTTTCTCAAATTTTACCTTTAAAATTCACTAAATTTCGATTTTGAATTCATATAAAATTTGCCCTAAATTTGGCTAAATTTCGGCTATCATTTAGCCTTGTTTTTGATAAACATTTTTATTATAGTTTAAGTATTTTGCTGTATAATCCCAAACTGATTTTGAAACCAATTAGCAAAAAGGCAGGTTATGAAATTTATCCTAAAATCATCTTTTTTACTGATTTTTCTGTTTTTATCATCGCTTTTTGGCGCAGATTACCAAGTCCATGCCCAGGCGATAAAGGCTAAATTCGAGCAGGCTTTGAGCGCGTATGATAGCGGCGATAGCACTAGTGCGCGCAAACTAACCCAAGAGGCGTATTTTAGCCATTTTGAAAATTTAGAAGCTGGAATCCGCATAAATTTAGGGCAAAAAAAATCCTACGCTATGGAAAAGCAGTTTGGAAATATCCGCAAAGCCTTTAAAGCAGGCACTCCAAGGGGCGAAATCGAGGCTATGATAGCAAAGCTAAATAGCGAAATCACTGAAATTTTGCCAGTCATCGAAAGCGGTCATAAACTAGTCGCCCAATATCAAAACGAGGGCGAAGAAGGGGAGCAAACTAGCGCAAATCAAAGCGAAAATTCTGCTCCAAACGCTACGCAAAATTCTAGCGCAAATTCGGGTGCAAATTCGGCAAATCAAACCCCAAATTCCGACCCAAATTCTCCATGGCTTAGCGTTTATAATGATTTCATCACCGAGCTAAATAATGCAAAAACTGCCTTTGATAACAAAGACGAAACCGCGCTAAAATCGGCTCTAAACAAGGCTAAATTTGACATTTATCGCAACACTAGATTCGAAGAGGTCGTGCGAAAATATGTTTCTAGCAAAAACGACCAAATGATTCAACGAATTATCTCAAATTTATTGCGCGATAGCCTAAATATGGACGAGGCCAAATTTAACCAATCTCTAAAAGATTTAGACGATTTGCTTCTTAGTGCCACGCAAAATTTGCCTAGCCAAACTTACGCCCTAGCCCCACAAAGCGCGCAAGAGACTAGCGAAAGTGAAGTGGCGCAAAATGCAGATTTTAGCCAAACCGTAGCAAACATAAAATCCAAAATGGCGCAGGTTTTGGCTCTGTATGAGGCTGGCAAAACCGATGAGGCAATCGATGAGAGTGGAAATATCTACTTTGACGAATACGAAGAAAGCGGTATGGAAGCCCTCGTGGGGGCGAAAAACTCCCAACTCAAACTTGACACCGAGGCTAGCTTTAATAAAATTTCAGCTCTAATTAGCTCTGGCGCGCCAAAAGAGCAGATTATCGCAGCGCAAAACGAGCTTTTCGCGCAACTTAAAGAGAGCCTAAATTTGACGCAAAATTCTAGCGCATGGGATCTGTTTTTATACTCACTCATAATTATTTTGCGCGAGGGTATGGAGGCCCTAATCATCGTGGCTGCCGTCATCGCCCTACTTATCAAATCAGGTAACGAGGGCAAACTAAAAATCGTTTATAGCGCGCTTGCGGTCGCAATTGCGCTTAGTTTTGCCACAGCATGGGGCATAAGCGCGATTTTTGGCGCCGCAAAAGCAGGTCAAAGTCGCGAAATCCTAGAAGGCGCGGTCATGCTAGTAGCCGTGGGATTGCTGTTTTATGTCGGGTTTTGGCTACTTTCAAATGCAAATTCGAAAAAATGGAGCGCATATATCAGTGGAGCGATTTCGCAAAGCCTGAGCGAAAAAGACGGCAAAATGCTATGGTGGATGGTCTTTTTAGCGGTATATCGCGAGGGAGCCGAGACGGTGCTGTTTTATCTAGCGCTAATAATTGACGCTAAAACCCCAAGCGCGCTAGGTATGGTGGGCGCGGGATTTGTCGTAGGTGTAATCGCACTGCTCGTGGTTTATATCCTAATCAAAAAATTCTCGCTTCGTATCGCAATCAAGCCGTTTTTTATGATAACTTCGGCGATTATTTTTTATATGTCGATTGTCTTTGTCGGCAAGGGAATAATGGAGCTAGTCGAGGGCAAGGTATTTACACCAACCATAATCGAGGGCT
The DNA here is from genome assembly GCF_027737365.1 of Campylobacter sp. JMF_01 NE2. Taxonomy (NCBI): domain Bacteria; kingdom Pseudomonadati; phylum Campylobacterota; class Epsilonproteobacteria; order Campylobacterales; family Campylobacteraceae; genus Campylobacter; species Campylobacter sp. JMF_01 NE2. Next base: position 86,521 of record NZ_JAOVTR010000005.1, on the reverse strand, counting down.
TGCCAACGATTACATGGCTAGGATTTTACCCTTACAAAGAGAGCCTTATCCCGCAAGCTGCGCTAATCGTGGCTTTAATAGTTGGAATTTTGATAATCAAGCAAAAAAACAAATCTATTTCAAAGGAGAATTTATGAAAAAATTATTTTCATCAGTTTTGGCTTTAAGCCTTGCTTCAAGTATCGCCTTCGCTGGCGAGCAACCTATCGGTGAGCCTGTGGAGATGAACGGCATGGAGATAGCCGCTGTGTATCTACAACCAATCGACATGGAGCCAAAGGGCATTGATCTAGCCCCTAGCTTAGCTGATATTCATTTAGAGGCTGATATCCACGCGATCGAGGGCAACGCAAACGGCTTTGGCGAGGGCGAGTGGATCCCATACCTAAAAATCGGCTACGAGCTAAAAAACCTAGATAACGGCAAAATCCAAAAGGGAAATTTCATGCCAATGGTCGCAAGCGACGGCCCACACTATGGCGCAAATGTCAAAATGGAAAATGGCGTGGGAAATTATGAGCTGATTTTCCATATCGAAAACCCAGGCGCAAACGGCTTTGGTCGCCACGCTGACAAGGCCACAGGCGTGGGCAAATGGTGGGGCGCATTTGATGTGAAATACACATTTGCATACACTGGAACTCCAAAAGAATAACGAAATTTCACCCTTTTTGGGTGAAATTTTAGAAGTGTTTGAAAAAAGGAAATTTGCAAATTTGGCGTTGCGAGAAATGCGAAGCATTTCAGTAAAAATAAAACCAGCTAAATTTTAAAAAGCGAAGCTTTAAATTTAGCCACCTTAAAAGCGTCGTCGGGGGTTGGGGGTTTGTAAGGGGGAAGGGGCGCGACCTCGCAATTCAAGCCCCCTTCCCCCTTACGAGAAAAGCAAAATTTCGCCTAAAATTTCAGTGTTCGTTCAATGCTAAATTTAGGTTGAATTTTGAATTTAAATTTCCCTGGATTGCTTCGCTTTCTGCGAAAGCTCGCAATGACAGCAAATTTAGCGCAAGGAATTTTAAATTCGTAGATTGCCACGAATTTTGCTAACGCAAAATTCTCGCAATGACAAATTAGACAAAATTTAAATTTTAAATTTGCATTTATTTCGAACAGCTCTAAAATTTCACATTTAGGTTGCAGTTTTGTCGATATTTTTTTACCATTTTGTTTTGGCATTTTTGCCACTATTTATCATCACCGCGCACTTTGGCAAAAAAGATTTTGCATTTGCCTTTTTTGGAGCGTTGCTAGGAAGCGCCTGTTTTAGCGCGCTAAATCATAGTCTAATCGCGCAAGAGGGCAAAATTTTCTTTGATATTTTGGCTTTGGTTGCGCTATTTTTACTGCCTTTTTGCGCTAAATTTTGCCTTTCAAAAATTGCCAAATTTTGCATTTTTGCCCTTGGCGTTTGCGCCTGTTTTGAGTATTTTTTAATCAGTGCAAATTTCAAAATTTTTAGCACCGAACTCCTTGATAGCGGGGCTATTCTAAACCTTTTTATGGTGATTTTGGCTCTTTCGTGCTTAGTTTTATTTTACCTGCTTTATAGCGAAATTTTAAAAAATCGTGCGCGCGCAAATTTTGGCGCCCTTGCCCTAACCTGCGCCCTCTTATTCATCGCCAAGCTCGGATTTGTGGGGCTAGGGATTAGGCAGGGCGGATACTTCACAAATTACGCCTCGCTAAAATTTATAAATTCGAGCGAATTTCTAAGTATAATCGCCAAAATCATCTACCACAACAACCAGCATTTAATATTGATTTTGTGCGCAATCGCCCTATTTATGGGGATTTTCTACCTAAATTTAGCCCCCAAAAAACTAGCGCGAGATAAAAATATCATCGCTTGGCGCATAAACAAAAGCGCAAGGTTTAAAATTTGGCGCACTTTCCTCTGCACACTCGCACTTTGCGCCCTATTTTGCGCTATTAGCCTCTATTATTTGCTAGTGGCCTCTCGCCCGCCTACGATCGATACGCCCACGCTCGTAGAGCCAGTAAATGGCGAGTTTGTCTTTGACGCGCAGGCTTTGCAAGACGGGCGCCTTCACAGATACGCCTATATCAGCGATGATGGGCATAAAATCCGCTTTTTTTTGCTAAATAAATTTAGCACTCATCTCTCGCCGGTTGCGGTCTTTGACGCGTGCTCGATTTGCGGAGATATGGGCTATGTCAAAAAGGGTGACGAGCTAATCTGCATAGCGTGCAATGTGCGAATTTTCTTGCCAAGTGTGGGTAAAATGGGTGGCTGCAACCCAATCCCTATGAAATTTGACTTTGACGGCGAGCGCGTAAAAATCGCGCTTAGCGAAATTTTAAGCGGGGCAAGCTATTTTAGCGAAATCGTCGAAAAACAGGTCATCGACCCTGTCTCGCGCGCGCAAATTTCGAATTCATCGAAATTTAGCTATTTGTATTATGGCAGGATTTACTTTTTCGAAAACGAAAAAAACGAAGAAATTTTTACTCAAAATCCGCAAAATTTCGTCGATGAAAACGGCACTTTAAAGGAGCTTAAATAATGTTTTTTAGAATTTTAAAAGCTTCGATTTTTGGGGCTAAGGAGTCGAAATTTTTAGCGTTTTTGACGATTTTTTTATCTGTTGGCTTAATCGCTTGCATGCTAAATATCACTCTTAAAATCGGCGACAAACTAGCAAGTGAGCTTGGAAGATATGGCGCAAATATCGTGGTTTTGCCCAGATCTGCTAACCTAAATATCGAAATTGCAGGGCGCGATTTTTCGCCACTTGCAAACGATGATTTTTTAGCCGAAAGCGATTTAGTCAAAATCAAAGAGATTTTTTGGCGCAACAATATCACAAGCTACGCGCCGTTTTTATCCGAGCAAATCGATGAATTTGAGGTCGTTGGGACATACTTCGACAGACCCGCAGGAGTGAGTGATGAGCCTGATTTTAGAGTCGGGGTAAGGCACCTTTATCCATTTTGGCGCGTTAGTGGCGAGTGGGCAAAGGACGGCGCAAATGATGAAGTCATCGCAGGCGAAAAGCTGGGTTTAAAAATCGGCGATGAGATTGATCTTGGCATTTATACTGTGCGCGTGGTGGGGATTTTGCACGACGCGGAGGAATACAGCGGTAAAATCATCGCGAATTTGGGCTTCGTGCAAAAGCTCACTCACCGCGAGGGTCAAATCACCAAAGCAGAAGTATCTGCAATGACAATCCCAGAAGATGATTTATCAGTAAAAGCTAGGCGCAATTTAGACAGCCTAGACGCCGTCGAGCACGATACTTGGTATTGCTCAGCCTATGTTAGCTCCATAGCATACCAAATCGCCGAGGATTTCCCAAACGCAAGCGCCAAAGCAGTCCTTAGCGTGAGCGAAGCCCAGAGTGGAATCACCAAAAAAATCCAAGGCCTAATGGGCGTGGTGAGTATCCTCTCGCTCATCATTTCTAGCATTTGCATTGCAAGCTTGCTTAGCAACGAAACTTTCAAGCGCAAAAAGGAAATCGGGCTTTTAAAGGCGCTTGGGGCAAGCGGTTTGGCTATATATTTGCAATTCATCGCCGAAACCCTCGTCGTTTGCCTTTTCGCTTCGATTTTAGGGGCGAGCGCGGGATACTTAGCAAGCCAAATTATCGCACAGCAAATCTTTGACTCGTTTTTGGGCTTTGCTCTGCTAGTTTTGCCACTAAGCATTGCATTTGGGTTTGTAATCTGTCTAATCGGCTCGATTTTGCCACTTCGTAGCGCGCTAAAACTGCCACCAGCGGAGATTTTATATGGTAGAAAATAATAAATTTTATCGCACGATAGTCTTAAAAAGCATTTTTGCCAACTCTTTGCGCTCATTTGTGATTTTTATCGCAATCGCCCTTGGCTCGGCAGTTTGCGCGGCGTTTGTGAATATCTGGGCAGATATCGACAAAAAAGTCGCAGGAGAATTAAACTCTTATGGGGCAAATTTGATAATCTCGCCAAATTCCTCGCAGAATTTTATCATTAGCGAAGATGAGCTAAGGGCAAAATTTGAAAAAATTCCAAATCTCAAAGCGCACAATAGCTATCTGTTTAAAAGTGCGAATTTAGGGGTAAATTCGGCTGTGGTAATGGGCGTGGAGTTTTCAAATTTAGCAAAAACAATGCCATATTTGGGGCTCAAAGAGGGCGAGCTAATCAGAGTGGATTTCGACGATAAAAACGCCCTAATCGGCGAGGATTTAGCCAAAATTTTAGGCGTGAAGCTAGGCGATGAAATCGGCATTTCTCCGCACAACGCAAATGCAAATTTCACTCACAAAGTCCGCATAAAGGGCATTGTTTTTGACGGAGGCAAGGAAGATGGCTTGCTTTTAATCTCGCTAAATTTGGCGCAAAATATCTTTAATGCCAAAGGCGAAATCAACTACGCCGAAGCGATTGTAGATAGCGATTTTAAGGGTCTTAGCGAAATTTCACAAAATTTAAGCGATGAGAAAATGAGCTTTAATGTCGTGGGCAAAGTATCCAAAACACAAGGCATAATCCTTGATAAAATCAAACTTTTAATGCTACTAAGCGGTTTTACTATTTTAGCCATAACCTCGATTTGCATAAATACAAGCCTAAGCCAGGTCCTACTCTCTCGCATTAAAGAATTCGCCCTGCTTCGCGCAATCGGCGCAAACAGGGCCAATATCTTTCACATAATTTTGGGCGAAATTTTGCTTTTGTGCGTTAGCGGGGCAGTATTTGGCGCGATAATCGGGTATTTTTTAGCCATAATTTTGGGTCAAATTTTATTTTCTAGCGGAGTGGATTTTAGATTTATAGGGCTTGTAATGGCGGTGATTTTATCGCTGATTTTCGCGCTTAGTGCGAGTTATTATCCCATAAAACGGGCACTAAATCCAAATTTGGCAAATTTATTAAAGGAATAATATGGAAATTTTAAAATTTAATGGTATTTGTAAATATTTTGGCGATGTAAAGGCGCTAGATGACATTAGCTTTGGCGTGAAAAAGGGCGAGTGGGTGAGCATAATGGGGCCAAGCGGGAGTGGCAAAAGCACACTTGTAAATATCCTTTCTTTGATGGATAGCCCCACAAAGGGCGAGTATTTGCTAGGCGGAGATGATGCTAGCTCGCTAAATGAAGCGCAAATTTTAGAATTTCGTCGCAAAAAAATCGGCCTTGTTTTCCAGCAATTCCACCTCATACCATACCTAAACGCCATTGAAAATGTTATGCTAAATCAATACTACCACTCCTGTGTCGATGAAAAAAGCGCAAAAAGCGCGCTCGAAAGGGTTGGCCTAGCGCACAGACTGGCGCATAGACCAAGCGAACTTAGTGGTGGCGAACAGCAGCGATTATGTATCGCGCGCGCCCTAATCAACGAGCCTGATATCATCATCACCGATGAGCCTACGGGCAATCTAGACGAGGCGAACGAGGCTGTGATTTTGGAGCTTTTTAAGGGACTGCGCGCCGAAGGAAAGAGCCTCATACTCGTTACGCACAACGAAGAATTAGGCAAATACGCTGATAAAGTCGTGCGTTTAAGGCACGGAAAATTAGATAAAATCGAGGTTTTAAATGAAATTTAAAATTTTAAAATTTGCGCTAGGGCTAGCGTGCGCCTTAATGCTTGGCGCATGCGATGGCGAAAAACGCCATTTGGCCCTAAATGGCGAGAGTATCGCGACGAAATTTGACCCAAAAACTCGCTCTTTTAGCGTGAGCGGAAACGACAAACCTGTGATTTTGTTTTTTTTCACGGCTTCGTGTGGGGCATGCGGGGCGCAAACCCCTATCCTAAATGAAATCCACGCCTCGCAAAAAGCCCTTGTAATCGGCGTTTTAGGCGGTGGTGGCGAGCTAGAAACGGATCTGAAAACCGCGCGCGAAAAAGGGGTAAAATTCCCTACGCTTAGCCCGCCAGCCTCCGTGAAATACCTATCAAATGTCGCTGGCGGGATATTTGGCACGCCAACCTCGCTTATATATGATAAAAACGGCAAAATGGTAAAAAAACTAATCGGTCTGTATCCAAAAAGTGCGTTTGAAAATGAAATTTAAAAATTTAGCCTAAATTCAGTAATTATTTAAATTTTTCCACTAGAATTAGTAACTTTTTTATTTAAGGATAAGAAAATGACAAACCGCATATTAATCGCGATTTTCGCCCTATTTAGCGCACTTTGCGCCGAGCCGTATAGCGCGTATTCAAACGACGCTATAATGAAAAAAAATCCTAATGGTGGTGCAAACCTCGACATCGCCAAACTCTACGAATACTCCGACGCGCTGTGCAAGCATGCCTGCGAGTATCCGCTGAAATTTGACAGCGAGGACGAAGCCGAGCAAGGATACAACGACTCCGTGCTAATGGCGAGCGTTTTTGAATACATAAACAAAGAGATCATCACCGATCAAATCGACGCCAAAGACCGCACGCAATTCGATATGAAATTCGCCCAAATTTATGTATCCCAGCACAATTTCGATGTGCTAGGTGCGAAGGAAAAAGCTGACGCGATTTATGAGAGAATACTAGCGCGCGATAGCCAAAACGCCGAGGTTTTAACCACTTATGGCGAGTTTTTGCTAAATTCCACTCGCACAGACAAGGCAAAAGAAATTTTATCTCGCGCTACCGAACTTGGCGCAAAACGCCCGTATTTAGCACTCGCAGCAATCGAGCTAATGAATCAAAACAACGCCAAAGGGATTGAGTATTTGGAGATTTACTGCGCCGAGTTTAAAGACGACGAAAAGGCCAAAACCACGCTCGAAGGGCTAAAATCAGGCGATATCATAATCGAAAAAATTGAGCGATAATTTTGGGCTAAATTTGCGAAATTTGGCGAATTTTAAAATTTCTCAAATTTGCAAATTTTAGCCAAATTTAGCCAAATTTCGCGCGCTAAGTTTAGAATTTATCGCGCGTGCCACGCAAAGAGCGCTAGCAAAGGCAAAATGCAGATTATATCCCCCTAGCATTCCAGATGCGTCTATGCACTCGCCTGCAAAATACAGCCCGGGGATTTTCCTACTTTCACAATCTGTGCCTAGCTCGTCCGTGCAAACCCCACCCGCGCTAATTTCGGCCTTTTCAAAGCCAAAAGTGCCAGCAGGCGCAAACTCGTAAGAAAAAATTCGCGCGATTTTTTCCAACTCACTTTCGCTGTATTTTGAGAAAATTTTATCCTGCAAATTTTGCGAGCGCAAAAACTCCAAAACAAAGCGTTTTGGCAAAAACGGCAAACTCGAAAGCTGTTTTTTCCCGCCATTTAGGGCCTTTTCCAGGCTTTGCATATTGTGATTTGGGGCGAAATTTAAAGTGATTTTGCCACTTCTCCAAAACAGCGACGCATTTAAAATCGCAGGCCCACTAATGCCTCTGTGCGTAAATAGCGCCTCGCCTACAATCTCGCGCCCTGCGAGCTTTGCGCGCACGCCAAGGCTCACGCCGCTTAGATTTTTGAACCAAAACTCGCCCTTTTGCACGCAAAGCCCCACAAGGGCTGGGCGAAATTTCTCGCACTTTATGCCAAAATTCGTAGCGATTTCTAGCGCGCTATCACTTGCACCAAGCGCCCTAAAACTGGGCCCGCCTGTGGCGATTATGAGATTTTTGGCGCAAAATTTCTCGCCTTTGACGCTAAGCACATTAAAAATTTCGCCACTCTTTGAAATTTCGCAAATTTCACAATTTGTGCGAATTTCACAGCTCTTTTGCGCCATAGATAGTAGTTTTTGCAATACTGCGCGCGAGTGGTTTTTGCAAAAATACTGAGCGTTTTTTTCTAAGCCAAATTCCAAAGGCGCAAACACGCTCAAAAGCTCATCTACGCTTAGCCGGCGCAGTATTTGCGAGATAAAATTTTCATCTCCTAAATAATTTTTCGCACTCAAATTTGCATTTGTGATATTGCACCGCCCGCCACCGCTGGCTAAGATTTTGCGCCCTGCTAAGGCGTTTTTCTCCACAATCAAAACGCTTTTTGCACGCAAATTTATCGCGCTAAAAAGCCCAGCCGCACCCGCGCCCACAATAATCACATCGTAAATCAAAATTTCTCCTATTTTTGGCACATTTTACTAAAATTTGCAAAATTGGGCAATAAATTTGGAGAATTTGTCTAAGCAAAATTTCAAAATTTCGCTAATATAAACCAAAAATTTCAAAGGGAAAAAATGATTTTAAAATCGGTTTTTTGGTTTTTTGCTACGGTTTTGTTTTTGGGCGCGCTCGTGCTTTGCTTCGTGAAATTTCACCCTGTTTTTGGCGGAGTGCCAGATGAGATTTCTATGGCGAAAATCCGCGCCAGCAAGGCTTACAATGGCAAAACCTTCGAAAACGCCCAGCCTACGGTGCTTGCGACCAGCGATGAAATGCCAAGCATGCTAAGCTGGCTTTATGATATGATTTTTACCCCCGAGGGCAAAAACCCCTCCCGCGCACTTCCTAGCGTGAAATTTGAGCCTAGCACCCTCAAAAACGGCGATTTTGTCTGGTTCGGGCATTCGAGTGTGCTATTTCGCATAAATGATTTAAATGTCATCACCGACCCTGTATTTTACCGCGCCTCGCCGATTTTCGTGGGTGGTGCGCCATTTGAGTATGAGATAACGCCTAGGATTTCGGACCTGCCTGAAAAGCTATGCGTGGTAATCAGCCACGATCACTACGATCACCTCGACATGCGCACTATCAGGGAGATTGACGCCAAAGCAGAGCGCTATATCGTGCCTCTTGGCGTGCGCGCCCACCTGCTTCGCTGGGGCGTAAGCGACGAGAAAATCACGGAGCTAGATTTAGAAGAGAGTACGCGTGTAAATGGCGTGAGCTTCACGCTCGAACGCGCTAGGCATTTTAGCGGTAGATTTCACAGAAATACCACGCTGTGGGGCTCGTATGCGATTATCGCTGATGAGGCTAGGATTTTTTACGGAGGCGATAGCGGAGATGGCGAGCATTTCGCGCAAATCGCGCAAAAATACGGACACTTTGATATCGCCATGCTAGAAAACGGCGCCTACAACCGCGCCTGGGCGCAGATCCACTCCATGCCAGAGCAAAGCGCAAAAAACGCCAGCGTGCTTGGTGCGCGCGCGATTTTGCCGATACACTGGGCGAAATTTGATTTAGCCTATCATAAATGGAGCGAGCCTATGGAGAGATTGGTGCGCGCTAGTAAGGAAGCTGGGGCGAAATACACTATCGCAACGCCGCTTGTGGGGGAGGTTTTCAACCTCTCAAATTTACCGCAAAACAGATGGTGGGAAGGTGTAAAATAGCGAAATTTGGCGTTAAATTTCGCTTTAAATTTTACTATATTGCTTCGTAATTTCACGCCTCGTAATGACAATAACAAGCAAATTTCAGGGCAGTATTTTGCAAAATTTATGAAATTTTATAAAATCCGTCTTTTAGAGTGATTTTTCCTAAATTTAGCAAATTTGCTAAATTTGCCTTTGAGAGTTCGCTAAATTTAGCTTCTATATCGCTTAGGCTTTGGGGACGGCGAACTAGCATAGAGAGAATTTCTTCTTCGCTAAAATCGAGCTTTTCGCTATCATATTTTGGTTTTGCGACTATATTTACGCTTTGATTTTTCAAAAATTTGCTTAAAAATTCTAGCCTATCAAAGCTTACTGGCTTAGCATTTTTAAACGCAGGCGGACGATCGATCGTGCCTAAATCAATGCGAGCGGGATTTATTTTTTCAAGCACCGAATTTAGCGCTTCAAATTCGCCGACAGTATCATTTAGCCCAGATACGACGAGAATTTCTATGACTAATTCGCCCTTGAATTCGGCACTAAATTTAATCAAATTTGAGATAATTTCGTCCAAATTTACACTATCATGCGGATTATCAATTTTTTTAAAAGTTTCACTAACCACGCTATCAAGGGAAAATTTACAAATATCGCATTTCAAAAACGCTTCGCGGTTTTGAGAAATTCTGCTTGAATTTGATAAAACTAGCAGTTTTTGGGGCAATTTTAAAGCCTTAATCTCGCTTACAAGTTCGCCAAATTTAGGGTGAAGGCTGGGTTCGCCATTAGCCGTAAGCGTGATGACTTGGGTATTTTTAAATTTAGCCAAAGCCGTTTTTAGCTCATCAAGCACGGGCGAAATATCGCAAATCTCGCTCATTTGAGAAATAGGCTTTTTGGCTTTTAATTCGCAATACGCGCAGTTAAAGTTGCATTGTTTTAAATTCGGGCTTAAATCAATCCCAAGGCTCTGCCCAAAACGGCGAGAACTCACAGGACCGAAAATGTATTTCATTTTCCCACGCTCATTTCATGCACTAAATTTATGAAATATTTCGCATTTTCCACAGGAATATCAGGCAAAATTCCATGCCCCAAATTAAAAATGTGCGGGTGATTTTTCATAACTTCCAAAATCTGCGAAACACCCTGTTTTATGGCATTTTTGTCATAAAGGCGGGTTGGCTCCATATTTCCTTGAAGCGTATATTTCTGCCCAAGTTTTGCCGCAGCTAGCTCTATCGGAGTGCTCCAATCCACGCCAAAAACATCGAAATTACCGCTAATCTTATCCAAATATCCGCTAATGCCCTTTGGAAAGACAATAATCGGCACTTGCGGAAATTTCGCCTTTAAATAGTCGCAAATTTCTAAAATATACTTCCAGCTAAACTCGAAAAACGCGCTTTCTTCTAACGCACTCGCCCAGCTATCAAAAATTTGCACCGCATTTACGCCGTTTTTGATTTGATTTTCAAGGTAAAGTTTGGTCGTCTCCGTAACGGCGCGCAAAATTTCGTGCAAAAGCTCAGGGTTAGAATACACCATTTTTTTGCAAATCGCATAGGTCTTTGTCGTGCCGCCTTCGATCATATATGTCGCCACCGTCCAAGGCGAACCACAAAAGCCAATCAACGCCTTATCATCGCTTAAATTCTGCCTTGTTAGCGCGACCGTATCATAGACATATTGCAGATTTTTCACGGCTTTTTCGGGGCTTAGGGCCTTTAAATCTTCCAAATTTTTCAATGGATTTTTAAATTTTGGACCCTCACCTGCGACAAATTCCAAATCAAGACCCATTTCAAGCGGAACGACCAAAATATCGCTAAATAAAATCGCCGCATCGACGCCTAAAATCTCCACAGGCTGGATTGTAACCTCGCTTGCTTTGCGAAAATCCTTGCAAAGCTCCAAAAATCCGCCCACGCTTTTTCGCACTGCCATGTACTGGGGCAAATAACGCCCGGCTTGTCGCATCATCCACACAGGCGTATAAGGTGTCGGTTTTTTCAAACATGCGTCGATAAAAATCATCATTGCTCCTTAAATAGGCTAAATTTAGTGAAATTTGTAAAATTTAAAATGGGCGCAACGAATTTGCGCCCATAAATTTATTTGTTTTCTTGAAGTTCAATCCAATCAAGTGCGATTCTAACGGCATTTGTAGCCGCTCCGACGCGGATTTGATCGGCACTGCACCAAAGGTGCAAGATTTTATCATCATAAATATCGCGGCGAATCCTACCTACGAAAGTCTCGTTCGTATCGGTCGCCACGATTGGCATAGGGTATTTTTTCTCGCTTGGATCATCGCAAAGCACGACGCTTTTTGCGTTTGCTAAAATTTCGCGCACCTTTTCAAGGGTGAAATCTTGTTTAAATTTAATCGTAATCGCCTCGCTGTGGCTTCTCATGACAGGCACACGCACGCAAGTGGCGGCTACTGGGAAGTTTTTGTGCAGGATTTTTTGCGTTTCATTGACCATTTTTAGCTCTTCTTTGGTAAAGCCATTTTCGTTGAAAACATCGATATGAGGGATTACATTCATTGCGATTTGGTGAGCGAAAACCTTTGGCTCACACTCATCAAGCTTAAAGGCAAAAAACGCTTGGAGTTGTTCGACTAGCTCGCTCATACCCTCTTTACCTGCGCCACTTGTGGCTTGATATGTGCTCACATCTACGCGCTCGATATCAAATGCGTCGTTTAGTGGTTTTAGGATTTGCACCATTTGGATAGTTGAGCAGTTTGGATTGGCGATGATTCCTGTTTGCTCCCATAGCTCGATATCGCCAGGATTGCACTCAGGCACCACAAGAGGGACATCATCTTGCATTCTAAAATGGCTTGTATTATCGATTACCACTGCGCCACTAGCTGCTGCAAGCGGTGCGAAATGCGCCGAAATACTGCCACCTGCGCTAAAAAACGCGATATCAATCTCGTTTTCTTCAAAAGTAGTATCGGTAAGCTCTTTTACCACATACTCTTTGCCCTCAAATTCTACGACCTCGCCAGCCGAGCGTGCGCTAGCTAGTGGCAAAATATCTGCTACTGGGAAATTTAACTCAGACAAAACTCTAAGTATCTCTTCGCCAACAGCGCCTGTTGCGCCAACGATTGCGATGTTATATCTATTCATCACCCTCTCCTTGTATGATTTGATTTTCGCTATTTTCTAAATTTAGGCTCTCGCCACCATTTTCTTCGCCCACTTCGCCCTCATCATCGCTTTCTGCTTTCGGGCAAGTGGCAATGCTTACCACATCATCGCCCTCGACATTTACCACGATGACGCCACTTGTGTTGCGTCCGGCTTTGCGTATGCTTTGGATATCTGTGCGAATCATCTTGCCACTTGTGGTTAGTGCCATGAGATCCATTTCCTCATCAACCATTACTACGCCTACCAAATCGCCGGTGCGGTTTGTGAGCTTCATGCAGATTACGCCCTTGCCACCGCGGTTTGTGAGGCGATATTCGCTAGCTGTGGTGCGTTTGCCAATACCTTTTTGGCTCACGCTTAAAATTTCTAAATTATCATTTAAAATAAATGTCGCACCGATTACCTCATCGCCAGCTTCTTTAAATTTAAGCCCTCTCACGCCTCTGGCTACGCGTCCCATTTGGCGGACCTTGCCGAGTTTAAATTTAACGCACATACCCTTTTTAGTAGCGATGAAAATCATATTTTCGTTGATTTCGCTACTGTTTTCATCTAAAATTTCGCTCTCAACTTCTTCGATTTCTTGCGAAATTTCTAAATTTTGTCCATTTTCATCATCGCTCTCAATCGGCGCGCTCTCGCCTGCCTCATTTGGCACGATTAGCGCAGTTACTAGCGCGTCATCATCGTCTAGGCTGATAGCCCTTACGCCAAGTGAGCGGATATTTGAAAACGCGCTTAAATTTGTGCGTTTTACGATACCATTTTTGGTGAAAAATACTAACGATTTGCTATCTGAAAAATCGGTAGTCGGGATTATCGCCATGATTTTTTCATCGCCTACGAGTTTGATTAAATTTACAATCGCCTTGCCTTTGGCTGTGCGTGAGCCTTCTGGGATTTTATAGACTTTGAGCCAGTAAAGCTGTCCGCGATCAGTCACAAACATAAGCGTATCGTGGGTGTTGCTAGTGAAGAAATTTTCGATGAAATCATCGTCGTATGTGGTTACTGCCACTCTACCTTTGCCACCTCTTTTTTGCTTCTCGTAAGTCTTGCTTGGCACGCGTTTGATATAGCCTCTATGCGTGATAGTTACGACCATATTTTCGTTTGGTATGAGGTCCTCGATATCGATATCATCGTAGTCATCGACGATTTCTGTAATGCGCGGGCATTTAAATTTATCTTTGATTTCTAAGAGCTCATCTTTGATAATTTGCTCGATTAAATTTTCAGATTTTAGGATATTTTCAAGGCGTGAAATTTCGACCAAAAGCTCTTTTAGCTCGTTTTCGATTTTTTCGCGCTCTAAGCCAGTTAGCTTGCTTAGCCTCATATCCAAAATCGCGTTTGATTGAAGTTCGCTTAGGCCGAATTTAGCCATTAAATTTTCCCTGGCTATCGCAGTGTCGGCTGAATTTCTAATGATTTCGATCACTTCGTCAATATTATCAAGCGCGATTTTAAGGCCTTCTAAAATGTGCGCCCTAGCGCGTGCCTTTTGAAGCTCAAAAATCGTGCGTCTAATAACAACGGTTTTTCTGTGATTTAAGAAAAGTTTAAGTAGCTCGATTAGCGAGAATACCTTTGGCTCTTTGCCGTCTATTGCGAGCATAATTACGCCAAAAGTGCCCTCCATAGTGGTTTGTTTGAAAAGGTTATTTAGCACGATATCGCTCATAGCGTCGCGTTTGAGCTCGATTACGACGCGAATTCCCTCGAAATCGCTCTCATCGCGCACTTCGCTAATACCATCGATTTGTTTATCTTTGACCAAATCCGCGATTTGCTCGATAAGGCGGGCTTTGTTTGTCTGATATGGAAGCTCGTCGATGACGATGACATCTTTGTTGGCCTTTTTTTCGATATGCGTTTTGGCTCTGAGTTTGACCCTGCCACGCCCAGTGCGATAAGCATCAATAATGCCTTTTTTACCAAAAATAAGTCCGCCAGTTGGGAAATCTGGACCTTTGATGTATTGCATGACCTCTTCAAGGCTAGCGTTTTTATTGTCGATTAAAAGCAAAAGCCCATCTACAAGCTCATCAAGGCTGTGTGGCGGGATATTTGTCGCCATACCCACAGCGATACCGCTTGATCCGTTTAAAAGCAAATTTGGCACGCGCGCAGGAAGCACATCAGGCTCACTTAGGCTCTCATCGTAGTTTGGTATGAAATCGACCGTCTCTTTGTCTAAATCTTTTAAAAGTTCCTCGGCTAGTGGCGTCATTCTAGCCTCTGTATAACGCATAGCAGCCGCGCCATCTCCGTCAATCGAGCCGAAGTTTCCCTGACCATCGACAGTTGGAATTCTCATAGAAAAGCTTTGTGCCATACGCACTAGCGCATCATACACCGCTATATCGCCGTGCGGGTGATATTTACCGATGACATCACCCACAATACGCGCTGATTTTTTATATGGTTGGCGAGAGCTAACTCCAAGGTCGTTCATAGCGTATAAAATTCGCCTATGCACAGGCTTCAAGCCGTCTCTGGCATCAGGCAAGGCGCGACCTATGATAACGCTCATCGAATAGTCTAAATAGCTTGTTTTTATTGATTCTTCAACATCTATGTCTATGATTTCTTGTGTGTCAAAAATACTTTCTTGCATATCTTTCCTTATTGCAAATTTAAACTTTTGATTTTAGCAAAAAAACCTTTTGAGTAACCTAAAATTCGCGTAAATTTGCTTAAATTTGTGCATTTGCCAAAACTATACCAAAAACCACTCTAAATCCAGCCTTTTTTAAAACCTCCCTAGCCTCCAACATACTAAGCCCGGTTGTAACGATATCATCGACTAAAATCACGGGAAATTTTGGCTCTTTTGTAATTTTATAATCGCGCCTGTGTTTTAGGCGAAATTCCAAGGACTGACCTGCATATTTGACCTTGTTTTGGGCTTTAATCACGCCATAAGTTGGCGTTATTTCGCGCGATTTTAGCGCGCGAGCAAGCACGGCAGTATGCGAAAAACCCGAACTGATATCATCATCTAGCGGGACAGCTTGAAATTTGAAATTTGGGATTTCGCGCGTCAAATTTGGCAAATTCTCATCTAAAAAAGCCTTAAATTCATTTGGAAATTTCGCCAGGCTAAATTTAGCCAAGCGCGATAAAACCGCGCTTCCGTGCAAATGGTGCTTTGAGAGGATTAAATTTTTAACCTCCGAGTATCCGTAATAATAAAATACTACGAAATCCTCCACCACACGCGCGTTTAGGCGGTTTTGCGAGAGGGTGTGCGCACAAGAGGCGCAAAAAAGGCGCAGGGAAAATGCGCCACAATTAATGCAACGCATTTAAAATTTATAGCGAAGAGACGATTTGATCGGCTGATTTTTTGATGATATCTCTTAGCATACTTTCGACGAAAGGCTCCATTGTGCGGGCATTGCGAAGGGCTGCAAACTCGCTTTGATCTTGGGCGACGCGTTTTGTAATTGTCCTAGTGCCATTTACGATAGTGATGAAAACTTCGGCTTTTGCGCTCATATTTTGTTTAGAATACCCCTCGATTGCGGCATTTAAGGTTTTGATATCCACACTTATGCTAGCCCCGCCTGCGCCTATGGCTACGCCACGCGCGCTAAGCTCGGTTTTAAGGGCGTTTTCGAACCACGAACTCAAATCTGTTTTAAGCAAAACCTCGTCGATTAAATTTCCGCTATTATCGTTGATAGTGCCGATGATTAGGGTATTTTGGCGAGAGTCTTTGATATTTAGCTCGCCAGCGCTTTTGGTTTTTGCTTGTGGCGCAACACCAGAAATATATGGACTAAGCCCCAAAACAGGCGTATTGCTCGAACACCCCGCGATTAAAAGTGCAAAGATTGCGACAAAAATTGATTTCATTTTGATCCTTTTTTGAAAAATTTGGCGTAATATAGCGATAAATTTTAAATTTATAGTTTTTTTTGTATCATTAAAGGTTTTAAATCAAGGAGAAATTTTGCAAGCACTCGCACTAAAATACAGACCCAAAAACTTCGACGCCCTAATCGGACAAAACGCAATCGCAAGCTCCCTAGCACACGCACTCGATGGCGCAAGACTAGGACATGCGTATCTTTTTAGCGGACTTAGAGGCTCTGGCAAGACCTCGACCGCGCGTATTTTCGCCAAAGCCCTGCTTTGCGATCACGGCCCCACTTCGAAGCCTTGCGAGAGTTGCGATAACTGCATCATGGCAAACGAGGGTCGCCATATCGATATCATCGAAATGGACGCTGCAAGCCACCGCAAAATCGACGATATCAGGGAGCTAATCGAGCAGACCAAATACTCCCCGGCTAGTGCGAGATTTAAAATTTTTATCATTGACGAGGTTCATATGCTTACCAAAGAGGCTTCAAACGCCCTTTTAAAGACGCTTGAAGAACCGCCTGCGTATGTGAAATTTATCCTAGCCACCACAGACCCGCTCAAACTACCAGCGACCGTGCTTTCGCGCACGCAACACTTCCGCTTCAAACCAATCGCCCAACTAGCGATTATTTCGCACCTTGAAGCGATTTTGCAAAACGAGGGTATTTCTTACGAAAACGGCGCGCTCAAAATCCTAGCTAGAAGCGGTTCTGGCTCGCTCAGGGATACTCTCACGCTTTTAGATCAAGCCATAATTTATAGCGAAGAAAATGTCACGCAAACCGCAGTAGCCGATATGCTGGGGCTCCTAGATCCCGCCAAAATCAATGAAATTTTAGAAATCGTTTTGCGCCAAGACCGCGTGGGCGCTATCGAAATCGTCAAAGAGATCGAAAACTACAACGCCGAGACCATAATCGACGAGATGATTGCGAATTTAAAAGAGAAATTTTTGCGAAATGACACCAAATTTAGCATGCTAATTTATGAGCGATTTTTCCGAATTTTAGCCGGCGCAAAAAGCATGCTAGGTGTGAGTTCGGATAATACTTACTCGCTTTTGATGATGATATTTTTGATGATGGAAGCTGTGAATTTGCAAGAAATCGACGAGTTAATCGAAATTTCAAAATCCATTGGTGATAGCGGTGCAAGCGGGACGAATTTGGGCTCTGCGCCAAATTTTGCTACGCCGAAAAGCGCGCAGGCAAATGCAAATTTCAGCGCACCGCGAAATGCGCCAAATTTGGCGCAAAATCCAGCGCAAAATCCAGCCCCTGCGCAAAACAGCACTAGCCAAAATTTAAACGATTTAGAGCAAAAAGTAGCGCAAAAAACAGGCGCAGATACGCTAAATGCGAATTCGGCGTATGATAAATTTCTCTCAAATTTATACGATAGAAGCTACGAGTTGGGCGAGAAATTTGATAATTGCATTGAATTTGTCAAATTTGAAAACTCCACTTTGTATCTGATTTCGCGCGCCAAAAACGAGGACAAAGAGTATTTGCGCGCCGCGTCAAGGGCGATAAATAGCGTTTTGAAAATGACTTTTGGCGAAAATGCTAAAATTTCAATCACCCAAAATGCCCCACTTCGCGAGGCGGAGCCAAAGCCAAATTTGGCAACCCCGCCAAAGGATTTACCCAAGCCAAATTTGCTAAATCAGACAAATTTGAGCAATTACGAAATCAGCACCGAAGTAGCCAAGCCTGATATGCAAAAAACTAAAAACGAGCTTGCCAAGCTTGCAAGCGAAGCTGTGAGCAAGGAAGAAATTTTAAAAACCGAGCTTGCAAATCTTTTCGGCGAACCGAGTAAAATCGTAGAAAATTAGCTTAAATTTATCAGCTTTGGTGTAAAATTAGAGTTCATCTTATCACAAAGGCAAAATATGCGTGGCTATAAAATCGTATCAGGAAGCGCCAATCCTGACTTCGCAAAAAAAATCTCAAAATACCTATCCCTGCCACTTAGCGAGTGTTCTATCAAGACATTTAGCGACGGCGAGATTAGCGTGCAAATCGGCGAAAGTGTGCGCGGCAAGGATGTTTTCGTCATACAACCGACCTGCGCTCCGGCTAACTCAAATTTAATGGAGCTTTTAATCCTAAGCGACGCGCTAAAAAGATCAAGCGCTAGATCAATCACAGCCGTGGTGCCGTATTTCGGATACGCTAGACAGGACCGCAAGGCAGCCCCAAGAGTGCCAATCAGCGCCAAACTCGTCGCAAACATGATGCAAACAGCAGGCATTGACCGCGTAGTTACGATGGATCTGCACGCTGGACAAATTCAGGGATTTTTCGATATTCCGGTAGATAATTTATATGGCTCTTTGGCGTTTTTGGACTATTTCAAAAACAAAAATTTAAAAAACCCTATCATCGCTAGCCCAGATGTCGGCGGTGTGGCGCGCGCAAGATCCTTTGCTAAAAAGTTAAATTTGGATATGGTTATTGTAGATAAAAGACGCGAAGAAGCCAACAAAAGCGAAGTTATGAATATCATCGGCGATGTAAATGGCAAAGATGTGATTTTAATCGACGATATGATCGATACAGCCGGCACTATCGTCAAAGCCGCCGCTGCGTTTAAAGAAAGGGGTGCTACTAGCGTTATGGCGTTTTGCACACACGCAGTTTTAAGCGGACCAGCTTATGAGAGGCTAAATGAGGGCGCGCTAGATGAGCTAATCGTCACAGATACAATTCCGTTGCGCCAAGAGTGCGATAAAATCAAAGTCATCTCGGTAACATCGCTATTTGGCGAGGTTATCCGTCGCGTATATCACGACGAGAGCGTAAATAGCCTTTTTGGTTAAAATTTATACTAGAAATTCTTTAAATTTACCCACATTTGCCGTGAAATTTAAATTTTATTTTAAAATTTCACGGTAAAATTACTCCTAATATCTTTTTAAAAAAAACTAAAATTTCATTTATAGGAGTATATAATGAAAAAGTTTTTACTTTTATCACTTGGCTGTGCATGTGCATTTGGTGCCTCTTTGCAAGAAATTCAATCAAGCAAAAAGGTCAAAATAGGCGTCAGAGAAAACCTGCCTCCATTTAGCTCGCAAGTAAATGGAGGAAGTGAGGGATTTGAGGTATCTTTGGCCAAAGAAATCGGCACAAAGCTAGTAGGAAGCGACGGCTCAATCGACTTAGTAGTCATCGAGGCAAAAGACAGACTTCCTATGCTTAAAAACGGCGATTTAGACCTAGTGGTCGGCAACTTTTCTGCCACACCAGCGCGCGCTAAGGAAGTGGATTTTTCAGTGCCATACCTAGCAGATGTGCAAGTCGTAGTCACCAGAAAAGCTGACGGAGTTACAAAACTATCTGATTTAAAGGGCAAAAAAATCATAGTCCAAAAGGGTACCACAAGCGATGATTGGCTCAAAACAAATGCACAAAAATATAGTTTTGATGTTTCTTACTGCGAACATGGCGTAGAGTGCGCGGAAAAAATGCTATCAAACGAAGTCGATGGCTACATGCACACAAATATCACAGCCGCCGCAGTTGTGATGAATAATCCTAGCTTAGAAACTGGCGTCAAAAGCGTAGGCGAGATAGATTATATCTGTGTGGGCGCGCAAAAAGGCAACGCAGAGCTTGTAAATTTCGTAAATAACGCAATTATCGAGCTAACAAAGGCAGAGTTTTTTCAACACGCATATACCGATACTTTCGAGAAATTTTACAAAGGCAGTATTGATAAAAAATACCTTCTGCTAGACGATTTCCTTAGCAATTTTTAAGCTAAATTCTACTTTATAAGCCCGAATTTGGGCTTATAAATTTCCCTGATTTGTCATTTGCAAGCAAACGCAGCTAACATGCCAATCCATGGGAATTTCATTGACTTTTAATTTGTCATTGCGAGCCGTGCTTGCAGGGCGTGGCAATCTACGAATTTAAAATTCTTACCGCTAAATTTGCTGTCATTGCGAGCGTAGCGTTGCAATCCAGAGAAATTCAAACAAATTTTAATTCGCAGAAAAATTTATCGGAATTTATATTTTATGGAATTTTAAAAAACTCACTCTAAATTTTACTGGATTGCTTCGCTTTCTACGAAAGCTCGCAATGACAAATTAAACAAATTTTACCCTCGCAAAATTCCTGCGGCAAAAATCACACGAGAAATCCGAGGCAGTATTCCCCAAAGAGCCAAATTTTAATCAATCTTCAAAACACTTAAAAACGCCTCACTAGGCAAATTCACCTTGCCGATAGCTTTCATGCGCTTCTTGCCCTCTTTTTGCTTTTCGAGCAGTTTGCGCTTGCGCGTGATATCGCCACCGTAGCACTTGGCGGTTACATTTTTGCCCATAGCGCGGACATTTTCGCGGGCGATGATTTTGTTGCCAATACTAGCCTGAATCGCCACTTCAAAAAGCTGACGCGGGACGATTTCCTTCATCGCCTTTACCAGATCCCTGCCCTTAGACTGCGCCTTTTCTACCGGCACGATTATAGAGAGCGCATCGACAGCCTCGCCAGCGACGCGAATATCGAGTTTGACCAAATTTCCGCGCCTATAATCGCTAGGCTCATAATCAAAACTAGCATAGCCTTTTGTGCAGGATTTGAGCTTGTCGTAAAAATCCATAATAATCTCATTTGTCGGCACATCGTATTCGAGCAAAACACGCTCTGGCGTGATATAGTCCATTTTGGTCTGCACGCCACGGCGAGAATTTAAAAGCGTGATTAAATTTCCCAAAAATTCACTCGGCGTAATGATTGTAGCGCGCACATAAGGCTCTTCGATATGATCTATATAGTTTGGCTCAGGCAGTTCGCTAGGGCTGTGGATTCGCTTGATAGAGCCGTCTGTGAGATAGACCTCATAAGTAACAGTCGGCGCAGTAGCGATTAGATCGAGGTTAAACTCGCGCTCCAAACGCTCTTTGACAACCTCCATGTGAAGCAAGCCCAAAAACCCCACGCGAAAGCCAAATCCAAGCGCAAGCGAGGTCTCAGGCTCGTAGCTAAGTGAGCTATCATTTAGGCTGAGCTTATCTAGCGCGTCGCGTAGCTCTTCGAATTTATCGGTTTCGACGGGGTAAATTCCAGCAAACACAAAAGGCTTTGCCTTTTCAAAGCCACCGATTGGCTGGGAAGCTTGATTACGATAGAGCGTAATCGTATCGCCGACTTGCACATCGCTGACATTTTTTAGCCCCATTACTACGATACCGACCTCACCACTTCGCACGGCGTTTGTTTTAATCGGCGCAAGAGGGTTTGGATACATGAGCCCTAGCACCTCGTGGCGACCGCCAGTGCCCATGACATAGACCTCATCGCCTTTTTTGACCACTCCGTCATAAATGCGCACAAGGGCGAGTGCGCCAAGATAGTTATCAAACCAGCTATCATAAATAAGTGCTTTCAATGGCTTGTTTTCATCGGTTTTAGGGGCTGGGATTTTCGTGATAATCGCCTCTAATAGCTCTTTTATGCCCTGCCCTGTTTTTGCGCTTACTTCGATTGCCTGGGAGCAATCAAGTCCGATTATATGCTCGATCTCGTCCTTGACGCGCGCAGGATCTGCTGATGGAAGGTCGATTTTGTTTAGCACAGGGATAATTTCTAGGTTGTGTTCGAGTGCGATATAGACATTTGCGATAGTTTGAGCCTGCACGCCCTGGCTGGCATCGACGACGAGTATCGCGCCCTCGCAGCTAGCCAGACTTCTGCTCACTTCGTAGCTAAAATCCACATGGCCTGGGGTGTCGATGAGATTTAGGACATATTTTTCGCCACCAAGCTCGTATTCTAGACGCACGGATTGGGCCTTGATAGTGATACCGCGCTCTTTTTCGATATCCATAGTATCCATGATTTGCGAGCTCATTTGGCGATCTTCGACCGCCTTACACTCGCTGATTAGTCTGTCTGCAAGGGTGCTTTTGCCGTGGTCTATATGGGCAATAATGCTGAAATTTCGTATATTTTTCAAATGTCTTCCTAATTTAAATTTTACTATTTTTTTAAATTTGATTAAATTTAAAAAAGCCTAGCACCAAGGCTAGGCTTTAAATTTTAGCTGGCGTGAAAATTACCAGTTAATGCGGTTGTTGCGGTATCTTCTACCCATATCGATTTTCATTTTATCTTCGTCGAGATCAGTGTCTTTACCGCTACCGCCAGCGACGCTACCTACATCTTTGTAACTACCTTTGACTCCACCTTCGCCTACCCAAGCACTAGGGAGAGTAAATCTGACCTTAATAGGGTTATAGTATTGATGTATACCGCTATATTTCGAAGCATACTCGCTAGAAGTAGGCGCACTCTCTGTCGAGATGTAATTGCCTTGATTTGTGCTATTCGTATAGATAAGCCAAGGGTTGGTTAGTATCTCTATAACATCGCTATGTACTTCACCATAACTTACTTTTATGATTTGTTCGCCATCTTTAAAGCTCTTTCCGTCATTTCTGCCACTAGGAGTTATTTTTACTTGTTTATTTATAGCAGTATCGTATCTAGACACAAACACATCAGCAGCTTTATCGCTATCAAGTGCAGAAATTTTATTTGTGATAAATCCCTGGAACTTACCTTCCACATGACCTTCTTTTTTCAAGGAGTTAAATATGTTGTTCTTAGGGTTCAGATAGTTAAAATCCGCACTAGGTGAGAGCATAGTCGCGCAATGCTCGATATCTTTACCACAATACAAAGCTTCTAATATCTTTATGTCACAAACTTGCCCGACTACGCATTGATACTCTTTTGACCCATCGTCTTGATCGTATGACTTACCATATATGAAATACGCATAAGTACCAGTGCCAGCTGGCATATTTACGCCACCCACACCCGCATAATCTTTAAAATTCGTCAAAGATGTAGATACACCAGAACTCATTGCTGCCTTAGCTTTTTTAATGTCGTCAATTTTATAATACATGACTTTATAGCTATTATCAAATTTCGCTGGTGTAATCTCTCCGTCTCCCTTGCTAAATGTCAGACTATTTAGACTAAAATCCGTAGGGTAGATAAGAGCAGGCAAATGCGCATGTTTTTGCATCCTATCGAAGTTAAAATAGATAGTAGCAGTAGGCGTTTCGCCGTTTTTAAACGCACTAGACATCAGAATAAACTCAGGAAATTTTGGATCTAAAATATTCTTTCCATCTAACTTATGCGCCTTATGAACCAAACCACTATTCAATGAGCCATCTGTATAAAAACTAATGGCATGTTTCAAAGAAAATGGTGTTTTCTGACCTTTAATTTCAGATGAATCATCTATATTTTTATCATTATAACTATAACATCTGCTGTCATAATTCGCACTAGCTTGACATATTTGTTCATCAAATTTATCTTCTTCACCTTCGTTTTTGGCGGCAAAATACTCCGTGCCCTTAGGTATGGTAGTGTAAGACAATAAATTCTTATCTTGTTTATATGTTGCATTGTTTTTAGTGACATTAGCATCAACTTTTAGACAACGACCATCGCTATTGTCCTTGGCACAATCATAATTAAACCCTACGACCACATCCATATCGCTAGCGAAGCCACAAAGTGGTTGCAAAGCTGCATCAGTGGCATTAGCATCAGCCTTATACATCCTGCCATCATATAGCGTAGCTACCACATCTTTATAGACAGCATTATCCAAATACGCAGTAGCATTTATGCGCAACTTAGCTAGTTCGCTCAGCTGTTTAGTCACAGCTTCGTTTATCGTCTCATCTTCTTTATATCCACTGGCATTTAAATCCTTTATTGTATTAGAATCATTCTCAATCTCGACAGAGTTGAAGTATGCAAAACGAGTACCGTTAGTATCAATTACACCGTTTGAGTGAGTAGAAGAAAGCGCAGACGCATTCGCATCATAGCTACCACCACCGTGATTCCAAACAGGTTCATAGTGTCCGTTCTCTAAGCCCACGATAGCCATATTTATCCTATCTGGTTGATAGCGTAGCACTAAACCTAGCGCGTTATTTTCTTTTTTATTGGTTTTTTGTTTTATACCGATATCGCAACCGATTCTACCTCTTTCATCGTGCTTATTTGCAGTAGAGTTGATGATACATTTGGTGCCCCAGTAATCTTTATTTTTTTTACTATCGGCTTTATCACCGCCAGTAGTATTATCATCGGCACTAGCACTTGGATTTTCTCTCTTATCAAATGTCTGATCACCCCAAGCATCTGTCCATGAGTTGTCATATACACTTACCATGACATCACCGACATTGTAATAATTGAAAATTTCGCCCTGTCTGCTTGCTGAATTTTTATCTTTATATAAAATTTCAGTAAATAATGCAGCTGGTTTTCTAGTCTTCGCTTCTGGCTCTTTCAAGGCTTCTAGTCTAATATCACGAGAAGTAAAAGACTCTATATTAGCCACACCTTCACCATTGACATGGATATCCTTCGCTCTAAAATCTGCCCACAGTGTTATTGCGTCTTTATCCCAAACTCTCCTATAATTAGTGCTAAATTCTTTATCATCTACCAAGCATTGCTCTGTTTTGCTTACTTTACCAAATGTAGCATTTTTATCTTTATTTAGCTCAGCATAATTATTTAGCTGATATCTGCCATTATCGATAGCAAACCCAGTATATCCTACGCTCTTATTAGCGCATTGATATTTGCTTGTTCTTCTTAGATAAGTTTGCTCTTCTAGCTTACTTTCTATGAAAAATGATTGGTCTGATATGCTATTGCGACAATCATTTGAGATAAATGGTTTTAGATAAGTCAGTGTTTCCCTATATGACGCCGCTGTCGCATTCGCCTCAGAAGCACTAGCTTCTAATGCTCGCGTAGAGTAATAGCTATTTCTTATACTAAATCTTTGTTGGCTCAAATTTCCGCCTATTCGATTTGTATAGTTTGGCACAGCATGCTCTTTAAAGCTCTTTGCATAAAATACCTTGCTTAGCACATCTTTATTGCTTGCATAGTCACCACCAGTGCGCAACTCATCAGTATGTGCTTCATCCAATTTCTCGGTAATATCGCCTTTGGCGGCAGGATCGACTAATTTAGCATATTTATCGGTAGCTTCCATATCTACTTCGAAATACGCAGGTCTGACTACGAAGCTATCACTATCGCAGACATGGAAAGATCCATCTTGCGACATTTCTACACCGAAATACGATTTAGCTCTATTGATCTCATCGAGGATAGCTTCTTTTTCCTTTTCGAAAGCCTCTCTCTCATCTGTATATCCAGTCGCGGTCTTTGTCTCATTTAGCCATGCCACTTCTAGTGGGCGCTTGTCGCTCTCAGCATCGTTCATGTTATATTGGTTGCGATTACCCAAAAGCTCTGCTACTTTCTCAGGCAAATTTCTATCTTTATTTATATAGTATTCATATAATCTTTCGATTTGATATCTTACATAGTAATCAGTTGGGTTAGAAATCGCCGTAGCTTTGCCGTCTGCGTCATACTCATATAAAGTCAGCGTATCCATAGATAAAGTCGTATTTTCATCTACGCCTATTGTTTGTTGCTCGCTACCTAGACCATTAGGATAGTAGCTAAGCATAAATGTCACGCCCTGAAATGCGTCTAGTATCTCTACATCCTTGATACCTAAGACTTTATTTTCCTTGGTTTGTTTTGTTTCAAACTCGGTATGATAATCCACCATGCTCTTGCCATTACCTACTTTAAATGGCAGTTTAAACTCTCGTGTTATATCTCTACACCTTCCCCTATCTACCGCTCTGATAGCTGACATATAGACCTTGCCAGGCAACTCAAATACTTGCAAATTGCCATTAGCCTCATCGTAGTCTATGCCTATCGTGCCATCACTTAGCTTTTTATCTTTTATTGGCTGGCAAGTGCCGTCAGATTCGATTTTAAAAATTTTTGGGAATCTCGCGCACAATCCACGATTTTGAGTTGTTTGTCCATCGCTTGATAACTCCAAATCCCAGTTAGGGCATTTTCCGCTTTCTGTTACTTTTATCGCACATTGGAATATATCATTGATATCTGGCTGAAAAACCATATTTACATCAAATGGCAACTCTGCTACTTGGGTATATAATCTATCGTCTTGTTCGCTGTTTTTATCTCGGTCTTTTAAATCTTTGAAATTTTGATTTACCACTTTAAGACCATTTAAAAACCTAATCTTAACACTCTGTTCCGTTTCGTTGCTATCACATCTTTCTAGCACAGTCTTAGGTCCTACTATGTTTTTACCATCACGATTCATTGAGTATGAAAGCGTATATCTCATAGGTGTATATACATATGTATTTCCGACAGTAGCGTTAAACTCCATATATGCTGATTGACCTACACCTATACGACCACCAGCGTATTCGACATCACCCATTTCGCCACCAGCATCGCTACCGACACGGAATTTCATATTGTTATTATTCGTCGTAAATATAGTCTTGCCAGCGTAATTCGAATCATAGCCTTCCGCTGCCTCAGCAGATCTTGCTTTATTGGTAGTATATGCACCAGGCTTATCATCTACGAGATAGCTAAATTTCACATTTCTTAGCCGATTGCTATCTAGGTCGGTATTGTTAATACCAGCAGAATTTGGATTGTATGTATTAGACGCACCTGTGGCTAGCTCTACTACTGCACCCTCGATAGCCTCACCTTCGCCTTGGTTGCCTTCTTGGTTTCGAATCTCTGTCCTATAATACAGCGTCTCGCCTACGGCTACCGCGTCTGGCGTATCGACATTACCGACAGTAGTTATTTTTTCGCCAGTTTCTTTGCTATAAAATTTCAACCAACCAGCTGTGTCGTAAAATTTCTGGTTATAACATAGTTTTGGGGTATACAAATCAATAGAAATACCGAAAAACGGCACCAAAGCACGGTTATACGATCCGTCATTTCGCGTGACTATCGCTGCTTCTAGGGTATTTTGTCCATTACCCAATACAGGTTTATCCTGTTCATCTTTCATAGCATAACTTGAAATGTCAAATTCATCTAAGTCAAAACCTTGATGATATTTATTGCTACCTTGTGTTATATATTTTCCACCATCATTCAATACTAACTTTGTTTTTGAACCGTTAAATGCAACTCTATCTTTTGCATTATACTCATTGCTTGTCCTATATGGACTATCTTTGCCATAGGTCAATTTGCCTTTGGTTTTTGCTACATACAGAGCAGAAGTATCATCGCCAGTCAATGCAGGACCACCTGTATCAGTCCTAGAAAGAGTTCCGACCCCGTTAGCACCAAATGACGCTAATATTAACTTGCCTTGGACTTCTCCATTTTTTGGTGTATAAAAGCCGTCTATTGTATAAAAAATACTATCGCCTTGCGCTTCCAAATATCCATCATACAAAGTAACACTTTTAGGTTTGTAAAATTTATCAATATATTCTTTTGCTTTCTTTTCATCAGCCATGCCAATCTTAGAGTAATTATCCATAAGCTTTTTTTGTGATCTTATAGTTTTGTCATAAACCAAAACTACATACCAACCACCATAAGGAAGACGCTGGCTGTTTATAATCTCATTGCCAATCGCATCAGGAGACTTATTATTACTAGGAGCGAAACCGCCACTTACATCCCAAGTTTGGTTTCCATAAGGATCTTGATCGCTATGATAAATTTTGTCTTGTGCATTTATATTGCCTACGGCAAATTCGATTTCATCTGCATAATCTCTAAAACTATCTCTTACAAGGTTAGTTATGTCAGCAGAACAAGTATATATCATAGAATATCTTTGATTTGCTTGACCACCATTATATTCAGATACCCTACCCCTAGATGAGTTGTAACCAAGTCTTCCTTGGCAAGTATCTCTTTTGATATCATAAGTTTTGCCATCAGCTATTTTTAGCTTGATATCTTGGTAGCCAGCTACTGATTTTATATTTAGGACTTTTGGCCATTGTCCATTACTGTATCTATCATCAAGTTCGCCATCATAGTGATTGTTGTATAGATGGCCATACCAATATACACGAGCAAAAACAATATCGTTTTTAGTTACACCTTTTGGTAGCTTAATGCTGTCTTTTGAACTATTAAAACCATCTATGCCACCATCGGTAATATAGCCACCTCTATAACCATTACCAGTAGCACGACCGATTGTTGGATTTGACATGGATTTTATGATTGGGTTACCAGCCGATACTACATCACCATATACAAAGGTGCCAGCTCCACCAAATCTAAGTTGCAAACTCGCTTGTCTAGCTTTATCATCGTTATAGTTTTGGTAGTTAAGATCAGAAAAATCAATTATTTGTTTTTTTCCATTTTCATTACTAGAACCATCATGAGCTGGGACATTTGTGCCTCTTCCGCCAAATATAATCTCTCCTAAATGCGTTCCTTTTGCATCAGAAGGAATTTGACCATCATTTGGAATTTCACCTTGTCGCACAGAAACTTTGTGTATTTTGATATTATGAGTATCATCATAGGTATCATACGCCGCATCATCGTCTGCAAACGCGCCAACGCTAACTCCAAACAAAATCAACATAGCAGATAACGCCCTGCTAAATACCTTTTCTTTTTTCATAATATGACCTCCATCATTTTATGTGTAAAAATTTTCTCTATTTTATTACTAAATCGCTTAAAATAAATATAAATTTAACCTTTAAAAATGTGAATAATCAAGGCATTTAGCGGATTTTTTATTTTTGTTATTTGGGCAAATTTCTTTGCACGCAAATTTACAAACGAAAAAATGCAAATTTGGCGTTCGGTGATTTTAATTCGTAGATTGACTTCGCCTACGGCTCGTCCCAACCTGTCGTGCTACGCACGCCACCGCTACGCTTGTTTTGCTTCGTCGCTATGCTCCTCGCAATGACAATAGCGAGCGAAATTTGTCCAATCTGTCATTGCGAGAATTTTGCGCTAGCAAAATTCGTGGCAATCTACGAGCATAAATTACCAGACGCTGTAATTCGTGTCATTGCGAGACGGCAACGCCGTCGAAGCAATCCAGTAAAATTTCAATTGAATTTCAAAAATTTTATGAATTTTAAATTTCGATAAATTTTTCTGCGAATTAAAATTTTTTTGAATTTCCCTGGATTGCAACGCTAGGCTCGCAATGACAGCAAATTTAGCGCAAGGAATTTTAAAGTCATAGATTGCCACGCTCGTTACACTCGCTCGCAATGACAAATTAAGAGTTAAAAAATTCCCTGGATTGCTTCGTCGCTTTGCTCTTCGCAATGACAAAATAAAGTAAATTTTGCTTCGCTTACAATGACGATAAGATTTCGGCGCAGTATTTTAGGGTAACAGATTATGTGTCATTGCGAAAAGCCAAAATTTACATATATTTTTCTAAAACTTTTGGGATTTCGATAGTGCCATCAGCGCGTTGATAGTTTTCCATCACAGCTATCAAAGTGCGCCCCACTGCCAAAGATGAGCCATTTAGCGTATGCACTAACGCATTTTTTTTATTTTCATCTTTATAGCGAATTTTCGCGCGTCTAGCTTGAAAATCACGACAATTTGAAATCGAGCTTATTTCTCTATATTTATTTTGTCCAGGAAGCCATACTTCAAGATCGATTGTCTTAGCCGCACTAAATCCTAAATCTCCGCTACAAAGCACCATGTGGCGGTGCGGAAGTCCCAAAGAAGATAGTAAATCACTAGCGCAAGATACCATTTCATCTAGCATTTTTGCGCTATCTTCTGGCTTTGTAATCGCCACAAGCTCGACCTTTTCGAACTGGTGCTGACGAATCATGCCCCTAGTATCGCGCCCAGCACTCCCTGCCTCTTTGCGGAAGCAGTGGCTGTAACTCGTAAGCTTTATCGGTAAATTCGCGCTTTCGATAATCTCATCGT
Organism: Campylobacter sp. JMF_01 NE2; assembly: GCF_027737365.1. Lineage (NCBI taxonomy): Bacteria > Pseudomonadati > Campylobacterota > Epsilonproteobacteria > Campylobacterales > Campylobacteraceae > Campylobacter > Campylobacter sp. JMF_01 NE2. Next base: position 56,381 of record NZ_JAOVTR010000005.1, on the reverse strand, counting down.
TGAATAAATTTGTCGCCGTAACTTCGCTAGTTGGTATGAGATAGAGATTTAGCTCGTCATCATCGACCTTGTAAAGATCGTCTTTGAATTTGGGTAGCTGTCCTGTGCCGTAAAGTATCTCATCACGCACCAAAAATGGCATATTTACAAGCTCAAAACCGCGACTATTGTTAAAATCAATCATATAATTTATCAGCGCCATATTTAGCTTCGCGCCCACGCCACGAAGTGCGGTAAAACGGCTACCGCTAAGCTTCACGCCACGAGCGAAATCTAGCCAACCAAGGCTTTCGCCTAGCTCGAAATGCTCTTTTGGCGTAAAGTCAAATTGCCTTGGTTCTAGCACGGTTTTTACGCATACATTTTCGTTTTCATCTGCGCCAAATGGGACATCATCATCAATGATATTTGGCACGACGGCTGCCACACTATTTAGCTTTTCTTCGCACTCGCTGACCACTGCGCCGAGTTCTGCGATTTTTGCTTTGTTTGCGTCAAGCTCGGCTTTTAGGGCTTTGGCGTCGCCACCATTTCGCGCGATTACGCCCATTTCTTTGCTTTTGGCGTTTTGCACGGCTTGCAAATTTTCCAAATTTGTCTTTTTTTCTTTTAACTCATTGTAAGCGTCAAGTAGGCTTTTTAGAGTGTCTGCGGGGACTTTTTTGGCGATTAGTTTTTTATTAAATTCGTCAAAATTCGTTTCGATTAGTCGTAAATTTATCATATCTTTCTCCGTGAAATAAAAATTTTTGGATTTTAGCGAAATTTTACTTTAAAAATATAAAGTGGGCAAATTTAAGCAAAATTTTATAATATCTAAAAATTTTTAGTGTTATTTTAAGCTAAATTCTGTAATATTACGAAACCGAAATTTTTCACAAGGAGCGAATATGAAATTTAAAATTTTATCCCTTCTAACCTGCGCCGCAACTGCGTCATTTGCGCACTTTGGCGTAGTTTTGGCAGATAGTGATACTATCGAAGACGAAGCCAAAAATAAGCTAAATTTGGTTTATGAATTTACTCACCCTTTCGAGCAAAATCGTATGAATTTAGAAATTCCAAATGTGGCTGAAATTTGGATAAATGGCGAGAAAAAGCCGTTTTTGGATAGTTTAAAAGCGCAAAAAGAGGGCGAAAACGCTTACTACACAGCCGAATTTGAGGTAAAAGAACCGGGCATTTATCAATTTTACTTCGATCCTAAGCCATATTTCGAACCAGCCGAGGGAAAATTTATCCGCCACCAGACAAAAACCGTAATCGACGCTTACGGATACGGCGAGGGCTGGGACGAGCCAGTGGGGCTAAAAGCCGAAATCGTGCCACTTACGCGCCCATTTGGTCTGTATGCGGGCAACTCGTTTTGCGGGACAGTATTATACAAAAATGAGCCCGCAAAAGGCGTAGAAGTCGAGGTCGAATACTACAACAAATCCGCCCTAAAAGCCCCTAGCGAGGATCATATCACGCAGGTCCTCAAAACTAATGCAAACGGAGAATTTTGCTTTACGATGCCTTTATCTGGGCATTGGGGCTTTGCGGCGTTAATCGACGATGACGAAAAAATCACGCACGAGGGCAAGGAATACGGCGTCGAGCTTGGCGCGGTGCTTTGGGTGCAGACCAAAGACTACGAAAAATAGGGCTTTGCGCGTGAAATTTGACGGAGAAATTGAGACGAAATTTAGTATGAATTTAAGCGAGAAATTTGGCGCAAATTTTGCCCATAAATTTAGCTCGAATTTGGGCAAAATTTCATTTAAAATTACGAAATTTAGGACATTAAATGCACATTAGCGAAGGCGTTTTACCAAGCGAAATTTTAATATCAGGTTGGGCGATAAGTGCGCCCGTGGTGGCGTATCTCGCATACCGCTTAAAAGTGGAGAAAATCCCGCAAGTAGCGTGTATGAGCGCGATTTTTTTCATCGCTTCATTTATCCATTTGCCAGTGGGCGCAAGCTCCGTGCATTTGATTTTGGGCGGATTAATCGGCGCAGTGTTGGGTGCTGACGCGATTTTAGCGATATTTGTGGGGCTTATGCTTCAAGGGGTTTTCTTTGGCTTTGGCGGGATTACGATTTTGGGCGTAAATACCGCAATCATCGGCTTTCCAGCCGTTTTGGGCGCAGTGTTTGTGCGCGTGTGGAGAGGCGCCAAAATGCCCGCCACGACGGCGTTTTTCCTAGCAGGAGCGGTGCCGATACTCATCTCAACGCTACTTTTGGATTTAATCCTTTTTGCTAGTGGCAAGGAATTTTACACAATCATCACGCTAATCTCGCTAGAATCGGCAGTTTTGGCGGTTTTGGAGGGGATTATCGCGCTGTTTGCGCTGAAATTTATCGTGCGCGTAAAAAAAGAAATTTTGCTATGAAAAGGCTTATTTTTGCGCTGTTTGCGCTAGTTTTGGCAAATACTGCCCCGGCTCACTCGCTCAAAGTTTTCGCCAGCCAAGACGGGGAAAATGTGCGCATAAAAAGCTTTTTTTACGGCAATTCGCCCTGCCAAAACTGCGATGTGAAAATCAGCCAAAACGGCGCAGTATTACTGGAAGCAAAAACCGATAAAACTGGCGTTTTAAGTCTAAATTTGGGCGCTGGGGAATACGAAATCGAAATTTACGGCGGCGCAGGTCATGCAAAAAAAATAAATTTTAAAGTGGAAAATTTAGGTGGAAATTCGCAAAATTTGCAAAGCCAAAATTTAGATCAAAATTCGAGCGAAATTTTGCAAAATTCGCTTGAACCAAAAAATTCATCAAACCAAAATTTATTAAATTTTGCGCTTAGTTTGGCTATAATTTTCGCGATTTTTGGCGCACTCTACGCCATGAAAAAACGCAAATAAGGATCAAAAATCAAAACTTTTAACCCCTGCCAAAACGCCGCAATTAGCCTACTTTGCTTTGTGATTTATAGCTTTTTTGTGGCACTTGGGGGCAAAATTTATCTTAGCTATTTTTTGCCGGTTTTGGCTCTTTTGGCGCTAAATTTTGCCGATTTTAAAGAGATTTTTAAAAAACTTGCGATTTTAAATATTTTTGTATTTTTTATGATACTAAGCGCGCTAATAGCGCAAAATTCGCACTTTGCACTGCTTGTATTTTTTCGAGCAAATTTGATTATGCTTTTTGCGATTTTGATTTTTTGGAAGAGGGACGAGTATTTTTTGGCACGCGGGGTGCGAAATTTAGGGCTTGGGGATAAAATTTCATCGATTTTTTATTTTTGCGTGAAATTTATCGCGTTTTTGCGCGCGGAGTTAGAACGCCAAAAAACCGTGCTTTTGGTGCGTGGATTTAGGGCGAAAAGTTCGATTTTTAGCTACAAAACCTACGCAAACTGCGTCGCGCTACTAATTTTAGGGGCATTAGGCAGGGCAGAAAATCTGCAAAACGCCCTGATTACGCGCGGATTTAGCGGGAAATTTTTCTTCGCCAAAGAGAAATTTGGCGCACTTGAAATCGGATTTTTATTTTTTGTATTAATTTGCCTTTTTGCAAGGCTTGGAGAGATAATTTGAGCTGTTCGGTAAAACTTAGAAATTTAAGCGCGAAAATGGGCGATAGAACCCTTTTTGCGGGGCTAAATTTAGATGTCGCGCACAAGGAAAAAATCGTAATCTTGGGCGAAAATGGTCGCGGAAAAACCACGCTTTTGGAGATTTTGTGCGGGTTAAGAGCGCCTAGTGGCGGGGAAATAGAGATTTTTCACGAAAAAATTTCTAGCGTCAAAGAGTTTGCGAAATTTCGCCAAAATATCGGATTTTTGTTTCAAAATTCCGACGAGCAATTCATCTGCGCCAATGTCTTTGACGATGTCGCATTTGGGCTTAGGGCGCGAAACGAAGCGATAAAAAAGGGGCAAAACGGGGGCGCAAAAAAGGCTAAAATTTTAAAATTTTTCCGTAAAAATTCGGGCGAAAATTTAGAGCAAAATTCCAGCGAAAATTCCAGCGAAATTTTCACCACGCCGCACAATCACCACATAAAACCGCGAAAAATTTTAAGCGAAGACGAGATAAAAATCCAAGTTGATGAGATTTTGCAGCGCTTTGGAATCTCGCATTTAAGGGACGCCGTGCCGTATCATCTAAGCGGCGGCGAGAAAAAACTCGTAGCACTTGCTGGGGTGATTGTGTGCGAGCCTGAGATAGTTTTGCTCGATGAGCCCACGACTGGGCTTGATTTTGCTATGCAATCGCGCGTCGCAAAAATCCTCAAAAACCTCGATCTTAGCGAGATTATCGTGAGCCATGATGAGAAATTTATAGGTGCCGTGGCGGATAAAATTTACACATTGGGCGAAGACGGATTATTTAGTGCAAATGGCGAGCCTTGCGGGATTTGAACCACGCGTTTCTACACTGAGAATGTAGCGTCCTGGGCCGCTAGACGAAAAGCTCAAAAAACATGAATTATACTATTTTTTTGCTAAATTTTGCTTTTACTCTAAATAAAATTAAAAATTTCGGCAAATTTAAAGGCGAAATTTGCCGAAATTTAGCTATTTGCTGTGTAGTTGCGTCTCTATAATCTCTTTTTTACAAGTTTGCAAATCTACCCTATAAAGAAACGCCGTGTAAATCGGCGCATAGGTATATCCATTGAAAACAGTGCCATTTTCTTTTAAGCCATATTTGAAACATAAAGTCTCCCCAACTTTTGCCACGATTGTTTCGCCCCACTCAGGGATACCAACATAAATTTTCGTTTGTATATTTGCAGGAATTTCGACTTTTGCATACGCCCCGTTGCTTATCGTGCCGATTTCTTTCGCACCATCTCCATTATCATAGTAAGCCGTAGTGCGCACCAACGCCCCCATGGCACTTGTTTGTCTATAAACATAAACTACGGCATTATTATTTTGCGGTTCGACAAAATGCTCAAATTTCGCGCCTTTTGCACCACAACCACTCAAAAAAATCGCAAAAAGTATATAAAATATATAAATTGTTTTAGGCATTACAACCCCTTTAAATTTCAAAATTCAAAGCCCTTTTAATCGCCAAAATTTCATTTATATTTTTTTCTAATTCGTCCAAATTTAGCATATTCGGACCATCACAAAGTGCTTCGCACGGATTTAGGTGTGTTTCGTAGAAAAACCCATCGACTCCAACAGCCGCCGCCGCTCTTGCTAAATATGGCACAAATTTAGAATCGCCACCGCTTGTCGCACCGTTTGCGCTTGGCATTTGCACGCTGTGTGTCGCGTCGAAAATCACGGGCGCGAACTCGCGCATTATCGGGAAACTTCGCATATCAACGACGAGATTTCCGTATCCAAAGGTGCTTCCCCTCTCGCACAGCCACACGCCGTTTTCTTTGGCAGCCTCGTAACCTGCGCTTTTTACGCCACGCGTTTCAAGGACTTTTTTCACGCTGTGATTCATCGCCTGCGGTGCGAGAAACTGCCCCTTTTTGATATTTACTACCGCTTTTGTTTTAGCGGCAGCTACGAGCAAATCAGTCTGACGGCACAAAAACGCCGGGATTTGCAACGCATCAGCGACCTCCGCCACAGGCGCAGCTTGGGTGCTTTCGTGGATATCGGTTAGGATTTTAAATCCAAATTTTTCCTTCACTTCGGCTAGTATTTCGCAGCCCTTTTTAAGCCCCGGACCGCGGAAGCTTGCGATACTCGTGCGGTTTGCCTTATCAAAACTGCTTTTAAAATAAAAATCGATCCCGTCCATTTCGTGAAATTTGCGGAGCTTCTCAGCCACCGCGAAAATTAGCTCTTTGCTTTCGATGACGCAAGGTCCTGCGATTAAAATCATTTTCTATCCTTTGTTTAAATTTTGGCTATTTTAACCAAATTTAATTAATAATTAATCTTAATACGGCTTGCCAAACATCTTCTCGTAATGCTCGTAAAATCGCTTGTAGTAGGGGTTGGAGTAGCGTTTGCGCATGCCGTAATTATAGCACTCGATTGTGTCTTTTATGTTTTTGTTTTTGGCGTTCCAGCATTTGCGCAGGATTTTGGCGCATTTTGTGAGATTATAAACGGGGTTGAAGATATAATCAATCTCGCTTTTGTCGAAATTTACGGCGTTTAGCTGCCCAAGTCCCACATCGATAGGAAAGCCGTCTTCGTAGAGTTCTTTTGCGATTTGGATTGCGTAGGCTTCGTTTATGGGGTGGATTGCCACGACCCATTTGGAGCGATTTAGGCTGTAATTACTCGTGCGAATTCGCGCATTTGGACTGCTTAGGGTGGCGAAATAATCGGCGTTTGCTTTATTTGTGAGAAATGAAATCGCAAAGGGGTTAAAATCGCTTTCGATTTTTACGATTGTGTATAAAATTTCGGGTTTGACGCCCTCGTTTGTGGCGACATACGCGATGGAATTTGCAATATCTGCGTGCGAATACCCAAACAATCGCAATGAAAAAAATAAAATCAGTATAAAATTTCTCATAACTCTTTCTTGTTAAATTTAGCTTTGCGTGAGTATAGCAAAAAATTCGATTTTTTTCTCCAATTTAAGCGAAATTTAATATCAATCGATATATAATCACACTTCATTTTTAATAAATGGTCGCTTAGCTCAGTTGGTAGAGCGCCACCCTTACAAGGTGGATGTCATAAGTTCGAGTCTTATAGCGACCACCACTTGTGCGATGGTAGTTCAGCTGGTTAGAATGCCGCCCTGTCACGGCGGAGGTCGTGGGTTCGAGCCCCATCCATCGCGCCACTTACTTTACAATCCGTGTCTTGCTAGCTCAGTCGGTAGAGCATCTCACTTTTAATGAGGGGGCCGTTGGTTCGAATCCAACGCAGGACACCACTTTTTTTCTACATAATTTTTAATCATTAAAATCTTTGGCAAGAAAACCTATATAAATTTTATTTTTCTTTTGATATAATCGCCAGATTTCAATTTTTGGGTATTTTATGAAAAATTTCTTTTTGCTAATTTTCTTTTTTTCGTTTGCAAACTCGCAAGAACTACTAAATGGCTATATAGAGGCTGAATTTACCTATATTTCGCCGTATAATTCTGGGATTTTAGATGAAATTTATGTGCAAAAAGGGCAAAAAATTTCTCCCGCAGATAAACTTTTTTGCGTAGATAAGGGTCTTGGCGAAGCAAATGTCAAAATCGCCCAAAACGAAGTAAATAAGGCAAAATCAAACTACGAAAATTTAATCAAGGGCAAAAGACAAAGCGAAATCTCTGCCTTAAATGCCCAGTTAAATTCCGCTAAAATTGCACTCGAAAACGCACAAAAAGAGTTTTTTAGAGCGCAAAAACTTTTCAAATCAAACACCATAAGCAAATCCGAATTCGACCAAAAATCTGCGAATTTCGACACTGCAAAAGCCAAAGTCGCGGAATTCGAGGCAGTGTTACAAACAGCTAACCTTGGCGCAAGAGACGATGAAATCGAAATCGCAAAAACAAACATCGCCATTGCTGAGCAAAATTTAGAAAAAACAAAATTAATCTTTGCCAAAAACACAGCCGTCTCGCAACACAGCGGTCAAATTTACGATATTTATTTCAAAAAAGGCGAATTTGTCGGCGCAAATAGCCCGGTTTTATCGATTTTAGAACCGCAAAATATCAAGGTCAGATTTTTTGTGCCACAAAAAATCCTTGCAAAGCTCAAAATCGGCGATGAAATCGGAGTTTCGTGCGACGGCTGCGAGGGCGAAAAACCAGCCGTGATCTCGTATATCTCGCCAAGCGCTGAATTTACTCCGCCCGTGATTTACAGCGTCGCAAGCAGAGAAAAAATGGTCTTTATGCTCGAAGCCACCTTTGCGCCAAACACCGAATTTAAGCCGGGTTTGGGCGTTAGCGTGAGAATAAAATGAGCGAATTTGCAATCGATGTTAGCGAGCTAAGAAAAAGTTTCGGCGGCAAAGAGCTCATAAAAAATATCTCGCTTCAAGTCCCGCATGGCAAAATTTACGGATTTTTAGGTCCCAACGGCAGCGGCAAAACCACGACAATCAGGCTAATTTGCGGACTTTTGACCCCAGATAGCGCAAAAGGTCAGGTTTTAGGATACGATGTTTTGACCCAAAGCGATAAAATCCGCGAAAAAGTCGGCTACATGACCCAAAAATTCAGCTTTTGGGAGGATTTAACGATAAGGGAAAATTTAGAATTCGTAGCCCAAATTTATCAAATCCCAAATTCGAAAACAATCATCGACGAAACACTTGCAAACTTAGGCCTTATGGATAGACAAAATCAGCTAAGCAGGGGACTTTCTGGCGGTTGGAAACAAAGACTTGCGCTTAGTGCTTGCATACTGCATAAGCCTGAAATTTTGCTGCTTGATGAGCCCACGGCAGGCGTCGATCCAAAGGCTAGGCGCGAGTTTTGGGACGAGCTTGGCAGGCTCAGGGACGAGGGAATTACCACGCTTGTGAGCACGCACTATATGGACGAGGCTGAGCGTTGCGATGAGTTGGTCTATATCGCAAACGGCAAAATCGTCGTCAAAGGCACGCCAAAAAGCGTCGCTAGGCAAACTGGGCTTTTTTCGTTTATACTTGGCGGAATAAATTTGGCAAATTTGGCGCAAATTTTGCAAAACATGGACGAAATCACCACCACAGCGATGTTTGGAGAGAGTTTGCGAATTTGTGGCGAAGATGAGCAAAGGCTAGAAAAAATCCTGCAAACCTATAAATTTAAGCACGAACTTTCGTGGCAAAAAAGCGAGGTTTTGCTAGAAGATGCCTTCGTGTATTACCTAAAAAAGGCGCTTAAATGAAGCTAGCGCGCATAAAAGCCCTCGTCAAAAAAGAGCTAATCCAGCTAAGACGCGATAAAACCACATTTGGCATGGTCGTGGCGATCCCGATAATTTGGCTTTTGATGTTTGGTTACGCCATAAATATGGACCCCAAAAACCTGCCCATGGCGCTTAATTGCAGGGACAATTCGCCACTTAGCAGAAGCATTGTAAGTGGGCTTGAAAATTCGGGCTATTTTAGGATAGTCGCCGAAATTTCAGATGACAAAACCGGCGAAAAGCTCCTAAAACAGGGAAAAGTTTTGTTCGTGCTAAATATAGGCGAAAATTTTACCAAGGGTATAATCCGCGCTGAAAATCCTAAAATTTTGCTTCAAGCAGACGCTAGCGATCCAGTGGCTGTATCGTCGGCTATAAGCGCGATTTCTGGGGTCAGCCAAAGCGTGATAAATAAAGAATTTAAAGGAAATCTGGCTCATCTGCGCACCAAAAATCCGCCATTTGAAATTCTGCTTCACCGAAATTTCAACCCAGAGGGATTTACGAGATACAACATAATCCCCGGGCTAATCGGCATGGTTTTGATTTTTACCGGCGTTATGATGACGGCACTATCGCTGACGAGGGAGCGCGAGCTAGGCACGATGGAAAATCTGCTCTCCATGCCAGTAACCCCGCTCGAAGTGATGATTGGCAAAATCACGCCGTTTGTTTTCATCGGCATTGTGCAAACCTCTCTCATAATCATAATGGCAAAATTTCTCTTTGAAGTGCCTATTTTAGGCTCTTTGGCACTGCTTTTTTTCTGTTCGTTTATTTTCATTGTTTGCAATTTGGCATTAGGATTTTTGATATCGACAATCGCCAAAAACCAGACCCAAGCCCTGCAAATGTCGGTTTTCGTAATGCTTCCATCAATGCTATTAAGCGGGTTTATGTTCCCATTTTTAGGCATGCCAAGCTGGGCACAGTTTTTGGGACAGTGTTTCCCACTGACATATTTTTTGCGAATTTGTCGCGCGATAATGCTAAAAAACGCGCAATTTGCCGATGTTTTGCCAAACCTTGCCCCGCTTTGCCTAATCGTGCTTGTAGTCACCGCCCTGACGCTAAAAGCCTACAAAAACACATTGGACTGAGAAATTTAAGCATTTTTTGATAAAATATATCGTTATTGAAATTTATAAATCCCGTAAAAAGGATATTTATGCAAAATAAAATCGCAAATACGCTATTTATTCCGTTGATCGCAAGAATTCATGCAAGTAAAAATTTCAAGCAGTATTTTTACGATGAGACGGCGATGAAATTTGAAGATAAAATCCCGCAAAAATTCCTAAAAATTTCATCTGAATATGAGTCTTTGGCTTCTGCTGCAAGATACTATGAAACCGACATTATGATAAAGGATTTCATTGCCACACACAGCGTTTGCAATGTCGTAAATTTGGGCTGTGGCTTGGAGACTTTGGCGTTTCGTTTTAGCAAAAATGGGGCGAAATTTTACGGCGTTGATTTGGCAGAAGTTATCGAATTTAGGCAAAATTTACTACCGCAAAATGATAATGAAACTCTGATTTCTAGCGATTTGTTTGATATGAAATGGAGCGAAAATTTAGATAAAAGCTTGCCTACGATTTTTGTCGCAAACGGCGTTTTTATGTATTTTGCCGAGACAAAAATATTAAATTTAATCGCAAATTTAAAGGCAAATTTTAAAAATTCCGAGCTCATTTTTGACGCTACGACCAAATTTGGCATACGATGCGCGAATTTTTATGTAAGTAGATTTGGCGAAAATATGGCTAAAATGGAGTTTTGCGTGCAAAACAGCAACGAATTTGCCAACAAGTGCGAGTGTGAAATTTTAAGCAAAACGCCGTTTTTTACCACTGCACGAAAAATACTAAAAAATAAAACAAAACTCTCCACTCGCCTTACAATGGCGTTTGTGGATAAATTTGATTTGGCGTTTATTTTGAGATTAAATTTGCGAAAAAAATAAAAAAGACGGGCAAAACGCCCGTCAAATTAAAAATTATTCCCACTCGATAGTCGCAGGTGGTTTTGACGAAATATCATAAACTACTCTATTTATGCCTTCAACTTCGTTTATAATGCGGCGTGAGCAGTTTTCTAGCAGGTCGTAAGGGAGGCGCGAAAAACTAGCCGTCATGCCATCGCTCGCATCGACTACGCGGATACAAACTGCATTTTCATAAGTGCGGTTATCGCCCATGACGCCGACACTTCGGACATTTAATAATACGCAAAATGCCTGCCAAGTTTTATCATACCAACCGCTCGATTTTAGCTCTTCTCTTAAAATCACATCGGCTTTGCGAAGTAGCTCTAAATTTGGCGTATTTACTTCGCCCATAATGCGAATCGCAAGGCCCGGTCCCGGGAAAGGGTGGCGGAAGACGACATCTCGCGAAAGCCCAAGTTCGAGCCCTAGCTGCCTAACTTCGTCTTTGAAAATTTCACGCAATGGCTCGATTAGCTCAAATTTCATCCACTCAGGCAGTCCGCCTACATTGTGATGGCTTTTTATCGTCTTACTTGCCCCGCTTGGAGAGCTTTCGATCACATCGGTATAAAGTGTGCCTTGTGCTAGATATTTTACATTTTCAAATTTTTTAGCTTCCTTATCAAAAACTTCGATAAAAGTCTCGCCGATGATTTTGCGTTTTTTCTCAGGTTCTGTTACGCCTTTTAAGCGACTTAGGAAAAGCTCGCTCGCATCGACGCTGATTAAATTTACACCAAGTTTAAGCTTAAACATCTCTTCGACTTGCCTTGCTTCGTTTGTGCGAAGTAGTCCGTTATCTACAAAAACTACGATTAGATTCTCTGGCACTGCGTGAGCAAGCAGAGCTGCCACCACGGAGCTATCTACGCCACCGCTTACGGCACAAAGGACTTTATCATTGCCCACTTTTGCTTTGATTTTTGCGATTTGCTCTTTTGCGAAGCTTCCCATATTCCAAGTGCTACTTAACCCGCAAATCTCTTTTGCAAAATTCTTTAAAATTTGATCTCCAAACTCGCTGTGTTGCACCTCTGGGTGGAATTGCAATGCGTAAATTTTCTTCGCGTCATTGCCAAACACGCACCACTCGCTCTCGTCCGAACACGCCAAAACCTCGAAATCCTCTGGCAGGCTAGCGACCTTGTCCGAGTGGCTCATCCACACGGTCGAGTTATCACTCACGCCGTTAAAAAGCTTGTTTGAACGAAGTAGTTTTAGGCTTGCTTTGCCAAATTCTTTTTTCGCTGCTGGCACGACAGAGGCGCCGAAATGCTGCGCGATTAGCTGCATACCATAGCAAATCCCAAGTATCGGCAAGCCCAAATCAAAAATTTTCTCATCACAAAAATAAGCGTCCTTTGCATACACGCTCGCTGGCCCACCGCTTAAAATCAAGCCTTTTGGGTTTTTCGCCAAAATTTGCTCGATTGAAGCATCAAATGGTATGAGCTCTGTATAAACACCTTGTTCGCGAAGCCTACGCGCGATAAGTTGCGTGTATTGCGAACCAAAATCCAAAACTAAAATGTCAGCTGTTTGCATATTTTCCCTTCATTAAAATTTCACTGATTATAACTAAATTTAGCCATTATTTGGTTACCTTGCTCGAATTTGAGTCTGTGCTATAAAACGGATCGGCTTTATATCCACACCCACTAAGCAAACCTAAAATAAAAAATGCTAAAATCAACTTATGGAAACTAAAAGTATTAAACAAATCATTGTACATGTGAAAAATAGTCCTTTATACGCCAAATTTCGTGCCAGAGAGAGTTTTATTAAAATTTTGCCCAAAAACTGGCAAAAAATCATAGCCTTTATCTACACCAAAAATGACATTTTGATGATAGCTGTGAAGCACCCAGCAGGACTTCAAGAGCTAAAACGAGATAGTAGTATAAAACTGATAAAAGATATATTAAAAATGTTTGCCAGCGTGCATAAATTTGGCGAATTTCACCCTGATATGGATGTGAAAATTTTCGTTGCTACCAAAACAATGAGTAAAAAGCGCAAGCAAGAACTTGCCCAAAAAAAGGCAAGTAGTAGCGATGTGCGCGTGGCAGAGAAATCGCAGGGCAAATTCACAAACAATATCAAAGATGAAAAAATTCATAAAATTTTTGAAGAAATAAGAGAGATTATCATTGCTAATCGACGAAATCAAATCCCTACCCGCTAATCCCGGCATTTATCAGTATTTCGGCGCAGACGGGAAATTGCTCTATGTGGGCAAGGCAAAGGTGCTAAAAAACCGCGTCAAAAGCTATTTTAGCTTCACTCCCACACTCGCTCCAAGCCCGCGCCTTGGCGCTCGAATCGCAAAAATGATAAGCGAAGCTGTGCATTTAGAATACATCATCACCCCAAGCGAGAGCGACGCGCTGATTTTGGAAAATTCCTTTATCAAACAGCTTAAACCCAAGTATAATATCCTTTTGCGCGACGATAAAACATACCCTTATATCTATATAAATTTAAACGACGAATTTCCGCGCTTTGAAATCACGCGCAAGGTGATAAAGGGGGCGAATATTCGCTATTTTGGTCCGTATTTTCACGGCGCGAAGGAAATTTTAGAGACGCTTTATATGAAATTTCCGCTCGTGCAGAAAAAAAACTGTATCAAAGACAAAAAAGCCTGCCTGTTTGCTCAGATTGGCCGCTGTAAAGCCCCGTGCGAGGGCAAAATTTCAAGTGGCGAATATAAAAAAATAGTTGAAGAGGCGTTAAATTCGCTTAAAAATCCGCAAAAAATGGTGCCGTATCTAAGCTCGCTAATGCTTAAATTTGCCGAAAATGAGAATTTCGAAGAAGCTGCCAGCATGCGCGATAAAATCGAAATTTTAAAGCAGATGAATATCAAAGTCGAGGTGGATTTAGCAAGGCTAGATGATTTTGAAGTATTTGCGATTGCTGGGGAGGCAAATTTGATTTGTGCCGTGCATTTTAGCGTGAGAGAGGGCAAAATTTCGGCTTCGAACTATCACATTTCTCACCTAAAAAACGCAAACGATGATGACGCAAAAAATGGCTACAAACAGCTCATTTTAAGCGCGTTTCCAGGGGGTTCGCCAGTAGCGTGCTCTAAAATTTATTGCTACGCTGAATTTGACGACAAGGCGCTTGTGAGCGAAATTTTAGCCAGCAGGCATGGCAGAAATTTTAGCATTATCGTCCCAAAAATCGGCGAAAAACGCAAAATTTGCGAAATCGCCTACCAAAACTGCCAAATAAACATAAAAAAATATCTCAAAACACATGATTATGGATTTTTAGCGGAATTGAAAGATTATTTTGGTTTGCAAAATTTGCCTGTAAATATTGAAATTTTTGATAACTCGCACATGTTTGGAAGTGCGCCAGTAGGGGCAATGGTCTGCTATAAAGAGGGCGAGTTTTTTAAAGAAAATTACCGCCACAAACACCTAAGCTCAAACAACGACTACGACCAAATGAAGGAGTATCTCACCTCGCGTGCGCTTAAATTTGACGAGCTTGGCGCGCCTGATTTGTGGGTGATTGATGGCGGCGAGGCGTTATTAAATTTAGCTTGCGACATTATTTCGAGCGTGGGAGCAAATGTCGATGTAATCGCGATTTCAAAGGAAAAATTGGGCGCCAAAGCTCACCGCGCCAAGGGATCTGCAAAGGATAAAATTTGCACAAATAATGGAATTTTTGCACTCCAACCAAACGATAAAAAATTACAATTTTTCCAAAAATTAAGGGACGAGGCGCACAGATTTGCAATCTCATTTCATCAAAAAACAAAACGCAAAAATGACTTAAATAGCTCAAAACTCCTAAATTTGGGGCTTACGCAAGGCAAAATCAAAAAACTTTTGGATTTTTACGGAAGTTTTGAAAATATATATTTGGCAAATTTTGATGAAATAAAAAGCTTAATCGGACAAAATTTTGCTGAAAAATTGTTCAAATTCCGCCCATAAAATAGGCAAACAAAGCTACCTTTAAAGATTTTTAGAGTAAAATCCGAGATTAAATCTTTGAAATACAGTTTTCATTTTTCTTTGTAAAGCTTATTTTGAGGTTGAAATTTCACTTTTTTGCATTTTGCAAAATACGAAGGATGTTTTATGAGACTAAATACTTCTAGCGCTCTTAAAATGGTTGCGTGGGTTCCACTTTTAATCATTTTTGTCGTTGCGTCTTGGTATTTGTATGATGCTGCGAGGTTGTATAAAATCAACGAAAACCTCAAGCATAAAGTCGATATCTCAGCTGCTTTGTATGACTTCTACGAGGAGTTTGCCAAAGAGCGTGGTATCACAGCGGCGTATCTAGGTAGCGGTAACAATGTCGGTCTTGGCTCTGTTCTTAAAACACAACGCGCCAAAACTGATAAAGCATGGCAAGATTTCCTTGACTATCACGCTCAAACACACGAACAAGACAATGCTCTTCACCAACTTTTCATCGAGCACTCAGAGGCACAATCTGCTGCGATTGATCAAATTACAAATTTGATTGGCAGACTTCCTGAGATTAGAAAGAGCATTGATAATCGTGACAAAGTGTTCGTTGAGTTATTCGAGGAATATTATGATAAGTTTGACGAGCAATTGACTGCCTTCCGTGATACTATCAACGAAAACTTGTATTCAGCCGATGTTGGTACTCTATCGCTTACCCTTGCAAACATGTATGATACGATCTCTGGAACAGCTGCGGTTCGCGATGTTAGTATCGAATACATCATCTCAGGTAGCCCACTTCCTAGGGAAGAGATTGATCACTGGAAAGAGCACGCATGGCAATCAGAAATGCCTGACCTAGTCATCGCTACTCACTATGCTGCTACTGGTGAAGATATCGCTATCAAAGGCGAGCTAGAAGAGTATTTCGCTAAACCTGAAAATGAGCAAATCGCCGAAAATGCACAAAATGCAATGAGAACGATTGAAACTCAATTAGCAACTGGCGAGTATGATATTCCATTTAACGAGTGGTTTAGTATCCAATCTAAAAAATATGCAATGCTAGATGAAGCTGTTAAAATGGCTTCTAACGCACTACAAGAGCGTGTTGATATTCACTCAGCGCAACAACTTCAAACATTGATTTTCGCTGCTGCTGCGTTCTTGCTATCACTTATCCTAGTTGGTTTCTCAATCGCCGTCGTTAGACGCATTAACAGAAACATCAACGACCTTGGAAGGGTTCTTGGTAGAGTTGGTGAGCTTTCTAACAACAACGAGCAATTCGATATCAACACAGCTGATGGTATCGACAAAGCCTACTCACTTATCGAGGACGCGATCGACTTCATTGCCTTGCAAAAAGCAGAAGCTGAGGATGCCAACAAAGCAAAATCTATCTTCCTTGCGAATATGTCACACGAGATTAGAACTCCGCTTAATGGTATTATCGGATTTACAGAGTTGCTCAAAAACACAGATTTGGACGAAGAAAAACGCGATTATGTCGATACAATCGAAAAATCATCTGAAAACCTTCTAACCATTATTAATAACATTCTTGATGTTTCTAAAATCGAAAGCAATAAAGTTGAGATTGAGGATATTTTATTCAACCCAATTCAAGATTTCGAGAGTGCTGTTGAGATCTACGCTGCAAAAGCTGCTGAGAAAAACATCGATATCTTGCTTTACATTGACCCTACGCTGGTTCATCACCTATACGGCGATATTACTAAGATTAAAGAAGTTCTTATCAACCTTATGTCAAATGCCGTTAAATTTACACCAGAGCAAGGTAGCATTGCTGTTAATATCGTCAGAGAAGAAGAGAAAAACCCTGGCGAAGCTATCGTAACATTTAGCGTCGAAGATACAGGTATCGGTATCTCTGAGGATAAACTAGCAAATGTATTTAACGCCTTCTCACAAGCTGATTCTACAATCACTAGAAAATACGGTGGAACTGGTCTTGGTCTAACCATTTCATCTAAATATGTTGCGATGATGGGTGGTAAGTTACAAGTTAAATCAACAGTTGGTAAAGGAACGAAATTCTTCTTTACTCTACCGCTTAAAGAGACTCAAAAATCAGACGCAGAAGAGATGTTTGCTCACATCAGTGGCTTAAATTTCGCACTTCTAGCAGATCCTAACGATGTAATGTATAGCGATGTCGTTAAAAGATATGTAAATAATCTAGGCGCAAAAATTTCAGTCTTTAATTCAAGCGCACAACTTCGCTCTGCACAAAACAACAACTCTTTTGACGCGTTGATTACTAGATTTAAAAACTATGGCGATGTAAGCAATACTACGATTTTACCTACAATCCTAACTCTAAAACCAAAAGAGTTACAAAGTATCAGCATTACAAACCCTAGAATTTTCACTCTATCTGAGCCAGTGAACCTATCAAAACTAGGCAAAACAATAGATAAAATTCTAAAATCTGGTTCATTAAAAGCTAGACCAGCGGCAGCAGCAGCGGCAGCGCCAGTAGTAGAAGAGCCTAGCCTATCTGCTATCGCTGATGAATCACCAATTATCCCAGATATCACTCTTGATGAATCGCCAATCGTCGAGGAAAGCCCTGTCGTAGAAACTCCGATAGTTGCAGAAGAGATGATTATGGAAGAAGCTCCACTAGCCGTAGAAGAGCCAAAAATAGAAGAACCAAAAGTAGAAGAACCAAAAGTAGAAGAACCAAAACCATCTAGCTCATCAGCAGATGAATTGCGTGCTATTCTACAAAACAGACACAGAGGCACAGCTAGCGAAGCAAGCTTCGTATCTACACCAGAGCCTGCAATCTCAGAGCCGGTTGTAGAACCTAGCGTAAGCATCGAGCCTGAAATCCCAGAGATTAGAACTGATATTTCTGATATCACTCTTGATATCCCTGAAACACCAAATGTCGAGGTAGAAATCCCTGAGATTACAATCGAAGAGCCAGTTGTGGCACCAGTTGTAGAACCAGAAAGCCAAGAGATTGAAATTTCAGATATCGAAGCTCAAATCAGCGAGCCAGAAGTAGCAATTCAAACTCCTGAGATCAAAGTAGAAGCTCCAAGCGTAGAAGTTAGCGCTCCTGTGATAGTAGAACCAGTCGTAGAGCCTGAGCCAGTAGTCGAGCCAGTTGCTGCGGTTGTAGAACCAGTAGTAGAACAAGCAGTTGAGCCAGTCGCAGAAAAAGTAGTCGAGCCAGCGGTAGAGACAGTCGCTCCTGCCGCAGTAGCTACTAAACAAAGAGTAATCGAAGAAATCATCGAAGTTCCTGTTACAATCTACGAGGAAGTTCAACAAGAAGAGACAATTATGGTTGAAGAGGAAGTTGAAGTCGAAGAGGAAGTTGAAGTTCCTGCTGAGCACAATCCAAACGATGACAATGTTCCTATGGTTAATCGCAAATACGCTGCTAAAATCCTAATCGCTGAGGATAATGAAATTAACCAAAAACTTATGAAGCACACATTAAACAGCTTCGAAATGGATTTAACGATCGTAGAAAACGGCTTGTTGGCACTAGAAGCTAGAAAATCAGGCGAAGAGTATGATTTGATTTTTATGGATATTTCAATGCCTGTAATGGACGGTATCGAAGCAACAAAACAAATCAAACAATACGAAGCAGATAACAACCTACGCCATATCCCAATCGTAGCTGTTACAGCTAACGCGCTAAAAGGCGATAGAGAGAAATTTATGGCAGCTGGTTTAGATGAGTATTGTACAAAACCGATCAAAAAAGACATTTTGGCTAATATGCTTAATGACTTTATCGGTGACAAACGCTCTGACGCGGCTCCTGCTGGTGGCACAGTAAAACAAATAGTCAAAAAACTTGTAAAACGCCAAGTTCCAAAAACTATTCTAAAAACCGTGAAAGTGCCTAAAACGATAATGAAACAAGTTCCTAAGAAAACTATCGTTAATGAACCAGTAGCACAAGCTGTTAAAGCAAAAGATGTCTTGATTTGTAAAGCAAATGTCATGGAAAGCAAAATTTTCGCAAGCATTTTGAAACACCAATACAAAGATGTTGATATGGCTGCGAATTTTGAGCAACTAATTTCTATGGCAACTAACGATAGCTACAAATTGGTATTGATAGATAAAAAACTAGCTGGTATCGATTTCGCTGCCCTAGAAAATCTACACCAAAAAGCGCCAAATACAAATCTAGTATTGTTCTCTAACGACAACGATGAGAACCCTGCATTTAGCGAAGTTGTTACTTACAATATCACTAAATCTGGCCTAGAAAAACTTGCGCAAAAATATATATAAGGGATAGTTGATGAAAGAATTAAAAGTTTTGATGATTGATGATGACCTTATAAATTTGAAACTATTAGAAGTTATGATAAAAAAATATGGTAAATTTACCACAATCCTCCAAGCCAAAAACGGCTTGGACGGATTGGCCGTATTAGAGGCAGAGCCAGTGGATTTAGTCCTACTTGACATTGTTATGCCTGTAATGAACGGCTTAGAATTTTTAGATAACTTGCATTCTAGGGAGCATATCGCACATATTCCTGTAATAGTTTTGACCACAGATGAAACTGCAAAAAGAGAAGCTTTAAATAAAGGCGCGTATGACTTTATGACTAAGCCAATCGATTATTCAGATTTACAACGCAAGCTAGATGATGTTATGAACATAATCGGTGATTAATTTCACCGATTTTGTCCTTGTAGCTCAGCTGGATAGAGCGCAAAATTCCTAATTTTGAGGCCGTGAGTTCGAATCTCGCCAGGGACACCACCTATTGAATTTCAAATCAAATTTATTAAAATTTAACCCCTTTATAAAGCACAAAACGCTATAATCGCGCCAAATTTTAAGGCAAAATTTTAAGGATAATAGTGAAAATCGCACTTTTTGGCGGGAGTTTCGATCCGCCTCATGCCGGACACGACGCGATAGTAAAAGAGGCTCTAAGCGCAAATTTAGCCGATTTGCTAGTGATTATGCCGACTTTTATAAATCCGTTTAAGTCCGAATTCACAGCCCCTCCAAGCCTGCGCCTAAAATGGTGTCAAAGCCTTTGGGGTGAGCGCGAAAATATCCTTATTAGCGATTACGAAATCTCGCAAAACCGCAAGGTTGCGACTATTGAAAGCGTGAAATTTTTAAAGCAAAAATTTAACCCTAGCCAAATTTACCTCATCATCGGCGCAGACAATCTCGCCGAGCTTGAAAAATGGCAAAATTTCGAGCAGTTGCGAGATTTGGTTTGCTTCGTGATCGCCACCAGAGAGGGCGCTAGTATCCCCATAAAATGGGCGAATTTGCCAAAAATTAATATTAATGTTAAAATCTCGTCTTCATCTTTTCGCGAAAATTTAACTGGCGAAATTCCAGCGCAAATCAAAGATGAAGTGATAAATTTTTATAAAGGAAAAAAATGCAAGAAGTAAGACAAAGAGCCGAAAAAATCGCTCATATCCTAAGCGAAAAAAAGGCCGAAAATCCCCAAATCATCGACATGAGCGAGAAAGAATACATAGCTAAATTTGTAGTCATCGCCACGACCTTTACCGGTCGCCACGCATACTCGCTGATTGAAGAGATGAAAACCACTCTCAAACCAGCTGGCGAGGAATTTTTGGCGATTGAAGAAGGCGATGATTGGAGTGTGGTTGATTTGGGCGATATAATCGTGCATCTTATGAGCGATACATACCGCGCCAAATACGATATCGAGGACTTTTTAGCAAAACTTAAAAAAGAAGAGTTCTAATGGAGCGTCAAACTTGGAGTAACAAACTCACCTATATCCTAACCGTCGCAGGCGCAACAATCGGCTTTGGTTGCACCTGGCGTTTTCCGTATTTGGTCGGCGAAAACGGCGGTGGGGCGTATGTTTTTGTATTTTGCGTAGCGATGATTGCGCTTGGAATTCCAATGATTTTGGTCGAAAATGTCATCGGACGCAGGGCGCTAAGAAATTCAGTCGATGCCTTTGGCGTGCCAAAACTTAATGGCAAGCAAATCTCGCAAAAATGGAAAATCGTGGGCATTATGGGGCTAATTGGCGCGTTTGGAATTTTGGCTTATTATATGGTGCTTGGCGGCTGGGTTCTGACATACATTATCAACATAATCAATGGAAATTTCAATCTCTCCGCCCCGATAACAGACCCAAAATTTACGGAAAATTTCTACAACGCAAATATCGAAAACAACCCGCTTTGGATCGGAATTTACACATTTATTTTCGTCAGCATTAACTGGTATATCCTAAAAAAGGGCATAATAGATGGAATCGAAAAATTTGTCAAATTTCTCATGCCGGCACTTTTTTTGTGCTTTATCGCGGTTATTGTTACGAATTTGACCCTGCCTAGCGCGACAGCGGGCGTGGGGTTTTACCTTAGCATTGATTTTGCCAAAATCACGCCAAAGCTTCTAATCGATGTGCTAGGACAGGTATTTTTCGCCCTATCTTTGGGATTTGGCGTTATGATTACGCTTTCTAGCTTTTTGGACAAGGAAGAAAATTTAATCCAAACCGCCACACTCACAGCCGTGATAAACACTATAATTGCGGTACTTGCGGGATTTATGATTTTCCCTGCGCTCTTTTCTGTGGGTTTAGAGCCTACAAAGGGCACAAGGCTAGTGTTTGAATCCCTACCTATCGCATTTTCGTATATGCCATTTGGCAATCTAATCGGCGTCGTGTTTTTGTCGATACTGCTCATCGCAGCGCTTACCACATCGCTTACGATTTATCAGGTTTTGATAAATTATGTCGAGGAAAAATTTAACCTCACCACCATAAAATCCACAAATATCGTGCTTTTAGCTATTTTTGTGCTAGGAAATATCCCTTGCATACTTTCAAGCAATATCTTGGGCGATGTGCAAATTCTCTCTCGCTCGATATTTGATGCGTTTGACTTCGTGAGCGCAAATATTTTCTTTGTCCTAACAGCCTTGATGTGTAGCCTTTATGTGGGCTGGGTGCTAGGCGATGACGCCGTGCATGAGCTCACAAACGGCGGAAAACAAGGCGCAGGTTTAGCCAAAATTTGGCTAGTGTATGTGCGATTTGTGCTACCACTAATCATAGCGGTCGTCTTTGTGTATGGAATTTTTGGATAGAAATTTATGATTTTATTTTTTCTTACAATGTTTCCGATTTCGCTGATGCCGGGCATTAATATGATTTATGCGCTAAATTTAGGCATGTCGCATGGATACGCACGCTCGCTTCCTGCGCTCATAGCCCAAACTATCGGCATTGCGCTCGTTTCACTTGCTTGCATTTTAGGCATTGCTGGGCTTTTGATAACGCACCCAAGCGCACTTTTTGTAATCAAGGTTTTGGGCGGAATTTACATTTTATACCTTGGAATTTCGCTTTTTAGAAGCAACGGAAAATTCGAAGAAAAAGAGCAAAAAATAGAAAAAAATTTATTCGCGCAAGGCTTTGTGATTTCTACGACAAATCCCAAAGCATGGATATTTTTCGCCGCAATTTATCCTAAATTTATCGATGCTAACCAAATTTTGGGTTATTATAATTTCGGCTTAATCGGCGTAATGTGTCTAAGCGAGATTATCGCGCTTAGCGTGTATTCGCTCGGTGGAACGATTTTGAAAAATTTGCTTAAAACACATTTGCGATATTTAGAGATTTTTTGCGCGATTTTAATGTGCGTAATCGGAATTTTGATGATTTTTAGATGATTTAAGGAGGGAAAATGGCAGAGAGGTATGAAGGCTACAATTTTAGGCTAAAAGATTCGCTTTTAGGCGTGCAGTTTCTGTTCGTAGCATTTGGCGCGCTAGTGCTGGTGCCGATTTTGACAGGACTTGATACTAATGTCGCGCTATTTACAGCTGGTATTGGAACGCTTGTGTTTCAGCTTTGCACGAGAAAGCAGGTCGTGCCGATATTTTTGGCTAGTTCGTTTGCGTTTATCACACCGATAACTTTCAGCGTATCGCAATGGGGCGTGAGTGCGACAATGGGCGGATTAATGGCGGCAGGTTTGCTCTATGTCGCACTTAGCTTTGTGGTTAGATACAAAGGCGACGGCTTCATACACAAGCTCTTGCCCCCAGTCGTCGTGGGTCCTGTAATCATCGCAATCGGCCTAATCCTAAGCCCGACAGCTGTGAATATGGCTATGGCAAAGGATATCGACGCAATCCCGCAAACCACCGCGCTTATCATCGCTTTTATCTCGCTAATCGCCACGATAATCGCCATAATGTTTGGCAAGGGTATCATCAGGCTAATACCGATTTTATCGGGTATTTTCGTAGGATACATCGCCTCGCTATGCTTTGGGATCGTGGATTTCTCGCCCATTAGCAACGCGAAGTGGTTTTCCGTGCCAAATTTCAGCGCACCAAGCTTTAATCTAAATGCGATTTTATACATGCTTCCAATCGCCATAGCCCCTACAATCGAGCATATCGGCGATATTTTGACGATTAGTAATGTAACAAAGGAAAATTTCTTAAAAAACCCAGGACTTAAAAGCACACTTTTGGGCGACGGTTTGGCGACCACGGCAGCTGCGTGTTTTGGTGGTCCGCCAAACACCACTTATAGCGAAGTTACGGGCGCCGTGCGCTTAACCAAAGCCTTCAACCCAGCCATTATGACATGGACAGCCATAACTGCGATTTTGCTTGCATTTGTGGGCAAGCTAGGCGCATTTATCGCCACAATCCCGGTGCCAGTAATTGGCGGAATTATGATTTTGCTCTTTGGAATCATCGCTTCTGTGGGCATGGAATCTCTCATCAAAGCCAAAGTCGATCTGTCAAATCCGCGAAACATGGTCATAATCTCGCTAATCTTGGTCGTTTCAATCGGCGGATTGGTGCTGGATTTTGGATTTGCGAAATTTAGCGGAATTGGCCTTGGAGCAATCGTGGGCGTGGTTTTAAATTTAGTTCTACCAAAGGTCGATAAAATCGAAGAAATGGACTTCGAGCAGTTAGAAAGCGACGAAGAATAAACTCAAAATTTAAAGATAAATTTGCAAAAATTTATCTTTAAATTCCTACTAAAATTCCAAATAAAACAAAATTTGTAACAAATTATAATTATGTAACATTTTAAGCAAATTTATTGATTTAAATCAATAAATTTTTACTAAATCGTGCTAAAATACCAACTTAACAAATTTTAAATGAAAGGAGTGCTTTGATTACTAACAAATCATCACAGAAAAAGCCTTTTTCTGTAGCCGGCCTCATTCTTTCAGCCTTGATAGGCTTAGTGTTTGGCTTCGGTGTTTTTACATTTGTCTATGCAGACGGCCTAGTGCATCTTAGCAAAGATCCAATCGCCTGTAAAAAATGCCATGTCATGAACCAAGTCTATGAGAGCTGGGAAAAAGGTGGTCACCAGCATGTCGCTACTTGTGGTGATTGCCACTTGCCACACGACTTTGTCGGCAAATGGCTAATGAAAGCAGAAAGCGGTCTTCACCATGGCTATGCTTTTACTTTCAAGGACAACCCGGTAGCTTTTTCAGCTAGCCCTAAGAGCAAAGCAATCGTGCAACAAAACTGCATCGAGTGCCATAAAGAGTATGCTGAACCAGCGATTCACGCTAAACAAGCAGGTGGCTCAGATGTCCAAAACGAAGCCCTTAGTTGCGTATCTTGTCATAGACAAGCCGGACACGCCCATAATTATTAAAATTTAAATAGGAGTACCATAATGAAAAAACTTTTTGCTACCGTTTTTGTCATCGCGGCACTTGCAGGTGCTGGCGTCCTTGCGCTTTTCGCTGACATTAACAGTAAAAAAAATGAGGATAGAGAATATCCGCTAATGCTTACTAAGAACGACGATACTGTTCCAAATATCCAAGAGTGGGGTAAAAATTTCCCAAGCCATCTTGATATGACTTTGAAAATGAAAGACATAAATTTCGAGACTGATTGGGCTGGTTCATTACCATACTCAAAACTTCGCCGCTTCCCAGCTGCTAGCGTATTTTGGAAGGGCTATGCGTTTGCGGTAGATTACAATCGCCCAAGACTTCACTACTATTCACAAATAGATCAAATGGAGACTAAACGCAACAACAAAGAGTATCTAAATTCTCACGGATTGCCTAAATTTAACGGCCAACCAGGATATTGTATGAACTGCCACAGCGGTCATATCATGGCTATAATGAGCGATCCTGATTACAAAGAATTACACGATCCAGCTACTCGCCCAGAGTCATTTAACCAACCAATGGGCTATTTCGACAATGACAAAGAAAATGGCGTATTCAAAAAAGAAGCATGGACAAAAATGAACTCTATTCCATACTTCGATGTTGTTAAAATGATCACTAAAAAACACGGCGAAGATCCTCACGGCGGCGCTCAACTAGGTTCAGCCTGTGCAGACTGCCACCACCCAGATGATATGAGCCTACGCGTAACTCGCCCAGGATTTGTAAATGCAATGGTTGAGCGCGGTTATGAAGCAGATCCTAAATCAGGTATCAAAGGCACAAGAGTAGAGATGAGAAACTATGTTTGTATGCAATGCCATGTCGAATACTATCCAGGCATGAACTCTACACTAGTTTTCCCATGGGCTAAATGGAAAAAAGACGAGCCTTTCAAAATCGAGAATTTCGATGAATACTACGATGAGAAAGCTGCAAATGGTCAGTTCAAATTCGACTACAAACACAAACTAACTGACGCTCCAATCGTAAAAATGCAACACCCAGAAGCAGAGCTATACTCTACAAGTATCCACGCTAGAAGCGGTGTAACATGCGTAGATTGCCACATGCCATACAAACGCGAAGGTGCTAAGAAAATCACAAATCACACTATCCAAACACCTTATGCTGACATCACTGGCGCTTGCAAAACTTGCCACATGCAAAGCGAGCAAGAGCTAAAAGATAGAATTTCATTTATCCAAAATCGCTATGCGTTCGAGCTTAGAAAATGCGAAAACAACCTACTTGCTTTTATCCAAGATGTCGTTACAGCACGCGAAGAGCTAGCTAAACACGAGCAATTCTCAGGCCTTGATGCTGACGCTCAAAAAGCAGCTATCAGCGAGGCACTAAAAGATGTTCTAGCTTACCACAGGAAAGCTCACATCCGCTGGGACTTCGGATTTAGCGAGAACAGCTACGGCTTCCACGCTCCACAAGAAGCAAGCAGAATCGTAGGTCAATGCCAAACTATCGCAAGAGAGGGTCAAGCAGCACTTGTTAATGCCCTAGCTCCATACGGCATCACAATCGCTCTACGCCAAAACGCAGACGAGATCCCTGAGCCAGAGGTTATCACATCTCACAACTACCCAACAGCGATTGATCCTTCTGATAGACTCAAAAAACTTGACGAGGATATCAAAAATATGAATTTCAAATAATCTTTGATTGATTGAAATTCAGCTGCCCCGAGCAATCGGGGCATTTTTTTTGCCCTAAAATTTTAAAATTTAACCTTCAAAAAAGCACTATTTAACGCTAAATTTTGTATAATCGCCAAATTTTATTTTTGAAGGACGCTTATGAACGCAAAGGCATATTTTGGCGCATTTGGAGGGCAGTTTGTCCCAGAAACTGCGATGTTTGCGCTAGAAGAGTTAGAGGAAGCTTACAATAAAATTTCAAAAACCAAAGAATTTCAAGATGAGCTAGCAGATTTGCTGAAAAACTACGCCGGTCGCCCTAGCCCGCTTTACCACGCTACGCGCCTTAGCGAGCATTACGGGCATGAGATTTATCTCAAACGCGAGGATCTAAACCACACTGGCGCACACAAAATCAACAACGCCCTAGCCCAAGCATTGCTCGCCAAAAAAATGGGCAAAAAAAAGGTCATAGCAGAAACAGGCGCAGGTCAGCACGGCGTGGCGACTGCGACAGCTGCGGCACTTTTGGGTTTAGAGTGCGATGTGTATATGGGCGAAACAGATGCCGCTAGACAGCAGTTAAACGCATTTCGTATGAAACTACTTGGCGCAAATTTAGTCACCATTTCTGACGGATTAAAAACGCTCAAAGAAGCTACCACGGCGGCAATTCAAGCATGGGTAAATGAGATTGAAAGCGTGTTTTATGTCATCGGCTCGGCTGTGGGACCACACCCATACCCTGCTATGGTGCGCGATTTCCAGCGCATTATCGGCGACGAAGCCAAAGCACAAGCCACAGAACTTGGCATAAAGCCTGATTTCGTCATCGCCTGCGTGGGTGGCGGAAGCAACGCGATTGGGATTTTCACTGCGTTTTTAGACGATGAGAGCGTAAATTTAATCGGTGTCGAAGCCGCAGGACTTGGCGTGGATACACCTTATCACGCCGCGACTATCACAAAGGGCAAACCCGGCATAATCCATGGCATGAAAACTATCGTTTTACAAAACAAATACGGCATGATCGACCCAGTCCATAGCATTTCAGCAGGTCTTGATTATCCGGGCGTAGGCCCACAGCACGCGCATTTGCACGATATCGCTCGCGCCAAATACGCCGCCGTCACAGACGATGAGTGCATAAACGCGCTTAAACTTTGCTCGCGTTTAGAGGGCATTATCCCTGCGATTGAGAGCTCGCACGCCCTAGCCTATCTCGAAAAACTCTGCCCAAATTTGAAAGAGAAAAAAACCATAATCGTAAATGTCAGCGGACGCGGTGATAAGGATATGAACACCGTAATGAATTATCAAAAAGGAACAATCTATGGATAAGATAGCAAGCGCATTTAAGGGCAAAAAGCCAAATATCGGCTATATCGTCGCAGGATACCCAAGCGTAGCACACACGAAGGAATTTTTATCAAATTTAGACGCCGGCGCGCTTGATTTGCTAGAAATCGGCATACCATACTCAGACCCAATCGCCGATGGCAAAGATATTTTTAACGCTAGTTTTAGCGCCGTGCAAAATGGCGTTACCACCGACACGGTGTTTGAAATTTTAGGCGAAGTAAAGACGCAAAAACCGCTAGTTTTTTTGGTGTATTACAACCTGATTTTCGCTTACGGCGTAGAAAAATTCATCGAAAAATCCGCGCAGTGCGGGATTAGCGGATTTATAATCCCTGATTTGCCATTTGAGGAAAACGAGGAAGTATTTGCTCTGTGCCAAAAATTTAACCTTGCCCTAATCCCGCTAATTAGCGTTACTAGCGAGCATAGAGCCACGAGGCTTTTAAGCAGGGCGAGCGGATTTATCTACGGCGTGGGCGCAATCGGCGTAACTGGCACGAAGCAAACCCCGCTAGATAGGCTAAAAAACATGGTCGCCGACCTGCATAAAATGAGCGATTTGCCAGTAGCTATTGGCTTTGGAATTCGCACCAAAGAAAATGTTTCAGAAATCAAATCCTTTGCTGACGGCGCGATAATCGGCACTGCGATTGTGAATTTGTGCGCGAAATTTAGTGGCGCCGAGCTACAAAAACAAATCGCAAATTTATTTGAATAAAGAAAGAAAAAAATGAGAAAACTACTTTTAATCTTACTTGCAAATTTCGCCCTAGGGGCAAATTTATTACAATACGAAATTTTCAACAACGACGATAGCGTCGATATCGTGCTATCTTTCGACTCGTCGTATGAGCCAGATATCACGCGCACAATCGACGGGCAGTCGATGAGCCTAGTGCTAAAAAACCTAGGCAGCGAAGAGAAATATAACGAAATGCGCACCAACCAAAAGGTTTTGCGCGGTTTTACTATCGCGCCTAAGGGCAATAATGTCGAAATCAACTTCCCCACAGGGGCGAATTTAATCGCAAATGCGATTTCGCAAGACGCGAAATTAAAGCTCTCGATCAATATCAAAAACCCAAATTTCGACCAAAGCCAAATGAGCGTTTCACCTAGCCAAAGCGAAACCGAGCAAGAAAAGCCAAGCTCAAATTCTAGCCTTGGCTGGATACTGCCTAGCATTGTCATTTTGCTACTAATCGGCGCAGTAATGGTGCTCGTGCGCAAATTTAAGGGATTTAAAGGGCGCAAAAGCATAGATGATACTTGGGAGCAGTTCAACTCATCTGTGCTAGAACGCCAAAATAGCGATGAGAGCGAGGATACAGGCGCGCAAGGTAGCGAGCGCAGCTATGAAGCGCGGGCAAATTTCGACGATGAAATCAGCGACGAAGTAGCCCAAAACATATCCTTCACCCAAGAGAGCGAAAAATCGTGGCAAGAACTAGCCCAAAGCGACGAAATAGACGAAGTCATGGCGGAGGAATACGAGCCACGCGACGATAAATTTGACGATGAAATGCAAGATGAAATAGAAGAAAAATTTGAGGAATTCCCGCAAAACAGCGCTTTTCAAAACACTGCGCCGAAAAACACTTCGCCGCAAAGCTCGTTTAGCTCAGAGCTTAAAGAGCGTTTGGAGGCTAAAAGCGATAAAATTTCAGCCTTTGAAAGCGTTTTGCGAAATGAAATCAAAGAGAGCGTGAGCGCAAGTCCTAGCGATATCGGCGTCGAGTTTGTCAAGGAAATCGATGAAAGTAGCACCGCTGTGGTTTTAAAATTTGCTGGCAAAAAACACCTTGTCGTGCTAAAAAACTCAAATATCATCGAATAATTCTAAATTCAGGGCGAAATTTAGCCAAATTTCGCCTTTTTTATCTTTTTTATCAACTCATATTGTAGTTTTTATGCTTTTTCAAATTCTACATAATTTTAGAGTTTGTCACAAATTTGACAAGTCATATCTTTTGTATCGTAAAAATTATATATTTTTTGCATTTTTTACAACGCACAAATTTTTTCAATAATTTTATTTATTTAAATTTGCTATTTTTTTTTATATATTGAAAATTCAAAACATAAATTAGCGTAAATCAAAATAATCACATAGATATGTATGAAAAAAATAAAAAGCCAAAATAAAAAAGTAATTGATTCTAGGCTATTCATTATAAATTCTATACCTGAAACAATGGCTAAAAAAGCATAATAAAAATTTGGGACAAATATAAGCAAAATCGCAAAAACGCTGAGCAAAAAATCATCATTATTACTCAATTTGTAAAAAACATAATAGGTTTTGTATATAAAAATACCGCCAAATAGGTAACCTAAAAAAATAATAATATTAATCAGCAAGCTATCATCAGATACAAGATTGCGAAAATGCAAACAAGTCGCCAACATAATAATCAAAACTCCAATCAAATATAAAATCCAAGAATTTTTGTTTTTTGCAGTTTTTGACATTATGTAAAATTGCTTTATTTTGATTAAAAGCACAGAAAATAAAGCAAAATAAGCCAAGCCTAAATTTATCAAATTTGAATATTTAGTTGAAGCCGGGAGAAAAATTATACACAAAACACAAACGCTGACTATAAGTAATTGAATATGTATATATCTCTTATATTTTTTTAAATCAATTTTTATTAAGTGCATTGTTCAAATTCTTTATATTTTTCTATATTATTCTAAATCCTGCTTCTTTTTCACAGCCTCGTAAATTTCATCTACGCTGGTTAAATTCTGCTCGATAAATTTTTGCGCGCTTTGGCGGGTTTTGCGCCCGAAAATCCCGTCTTGCTTGGCTCCGACAGCCTTTTGGATAAAGAAGATTTTCTCTTTTTGACTGATATTTACGCTATCGTTTGCGTCGCGGATTATCACGACGGTGAAATTCCCCTCGTCCTTTATCGCCACGGGCGCAGGAGCGCTATCCCCAGGGCTAAATTTCGCGCACAGCTGGCTAGCTAAATTTTCAAATTTGCCCGCAAACGCGATTTTTGGAACGCTGTTTTTAGCCACCAGCGCCCCATACACGCTCCCTGCTAGCACAAAAACAGCCAAAATTTTCGCAAATTTCACAAACGCAGGGCGATTTCGCAGACTTCTGCGGTATTCGCTTGGGATTTCGCGCTGTTTTATCAGCGTCCAAACGCTACTTAGCCCCCACAGCACCGCACCGCACACGCTCGCAGCCAGAGCGAAAACACACAACGCGCCCAAAATCCCCACTAGCGCGCTTTTGCCTAGCGCCCCTGCCATAAATCCACACGCCCCAAGCGCGCCTAGCACCCACACTATCGCGCCTAGCACGCCCCACACAGCGCGCGAGTGCGTAGGCGAGACCCTATCTAGACAGCCCCTTATCATCGCGCTCATATTTCGCGCCATTTCATCGCCGATGAAGCCCTCGCATGAGCGTTTTACGATATTTACAGCCTCGTCCTCGCTAGGATTTGGCGCGCTAGCGATTTTTTTCATCGCGCTATCAAGCACGGGCTGGGCAGAATATTTCTCGAAAAATCCATAAGCCTGACGCGCGCTCATACCGCCTTGGGATTGAATTTTGACCAAATTTATGGCGTCATCGGCGAATAAATCATCGAAAATTTTAGGCTTTATAAAGATACTAAGCGGATCGCCAAAGCCCACCAAAACATAATTTTTATCAAAAATTTCAAACCTTAGCTCGACCACCTTGCATTTGCCGATATATTCGGCTTCGCACGCACTTTCGCTAAGCTCTTCCCCGCTTTGGGTAAAGGCGATTTTGCTAGCAATAAATTCTAAATTTTGCGCGCACAAATACGCCAAAAATTCATCATTATAAGCGATTTGGCGCAGTCCGATTCTAGCGCTTGCACTTGCATTTGCGCAAACGCTTCTAGTGCGGATAAAAAAGCCATTTCCCGCGCATACTTCGCAATCGCTCCAACCAGCCCCGTCGCAGGCTTTGCACTTCAATTTCCCTGCGCCAGCGCATTTTTGGCACTCTTCATAGCCCGCGCCACCGCATTTTTGGCAGGTTTGCACGCCCTCGACCATTTTGGTAGAGCCGTCGCTTTGCTCCTTAATGTATGTGGCTGGGATCTGACCTGCGCCTGCGCAGACAAAGCAGGGTTGTTTGCCCGCACCCTCGCATGCCGAGCAATCTTGCGTGCCTGAACCTGCGCATTTTTTGCAGGCGATTTTGCCCTCTTGGGCGCATTTTTCGCAACCCTCATAGACGCTAAATGGGCTAAATGAATAATACCTTTGCTGTGCTTGCGCGCTTGCGATTGCCGAATTTGCGCCCTCTCTTAGCGAGCTAAGCAAAATTTCATGCAGTTTTTGGCTGTTTTTGGCCTCGCTCATGCACTCGCTTGCATGCGCTTCAAACCCCGCTCTATCCTTGCCAAAATGGATTGAGGCGTTTTCTCCGCCAGCTACGACCTCATCGCTAAATTCGCCGTCAAAATCCCATTTAATGGAAATTTTGACCTCGCTAGGGAAAAAATCCCCCCTAGCATTTCGCAAATCGCTAGCTTTGGCAGAGTTTTTGTCGATTAAATTTCGTAATTTTTGTATCAGTGCTTCGTATATTTCGTCCATTTCATCGCCTCAAATTTAATCCTTAATTATAATCAAATTTTGCTTTATTATTTTTCAAATTTCGCCCACCAAGGCGCAACTAGGATAAAAATTTTGTTTTATAAGCAAATTTAAATTATAATCGCTTTATAAAAAAGGAAAACGGACAAAATGAAAAAACCAACCCCCAAAAACGAAGAAATTCGCCTAGAACCCGATCGCTACATCGTATCCAAAACCGATACCAAGGGCTTTATCACCTTTGCCAACACCTATTTTTGCTATATTTGCGGATACAGCGCCGATGAGCTTCTAGGCTCGCCACACTCGATTATACGCCACCCAGACATGCCACGCCTCGCCTTTAAAATGATGTGGGACGAGATAAATCAAGGGCATGATTTTATCGCGCTAGTTAAAAATTTAGCCAAGGACGGGCGGTATTATTGGGTGATGACAGAGTTTCGCCCATACCGCGATCCCCTAAGTGGCGAGATTTACGAGCATACCGCATACCGCAAGGCTCCGCCTCGCTCTGCGATTGAGACAATCGCGCCGATTTATGCCAAGCTTTTGGAGGCTGAAAAAACAGGCGGGATTAAGGCTAGCAAGAAAATTTTGGACGAGCTTTTAGCTAGCAAGGGCAAAACTTACAAAGAGTGGATTTTGGAGCTGACGCTACGCAAAGATACATTTACCGATAATTTTTTCCGCACGATGAGAAATATCTTTAACCGCGGCGAAATTTGAAATTTTGCATTATTCATTGTCGTTGTAAGCAGGCGCGCGTTTGATTTGTCATTGCGAGAATTTGCTCAATTTGTCATTGCGAGCGCAAAGCGAAGCGTTAAGACGCTTCGCCAAAAGCGCGTGGCAATCTACGAATTTAAAATTTTAAAGTCAGTATTTTGCAAATTTATCGTTTATGAATTTCAAACTCGTAAATTGCTTCGTCGCTATCGCTCCTCGCAATGACATAGCGAGCAAAATTTGCATAATCTGTCATTGCGAGAATTTGCGTAGCAAATTCGAAGCAATCTACGAATTAAAAATTTAAAGTCAGTTTTTTTGCAAAATTTGCCTAAATTATTTCGCGCGTTGCGCTTGCAATAAGAATAAATTCGGCTCAGTATTTTGAAGTTTGCGCTAGCGGAATTTGGAGAAAATGGCTAAATTTAGCCTTTGCCAAATTTAGCCCAAATTTTAAAATTTAGCCGTTTTTACGGGCGAATTCTCTCATAAACTCCACGAGAGTTTTGACATTTTCTGCCGTGATTGCATTGTATAGCGACGCACGGATTCCGCCTAGCACGCGGTGCCCTTTGAGCCCAATCATACCAGCCTTGCTAGCCTCATCGATAAATTTCGCCTCGATCTTGGCCCCGCTTGCGATATTAAAGCTAATATTCATCAGGCTTCTGCTATCCGCTCTCGCATGCCCAGCGTAAAATCCGCCGCTCGCGTCGATTGCCTCGTATAAAATCGCGGCCTTTTGCTCGTTGCGCGTAGCCATTTTAGCAAGGCCTCCGATTTCGTTTTCGATCCACTCTAACATCAAATCAAGCATATAAATTCCAAAGGTATTTGGGGTATTATACATAGAATCGGCATTTGCTTGGGTTTTGTAGCGCAAAATCATAGGAGTGCTGGTATCATCAGCCCTATCAAGCAAATCCTCGCGAATCGCCACCATTGTTACACCTGCTGGGCCGCCATTTTTTTGGATACCGCCATAAAACAAGCCAACGCTTGAAATATCCACAGGCCTTGAAAACAAATCGCTCGAACTATCCACGACTAGCGGGCATTTGCACTTTGGCAGAGCCTTATACTGCGTGCCATAAATCGTATTATTCGAGCAAATGTAGCCATAATCGGCGTCGTCGCTGAATTTCACCTCTGGGATATGGTCGAATTTGCTCTCTTTGCTACTTGCGATTACGCGGTGATTTATGCCTAAAATTTCCGCCTCTTTTATGGCTTTGTTCGTCCAGTTGCCGGTGTTTGCGTATTCGGCGTAGCCTGTTTTTGTTATGAGATTCATAGGCACTTGCGCGAACTGCAAACTGCCACCGCCTTGCAAAAACAAAATTTTGAAATTCTCGCCAAAGCCATAGAGCCGTTTTACGCGCGCCATTGCGCTATGTAGGACTTCCTCGAAAATTTTGGTGCGGTGAGAAATCTCGATAATCGAATATCCATGACCCTTGTAGTCGGTAAATTCGGCCTTAGCGTGCTCTAAAACGCTTAGCGGAATCGTGCTAGGACCAGCGCTGAAATTAATAACTCTACTCATTTTGCCTCCTTGAAATTTAATCTAATATTTGCGCCACTTTTTTAGCATTTTGCGATACAATCGCGATTTTATCGCCACTTTGTAGCTCTTCTAGGCTGATTTTTTTGCCATCTTTTTGGATTTGCACTAAATCTTTTGTGAGCTCAAAATAGCTTGCTTTTTGTTTTAAAATTTCGTTTTTTAGCTCGATTTGATGAGTTAAATTTGCAAATTTGGCGTTGATTGTGTTTTTAAATTTAATCTCTAAATTTTGCAAATTTAATAAATTTTGCGTGATTTTGGTATCTACAGACTTGCTTTTTAGCTCGAAATATCGCATTTTAAGTTCATTTTGCAAATTTGCAATTTTTTCATTTATAAATTTTTTCAAATAATTTTCCGCGCCGTCTAAATTCTGATAAAGCGTGGAAATTTCTGGCAATAAATCCACCATAGCCGCTGTTGGCGTGAGCGAGCGATGATCTGCGACAAAATCGCTTATGCTAAAATCTATTTCGTGCCCCACAGCCGAAATTATCGGCGTTTGCGCTGCGTAAATTTCGCGGGCGAGCATTTCGTCGTTGAAGCACCACAAATCCTCTTTGCTGCCACCACCCCTTGCGATAATAATCGCATCATACTGGACGCTATCAGCCCTGCGCAGTGCAGATATGATCGAGCTTGGCGCGCTAGTTCCTTGCACCAAAGAGTTGTAAATATCGATTTTAAGCATAGGAAATCTATCGTTTGCTACTCTTAGCATATCCGCGCACGCTGCCGATCCTGCGCTCGTAATAAGCGCGATATGGCGCGGAAATTTCGGAAGCGGTTTTTTGCGCGACGCGTCAAACAGCCCCTCGCCAGAGAGCTTTTCTTTAAGCGCATTAAAGCGCATTTCTAGCTCGCCAGCCCCAGCTTCGCGCATTTGCGTTACTTGGATTTGATACGCACCTGAGGCTGGATAAATCGTAAGTTTGCCCGTTAGCACGACGCGCATGCCGATTTTTGGCGTGAAATTTACCCTTTGATTGGCGAAGCGAAACATAGCGCAACTAAGGGCTGAGTTTTCGTCTTTTATCGTAAAATACCAGTGTTTGCTTATGCTCTGCTCGCTAAATTTCGAGATCTCGCCCTCGACCTC
This sequence comes from Campylobacter sp. JMF_01 NE2, assembly GCF_027737365.1. Lineage (NCBI taxonomy): Bacteria > Pseudomonadati > Campylobacterota > Epsilonproteobacteria > Campylobacterales > Campylobacteraceae > Campylobacter > Campylobacter sp. JMF_01 NE2. The sequence continues at coordinate 20,958 of NZ_JAOVTR010000005.1, read as the reverse complement.
GATACCAGCAAAGGTCGTTTCTAGTAGCGCTTTGGCCTTTTCATTGACTTCGCTGACGCTAAGCATCACGCACCTTTTTGGCGATAAAAAGCGTGCTCACATCGAAGCTAAATCCCTTTATCACAAGTGGCTCAAAGCCCGAATTTATGAGCTTTTCTTTGAAGCTTGCGGTGTCTAGGAAATTGCCGATTGAGCTTGGCAAATACTCGTAAGCTTCCTTGTTTTTCGAAATCGCGCCACCGATTAATGGCAAAATTTTGCTGACATAAAAATCGCGCATTTTAAATACTAGCCCGCCGTTTTGGGCTTTGGTAAATTCTAGCACCACGACTAAGCCACCCGGCTTTATTACGCGGTTAAACTCGCGCAAAGCTTCATCTAAGGCCACTACATTTCGTATGCCATAGCTGATACTTACGATATCCACGCTAGCGTTTTCTAGCGTCGTTTGTGTCGCAGTCGCGGTGATGAAGGTGTGGTCTTTGAATTTCTCTTTGGCTACGCCTAGCATTCCCACGCTTGGGTCAATTCCTATGATTTGCTCGATTGAAACGCCGTGTTTTGGGGCTAATTCCTCCCAAATTTTAATCATATCACCAGTTCCGCACGCTACATCGGCGATTTTTACGCTTTTGTTTTTGCAGTATTCAAGCGCCGCTCCCACGCCTGCTTTGCGCCACGAAGTATCCACGCCAAGGCTGATTGCGCGGTTTGCCTTGTCATAAGTAGGCGCGATTTCATCGAACATTTTTATGATTTTTTCTTGTTTTTCCACGATTTTTCCTATCTGTATATTTTGATTTTTGCAATTGCTTTTTTTATGGATTTTAAAAACTCATCTTTGTGAGCTAAAATCTCGCTTTTTAGGGACTTTGTCTTGGCAATTAGCTCGTTGTTTAGAGCTAAAAGGTATTTGAAACTCTCGTCGTTTTTATCGCTTGCTTTTTGATACATGGCGATGAAATTTTGCCAAATACTCACATCTTGGAGCGCACCAAAGCTCTCTTGCGCGATTTTTACCTGCTTGTAAGTCTCGCTGATCCTAGCGCTCTCATAAATCCTAACGCAAAATTCAAGCTCGTAGCGAACCTTTTTTAGATAAATTCGCGCGTCGTGAAATTTGGCGATTTCGCTTTTTTCGTTTAATTCGCCAATCACGCCTCTAAGGGCTTTTAACGCCTTGTTTAGGCGGTTTGAGATAAATTTTTTAGCGATTTTTTCATACTCTGGGCTAAGGTAAATTCCGCCTAAATTTTTCAAAAAATCCTCAAATTTAGCCCTAAATTTATCAAATTCAGCGTCGCTTAAAGCTCTTTTTGTGCGCTCATTAATACTGCGCCCAAGCGCGTCCATCTGCGCTCCAAAGTGCGCTGGGGCGGAGTTTTGCACCAAAAATTTGCTAAATACTTCGATATCTCGCATTTGATTTGTTTTGCCGACGATGTTTTTGAGATGAGTTAAAATTTCATCAGTGATTTTTGGCGCGAAAAGTGGAGCGAAAAATTTCACCATAACCCGCATTTTACGCATTGCAATGCGAAATTTATGAAGCGCTTCCTCATCTTTGGCGCACATATATTCATCGTGCGATTTTAAAATTTGCGAATAAATTTTAGCAAAAATCACGCCAGCACTTTGCGCGCTATCGGCGTATGGCGGGATTTGAAATTTCATATCGTCAAATTTTTCAAACACGCTTTTGGCAAAGCCATAATTTAGCTTTTCGCAAGGCTTGCCAAAACGCGCTAAATAGCGTGTTTTGTAGCGAAAATCATCGCTGATATCTAAAAATTCGTGCTCACCAAATGTTTTGACAAAATCAAACTTCTTGCTAGCTTCTTCGCTTTTGAAATTCGCAACTAGCGTGATTAGCGTAGATAGCCTGGAAGAGTAAATTTCTAGGTGAAAATCAGCCTGAGAATTCGCAAAGCCATAACGGCATTTTTGCACCATTTCGCCCTGCATATCGGCCTTGGCTTCGCTAAAATCGTCTTTGGAAATTTTAAATTTCAAAGCCTCACGGATGAGATCTTCTTTTTTATGATGAAGCGTGAAGGTATTGTTTTCGCAGACATAGTAAATTTCGGGCGAAAATGATGTATAAAACCAGCTAACATCGCTTTTGCGAAGTTTAACGCCAGCATCTTGCAATGCAAATAAAATCGCCCTATCATAAAGTAGAAATTTGCGCTTTGTCTTCATACCCACTCCAAAAATAAAATGGGTAATGATAGCAAATTTAAGCTTATATTACCTACAAAACTCGCAGTCTTCAACTGTGGCTGTTATATTTAGTTTGCGGACAAAATTTTTAAGCTGTTTTTCGACGCTGGTGCGCATATCGTCCATAAAAATATCGCCCATAAACATATCGCTGACATTTCCGCATTTTTCACAAACGACATGCATGTGCGGGGTGTTGTAAATATCGTATCTTGGCTTTTGGTTTGGAGTATTTACCTCGACAACCACGCCCTCATCAAGCAATCTATTTAAATTTTTATAAACCGTAGCAAGTGAGATTGATGGATAATCCTCTTTAATCCCGTCATAGAGTGAGTCGATATTTGGGTGCTCGTGGCGGTCTAGCACTTTTAGGATACAAAGGCGTTGTGGCGTGGCTTTGAGCCCGCAGTTTTTGAGCAAATCTACATGTGTCATAATGTCGTCCTTAGATAAAATTTACTCATTATATGCAAAAAATATTAAACTAAAATTATACTAATTGATAATTTTTTGTATTTGATATTACTTTTGCTAAATTTTGCGCATCTAAACCTAGCGATTTCTCCACATCTGCGGTGCTTCCGTGCGGTAAAAAAATATCATCGAATTCATAAGAAATAATTTTTACATTTTGAATATTTTCCTCTTGTAAAAACGCGCCTAGTATTTCGCCCACACCGCCTTTTTTCATACTTTGGCTAAATACGAACCAAATTTTGGTTTTTTTCGCTAAATTTAGTAAAAATTCTCTATCCAATGGCTTTACAAAGACCAAATCAACGATATTTACGCTGATTTTATCATTTAGGATTTTTGCTACCTCGCACGCCTTGCCGGTGCTATCTCCATAGCCGATAAATGCGATTTGGCTAGCCTCGCACTCTTTGATAAATCTCGATTTTAATGGCGAAATTTCAGGAATTTGCCCGAAATTTGGCTCCAAGCTTTGCATCGTAAAACTTCCGCGCGGATAGCGAATCGCCAAAATTCCCTTATGCTCGTGCGAATACCTCATCAATGCCCTAAAACTCGCCTCATCACACGGCGCACACATGCTTAAATTTGGAACCCCGTTAAATAGGCTTATATCAAAAACCCCCTCGTGCGTCTCGCCGTCCTCGCCCACGATTCCAGCCCTATCCATGGCGATTACTGCGTTTAAGCCCATAAGCGCCAAATCGTGGATTACTTGATCGACCGCGCGCTGCATGAAGGTCGAATATATCGTAATGTATGGCCTAAAACCCTCTTTTGCCATTGCTGCCATTGAAGTTACCGCATGCTCCTCGGCAATCGCCACATCCCAAAATCTATCCGGGAAACGCTCAATTAGCGCGTCTAGCCCAGTCCCGCTTGGCATAGCAGCTGTTACGCCAACTATATCAGAGTGAGCCTGCGCTAGCTCTAAAAGGGCTTCTTGGTAAATTTTTGTAGCTGATTTCGCGCCCGATTTTTTCTTAAATTCGCCACTTTTTATGTCGAAAGCTCCCACGCCATGCCAGTTGCCGTCGTCGTTTTCGCTGTTTTTATAACCCTTGCCTTTGATTGTTTGGATATGCACAATTACGGGCTTTTTAGCACCCTTTGCAACCTTAAATGCGCTAATTAAATCGCCTAGGTTGTGTCCATCAACGGGGCCGATGTATTCAAGTCCAAGCTCCTCGAAAAACATGCCAGGGATTATGAGTTTTAGCGAGTTTTCAAAGCGCCTTGCCATGTATGTAGCGCTTTCGGGCGCGTGAGATAAAAGCTCTCTTATGCGCGATTTAAATTTTTGATATGTCTCGCCCGCCATCATCTGGCTAAGATACTTGCTAAATGCGCCGATTGGCTTAGAAATGCTCATTTTGTTATCATTTAGTATGATTACGCAGGGCAAATGCAAATCCCCTAGCTCGTTCATCGCCTCATAAGTCATGCCCCCACTCATCGAGCCGTCCCCTACTAGCACCACAGGCACCCTATCCTCGCCTTTGAGTTTGATCGCCTTTGCTGCGCCCACAGCTAGGCTAATCGAGGTGCTAGCATGCCCAGCTACGAAATAATCATGCGCGCTTTCGCTAGGCTTAGTATATCCGCTAAGTCCGCCAAATTTACGCAAAGAGCTAAACTCCTCCCAACGCCCAGTTAGAAGCTTGTGCGCGTAGCTTTGGTGGCTGACATCGAAGATAAATGGATCTTTTGCGCTATCAAAAACCACATGCATAGCCACTATCGCCTCGACTGCCCCCATATTTGAGCTAAGATGACCGCCGTTTTGGCTCACGACTTCGACGATTCTGGTGCGAATTTGCTCACAAAGCTCGCTAAGTTCGGTTAGGCTTTTGTTTTTGATATCCACTATAACAACTCTTTTAAGGCTTTAAAAACGCGCAAATTTTGCTTCGGAAGTCCGATTGTAATGCGAATCGCGTTTAATCCATAGCTCTTTAAATTTCGCAAAATTATACCTTGTCGCAAAAGAGCGTCGCAAATTTGGGTTGAATTTTGATTTTCGCCTAGCATAAATGTTATGAAATTTGCATAACTTGGTAGAAATTTAATGCCGTTTTTGGTGGCAAATTTTTCAAATTTTTTCATCTGCTGAAAATTATTTTGCAAGGTCTTTTGCACAAATTTATCATCGCTAAGTGCCGCAATCGCCGCTGCTAAGGTCGGCGTGGTGATATTAAATGGCGGGCGCAGTTTATAAAGCGCGCTAATAATTCCACTCTCGCCAATTCCATACCCCACTCTCATACCACCAAGCCCATACGCCTTAGAAAATGTCCCAAGATAGAGGGCATTTGTGAAATGCGTGGCTATAAATTTAGGGTCAAGGTGCTTGTTTTTGTCCTTAAATGTGGCAAATTCATTATAAGCTGCGTCGATGATGACGAGGGTGTCCTTATCCACGCTAGCGATAAATTCGTAAATTTTCTCAGCGTCCAAACACTCGCCAAGAGGGTTGTTTGGCATACACAAAAATATCGCTTTTATCTCGTTTTTGTGCGCCTCATAAAGCGATTTTAGCGCCTCTAAATCGTGCGAAATTTCTTTGGTTTTATAAATTTTGCCCTCGCAGTGCCTTGCGTAAATACCATACATCGCAAAGCTTACCCCTGCTTGAAGTATCGCAAAACCCTTGCTAAGCACGCTGTGAAGAGCAAATTCTATGATTTGATCACTACCTGCGCCGATTATGATATTTTCGCTTTTTACGCCAAATTTCGCCGCTAGCGCGTCTTTTAGCTCAAACATACTATCATCAGGGTAAAGATGAGCACAGGTGGCGCATTTTTTAATGGCTTTTTGCGCTTTTTTGCTAGATCCAAATGGATTTTCGTTGCTAGCTAGTTTTAGCACATCTTTTTTCTTCACGCCAAATTCGCGCACCACTAGCTCGATTGGCTTTCCAGCCTCGTAATTGCTCAAATCTTCCAAAAATTTGTTAAATTTCATTATTCATCTCCATTTAAATAGCTTCCAAGCCAAGTTATTTCATGAGCGTGGCGAGTGGCGTTTTCTAGCACTCTAATCACACCCTCATCGTCGATATGCCCCTCAAAATCGATATAAAATACGCTTTTGAAATCATGCGATTTAATCGGACGGCTCTCTAATTTAGTCAAATTTATCCCCTCATTGCGAAACATTTGAAGCAACTCCACTAAACCACCCGGTTTATCATCAGTTTTAGCCAAAATGCTGGTTTTGTTGCGGTCGCTTCTTTGGTTTTTGAAGTCGCTTAGCACGAAAAATCTCGTGCGGTTGTTTGCATTATCCTCGATTTTTTCATACATTACAGGCACGCCATACAGCTCGGCTGCGATTTTAGAGCAAATCGCTGCTGAATTTGGGGTTTCAAGCGTGGCTTGGGCGGCTTTGGCAGTGGATTTGGTGGCTGTAAATTTAACCCCACTAAGCCCGTGATCGTCTAAGAATTTCAAACATTGATTATAGGCTTGTGGGTGAGAGAAAATCTGCGTAATCTCGGCTGTTTGCGTGCAATTTGTAACCAAAGAGTGGTGGATATCCATATAAATTTCGGCTACGATTTTGACCTCTTGATATTTGCGCAAACAATCCAGCGTCACGCCGACTGCGCCTTCGGTATTGTTTTCTATGGGCACGACGCCGTATTTGGCCTCTTTGGTGATTAGGGATTTAAACACTGCCTCAATGTTTGAGAGTGGCTCATAGGTGCTAATCGCGCCAAATCTAGCCTTGGCTGCTTGGTGAGTGTATGTGCCAAAAGGCCCTAAAAACGCTACAACTTGCGGTTTTTCTAAATTTCTAGAAACTGAGAAAATTTCAAAAAATATCGCCTCAATGGCCTCTTTGTTTAAATTTTTTAGCTTTACCCCATCAAGCCTAGAAATTATCGCACGCTCCCTTTCTGGGCGATACACGGCGCTTCCTGTGGTTTGCTTCAATTCGCCGATTTTTTTGACATAATCCATACGCAAATCAATCAAACGAATAATCTCATCGTCGATTTTATCAATCCCTACGCGTAAATCTTCTATGCTTTTCATCACTCTTCCATATATTTTTTTTCGTTTGCAACGAGATCCTCGAAACTCTCTCTGGCTCTGATTAAGCGATCCTTGCCCTCGCTAATAGCCACCTCAGCTGGGCGCGGGCGCGTGTTGTAGTTGCTAGACATGCTAAATCCATACGCTCCTGCGCTTTTTATCACCAAAATATCGCCGTGGTCTAAATTTGGCAAATTTACATTTTTGGCTAAAAAATCGCCACTCTCGCAAATCGGCCCTACGATATCACAAAGCGAGCTTTCTCCCTCTTTTTGCACTGCTACGACCTCGTGATAGGCTTGATATAGGCTTGGGCGGATTAGATCGTTCATAGCTCCGTCTGTGATGACAAAGCGTTTGGCGCCGTTGTATTTCTCGTATAAAACGCTAGTGATAAACTCGCCCGCATTTCCTACGATAAACCTGCCCGGCTCGCATGTAATCGTAACATCTAGCCCACTTAAAACAGCCAAAATTCCTTGCGCATAATCATACAAACTAACCTGTTTTTCGTCTTTATAGCGGATTCCAATCCCTCCACCGATATCGAAAAATTTAATCTCAATCTGCGCTGCAAGCAGTTCGCGTAAAAGATCGCTTACGATTTTCGCTGCGTCGTGAATTGGTGAAATATCTGTTAATTGCGAACCTATGTGAAAGTGGATTCCAACTGGATTTAAAAATTCAGACTTTTTGGCGTAAAGATACATAGCGCGCGCATTATCAATGCTAACGCCAAATTTGTTTTCGTTAAGTCCAGTAGAAATGTATGGGTGAGTTTTGGCATCGACATTTGGATTTACGCGGATACTAATCCTAGCGGTTTTGCCCAAATTTTGCGCGATTTTTTCTAAGCGATACATTTCTGCTTCGCTTTCTAAATTTATATATAAAATTTCGCTTTTTAACGCCTCTTCTAACTCATAATCTTGCTTGCCAACACCAGAATATATGATTTTATACGAATTTGCCCCGGCCAAAAGCGCGCGTCTGACCTCGCCGATACTCACGCAATCAAACCCGCTTCCTAGCCTTACTAAATGTTGCAAAATGCTTAAATTTGAGTTTGCCTTAATAGCGAAGCAAACTAGCGATTTGCGCGCTGCAAATGCACCTTTTAGCAATTCATAATTTTTCGTAATCTCGTCGAAATCATAAACATAAAGTGGAGAGCCGTATTTTGAGACTAAATTTTTGTAATTCATATATTTTCTTTCGGTAAAAAAATTTTGCGCATTTTAGCAAATTCGGACTTAACGATGCTTAAAAACCAGCCAAATCGCAAATACTAAAAGTAGCAAAATCGGCACGATAATGCCTAATTCTGGGAGTATCACGCCATTAAGCGAGAAGCGAATCAGCACGAAAAACAACCCCCACGCACACAGCGTAATGATAAAAAACCCAAAACTCATAAGAGCTAGGTTAAAAAACCTGCCAGTAATCGGAAAATAATAATAAAGGATTAAAATCATAATCGGCGCAAAAAGCGGGAAAAATATCATATTGTATAAATTTGCCTTGATCGAATTTACATTGACGCCCTGGTTTGCGAAGGTTTTGATAGAGCGAATCGCATCTTTGATCGAATAAACATTGCTCGTATCATACACGCTTTCGATCGAGCTTGGGTTAAAGCCCCTTAGCATGGCTTCGTTTTGGATACTTTCCCTTTTCAACCCAGCCTCGCCAAGGCTTAAATTTGTAGGAATTTGGGTTTTTTCACCCTCCCTAAATTTCCACTCTTTTGCGCTATATTCGCCGTTTTTAGCCCAAATTCTACTTTGCAACTCGCTAGCGTTGATATCAAAGGCTATCATCTCATCAGCGTGGTTTTGGTGAAGTCCGTTGATATAGACATATTTTCCCTCGTATTTTAAAAACATCTCAGGTCCTACTGGGGTAAAATCCGTCAAATTCTTTTGAAATTTCAAAGCATAGGCAAAAGGCGTGGTATTTAGATAAATATATCCTAGCGTGATAAAAAGCGATATCAAAAATGGCGGGATTATCAGGGCGTTTTTGCTCACACCAAGGGCGTAAAAGCTGATAAGCTCACTACTTCGAATCATGTTAAAAATCATTATAATCAGCGCAAAAATCAAGCTTAATGGCAAAATATAAGTAATCGCCACGCCAGCTGTTAGTGCCACATATAAAAGCCCTGTATTGGCGCTTTGCGGGAAGTCTTTGAGATTGGTTAAGACATCGATTCCCACATAAAAAAAGTCCAAAGCTACAAATAAAATAAAAAAATATTTAAGATAAACAAGGCTTACATATTTGGCATACAGCTTCATTGCGCAACCTTTTTTATCGTGAATTTTTGCGAAATTTCATCTATATCGCTGTGAATTAGCTCATTTACAGCCTTTTTGGCATACTCTAAAATTTGGCTTAGTTTTTCTGTATCATCGTCCCCAAATTTAGCCAAAACAAAATTTGCAGTGTCCCAGCCTTCTGGCTTTTTGCCCACGCCGATACGCACTCTTTCATATTCAGTTCCGATTAGATTGTCGATTGATTTAAGCCCGTTGTGCCCGCCAGCGCTTCCGCCAAGCTTAAATTTAATCGCACCAAGCGCTAAATCAATATCGTCGTGGATTACGATAACTCTATCAGGTTTGTAAAAATCGCAAACCGCTTTGACAGCATTTCCGCTTAAATTCATAAAAGTTTGAGGTTTAAGAAGTAGAAGTGAGCCTTTTTTATAAAGCTCACCTTGGAATTTCGCTCCGCTAACATCGCTAAAACCGCCACCATTTAGCAGAGCGTCGATTAGCATAAATCCTACATTATGCCTAGTGTGAGAATACTTCTCCCCTGGATTACCAAGTCCGACGAGCAGTATCATAGCTCACCTATTTAGCCGAAGTTACTCCGACAACTGCAACAGAGCCATCCATGATAATGCTTACGCCATCTTTTACAGGGATATCGCGAACTAGGATAAAATCGCCTAAATCTAGATCTGTAACATCTAGCGTAAAGCTATCTGGCAAATCTTTACCAGCGCATTTTACAGCTAAGCGGCGTTTTGATTGGACTAAAACACCTTTGTTTTTTAGGCCTTTTGCGATACCTGTTGTATAAACTGGAACAAGATATTTGCTAACTACATTATCATCTACTACGCGTAAATCAACATGAGTTAGGGCGTTTGTTACAGGGTGTTTTTGGTATTCTTGCACTACTACTTTGTATGTGCTATCGCCCACTTTTACCTCGAAAGGCAAAGTATCTTTGCTGCGAACTGCTTTGATAAAATCGTTTGTTTTAAACGCAGCATTTATATTTTGTAATCCTTTCGCATAAATATTAGCGATTAGATAACCATCTCGTTTTAAAGACTTAGAAGCCTTTTTACCGATACTATCTCTAACGATACCTTCTAACATGAGTTTTCCTTTAAAAAAAATAGGGGCTGATTTTACTAAAATTTAACTTTAATATAGCTTTATAAAAGGGTGCTAGCAAGAAATTCTTGCTAGCGTAAATTTAACGACGAATATCTTGGAGTTGAACGACCTCTTCTGCGAGTTGATCTGGGATATCCTCGCCGTTTGCGAGCATAATACCGCGTTTTTTCGCTAGGTCTGCGTTTTTCATTTTTAGCTCTAAGTCGTTGCGTTTAGAGGCCTTATCAAGGGCTTCATCTCTCGTAATCACCTCTTGGACATACAGATCAAGTAGGTGTTGATCGAAGGTTTGCATACCATAAGTATTGCGTCCATCAGCGATTGCGTCTGGAATTTCAGAGTCGCGTCCTTCTAAAATCATATCTCTAATACGGGTATTTTTACGCAAAATTTCAACTACCGCCACGCGTTTTCCATCAATTGTGCGCGCAAGGCGTTGTGAGATTACAGCCTCGATAACGCTAGCTAGTGTCATACGGATACGCTCTTGCTCTGCTTGTTCAAACATCGCAACGATACGGTTGATTGTCTCTTTGGCGTCGATTGTATGCACGGTAGAAAAGACAAGGTGACCAGTCTCAGCAGCATGCAATGCAGTCTCAATCGTCACAAGATCACGCATCTCGCCCACGAAGATAACATCAGGGTCCTCGCGCAGTGCCGCACGAAGCGAATCAGCGAAAGTGTTGCAGTCCTCGCCGATAGCGCGTTGGTTGATAATACATTTATCATCTTTGAAAACGAACTCAACCGGATCTTCAATCGTAACGATATGGCTCGTTCGCGCGTGATTTATACGATTTAGCATAGAAGCAATCGTAGTTGTTTTACCACTACCTGTTGGGCCAGTTAGAAGCACGACGCCACGCATAGCAGTATCGCAGATCTCTTTGATACTTTTTGGAAGTCCAAGCTCATCAATTGTAGGAATTTTAACTGGAATCGTTCTAAATACCGCACTTACACCGTCAATTTGAAAAAAGATATTTACACGAAAGCGGTATTCGTCGTTTAATTTGTATGTAAAATCCACGCTTTTGTTTTTAATCATCTCTGGGAAACGAGTTTTTAAAAGCTCTTTTGCCAAAGTCATCATATCCTCTTTAAGATAAGGATCTTTTGTAAATTTTACAAGCTCACCATTAATCCTACCGCGCACCACAGAACCTGCTTTTAGGTGCAAGTCACTACCACCATTTTGAACCAAAAAATTCAAAAATTTATCAAGTCTATCGCGTTGCTTAAAATCCAGCGTGCTTACATCGACTTGATATTGTGAATAATCAATTGCGTCAGCCATTATTTCTCCTTTTTAAGTGTTGTCATAATCTCATCAAAAGCTTGTTCGAAAGCCACTAAGCCATCTTTTAAAAGCTTTTTGTAAATTTTATCCATATCAATGCCAGCCTTTTGCGCGACATCGGCGAAAAATTTATCAATTTCCTCATCGCCAAATGGAGTTTTTGGCTCACATTTTGCCCCTATGAAAGCCTTGATTGTATCAAGCGGGGCAGTATTTACGCTAAGCGGATACAAAAGCTCTTTTATATAATAATCCGCAGGGATTTCGCCACCTTTTACGCCCGTGCTAGCAAAAAGCGCCCTAACAAACGGCAAATTTTCCTTTGCGATTATATTATAGCATTTCGTAGCGTTCATTATACCGATTTTTGCAGGCTCTAAGCCAGCTTTTTTCATATCTTCATCAAGGGCTCTATCAAAACGGCTAACAAAAATGCTAATCACAGATTGCGGAAGTTTTGCGCCTTCAAATTTAGCCGCGAACTCGCTTGTGCCCTCTTTAATCGCTTCTAGGCATTTTGCGGTTTGCTCTGGCGAGAAAATCAAGGTCGCATTTACATTTATACCCCGTCTCGTCAAAGCTCTCATCGTCTCGTATCCAGCCTGGGTCGCTGGGACTTTTATCATCACATTTGGCATTGCGATTTGCGCGAACAGCCTTTTGCCCTCTTTTATCATAGCCGCTGCGTCGCCTGAGATACTAGGATCTACTTCGATACTAATAAAGCCGTCATCGCCCTTAGCATAGTTTGCCAAAAGCGCATTTGCGGCGTTTTTGATATCAGTTATAGCTAAAATTTCATAAAGTTTTTTTGTGTTTTTGTGCGCAAATTTCGCCTTTTGCGCGCCGTAAGCTTGGGAGGTGGTAATAGCGTTTTTGAAAATAGAGGGATTTGATGTCGCGCCGTTAAATGTGCCTTTTGCGAGAAATTCGCCAAATTCCTTTGCGATAAAATCGCGCTCGATAAAATCGCACCACAAGCTAAATTTGATATCGTCGTTATACATACTGCATTATCTCCCTTAAATCTTTTTTATCCACGCAATGAGTTGCCTCTTTTTTTAGAATTTCATTGGCACAAAACGCGATTCTTAGCCCCGCTTCTCTAAACATCGCCACATCGTTTGCCCCATCTCCCACGCACATAACCTCATCTGCGCTTAAATGCAAAATCGCTTTGAGTTGTTGCAAGACCACGCCTTTGGAGTAGCCAAACATCATCTCTCCGCCCACATGACCTGTTAAAACGCCGTCTTTTCGGTGCAAGATATTGGCAAAACTCGCGTCAAATCCTAGCACCTCTTTTGCCCAGTCAGTCGCCACATGAAATCCACCACTAAACACCACGACGGTAATTCCCTTGGCTTTGAGGTAGCTTATAAGCTCTTTTGCGCCTGGCACAAAGGGCAAATTTTGCGCGATTTTTTGCATATCCGAAAATTTCATACCCTTTAAAAACATAGCCCGCTCTTGCAAACTCTCGAAAAAATCAATCTCGCCCGCCATTGCGCGCTTTGTAATCTCTTTAACCTCTTTTTCTTTTCCTACGCTTTTTGCAAAATTCGTTATCGTCTCCCCGTCCATAAGCGTAGAATCGAAATCAAACACACAAAGTTTTATCATTAAATTTCCTTTATAAAAAAAAGCAATTATATCTAAGTTTTAATTTAAGTTTTTTGAAAAGAGCTCAAAATTTTGGCTATTTTGCACCTCGTAAATTTTCTCACTCACGGCAAATGAGTTTAAATTTATATATTTCACGCCCTCAAATTCTAAAATTTCATCTTGGTGATAATGCCCCTCGATTACGATAGGCGCGGTGTAGTTGTGGATTTTTGGCTCGATATAGGATTTGAAATTCCCAGCCTTTTTATACAAAATTTTATTCTCTTGGCTTTTTAAAATCATTTTTGAAATTTTAAAATTTAGCGCGCAATCGATTTTATCCATAAATTTCAAAAATGCCCTATTTCGCAGTGATAAAAGCGCAAATTTTGTCAAAGCTGGCAAAAAAATATCGCCGTGAGAGATTTGGATTTGCCTGCCTTTAAAGCTAAAATTTGCTGGCTGGGCGCAGTTTGCAAAGACCCGCGCGTGCGGGAAAATAGCCTCTAAATTAAAATCGTGATTTCCCTCGAAATAATAAATTTCACATTTTTGCGAAATTTCATTGATCGCTTCAATATATTCGGCGTAAAATTCGCGCACAAATGTCGTATTTGCTAGGAAATCAAACATATCGCCAAGCATGAAAATTTGCGGCGGCAGTGTTTTCGCGCTCCTTAAATTTCGCAAAAATTTCAAGAAATTTCGCTTGTTTGCGTTATCGTGCGCGTCGCTAATAAAAACAGCTCCGGGCTTTATTTGCAGATTTTCCACGATTTAAATGCTATTTCCTAGGCGTGGCAAACCCTCGCCCACATCGTAGCCAAACATTAAATTCGCATTTGCCACAGCCTGACTTGACGCGCCTTTTAGCAGGTTGTCGATTGCCGAATTTATCCAAATTTTATCCCCCTGCGTTTTGACGAAAATATCGCAAAAATGCGTTCCTGCGACATTTTTCACAGACACTGGCTCACTACGCACACGCACAAAAGGCGAATTTGCATAAAATTCGCGCAAAATTTTCTCCGCGTCAATACTATCTTTTAGCACGCCAAATACGCTTGCAAGCATTCCGCGCGTAAATGGGGCCAAATTTGGCACAAAAGATACGCTAAATTCCGCGCCGTTTATTAGGCTAAGTTGCTCCATAATCTCGTCAGCGTGGCGGTGAGTGAGTGGGGAGTATGCGTTTATGTTTTCATTGACGCTTACGAAATGGCTAGTGGCTTTTAGCCCCTTGCCTGCGCCACTGACGCCACTTTTGGCGTCGATAAAAACGCCAATTTTGCTATCCATGTATTTCACAAATGGCGCGGCGGCTAGAACCGAGCATGTCGGATAGCAGCCAGGATTTGCCACGAGCCTTGCAGAGGCGATTTTTTCGGCGTTTAGCTCAGCCAAACCATACACAGCGTGGGCTAAATTTAGTGGGTCTAAGTGCGTAGTGTAGTTTTTCTCGTAAAGTTCAAGCGATAGGCGATAATCCGCGCTTAAATCCACGACTTTGACGCTAGGAAATTTCAAAATTTCACTCGCAAACTCCATTGCCTTTTCGTGCGGAAGCGCCAAAAACACCACATCGCAACTTTGCGCGGCAGTTTTTGGATCTGCTATTTGCACCCTCATATCCAAAATCCCAGCCAACTGCGGGAAAATCTCAGAAATTTCGCCCTCACTCGTAGCGGCAAGATACGAAATTTCAAAGCCTTTGTGAGCTAGTAAAATTTTAACTAATTCAAGCCCAGTATATCCCCCTACACCGATGATTCCAGCTCTTTTCATGGTCTCGCCTTAAAATTTAATCGGTTTGTAGCTAACGCTGATAATCTCGACATCTCTGGTGCCACTTGGCAAATTTAACACCACTTCATCGCCCTCGGCCTTGCCCAAAAGCTGGCGCGCTAGCGGGGTGTTGATATTAAGCAGTCTTTTTGAAATATCAGCCTCCATAAGCCCCACGATGACATAGGTTTCCTCGATTTCGGTTTCCACATCCATGAAAGTCACGGTAGAGCCGAATTTGACCTTATCGTGCTCGTAGCTTGCGGGATCTATTATGCGAGAGCGCGAGAGTATGTCGTTTAGCTCGGCAATGCGAGAGAGCAAAAACGCCTGTTCCTCGCGCGCTGCGTGATACTCGGCATTTTCCTTCAAATCGCCGTGATCTCGCGCGATATCGATTTGTTTGATGATGTGCGGGAGTTTTACATTTTGGAGCTCTTTAAGCTCGGCAGTGATTTTTTCGTATCCGTAAGAGGTCATGGGTTCTGTGATACTCATAGCAATCCTTTTTCAAATTTTTCTAATTATACTTTAAATTTCGCGTTTGTCGTTAAAATTCGCGCCACATTTTTCGCACTTGGCATAGCCAAATACTCTCTAAGCTCCACGCAAGCGCGCGCAAAGCGCTCATCATCGCGCAGGGCGTAGGCGTCGTAGAGATTAGCCACACTTACTTCTTCTTGGATTAATTCTTTGTGAAGCTCGTCTTTTTCGCAAAAATCAAAGATTATGTTTGCAAGGCCGACATGTTTTAGCTTCACAAACCTGCGCGCGATCGCGACATCTAGGGCTTTGGCTTTGTAGCAAAGCACAAAAGGTGTGCCAATAAGGGCAGCTTGCAGGGTCGCAGTCCCAGAGCAGATAAAGGCGAATTCGCTTTTTGCTAGGGTTTTTATAGCGTCTGTTTCTATGCTAAAACTGCGCGTATCGCCGTAAATTTGCTCCACCTTATCCGCTAAAAATGGTGGCACAACTAGGCTAAATTTTAAATTTGCATTTTCGCTTTTTAGCTTTTCGGCTAATTCCCTATAAACTGGCATAAGCCGCGAAATCTCAGCCCTGCGAGAGCCCGGCATAAAGGCGATTAGGCCGCTTTTTTCATACGAGCTTTTGCGCTCTTTGATTTCATCTAAAAGTGGGTGTCCTACGAAGCAAAAACCGCTTTTATCGCTCAAATTTGGCAAATTTTCAAAATTTAGATCCAAAATTTTAGAATAAAACTGCCTCTCAAACTGCCAAATTCCACACAAAAAATCACAATTTTCTTGCAGAGCTTTGACTCTACCGCGCTTCCACGCCCAAATTTGAGGCAGGATATAATACACTATCCTCGCACTCACGCCCGATTTTTTCAGAGCTTTTGCAAGGGGCAGGTTAAAAGCTGGGCTATCGATTAATAGCACCACATCGCAGTTTTTTGCTAGCTCGCACATTTGCTTTAACGCCCTTTTTGCCTTGAAAATCAGCGGAATAATCTCCACAAATCCCATTGCCGAAAATTCGCTCGATTTATACAACGGCTCGCTGTGCGCGCTAAATTCCTCGCCAAAAATGCCATAAATTTTAGCGTTTTTATCGAGGGCTAAAATTTCACGCAAAACCTCGCTAAAATGCAGATTTGCAGACGGCTCCAAACACGAAATCAAATAATTCAAACTCTTGCCTTTTTTAATTTTTGGCAATTATATCAAAATGTGCTAAAATTAAACATTTTTAAATTTTAATCACAAGGAAAAATTATGCAAAAATCCCTAATTTGCGCCATTTGCGCGCTGTTTGTAGCAGGGTGCGCAAACACTCCGAGCTACCAAAAAATGCAAATCGACGAACCAGATAGTGCCATAAAAGTGGCAAAGACAATGACCGCAAACAACGCCCCAGAGGGTATCGCAAGGCAAATCAGCGATAGTTTTCGCGCTCACCCTGGCGCGCAGGCTGATTTTAACGGCGCAAGGCTAGTAGATGTTACGAGCGAGGGAGCTAGCGCGATTTACCACTTCGAACTATCCTCAAAATGGGGCGAAATGAGCCCAAAAAACAAGGAAAATTATCTCAAATCCTTCCAAATCGTCCTAGCAAATCAAGCTTGCAACTCGCCTAGCAAGCGCATTTTGCTCCGACATGGCGTGAAATTTAGACATAGATTTTTCTACGATGACCCAGCTTCGCCACTCTCATCTAGTGATGTCGATGAGAGCTTTTGCCTAAGCAAGGGGCTTTAATGCACGAAATTTTAATCACCAACGACGACGGCTTCGAAGCTAGGGGGCTTTTAGAACTTGCAAGCGCACTAAGGGATATCGCGCATATCACTATCGTAGCCCCAAGCTCGCAAAAGTCCGCCTGCTCGCACTCTCTCACGCTCACTCGCCCGCTTCGCTTCATCGCAATCGGCGATGATTTTTACAAACTCGACGACGCTACGCCTAGCGATTGCGTGTATCTCGCGCTTCAAGCCCTGTATTCGCGCAAACCTGACCTCGTGATTTCTGGCATAAATCACGGCGCAAATATAGCCGAGGATATCACATACTCAGGCACTTGCGGAGGGGCTATGGAGGGGGTTTTGCAAGGGATTCCCGCGATCGCAATCAGCCAGTATTACAGCGCAGATTCGCTGGATAAATACGGATTTAGCCTAGCTTGCAAGTTAGCGCGAAATTTGGTTAAAAAAATCTTTTCGCAAGGTTTTCCGCTTCCGCCAAAACAATTTTTAAATTTAAATGTCCCGGCTGTGAGTGCACCCCAGTTTTTGGGGCTAAAATGCGCAAGGCTTGGCGAGAAATTTTACGGACACGACGCCACGCTAAATCGCAATCCGCGCGGCGAAGAGTATTACTGGCTAGGAAATGCGGTTTTTGAGTTTGACAGCGAAAAAAACGCAGGTAGCGACATAGACCTTTTGATGAAGGGCTATGCTACGCTCTCACCGGTGCAGTTAAATTTGACCGCAAATGAGCAATTAAAGGGGCTTGAAGAGTGGATTATGAAATAAATGACCGCTTCACCAGAGCGCGCTGGATTTTTGGCGAGAAATTTGAAATTTTGCAAAATGCGCGTGTGCTTGTGTGTGGTTGCGGTGGCGTAGGTGGCGCACTCATCGAGGCGCTGTATCGCAGTGGCGTGGTAAATTTGAGCGTGATTGACTGTGATGAATTTGACATCACCAATCAAAACAGACAATTTGCAAGCGAAAATTTAGGCGAGAAAAAAGCAGAAGTTTTCGCGCGCAAATTTAAGGGCGTGCGCGCAATCTGTGCCAAAATAGATAGCGAATTTTTAGCTGGTTTTGACATAGGCGAATTTGACTTTATCATCGACGCAATCGACGATGTGGGCGCCAAAATCGCGCTTGCCACGCTTGCTCACGAAAAAAATGTGAGATTCATAAGCTCTCTTGGCGCCGCCAAACGGCTAAATCCCGCCAAAATCGAAATCGCCTCCGTGTGGAAAACCCACACTGACCCATTTGCGCGCAAATTTCGCTACGAACTCAAAAAAGCGGGATTTTGCGGCGATTTTCCTTGCGTTTTTAGCTCCGAGCTTCCGCGCTGCGAAAAGCTTGGCAGTTTTATGGGCGTAACGGCCAGCTTTGGGCTTTTTATCGCCAGCTATGTCGTGCGAAATCTAATAAACGAAAAATGAAATTTTTCATCGCCGAGTTTTGGGCTTTTGGGCTAAAACAAATCCGAGCCTGCATTTTTGCTGGCTCATTTTTTGTGCTACTTTTTGCCTCAAAACACCTAAATTTGGGCTTCATCGCGCGCTATGATTTTTTGCTAATTTCGGCTTTGATTTTGCAAATTTTGCTTGTGGCGTTTAAATTCGAAAGTCTTCGCGAGCTTTGCGCGATTTGCCTTTTTCACGCCATTGGGCTAGCCTTAGAGATTTTCAAAACCCACCCAGCTATCGGCTCGTGGAGCTACCCAGAGGCGGGAGTGTTTAAAATTTATGGCGTGCCACTTTATAGCGGATTTATGTATGCGGCAGTGGGAAGCTATATGATTCAGGCATGGCGAATTTTGCATTTACGCCTAGAAAACATGCCCCGCTCATACGCTAGTTTCGCCCTTTGCGCGCTAATTTATGCGAATTTTTTCACGCACCATTTCATAGGTTATGATTTTCGCTATGTCCTATTAATCGCTGTTTGCGCGCTGCATTTTCGCGCGAAAGTCTATTTTCGCCCGCGCCAAAGAGAGTATGCAATGCCACTTTTGCTTGCATTTTGCCTAATCGGATTTTTTATCTGGGTTGCCGAAAATATCGCTACATTTTTTGGCGCATGGGTTTATCCAAACCAAGCCAAGAGCTGGCAAATAGTTGGCTTTGGCAAGATTTCTAGCTGGATTTTGCTTTGTATTATTAGCTTTATTATCGTGGCCGTGCTAAAACGGCTAGAAGAAAAAATGCGAATTTAGCCCAAATTTGGGCTAAATTTTGACTAAATTTATCTAACTGCGACGATGATTTGAGTAGCTTTGATTATCGCTTTTACGCTATCGCCTACTTTGAGTGCCAGGTTTTTCACAGATTCATTTGTGATAATTGCGCTCAAAACACACTCGCCAGATTCGATTGCGATTTCGGAATTTACAGCCCCCTCTTTTACCGCCGAAACCTTACCCTCGATTTGGTTTGCCGCGCTTAGTCTGAGCTCATCTTCGCCTTTGCCAACTATGATTGATGAGGCTTTAAACAAAAACACAGCCTTTTTTCCGACTCTTAAATCCAGCGCTTTTTCAGAATCCACAGTCACAGTGGCTTTTAGGATTGCGCCATTTTGGGCTCTCGCGCACACAAGCGAATTTACAGCACCTGTTTTAACATCGGTAATTTCGACATTTAGCATATTTCTTGCACTTAGCATTATTGCTCCTTTATTTTAAAATTTGCGTCATCGTAGCAAAGAAATTTTAAGTTTTGTTTAAATATATAATTAAAATTTTAGATTTTATTTTACAAATTTTAGCCAAAATTTGGGCGGTAGAGATTTGTTATGATTTAAATTTTGTATTTTAGAAGGCTGTTTTTAAGCCAAAATTTCAAAAATTAAATTTAACTATTTTATGAAATTTACTCGAAATGGTGTCTTGCGCCCTTAAATTCACAAGTATTGTCTAAATTTCGTTCCTCTGCCTTGCCAATGACGCTAATTGGGGTTTTGGTTTTGGAGGCGATTTCGTAAATTTTGCTAAGAAATTTTGGCTCGAACGCGAATAAAATCTCATACTCTTCGCCCGAGTTTAGCACATATTCTTTGGGGCTAACAAGCCAGCTCATACCCACGCCACTAGCGCGCAAAAGGCGCTCCAAATCCTGCCCAAGCCCGTCGCTGATATCCATAGAGGCACTTATGTATTTGGCGGCTTTGTAGAAAAATTTCGCCCTGAGTTCTGGGCGGAGCATGCGAGAATTTGGCGAAATTTCGCTTCTTTTGCCCCCACCTAGCAAAATTTGCAAATCAATGCCCACATAGCCGAGCTTGCCCGTGTGCGCGATCAAATGCCCGCACTTCGCGCCATTTCTGAAAATCGGCTTTTTGCACTTGCCTATCATCGTGATACTAATGGAAATTTTATCGTCGCTAATCGTATCCCCGCCGATAATCTCAATGTCCCATTTCTGCGCGGTTTCGTTTAGCCCAGCGCACAGCTCGTCAATCTGGGCGGTGGTAATGTCCCCGGGCAGCGAAAGCCCGATTAGAGCATATTTTGGCTTAGCGTTTTTGGCGATCATGTCCGAGATATTTACCAGCATGGCTTTCGCGCCGATTTCGTGCATACTAAGCCACTCGCGCCTAAAATGCACGCCCTCGACAAAAAGGTCCTTGCAATACGCCAAATCGCCCACGATAGCGCAATCATCGCCGTTTAGTTTGCTTTTGAATTTCGTGTAAATGTAGGCCTCTTTGTCCATTTGCTAACCTTTTTCGCAAGAATTAAATTTTGCTATTATATGAAATTTAGCTTAAATTTATGGAGTAAAAGCGATATTAGATGCGAATTTCAAGCTATGGACTAAATTTAAAATTTAACCCATAGCGTAAATTTGGAAAATTGAGAATTTTGCAGAATTTATAAATTCTAAATTCTTTATTCAC
>NZ_JAOVTR010000004.1:0-113411 GCF_027737365.1 Campylobacter sp. JMF_01 NE2 | reverse complement strand
GTTTAAATTAAAACAAATCATAGATAACGCTGAAGGTAGCAATCAACTCATCTATCCTTTAAGCTTTAATATTCAAGGATTGTATGCAAACTCTGATTCAAAAGATGCTTCGACTGTTTCAACAAGACCTTTTGTTGGGTTTTCAGGATTGAATGTTGATAATTCAAATCCATACATAAAAATGTTTGGAGGAAGCATTATTCAAGAAAATGTCGATGGAATTACTGTAAATAGCTTAAAAGGCATTCAAAGAAAAGCTGGCGATAAAATTAACAATAAATATGAAAATGGCGATTTCCCTGATTTTGGCTTGATTGGTTTTACACTAGCTGATTGGCTTAAAGAGTATGGGGATAAAACTGAATACAAAGAGAGAGTTACTCCTGAAGTTTTAAAAGCGATGTTTCAAAAAGATACAACCCAAGATGATTCTCAACAAACTTGGTCTAGGGTTATGGCAGGTGTTGCTGTTTTAGATGATAGCTATATCGGTGGTATTGATTTAAGTAATGGTGAATTGAAGTTAAGAGAAAATATTTCTAAGCCTGCATTAAACATCAATAATGAAGTTAAAACTGATTTAGAAAAAGGCAACACAATTTCTGTGCCAAAAGATTTTTATGGAAAAGATACGACTTCAACTGCATCTAGTGGAAGAAATAATCTTTTTTCGCAAACAAGTGATAGTAAATTGTGGGGCTATTACGTTTATATGTCGCAAAATTTACATAAATTAGAAATTCTGCTTATTCTTGCTCTTGCAGGAACTTCGTTTGCATTTGTTACAGGTTTTAAAGGTATAGAGTATTTTAGTTCTTTAAATTCTCAAGAGCAAAGAGAGCCTTTAAAATGGAAAAAGATGATTATGCAACCAATCGCATATACTCTTATTGTTGCAACGCCTTTGGTTTCTACAAATACGCCACTGGAAACTAGTCTGCTTTTAGATACGGATATTATTACTGAAAATATCAAAGTTAATAGATTAAATATCAATCAAGGCGATGATAAAAACAAAGATTTGGAAACAAAATTTTATCAAACGCCTTTGCAGGTTGCCATACAAGGTGGTGTTGGCTTAGGTTCTGCTGTTGCTGATGAATTTTCAAGAATTTTAACTTATTCATTTGCTACATTTGTTGCTTATCGTGAAAATTCTATTGACAACAGCGAGGGGTTGCTTGAAAAAATGAAAAAAGAGTATAATGGAATTTCAAAAGACCTTATCACTATAAGTGCATATCAAAAGCTATATTTATCAACTTGTCGCAATGATTATACTGTTGGCGATGCTTATAGGAAGAATATTTCAGCGCATACATTGCCTAAACCATTAAATTCTATATCTAATAATGATATGTTAGAATTTTCAAAAAAATATGCTTTAGATATTATTAAAAATTTTAACCCAAAATACGCATATTTATCCAATTCTGCTTGCTCAAAACTAGAAACTTTTCTATCGGAACATTCACCTGAGGTTTTGAATAGATTAGGTAGATTTAGTGCAGATTTTACATATCATTCAAATCAATTTATTAAAAACGGTGCATTTGCTAAATATGATGAGGAAAGAGCAAAATTCTTCAAAGAAAAATTTGCTAAATTGGCTTTTTATGAAAAGAACTTTGGTTGGGTAAATGTGTCGATGATACCTATTCTGTATCAAATAATGTATCCTTCTTTTAACCCATATTATTACGCTGAAAAAACAAACGCATTAGATGCTTCTACTGCTATTAATACAACCGATGATAATACTTTAAGTGATTTAGCATTATCTCAATATTATACGACCATTGGTGCAACAAGCACATTCCAAGAACAGAGCAATAAGGTTATTGATGATAATGAAGATGCGAAAAAAGTAGCTACTACTGCTTTGAAAAATGGGGATTTTACTCGTGGTGATAACGAGAACTTACTCGCCAAAGGGGTAGATGGCTTATTAAGCTATGCAATTTCTGTTGCTAGTTATCAGTTTATGCCAGGGTATTCTAATGTGGAACAATCTGTTGAGAGCATTGCCAAGTGGATAACAAACAATAAAGGAGATAGCGATTCTGCAAAACACTCTCAGTTGCTAGTTTTTGGCGAATTTATAACTACTCTCTTTTTGGATTCTTCTATGGACTACGGAAGGTCGGTAGGTGGAGGCAGATTGAAGCAAATAATTGCTTTGACAGGATTATCTGGTGTTTTAGGTATGGGTGGAAAAGAACTTGGAACTGCTTCTGCTATAGTTGATGGACTTATGATAAAAATGGTTGCGCAATCTCTTTATATATACATTTTAAACTTGATGGTTATGGTAATTTTATCTATGATTTTAATGTTTAAAATAGGAATGTTCTTTTTGCAAGTCATTGTATTCTACATAGCTTCGCCATTAGTAATTATATGGGGATTACTAACAAAAAAAGAAGAACAAATTAAAAACTATATCGGTAAATCCACAACGCTGATTTTTACTCCGATTTTAATAGTATTAAGTGGAACTATTTTGATTTTTGGTATAGGCATAATTCATCAAATTTATTTTATAATAACTAATCACATTATGAATATAGAGCTTTCAAATGCTTTTTTGGCAGGTGGAGCAGTTAATAGAGTGGCTCAATATGTTCAAATTCAAGCATTTTTTGGTATAGGAACTATACTTTTAGGCTTTGCGTATTTGCTATTAGGATATGTCGTTTTAATTAAATTCTCACATTGGTTCTTCGAAACTGTTGGCGTTCAAACACAATCTGCTATGAATCAAAGCTTAGAATCTTTAACACATAGAATGAGATTTGGACAACACATTGGTATGTAAGGAGTTTTTTTAATGGCGTATTTTTTGTTGAAATGTTTTTTTGGCACTCTGTTTTGTTGTTTCGTGCTTGGAACAATAGCTTTGTATGCTACCAATTACGGCAATTATGAAATAGAACAATTAGTATTGCATTTTTTATTTTTGTCTAGTAGCGTTTTAGTGGGAATAGCAATGCTGTCGTGGTGCTGGAAAGAAGTATCTGCAACATTCATAAGAGGTAGCATTGGTTTAATGAAAGATGTTTTTAGAAAAATAAGCAATTATTAAGTTTATTTAGTCAAAATACTGCTATGGAAAGATTAATGGATTTTGTTCATAGCAGATATTTTGTATTTGTTGTTTTATTTTTATGTGGTTTGTTTAGTTTTGTAATGCTAAACACTACTTATCAGGCACAAATGTTACACCTTAAATTTACCAAAGAGCCTGAAACGCAATGGAAGTATATATATTTTCTAAAAAGACCTGTGTTATCTTTCTTCAAAGCAAATTTTGAGGTAAAAGAGTATAACGATGATGTTGGCAATTCCAAATATCTGATTTTAAATGACCACCCAAAAGATAAAAAATCTTTTGATAAGTTAGAAAAACAAACGCTTTTTACAAAAATTAAAGCTTCTACCGATATCACAAGGTGGGATATTATAAGCGATGGAGATTGGACTATCCCAGGTGGGGCTAAAGAGAATGTAATTAGGTTGGATTATTACTATTATTTTGATAATTTAGGAAAATTAGATTAAAAAATATCAAGGAGTCAAAATGAAAAAAATATTTTTAGGTAGTTTAGCGTTAGCTTTTAGTTCTAGTTTGCTTGTGGCAAGTCCTAGTTGCCAAACACTTTTAGAGTGCCAAATTCAGGTTGAGAAATTACAAGCAAAACTTAATGCGAAAGAGCAAGAAAACAAAGCATTGAAACAAGAAGTAGCACAAGCGCAAAAGAAATCAGCACAAAGCAATAAAAAAGTAGCACAAAATAAAAATTCTAATGCAAAAAAAGCAAAAAAGAATTCTAATGGACAGCCATATATAGGCTCTGGAATTCCTGCTATATTTTAAGCTTTTCTAGATATACTTCCTTATGGAGGAGCTTTATTTTTAAGGCTCCTTATTTTGCTTTAATTGCTTCATCGGTTATGCAATTTAACATTAACTGCATTATTGCTATGCTATCAAGTGCATTTCTAATTTTGATTTTTTTAAAAATTCCATTTTTGTTTTGATTGAAATTCACAGATGTCATATTGCCATAATACGCAATACTATCATCGTTCATCATCTCTTTTGTAGCACCACCAATAAAGTATATGGTTAAATTTCGTTTTAAATTTAATTCTTCATCAAAATATAAATTTTGCAATAAATTCGTAGCTGTTTTTGCATAATCTATGTTGTTATATTGATTGAAAATATGAAATTCGCTGATATTTTCTAACGAAAATAAAAATCTTATATAAAAGTCTTTTTGTATTTCGGAACTTTTGACATTGTTCTTATAAAATCCTAAAATATCAAAATCATTAGCTATTGCTTTTTCTATCGGCTTAAATGGAAAAGATGAGCGAATTTCAACTGACTTTGTGATAGATTGAAATTCGTTTGATGAGTTGGTAAAATTCTTTATAATTCGCAAATCAATCTGATTTATAGGGCTATTAGAATTATCTAACTCTATTTTGACATTATCATTAGCGTTATAATGGTTTAACAATGAAAAACAAAGCCGTTCTATAATAAGTCCTGCAAAAGATTTATATTGTATTTCTTTATCATCTCGGATTTCGCCTGATGAATTTGCTTTATTGAAATTTAACTCTTTTAATCTAGCCTTTGCAAGTTGCATTATGTATTTTGTATAGCTAGAATTTGGCTCTAAAACAATTTTTAAAATACGAAAAGGCAATAGTTTAAATTCGTGTTCGATTATTTCATTATCACTATTTCGTAATACGACACCGTTTTTGCAATCAATGTAACGAATTAGCATTTTTATATATTTTCTTTTATGTGCTTAATGAAAATCCTAGAATACAATCTTTTTCCATTTAAATATGCTCTATCAAGTTTTCCTTGCCATTTATCACAAATAAGGTTATCTAATAAACCATCTTTGACATAAAAATCTATGCCTAAAATTTTAAATTGTTTTGGGTTGTATTTATCCAAAAAGCTTATAGGAACGCCCATAATTCCGTTGTAATCGCTAGGAATAGCATTTGTTTGAGATACTTCAATAGCCAAGTAATTGTCATATTGCTGATATGTATTTTTAAATTTTAATTTTGGCGTTTTAAAAAGATTGTTTTGCATAGTATCTAATATAAGTTGTCTGTTTTTGTCATCGTATTTAATATTTACGAACCAACGAACGCCTTTAACACGAATGTATTTTTCTCCGTTACAATCTATTCTATATCCACTTGCTTCTAATGGATAGTTTTTTGGAACTTTGAATTCTCTATCTCCACTAAAAATAGTAGCACCGAACCAAACTTTATTTTTTTCAAAAAGTGGAAAAATGCTTTTGCAAGTAACGGCGTTCATATTGCCTAAAATTGCAAATTTGGCACTGCTAGCACTTACCCAAGCCATAAATTCTCTAAATAAACTAAAAGGAGGATTGGTAATTATAAAATCTGCAATATCTCTGATTTTGGTTATTTCATCGCTTCTAAAATCGCCATTCCCCTTTAAATAATCTTTGAAAGATGAATTTTGCTCTTTTATATAAATTTTGCCACAACCATTTGGATTGTAACAGGTGCTAATTAGCTTTTTTAGTTTTAATTTATTGAAATTATCTTCAAAGTATTTTACAAAATTGCTTTTATCGTAGTCATCGCAAGGCAAAAAGATTGTTTTGTTTTCAAAGATACACTTATCGTTTTGCAAATAGGCTTCCATTTCTTTTTGTATATCGACATATTGTGTGTAAAACTCATCTTTTTTATTTGCTTTTGCATTTGATAGAGCAATAGTTGTATTTTTAGTCATTACTTTTTAGCCTTTTGATTTCTTGTTGCAACTTGTAATTTTTCGTAAATATTCCATAAAAGACCTAAATTTCGCCTTATCTAAATTTTTTCTTTAATGCTTTTTAAGTAATAATAAGATAACATAATAAAACATATTTTTTATACCAAAAA
This sequence comes from Campylobacter sp. JMF_01 NE2, assembly GCF_027737365.1. Lineage (NCBI taxonomy): Bacteria > Pseudomonadati > Campylobacterota > Epsilonproteobacteria > Campylobacterales > Campylobacteraceae > Campylobacter > Campylobacter sp. JMF_01 NE2. The sequence continues at coordinate 107,447 of NZ_JAOVTR010000004.1, read as the reverse complement.
TAGGAACTATTATGGGATTAGCTGATGAACTTGGCAATAATTTAGATGAGTTGAATACCAAAGATATTCAAAAACCAAAAAAGCAAGAAAAAGTTACTGCAAAAGAAGTTAAACCTGCTACAAAACAAAAAACAGGCAAAGCAAAATTCGTTGTCATTGCGCTCGGATTGTTAGTTGCATTTGTTTCATTTCGAGGAATGTTGTTTCCACAAGATGCACAAGTGTCTAATAGCGATACTAATGCTTCTGCGCAATCAACGGCACAATCAACGCCACCACCTGCTACAAATAATTCAAATCAACAAAATAGTGTAGCGCAATCTAACGAAGTTGCCATTAAAACTGAAACACCAAATACTAATCAACAAAACACTAATTTTGTTGTAATGAATACCCCAACACCTGCGCCTGCTGATTCAAATTCAAGCGCACAAAGCAATGTTGAAACAGTTGAGAATTGGCATAGTCGCATTGAGTATGTATTTTTATCACAAAAACCAAAAATCAATTTAGAGATGCAGTATCCTATTGTCGAAATCGGCAATTTAAATTTTGCCAGTAACTCACAAATAGAAATCAAAGAGTTAAATGCAATCATAGAGCCGATTTTTTTTAGCACAAATGGTGCAAATATCTTTTTAAACATAAAAATCATTAAAGCTGATGAGCGAAGCATATCACTAACTAAAAATTTCTCGTTGTCAGAATACGGTTTCAAGCCAATGTATTTTGAAGATAGCGTATTCTTCAATGATAGAATTTATCTGCCAAACGATAGAATTTTATTTTTCACTTTGAAATCAATCACAAATCAAGGCGATTATATACAAACCGTATTTAATTATTTGAATCAAGATATTGTGGTGATGGCTGAAAATGGTAGGTAACAGCTTAGTCATTTCTTTGGGCGTAACTAGCATTTGTTTAATAGTTATGCTAGTGTTTCCTTATGTTCTTTATGCAAGAGATATGCGCGACCATTTGCGAACAGGCAAGACTTTTTTAGAAAGTGCTACAACTACTATAATTTGGCATATTCTTTTAGCAATATTCTTTGCTGTATTCTTTGGTGCTTGGGACGTATTAGCTGACAAGCTTGGCGACACTACATATTCGCCTGAAACTGCTGCAAAAGCATTTTTGAATATAGGTGGTAGTGGAGAGTTAAATTTAGCGACATATTGGGATAATATTGCAAAAGATGTCAATGCTATGAATTTTGACACTAAAACAGTAGGACAAAAAACTCAAACATTCCTTACTTATGCAGTTTCTTTGATTGTAGTTATAGGAATTATTTATTGGGTCATTTTGTTCTTTATGCCGTTATTTTGCTTTTTAACCCCAATGTTTTTATCGCTACGATACGACAAATTGCATAGAGATAACCCAGATGGCACGGTTTTGCATAAATTGAGATATTTGGTTTATGGTATCGGTGGTTTCATTATTTTGGGATTACACTTCAAAATTAACGAAATGTTTATTCGTTTTTTGACACAAGACACAAAATGGGCAGGATTGCAAAAAGTTTCTCAAACTATGTGGCAACATTTTAACGATGCTAAATATGGAGGTAGTTTTAAAAGCGATATCGAGGGATTATCCAATATGATAATCAACATTTTAATAACTTTTGTCAATCTTACTAGACAAGGTATGTTAATCATCGTTGTTGTTTTTTGCGTAAGTGGCTATCTTTTGGGAGCAAATTATTTGCGAAAAAAACAAGAGCAAACGCAAGGAGCAGAATCACCACAACTTATAAAAATCTCATTTCCGATAGCAACGGCTTTTGTAGGTTTATTGTGTTCTTTTGTCATTGTAGGTATGTTCGGCAGAGTTTTTCTTGGTTACAATACAACAGAAAGCTGGACTTGGGCTGTGCCTAGTGTCATAAAAGGTGTTGCTGATGATAGTGATGGTGGCATAGGAAATCTCAAAAAGGTAACTCAATAATGTTAAAAAAGTCCGAAGAATTTTTATATGAAACACAAAACCAAAAACGACCAACTTTTCGAGTGTATTTAGCCGAATATAAAACCTTAGCTGCGATAGCAATAGCTTTTGTTTTGTCAATGTTTTATGGCTTTTACACAGGTATTGTTGCTTTTGTGGTTTATTTGTGGTATGACTTTTCAAAAATTACATTGACAAGAAAAGCTAAATTAACTAGCAGAACTAATTTATTGTTCGCAGGAAATTCCATTGTTGAAAAATTTTATAAATACACAAATACCGATTTAATAGAAATGTTAGCAAAGAAAATTTTGATTGAGAAGAAAGAGGAAAATAATGAGAAATGAAGTTAAAGAATTGCAAAATAAAGTAATCAAAATCTGCGAAGAGCTAAATTTAAACGCCATTACGCTTGCAAAAATGATAGATTTTGATGATATAGAGTTAGTTGCTGGTGTTTTAGACAAAAAAGCAGTGCCAACGCTTACTATGCTAGATAAAATGGTTACTCATCTTGGCATTAATCCTGTTTGGTTATTTAATATGCCTTTTTGTATTGCATTTACTAAATTTGGCAATAGCCATCTATGTATGTTTAAAAGCAAGCCTTTTACAAGCGTATATCCAAAAGGCGAAAGCACATTGTTTGATTATTGCAAAGATATTAATGCAAAACACGCAATGCTAGTATTTGAGAATTTTGAAGAAACAGATAATCCACGAGTTGCTGTTATTTTAGAAAGAGATTTTGTTTATGAAATAATTTCAGTTTTTGATTTTTTTGATACAGATGATACTGCGACAAAAATAGGTTTAACTGACATTAGCAGTATAATAGATTTCACTGCTTTAAGAGCCAAAATTAATTTAATGGTTAATACCTTATCGATAGCAAAATTTAATGATATGTTATCTTGCAACTATCACATAGGCAAACTATTTATAGCTTTGAATACACTTCGTTATGATGATTTAACGGCTGATAGAGTAGTAAGACTAGCCTTTGAATATGATGAAAACAAAGCAAGAGAACTAGAAAAAAGTTGGAACTTAAAGAGCGAATTGTTAGGCAAGATTGATTTTGTAAGAAGTTTTGTAAAGTCATCAAGTAATTAAAAGGGTAGGATAATAAAATGTGTTTTAATATAAAAGCCACAGGGGAAAAATCGTTGTCTGCCGTAACCGAAGCTACGGCAGGTCAAAAGCTAATAAGCCTTGACAACAATTATGCAAAAGAGTATAATTGCCACAACAATTTTGGTAGGCATATTTGCCACCCCCTTTCAGGGGTAAGATTACGCCGTAGGGGTTCCAGCCCTGCGGCAACCCCAAATGCAATTATATCGAAACTCCCTAAAATCCGTTTTAAAAAGCCTTTTTTATTGCCTTTATTGTTTCTTTTTAGTGCAAATTTTTCTTTTGCAGGCGAGTGTCATTGTCAAAATTATATCAAAGATGCTTTTTTGGCTCGTGCGAATTTCGATTTGACTAAACAGCTTGAACAAATGGAGATTGACCAAAAAAATTTTGCAAAACATTTTGTTAGTGAAGATATGACAAAAGGCTTAGAGAACGAACTTACAGGCGTTTTGAACTCTTTTAATAAAACAGCTTCTACAAATCCTGCATACGATGAAGTGATTTTTTACACCGAAAAATTGATAAAAGAATTAGAGATTACAAATCGATTAGGTGTAATTGAAATGAAGTCAAATCTAAACGCAAAAGAGAACTAAAATGGCTATTTTAATACAAGAATCAAAAACTGCTAGGGAAGTGCGCTATTATGGCATTGATGAGGCAAGAACTAAATGGAAATTAAAACGAGAAGGCGCAAAGAAAATGCTATATTTAGCTTGCTTTTTCTTTTGGTTTTCGCCTGTTGCTTGTTTAGCCTTTTTGGTTTTTTTCTTTATCAAAGTTGCTGAAATTTGGCATTTATTTTTTAGAAATACTTACTATATGCGACAATATATGGCTTTGTTTCAGCCACAAACTGCTGAAAAAGTTGTATCAATCATAGGTTATCGTGTCTATGAAAATGAAGTCGATGGACATTTAGCAATTATTAAAAGTGGTAATAAACAAAGTCTAGCTGATTTGCAAGAAAAAATGGAGAAAATTACCACTAATAAGCCTAAATGGGTTGGCATTGATGAAAAAATGGCAAAAACACATATTGCTTTGGTTGGTAAAACAGGTGCAGGTAAGACAGAGTTTGTTCGTTCTACAATGCACAATATTATGCAGTTCGGTGGTGGAATTTTATTTAACGATGGTAAATCTGACTCCGAAATGCTATCGCAAGTCTTAGCGCAAGCAAAAGAAAATAATAGAGAAACGAGCGTTAGAGTGCTAAATTTCCTTAAAGCCGAGAAATTAGCAGAAAGCAATACATTCAATTTTATCGCAAATATGCACCCTATGAGGCTCTCAGGCTTTTTAGGCGATTTGGCGTTTTCAAATGATAGTGGTGATGGAAATGCAAGCCACTTTAAGGGTCGTGGTAAGGTTTTAGCTAGGGTTGTAATTTATGCTTTGTGGCTTAGAAAACAGCTTGCAAATGAGCCTTTTGATGCAATTAAAATTCAAAACTCAATTCAATTTTTACCACTTTGTATGCAATATATAATCTTTTATGGGATTTGTAGAGATTTGAACGAAATCATCGAAGAAAATGATAATGTAATTTCTATAATCAATTCAGATAAGAGTATTGTTATTCAGCCGAGTGATTATTTTGATAATTTGGAAAAATTGAGTGTAAAATTAATAAATACGCCTGATGACAAAAAGAAAATTGATGAAGCTTTGGGCTTTAATAGCAAGATAGTTACAGATTGTTATAATCAAACTTTTATTATGATTAAGAACTACATAGCTTCTGTTTGGAATGTTGGCGAAACATTGCTTTCTTGTGTTGCTTTGGAGATTTATTACAGACTAAAACAAAATTCCGAAAAGACATTTTTTGACAAAACATTAAATGCAAAAAAGGTATTTGCTACCTCAGATGTTCAAATTATCTATAATGAATTGAGAGAGGATTTTTTAACAGATTCAACTGGCAAGGCTAACAAGCCTAATTCAATGGTTTATAGCGATTCTCTTTACAATTTAGAGTGCGATAAAGGTTATAGACCAAGATACAAAACAGGCTCTACAAAACAAAAACTACAAGAAGCGTTCGCACAGACAAATTCACTTGAAAAGCAACCAAATGATGCTATTCAACAACACGCATACGCTCAACAACAATGGGATAACCTATTTACGACACTTGCGCCATATTCGCATATATTCTCACAAGCACAAAGTGAAATAGAGTTAGTTAGCTTATTCCGTGATAATCAAATTTTGTATGTTCTTTTGCCTGTTTTGGAATTATCAAAAGAGCAAACGACCTTTTTAGGCAAAATTATCATTGCTTCGATTAAATCTTATGCAGCTGCTGCACTTGGTGGCGAGGTTTTGACAGCGCACAAAACAATCAATAGAATTTACAAAGATAAGATTACACCAAAACCATTTACACTGATTGTTTTAGATGAGTATGGCTCATATCCTGTCGATGATTTAGACACAATCCTAGCGCAAGTGCGCTCTATTAATATGGCTGTTATGCTTGGTATTCAAGACATTGTTTCACTTAAAGCCAGTGGTTCAAATGAAACTTCAAAAGAGAGAGCATTAGCGAACACAACAAAAATTGTGTTTAAAATTCAAGATAAAACGGCTGTAAATTGGCTTGAAGAGATGGTTAATGAAGAAACCGTTGAAGATGCAACTTACAAAAAAGATGCTATGGGCGAATTAGTCCAAAACACAGAAGTTCAAATCAAAAAAGAAAAACTAGTCCAAGCCAAAAAGGTTTTGGAAGCAGACAATGGATTTTGCTTAATGTTTTTGGGTGGTCAAGCTGATAGAGCCATTTGGGTTCAATCATTCTATCGTGGTGGTAAAACACTGCCTACAATGCTTAAACACTTTGAGCCAATTCAAAGTCTAAGCAACGAGCATTATATTCATTACAGCAACATTTAGGAGTGTAGATAATGGCATTTGGTATGAATGAGCGCAAAGGTGCTTTTGGCGAAGTTGAAGCGATAAAAAGTTCAAAATTTCGTATTAAGAGGGACCAAACACTCGTAATTTTTGGCGTTGCATTTTTGCTTGTCGGAATCATTGTGTTGATAATTTTTGGAGATTTAAATACAAATGCGCTATTTTATTCTCCAATAGCTTATCCTTTTGATTCTGCTGTTAATCCTTGGGGTGTTGTTGATAAAGAAAAACAGTTGTTTTTAGACAATTATCCGAGCTTTTTTTTCTTTTTGCTCTTTTTGTTTTACTGCGCTTTTTGTATTTTTTTAACAAAAACTCATAAACCTAAAAGCTTGTTTTGGTTGTGGTTTGGAAAACCTATGCGTTTTATCGGCTGGGCTTTAAACAATATGGCTCAATTACCAAAAGATTTAGAGCCTAAAATAGGTTTTGATGCAGGGTGGTTTGAGAAGTTAGAAAAAGACTTTTTCAATCAAATTGTAAGACAAGAAGATGGCTACAAAAGAGAGAAAAACTTAAAAATTTTCTATGATTTGCCATATATCTTTGGCAACACAGCGCACGATAATATCAAACGACTTTTTATCAGCAAAGAATCTTTTGATGATTTGTTTTCGATTTTAGAAGGCTATTTAAATGGCAGTGAATTATACGATGAGTTGTGGATAGGCGATAACGACATTGTTACACAAGATTATGCAAACAAAAAGGGTTTAGATATACCAAAATCTAAAATTTACGAGCATTTTAAAGCTTACAAAATTAGGAAAGGGTATCAAACTATCCAAAACGAAATCACAAAACGAAAAGAAGACATTTTAGTCGATAAAGATGTTGTTGTATTTTCTCGCAACGCAGTTAAAATTTTCTTACAAAAATTTTCTGTAAAATTTTACAAATATTTAACAGAAAACATTTTTGTTATAGAGCGTTTTGAGTTTAATCCAACGCCTGCAAAATTGCTTTTGGCTTTGAAAAAAGATATTACATTTATGAGTAAGGTTAGAAAATATTATACAGAAGAAGAGGCAAATTTATTTTTTGAAACATTTGATAAGGGCATTGAGGCGTTAATAGCGAACAAAGAAACTAAAAATATGCTACTTGAAATGCTTATGGCAGATTTTATGCTTATCACTTTTAGAATGGTTATAGAACGCTATATGGGTGTGCCTGCTGGGCTTTTAGTGTCAAAGATTTCAGATTATGATACTCGTATGATATTAGAAACATATCAAAGAAGGGTTTTGGTAAAGATTGTGCCAACAAAAAATGATGGTTCTACTGCGATTTTAAACTCTGATAATTATACAAATTTGTTTATTTGTCTTTTATCATCGTTTTTTGATGTCGCAGAGTATAATTTTTTCCAAGAATTGAAAGAGAAATTTAACACAGATATTACAGAAGTGCCACAAATGGAGTTTGCAGAATGACAACAGAGAATTGGAATAAAATCGGACAAATTGTCGATAGTATGATAGATGCAGATACATACAAACAAATTCTAATAGACCATTTGGGCGATAAATGTAAATTTACAGGTAAGAATAAAGATAAAATTGCTATTACTGACCCAAATATTCAACAAACTCTTGGTTTTACAACTAATACCTGCGTTTTTGTCGAACAGATGATGGGCGGTGAAAAACAAGAAGATGGCACTTATGTTGGAGGTCTTAATACGCTAATTTTAACAGGCACAGACCAAATTACGCAGTATGGTAATGCTAAAAAAAATGAAGCAGGCAGAGTTGGTTTGGGTGCTACAAACTTAATGTATTTTACTACTTATAATCACGATGAAAAAGAGTATGTTAATGCTGTCAAAGAGGTTATTAACTATGCAAATTTAAGCGAAATGGATTTGCTTAGACTTATGCAACAACACGGCATTGATGATGAAATAATAGAAGAATTAGCAGAAGAATTAGATATTGATGAAATTCCAGAAGAGGTAAGTGCTAATGTCCTTATGGAAAATGAGAGCCAAGAATTTATCGAAATGAAAGATGAAGACTGCACTTCTCTTTTAGGTAAAATTCAAAGTCAAATTGAACCAAGCCTATATGTTTATCAGCTTTATCAAAACGATTTTATAGATTTTGATGAATATATTAGAGTTCAAGATGATATCATTGATAAAGCTAATAATATAGATGAAATAGATATTACTCTAAAACTTAGTGCAGTTTTGCCGTTGAAACTACTTGATAATAATGTAAAATTAACAAAACACGATACTTGTGGATATGTTTTAACTCAAATGTTAGATTTCGAAGGTAAAGAATCACAAAATGTAGATTTTGTAACGATTTGCGAAAAATCAAAGGTTAAAGAGCCTCATAAATATGGTATTACTCAAATTTTGTCAAATTCGGAATTATCTCCAAACGAAATTTTATTAAATTGTTTTCAAAAAACAAATAATAATAGCTTGGCTCAATCGCAAGCAACAGATAGCACAAGCAGTAGCAACAGCAGTGCAGATAAGAGCATAAAAACAGAAGATACACTTGGTTTAAGCAACGATGAGAGAAAGATTTTTGATAATGCTGTCGCTTTTTGCAGGGCGCAAAATCCATTTTTTATGCCAACAATGTATATAAATAAAACCCTTGCAAATAATATACGAAATTTTCAAAATCAATTAGCAAAAGAAACCCTACAATCAAGACAGAGATTGCTAAAATCAGTAATTCATAATTTGAATAATCAACCTTTATACATATTTGATAAAAGGTTTTATCAAAGCATACCTCAAAACGGCAAAATAGGTAGAAATTTGGAAAGCAAGACAAGAAAAATAGAGAATATTTTTGTTAAAGATATGCTCTATAAAAAAAGCAAAACTCAAAAATTTACAGAATGGCTGATAAAAAAAGGCTCGCAAAAAGTAACAGCACATTTGCTAGAAATAACAAAAATGTATCAAAAGAATTTTAGTTCTGCTTTATTAGATTTGAAAAATAAGGTGCAAAAAAATATACAAAAAGTAAGCGAAAGTATAAATTTAAAAAATTAAAGAATATTTTTTAGATATTTTTTTGAATATTTTAAGTATATTTATTGTATCATTTAAGGATATTCTTTAATATCCTTTAAGAATATATTATTTTTTCGTTTTAATGGGTGGCGAGAATTCTTTTTGACCCTCTTGAAATAGTGAGAAAAGACCTTCTAGGCTTTTGTCTAGACTCGCCACTCTTTAAAACGAAAATTTACCAACTAGACCCCAATGCAGCTAAACCCATACCACCCAAAAGTGCTTTGCCTAATGTTGATGAATCGCTGCCACTACCTGATGAACCACCGCCACCAGCAAGAATTACTATCGCAAGTATGCAAGCTAACATACCTAATGTTACATAAGCGAGCATTCCAATGTAATATATGGATGGTATTATTACTACAAAAAACATAAAAACTCCCACAATTCCTAAAAAAAGGCTAAATAATAATGTTTGGCGATAGTATGTTCTGTAATCCATAACTTTTATATTTTTTTGCTCCAATTCTATAATCATAGAATGTCCTTTGGGAATTCGGACTAAATTCTGTCTAAAATTTTGACCTTTAAACAGATAAAAGTTGTTCGCTTCTCTATAATCTTTTCCCTCTTTGGAAAAGTCTTTTATGCCTTGCGAATAATCAATATAATCAAATAAAATATGAGCCAAGTGAGCATTTTCTTTTTTTTGTTTTTCTGTCATCGTAGCAAGAACATAATCAAAATCTCCATTGTGTATGTCTTTTTGTATTTTAGACATTGCTTCATAATTCATTAGTTTTCCTTTATTTTTTAATTAAAACTATTCTATACTCAGAACCTTTAAATTGTCTTAACTGCTTTTTTATAACTTTTTATGTATTTTTATGCTATAATCATTAAGTAATATTGATGAGTATTACACCTAAATTTTTTCAGGCTTTTGCCCCTTTCGTAAAAATACATTAAAAGCCTAAAATATGGGTTTTCGGTTATCCTATCTTTAAAACCGATTTTTTAAAGTAAGGATAAAAAATGGAAAACGAATACAAAGAATTAAGCGAAGCAGAAATTGACAAACTCACAGAAGCACTATTAAACGAAGGCAATCCTTATGCAATGTTTCAAGCTGATAATAGCTTAGATGCGCAATATGTGAAGAATTTATACAAAAAGATTTACAATATAGACTTGGATACAAAACAAAATGGTTAATGATTTTATAGATTACGCAAGCATTGATGAACAAGACCCCATAGAATACCAGTTGTATAATGACTATTTGAATAAAGCAATCGTTGAAAATGCAGTAGAATTAAATTTGCAAACAAATGAGCCAAAGGCAGATGAAAAAGATGTTGAAATTTATCAAGCAATAAAAAATAATCGTTTGCAAAGTGGTATATCTCAACACTATCCTTTATGCTTTAAAGGCGATGAGCCATTGCAAGATATCGAAACTGAATTGTTTGCATTTTTGCAAGGCAAGAGTGATACAGAAGCTTTTGTGAAAGATTTTGATAATGTTTCGTATATGAGTTCAAACGGCGACTACGATATACAAATGCTAGAAATAGATTTCAAAGAGGCTGTAAGTTCGTATTTAAAAGATGAATATACGCCTTTTGAAAAAGAGTTTTTCACAGAGTTAGCAAATGTATTTGTGGCTTCAAGGTATGATGAGGATTATTATAATTCTTTTTCGGATTTCGTTCAAAATAATTTAGGCGAAATTGAAAATTTGGCAAAGCAGGGCAGATTAAAAGAGATTATAGGAGATTTGGTTATGGCTGTTAAAGATTTAGATGTGCAATATGATTATATCAATACGACAAAATATCCTGATAAAATGGTTGAACTCACAGATTATATGCCGTTTGAAGTTGAGTATCTAAAAGAAATGTGCAAAAAGGAAAACATTTTTCCAGAACAGAAACAATATCTTAATAAAGATGGCGAATTAAAAGAATATACCCACTACCATTTTTGTGTTACAAAGACAGAATTACAAGCCAAACCACAATTAAAACGATTTATTAATCGTGAAGTGCAATATCTTGTAGTAGCACCTGAATGGACAGATTTAAATAAACTTACTGGCAATGGCTTTTCAAGCAGCGATTTTAAAACCGATGAAAACGCCAAAATTAAAATTAGTGGTAATAGTTTGATTTTTAACATTGCCAAATACGATAAAGCGCAATATGCTTACTATGTTTATGCCGATTTACTTGAAAACAACGAACAAAATAGTCGGTATTTGGGAGTTTTGGGAGTTGCAGATGTAAATAAATTCTATAACCAAATGTCTGAGTTAAAAAAAAGATGGATTGAACCAAGTATTTTTTTGCCTAGCATAGAACAACAAATGACAGCGTTTTTGTTAGGACAAGACCACGACATTAAAGGAAAAAGATTAATTGTTGGAAAAAGTAATTGTGGATATGTTAATTACTTTGATGGTAGAGAAAGAGGGCTTTTTAACGCAAAAAATGGAATAGTGGCTATTAACTTTAAAGGTGTTGATGATGCAACTTATAAAGCAGTTTTAGCTGACCCTGACTCAATTCCATTTTTGTCTGCTCTTGGTTTTGGTGGAGTAAAAACACAAATTAGTGCAGATGCTACAAATATAGTAGATTACAAAGAAAGATTGAAAGCGCAATACGCCAAAGAGTTAGAAGAAATGAAAGCTAAACAAGCTATTCAAGAACAAAAATCAGAAAATGTTACAAATGAATATAACAACAGCATTGACAATAAGCGTAAAAAAAATCATATATACTTTGAAAATCACGGTGTAAGTAATCAGACACAAGATGTTTGGTGCAAAATTGATGAAAGAGGTAATATTCGCATTCCTTTATTTGGTTATGATGTTGAGCAAGATAAAATGAAAATTTACACTCAACAAACTATTGTTGATTACATTAATAAAGATGGGGAGCGTGTAAATTTTAAGCGTTTTGAAAAAGATGCAAAAAAAGCAGGGTGTTTTGGAGTTGTTGGTGTAAAAGAGGGGGTTGATTTATTAGAATTTATTAAAAACCAAGAGCATATCAATCTTTGTGAGGGTTTTGCAACAGGTATGGCGATTAACAAGATAACAGGCGAACCTGTTTTGTGCGCTATGGATTGCGGTAATTTAATGAGTGTCGTTGCCTCTTTAAATGATATCAATCCTAATTTAAAAATTACAATCGCCGCCGATAATGACCGTAACGAAGTGCCTGGGCTAAATCCAGGCATAGAACACGCCGCACAAGTTATGTCTAAATATCGTGATATAATTTCTATGACATATCCTGAATTTGGAAAAAACGAAAAAGGCAGTGATTGGTGCGATAGAATGCTGTTGGATAACAATATTGATAAAACTAAACAAGCGTTTTATAGCAATGTAGGCAATGAAATTTCTAACGATATTAAGATGTGTTTAGAATGACTGATAAAAATACCGAAATAACATTAAACGAAAAAACCTTATCGTTTTTACATAATTGCTCTGTCGAGGAAGTAAGAGAAATACTTACTGCAAATGCTTCAAAACAAGAGGCAAATGAAGAAAAGGGAGAAGCAAAACAAATCATTATCAGATTGCAACAGCTAATTCTAGAAGCAATGCAGAATCCTGATAAACTTGCAGAGTATGCAGAATTTGATGAAGAATTCATCAATAAGATGCTAGCAATCGACTTAGAGGAATATGACAACATTGGCGCACTCGATGCAAATCCTTACATTGTCGGTATGCTAAAAAAGGCTGATAAAAACGCCGAATACAAGAAAATTACAGGCAAACAAATCGTAGATATGCACACCCAAAGAATGAATTTGGTAAATAAAAAATTCTGCGACCTTTTTGCTGTTAAAATTTGCCAAAATATTTTAAGCTATTTCATTAGAACAAAACTAAATACAGATATTCCAAGTGCAGTGCTAACTAATCCATTTTCGGCAGTAACGCTTTATGATTTTATGAAAGAAGACTTATTGCAAGATTACGAAGAATACAAATATCTCAAAGAAGCCGAATTAATTAGACAAGAGCAAAATCTAAAACGGATAAATGATGATAGGGCGTTGCAAAATGAATTCAATATTGATTTAAATGCAGAAGCATTTTCGTATCAAGATACTTATACTGCTTATAAGAATTCTTTTGATACGAAAAATAGCGATTTAGCATATTTCGATATTTTTATCAAAGTTACAAATTTGGAGGCAACTTGTAGTTTGAATAAAGCTACAAATCTTTTTAGTCTTAATCAATTTATCATTGAAAATGGTTTAAAAACAGATTTTAAAGAGTTAAAAATAAAAACAGAGGAGAACTCTAAATTAAATATTTTAGACACTCATAAAAATGCAAAAATCGAAGAGTTAGAGGCATTAAATGATAAGCTAAAACAGCAAAATCAAAAACTGGTAATAGCAAACGATATTTTGCAAGATAGGGTGCAAGTAGATAAAGAGGAAATAACCACAAAAGAATTGTGGCAACTTTTGCGCAAAAAAGCAAAGAAAAGTATCAAACAAAGTATTATTGATTTTTATAAAAAAGTGAAAGGATTTTAGTTAATATGGGCGTATTGAGCAAGACAACAGATTTTTTCTTCAACAAACTATATAGTTTTATTTCGCATATAAATTTGAGCGATACAATTAACTATTTTGATAAGAGTTATGAGGGAAATTACATAACTTTTACAAGCGATGGAAGAAATAAAATTTATGGTGTTTGTTTGGAAACTACTAGCAATATCACAAAAGAATTCGTTGCTAAAAGCACAGATAAAAACGGCAATTTGTTTCTTGCAATTTTAAAAAAAGATGGTATTGCTAAAATTTACGCTTTTTCCACAAGCAACCTTTTGCTTTTAGATATTGCCGAGAAATTTGATGTTAAGCTTTTAAATCCTGATGAGTTGATTTCAGCGTTGTATTCAATTTTCTTAATTGATACCTTTAAAATCGAGGATAAAAGAGTTATTAATATCTATGAAAACGCCCAAAACAATGTTATTGACAATGACCCATTGCATATCATTTTTCCACAAATGATTAAAAATGCAACTGCAAATTTATTGCATAAATACCAAGCCTATCAAGCTGTTAATTACGATAAACCACCAAAATATTCAGTTGTTAATCTTTTGAATGCTGAATGGGAAGGCGTTATTTATTTCTTCTTAGATTTTGGAGGCGATGCAGTAAAAGAGTTAATGAATAGATATGAGCGTAGCGCAAAACTTATTGATGGTAGATATTTGAAAAAGCTAAAAGAGTTAAAAGCTGTTGAAAATACTGAGGCATTAAACGAAATTTACTCAGAAACAGCAATAATCAATTCGATTGTTTTGGTAAAAAATCATATTCAATTACACAATATCGAAACTCAACTCAGAATAAAATATGAGCCACGATATTTAAATCTTGATAGAATTTTACCAAAGACTATGCTTCGAAGTAGAGATATTGATTTCGACTTTTTAGCCCCAAGAGAGTGGGCTACGCAGTTGATTTCATCTGCATTGCAAAAAGATGCGCTAGAATTAGCAAATTTAGGTGGCGCATATCCTATTGTCGATTTTTGTGGAACGGATATTCAAGGCAATTTTGTTAATTATACTTTTAAACAATCACTTAATCCACATTGTCTAGTTTTTGGAACAACAGGTGCAGGTAAATCAGTATCTGTGCTTAAAATTTTGGCTCAACTTATTGATTTTGATTTTGAAACAAAACGAGCCACAAAACTAAGCGAAACTCGCAAAATTCGCTACTCAAATGTCGGCTATACAGGTGGTCGTATTTTTAAGGCTATCGAAGAACAATCAAAAGCAGAGGGAAGCAATTTAATGCAAAAAATGAATAGCAATATCGGCAATTTACGCTTTTCTTTGTTTGATTTTGATGATGATATACCTAGCGAAGATGAAATTAAAAGCTTGCTAGCATTTTTAAATTTATTGCTTGGTTTTGAAGAAAAAACAAACGCAATGAGCGAACTAGAACAAACTGCTTTTAGAGAAGCGTTAGTTAATACTTGTCAAGATTACGCAACTAATGGCTCGACTGTAACAGTGCTTGAACTTAAAAACAATAGATTTGGCGATAGCTATTTAGAGTTTGTAGATGAAATTTTAAAAGAAAAAGATGAAAATGGTAATTTACTTTATGATGAAATTACACCACTATCGCAGTTAAGTGATAAATACAAACGCTTTAAACGACCTACACTTGGCGATTTGATTTCACAAGTTAAAATTTTAGGCAATGCGATTACAAAGACAAAAGAGGAAAAAGAGGCGGCTTCAAGCTTACAGAGTAAATTAAATCAACTCAATCAAAACAAACTCTACTCTTACTATTCAAATGTCGATTTGAAAGCAAATACGCCTTTGTATTATGCTGAATTTGATAGAATTAAAGAACATACAAAAGACTTTGTTTCTATCGGCTGGTTGCTAATTACGACTTGGTTTAAAAAAGACAAAGAAGAAGCGTTAAGAGCGCAAATGAACGGCAATTTAAGACCTGATAGCTATTACATTGTCGATGAGGCTCACAACTTCTTAAAACAGCCGAAATTTAAAGATTTGTTCGATGTTTGGAGCAGAGAGATGAGAAAGTATGGTTGTCATTTAATTTTGATGACACAAAGCACCAAAGATATTGCAGTTGAAACAGCAGATTTCTTTGCGACTAAATTCTTTATTTTCTCACATAACAATAAAGGCGAAGCTTACGAACAGCTATTGTATCTCAATGGTGGCAAAGAATTAGATGCGAAAGAAAAACATATTTTTGATATGATTGATAACTCAGCAAAAAGAAATAGAACGCTATTTATGCGCCATAGTGGAGGAACTACTGCACTAAAACTCCCTGAACATAAAGAATACTCTGAGTATTTTCAGCCGTTTGATTTTTAAAGGAAAAGTGATGAAAAAAATAGGAATTTTATTTGTTTGTTGTGTTTTAGGTTTTGCAGAATTCGATGGCAGTGTTGTAGATAATCAAACAGATGAAACTCGTAATGGTAAGGTTTGGGGTGAAATACCTAGCGATGGTTTAGAAACTTTTAATGAGCCATTGCTTGCACCATATCAACGCACAGGTGGTTGTAATGATTCCCCAGGTGAATGTTCTATGTATATTATGCAAGGAGTAGAGCAGTGGGCGCAAGATACCATTGAGAGTTTAGAAAAGATTGATACGCAATGGCTAGAAACAAATAAAAAATTAAATGGTATAATTGATATAACAAAGGAATTAGCTATTGCGCAAAGAAACGCATTAGCGCAAGAAGAAGCTAAACTTTTAAAACTTCAAGAGATTAATCATAATCTCGAAAAAGCTTTAAAATTAGATGTTCCTAGAATTGAAATTTTGCAAGAAAATCAAGGTTTAAATGATGAATTTTTATCAGGAAAAAATTAACGATTATCCAAGTTTTGAAGAGTGTGTAGTTATTTTTAAAAGAGCCGAAAAGTTAGCTAGAAAAAGTGAATTTGTCGCTAGAAAGCGTGTTCCATTAGAGAAACAAAATGAATTTTTTAAAAAGTATAATGAACGATTAGCAAAGGTATTTAACAATGACAGAACTTTTGAAAGAGCTATATAACGCTCAAAAAAACGCAATTTTATACTGGGTTTTGCCTGCGACTATTATTTTGATAATTTGCGCTTCTGTAATAAATTTCGTAAATCCTTCAAACATAGTTGTAGCTTCTAGTATAGGTGTTTTTTGGTTGCTTATAGGTGTCATAAGAGGATTTTACTTCTTTTTTAAATTTGCATTTTATTTTGATAAAAGGAGGCGATGAAAATGTCAATGTCTGCTGAGAAAGATAACATCTTAACTGTTTTATCAAATTTAAAACACAGCTATTCTAAATATTTAAAAACATTAGGATTGTGTGGTGCTTATGCAAATAATAGCGATAGCGATTGTATCGAAGTCTGTTTTGAATTTAGCGATGAATTAAACGAGCGCATTAAGGCTGGCGATGAAAAAACACTATTTTTTTGGGAATTGTTAGAAGATATGCGTAATGAACTTAATTTTACTTTTGAAAAAGAGGTAGATTTAATTCAAATATCAGCTGTTAATGAAAGCGCAAATTTTATGTTAGAGGGGGCTATTTATGTCTAAAATAGTTCCTACTTATGATGAACATAAAAGACTTGGTTTTTTGGCTGAAAAGATTTTTGCAATAGAACACATTGCAAATGGTGATTTTCGTGGTGCTTTAAACGATGTTTATGGTAAAAGAGAAGCTATTTTTGCTCTTGCTATTGGATTAGTAGAAAGTTTAAATGTTTTGATATCAAGAAATAAAGCGTATGAAAGGCTTTTTAACGAATCAACTATTACATATTTGAAAGGTTTGCGAAATACGCTAGGACATAGATACAATATCGTAAATCTTGATTGTTGCGAAATAACATTAAAATCGCAACTTCCAAAACTCAAAAATATTTTAAACGAGAATTTTCCACAATCAGTAAATCGAGGTTATGCAATTTATCAAAGTAATTTGCGTTTTAAAGAGAGTTTAAAAAATCAACAAGAGCAACAAGAAGAAGTTGTTTTAACGCCTACAAAGCAAAATATTGAAGTTGAACAAGAAAATAGTATGAGATTGGGTTAAAATAAAATGAGTGAAATTACTTTGGGTTGCACCACAAATAATAATGAACTTACAATCGAAGTTTCAATATGGGGAGATTTGTTTCATTTGCGAAATTTTGTTACTAATGTTATAGAAAGTAGCAATTTGAATTTTGCAATAGAGAAAGTTTTTAATTCTGATATAAACCAATATGAAGATGATTTATTTTATTATGAGATAGATAATAAAAATATAAAACAAATATTAGGTTATAATCAAGAATTTGATGATTTTATCACACAACACAAAAACGAAGATTTTTTTGTTGATATTCAAGCTTCGATTATATATAAATTATTTTCTTCAAAGATGAGAAATTATGGCGGAATGTCTGGGTTTTTAGGTAGTGGAATTGTTTATTTAAGAAACAAAATTTTAGAAAATCAAAATAAAAAGAGAATTTTAATAAGTTATAGTGATTTACAAAAGGAATACACTAAAAATTCATCAGAAACAGATATTAGCGATGCTATTCTTTTTCATAAATTTGTTTTTATTTGTAAGGAATATTTATCTCGGATTTTTAATATAGATGTTTCTCTTAATAATGAAGGGCTTTTTATTGATATAGAACCATTAGAGAAAGAATATTCGTGTTTATGGCTAGAAGGGGTATTAGACCGTATTGACCCAAAAAATAGCAATGTTGCTAAAATAGCTAAATTAAATGTCAATCCAAACGAAGAAAGAGAAATTTCTATAATTAATATGGAATGGGAAGATAATTTTCTTTTTGTTAATTGTATTGATGTAAATAGCAATATAAGGTTTTATTTTTCTGTTTTTCCACATAGAACAGAAAAGGAATTTTTGTCAGAAAAAGCAGATTTCAATTTTTATGAATTTAAACAAAAATCAGAAAAAGGAAAAACACCAAATTTATTGTGTGTGTTTAGACAAAAAAGAAATAGTGGTTATTTGGCTTGCGTTAGCGCAAGATTAAAGACTGAATAAACGAGGTAAGTAATATGGATTTCATAAACTCTTTAAACGATTTTCAAAAGAATTTGCTTGTAAAGAATGTTTTTCTCGCAATTATAACAGTGCTACTTTTGAGCGTATTTTTTGTTTCTTTTGAAATCATCAATTCCGAAATTTTAAGTAAATTGTAATGACCCTAGAAGAATTTTGCAAAATGTTTAACATTTCGGAATCAGAATTGGCACAATGGCGCAAAGAAAAGCCAAATTTGTATAATTTGCTGATGAACGAAAAAGAGCGAATTGAGAAAAGTCATATTTTTAATGTCGTGCAAGAAAGAGCATCGACAGAAGTTCATTTTTAAAAGGAACAATAAAAATGCAACCAGAAGCACTAATATTTATCATTGCTCTTATCGGAGCAATCTGCACGCCGTTGCTTATATTTGCGATGGCTCGTGAGATTAATCAAACAAAACAATTAGGAACAAAAGATGAGTTTTAAAATTTACACAGAAGAACAATTCCAAGAAATGCTTGAAATGCGAACGATTGACTTCGATGAAAGCTTCATAGTTAATCCAAATACAGCAGGTGTGTTTCAAAGTGATAGACACAGAGAAAATCACTTAAAGTATCTATTCAATCGCAGTAGCAAGTATTTTAATGATAGAACTAAATTCAATGTCTATTTCGAATTTGAAACCCAAGAATGGCTTGGCGAAAACAACAGAGAAAGTCTATTCTCAAAATACAAAACAATCTACGCTAAATGTAACCCAAAAGATTGTGGCTATCAGCGTTTTGACTTCAATGTAGGCAAAGACAAGAAAGCTAATCTTGACACGCTAAAAGAAGTAATTTTAGAACTTGAAAAATTAGATTTTTTTACTGATAGAACAAATGTCAAAGACTTAATCTATGTCTTCCACGGCAATCAAAAAGACTGCTTTACGCATTTTCATAGGCTTTTTCATCTATAAAGTTGAAAAAACAACAATCTATGAGATATAATTGCACATAGAAAGGATTAAAATTGCTAACTTATTTTTTAATTGCCACAGCCTTAGTTGCTATTGTTCTTGTTGCGATTTATATCAAAAAAAGGCGAGATAAGTATAAAGAAGAAATGGAATATATAAAATTTCTACAAGAGCAACTCAATCTATTTCAACATATACTTAACGGAAGAAGCGACAAAGACAGCAAAACCTGCAAAGGTCTTAAAAGAGAGATTAACAAAATTTATATGGAGCTTATATCATAAAAAGCGATAAAAATATCTAATTATCTATATAAAAGTATTGACAATAATATTCTTTTTTTGCTAAAATTCTAGTAAAAATGGAGATAAAAATGATAACAAAAACACAAGATAACCTAGCCATAAAGATGAGTATTACGCTAGATAATTCTTTAAAAAAAGAACTTGAAAACATAGCAAAACAGCTTGGTAAAACAAAAAGTGGCATTATTGCAGAAGCATTAGAACACTATTTCGATACAATAGATTTATTTTTAGCAGAAAAAAGGGCAAATGATGATGCTTCAAATTTCATATCACTCTCTGAAATGGAAAAACGCATAAATGCAATGGCGAATTGATTTTCACAAAGAGGTTTATAAAGAATTTGAAAAAATAGGCAAGGTAGATTCTTTGTTTATTATTAACAAGTTGAAAGATTTTGAGAAAAAGTATTCAGAAGAGTTTGAAAGAGAGTTAATTAAAGTCAAAAAAATCAAAAAGCTAAAAACCAAAAGCAACATATATAGATTAAGGTTGCGAACATTTCGTGTATTGTATGCAAAAAACAATGGTATTTTAAGGCTTTTGGTTGTTAGAGTAAGACACAGAAAAGATGCTTATCAAAATTTAGAAACGCTGGATAACATAGTTAAAGCCTTTGAAAATGAAATAGAATAAAATATATACAAATAGAAAAAAGGAACAATTCAATGGAAGTTTGGATAAGGGCAATAAAAAATAAGCAAATAACAGATGAAAAGCTAAGAGATGTATTTGAAAAATATTCAAATGAACCGACAGAAGAGCAAGATGTTGATGAGTTTATTTTTGATTATGACAGGACTGATGAAAGGCTATTTATTCCAATTTTTAAAGAGAATATAATGTCTGTTTCAGGCGATAGAGCCATAATAGAAAAAGAAAATGTAGAAACTATCTATTTCATAAACCAACTCTTTATTGCAACAGATAAATATTGCGACAAAAATACTTCGCCACAGCATTTATGCGAAAATTTTGTTTCGTATTATATAAGTGCTGATAGAGTATGTATGTTAGATATTGAGTGTATTGAGTTTATCAAAATGCTTGAAATGAGAACAATTAGAAGTCCAATATATAAAAATGTAGAAGAAATGATAACAAAAATTACAAATTTACACAAATTTCTTGAAAAAAATCGAGACAAATGCGATGAATTTGTTATAAATTTTGAAGAAAGCGAAGTTAAAATTTTAGAACCTAGATTAATGATGGCTTAGTTAAAATCCGAAAGAGCGCAAAACTCTTTCGGCAAAAATATATACAAAAGGAGCTTTTTGAACGACAAAATGCAAAAAGCTTTTAGGATAAGAACTTGCGCATTAGCGCAGTGTTTATTCTAACCAAATTTAACTTATTTTTCACACAAATTAAGCAATTTTGCGATAAAATCATCACTGCAACTGAAATTTTAGTTTCATTTTTTTTCGTTGCAGGCAACAAAATTAGTCAAGGTTTTTTAGATTTCCATTTTACTTTTGATTAATTTTGTTGTGGGTGAATTTGTTGAAAGGCGGCATCTCCCTTATCTCTAATTCCTTTGAATTGTGTCGCCTTTTTTGTTGATTTTAAGTTGCTTTTTGTTATAATCTCAATGCTAGTTAGTTGAAAAGGCACTCTTTTAGAGCCGCCTAAGTCGTATTTTTTTCGTGCAGTTTAGTAAAACTGCACATTTTTTTTTAATCACAACCTATTATTTTTTTGTTTTTAAATAATCTAATTTTTGCTATAATGTTTTTTTGAAGTTAAGAAAAAGGATATTTTTTGCAAAATAGCAAACCGATAGGTAAAAGCGATGATTCGAGCAAAGAATTCATTATAAAGTGCCTAAAAGGCGATAAAACTTATGGTTTTGATATTGACAGCATTTATTTGCTTCATAGAAGCGATATAAATCAATACTACATTTTTGAATATCTAAAATGTGAAAGTGAATATCTAACCCCACACGGCTCTGACCCAAAATACTATCCGTATAATTGGCGCAAATTTCACTCTTTATTTCAATTAGCCAAAAGATTAAAAGCCAAATTAATTTTAGTCAATTATGGAGATGGATACAAACAAGTAAAACTAGACAATGGCGAAATAGCACTGCAAGAACTACCAAATAAAGACAAATACATAAACGAAGTAAAACTATTCTATGTATCAGGCGTTAATTATGATGCTCTCAAAGAATATGAAAATACAGACTTTGCACACAGACCCAAGCATTTAGAATATTTAGAATACGAGCGAATAGAAAAAATAACACTCGATGAATTCTCTCAAAAACTACGACAACTAAATGCTCTTTGTGCTAATAGTCAAATAGACTGGGATAGGCTAAAAAATGAGTGCTAGTCCTGTTATAGTTAGTCCTATTTTGTATATGGGCAACAAAAGCCGTTTGATTAGGCGTGGATTGATTAATCTATTTCCTGATTGTATCAATACATTTGTAGATGTATTTGCAGGCAGTGCAACGGTTGCGATGAATACAACTGCAAATAATTATATTTTAAACGATATTGATGAAACACTACAAGAATATTATGCAATGTTTTCTAAGTTTAACGATAAGTATATCATAGAGCATATCAAACTAAGAATTGCAGAATTTAATCTGCCACAAAAAACAACAATTAGGTGTTTTAGCGATAAAGATGAAGTTGAAATTTACAAGCAAGCATATCATCGTTTTAGGGATAGCTATAATAAGCATAAAAACACGCTAGATTTATATACTCTTATGTTTTTTGCCTTTTCGCAACAATTTAGAGTTAATCAAAAAGGCGATTTTAATATGCCATTTGGCAATAACTGCTTTTCGGCTCAGAACGAAAAAAACATTATTAATGGTTGTAATTTTTTCTCTCAAAGCAATGTAAAGATACAAAAACAAGATTTTGTTGCGCTACTAGAACAAATTATTTTTAACAATGATGATTTTGTATATTTTGATTCGCCATATTCAATTACAACAGCGACCTATAATGAAAACGCCAAATGGGGCGTAGATGATGATTTTAGATTGTTTGAAATGTGTAAAATTTTACACAATAAAGGAATAAAATTTGGAATAAGTAATGTGCTTTTTAATAAGGGTATTGAGAATGTTATTTTGCGAGATTTCTGCAAAGATAATGGCTTTTATGTTTTTAGTCCAAATAACTTTCAATATCACGCCTGTGGCAAAGAAAACAAAAAGCAACAAGAGGTGTTTGTTTGCAATTACAAACCTTTTGAAACAAAATCTAATTTCTCACAGGTAGTTTTGTAATTACAACCTTGCAACTTCTTTCCTAACTATCCTATTATCGGCTTCTGCATAGATTAGCGTTGTATCTAGCTTTTTATGTCGCAAAGCCTTTTGTATAACTATCAAATTTGTATTATTCTGCACCATTTCAACTGCAAACGAGTGCCTTAAAATATGACAACCTCTTGCTTTTACAAGGCTGTTTTTATAGACATTATCTAGTGTTTTATAGACATTTTCTCTCGTAAGTCTAGTGCCATTATGTGTTAAAAAGACATAATCATCGCTCTTTAAAATAGCTTCTAAATACTGCATTTCTGATTCGATATAGGCTTTTGCAATAAAGGCAGTCTGTATATTTCCACCTTTGGCTAAAATACTAAGTTCATAACAATCATCTTCGCACTCTTCGATGTCTTTTAGTTTTAAATTTAGTGCTTCGCTTACACGCAAACCTGCTTTACACATTAATTTGACTAACAATGAATTTCGATAGTTCATATAGCTTGGGTTTTCGTTCATCTTTTTTTCTAAATAATTTAAAATTTTAGTAATATCATCTGATTGTATAAAATTCACACTTTTCTTAGTGTCTTTTTTGACTTTGAGTTTAAAACCTTGAAACAGATAGTCGAAATCCCATAAATTGTCGTTATTGCGATTAATAAATCTAAAAAACACAGAAATAACTCTATAATAACTCTTTTTAGTGCTATTTTTGATTATTTCTTTGGTATTTTTAAAAATATCTTCTTCTAACCATACAAAAAAAGCGTATAAGTGCATTTGTTTTAAATCTATTAGAGTTTTCCACTCGTAATTGTCATAATTCTCATACAAAAAATCACTAAACTTTAAAATCTGTCTTTTATACAAAGAAATTGTATTTTTTGAATAGTTTTTCGCAGTTATTTCAATTAAAAACGAATTAATCCAAAAATCGACACTATCTAAAAAATTGTCAAATTTGCCGTTCATCTTAAAATTCTCCCAAATATTATTCATAATAAGTTAATTATGTGTAATTATAGCATAAGAAAACTACAAAAGCAACCTTTTTTGATAGGCTTATTTTACTAACTTATTATGTATAATATAAACCTTAAAGCAAAAAATATTTTATAAATTTGAATAATTAAATAAAATTAATGCAAATTAATTAAAAATAATTATATAAATAATTGACTTTTAAGTTTAATAATGTTATAATACACTCATAAATTAAGAGATAGGAGATAAAAATGGAATTTAATTTACTAAATGAGTTAAAAGACAAAATAATCCACACTATTGAGATTGTTTTGTTTGCAAATGGAAATAAAAATCTAAAAATTGAATTAGTTGATTTTAGATTTCAAGCTGGTAAAGATTTTACATACAATGGAATTGAAATAGATTTGTTAGACAAAAATACTAACGAAAAAGTGTGTAATATAGTTTTTAACAATGTTAATGGAGAGCATATCACAATTAGCAAAAGATTTTCTAACAAAGAAGCGATTATTATTAGAGAACCGATAGAAATGAGCGATTTTAAATTTGCTCTTTCAGGATTTTTGAAATAATAAAGGATAAAAGATGAAAATCACACTAAGAACTGCGATGTATATTTCGCACAAAATTAGAGAGATTGAAAAAGATAAATACAGCAACGAAGCTTTGAATATCAAAAGAAAATTAGCAGAGTATGTGTCAAAATTGACTGATGATGAGTGGCTAGAATTAAAAAAACAATTTGAAAGACCACAAGCATATTAGGAGAATATAAATGAGAAATTTGGATTTTAGAGTGTTTTCACACTCAACAAAAAGATTTTTGAAAATAGATGACAGACTTTATAAAAACGGCAATAAATTTTATGTTGGTTTAGAATTCTTTGGTGGCGATGACATTCGCATTGAATATTATTGGAACGATAACAGCGATGAAATATTTACTGAAAATCCTGATGAAAGCAAATTTGCTATCAATCAATATACAGGCTTAAAAGACCGTAATAACAAAGAAATTTTTGAGGGCGATATTATCGAACTCGAAAACTTTATTTACCTAGTCGCACACGATGATGAAAATGCGTGCTATATGCTACAAACAATGCGCCGAGGCGAACTAAAAAACGATAAAAATTTTAACGGAAACTCTGCGAGTGTGTGTAAAGTCATTGGTAATTTTTACCAAAACGAGGATTTGCTGAAATGAAAAAATTAAAATACAGAGCTTGGGCAATAATAGATGAGTGCTATCTTGATATGGAGTCAGGCTATTTCTATCTAGCCCCTGATGGCACTTTTTATGAAATCACTAAGCTGAGAAACGGCGAAACCGATTATAACGAAGTCAGTGCAGATGTTCAGTTTTATACTGGACTTAAAGACAAAAAAGGAAAAGAGATTTATGAAAAAGACATCATAAAGTTTATGGGCAATTTGTTTGTGGTGTCATATAACGAAAACGAAGCGCATTATGCGCTACAAACTATGCGTTGTGGTGAGTTAAAAAACGATAGCATTCTAACTAGCTTTATTGCTAGTGTCGGCGAAGTTGTCGGCAATGTTTATCAAAATGGGGATTTGTTGAAATGAAAAATTTATATATCTTTGCAGGTGTAAATGGTTCTGGAAAATCAACTTTTTACATTAATCAATTAGAAAATAACGATTTTTATGGGGCAAGAATAAATTCAGATGAAATCGTGCGAGAATTTGGCGAATGGGACAATCCTATTGACCAAAACAGAGCAGGTCGCCTTGCTATAAAATTAAGAAATTCGTATTTACAAAAAGGCATAGATTTCAATATTGAAACTACCCTATGTGGTCATTCAATCGTAAATTTTATCAAAGAAGCCAAAAAAAGCGGTTATTATATAACACTTTTTTATGTAGGACTTGCAAGCGTAGAGCTTTCTAAACAAAGAGTAGCTATTAGGGTTGCAAAAAAAGGACACGGCATAGATGAAAAAACGCTAGAAAGGCGTTTTTCTCAAAGCTTTGAAAATCTAGCTAAAATAATTCCGATTTGCGATACCATCTATTTTTATGACAATAGTAAATTTATAGAAAATCAAAACGAGCAGAAATTTTCAAATTTAGTGAAAATCGCAGAGAAAAAAAATTTTAAAATTACAATTTTTGAAAATACTGCTTGGTTTGGAGATGTTTTAAAATCTAGTCTAAATCCAAATTTTGATTTTTTCATAGATAATTATTTTGACAAATCTAACCAAACGCAACAATTGCGATGATGACTACACTCCAAGCAGTGGATTAAAATTTTAAAAAACCAAAGGAGCAAAAAATGGCAAGACTAATCAGTAAAGTTGAAATTTCAAGAGAAATTTTAGAAAAGTATGCGAGTTTAGATGTCAAAAACTTGACCCTAAAAGTTAATGACCTAGCTAAAAAGGGAGAAAAAATGGAAAAACTAACCGAGAAATCAAAGTTTTTTATCGAAAACATTATTGATTTTGGTGCAAAATCAGGCAATGAAAAAGAGATTGCTGAACAGCTAGAAAACGCCCTTAAAGAGCTATATTTGAAGCTAGTTAGCGAGTATTGATATGGTAAATTCTTGGGAGTTTTGGGAGTGCTACCACAAAGTATATGATAAATGTGCTAACTATGAGATGAACGCAAGTGATGTTGAACTAACTTTCTACTCTAATCACAGTGGCGACTATTTTGTTTTTGATTTAGAGCGAGAAAACATTAAATTTATCCCACAAAGTGGCAGTGTAAAATTTGATGATGAAGTTGTCGAAGTTTTAAATGAAATTTTAGAGGAGTGGTAATTTAAAAATGAAAAAGTTTGAAGTTAAATACATTGTATGCGATGAAGCCCATAAAATGGGCGCAAAAGATGGTTATTGTCAAGGCAAAAGCGATATGGTAGAAGCAGAGAGCGCAGATGAAGCGATTTCGATTGTTGCTGAAAGAATTGCTAATACAGCCGAAAAGATTTATTTACACGATGTGGTTGATTGGTGCTTTGAAGCAAAAGGAGCATTTGTTAATGTTGAAACTGGCGATGATACATTGTATTATGATTGCTTTACGGCAGTCAAAGCGTAAGAGGCGCAGATAAATGCGAGTTATCGGCTACACAACAGCAAATGAAATTCTTTACGAATTAACTGCCGATTACGCAATTACTGAATTTGGGCAAGTTTATGAAAGAGATAAAATGGGCTTGGGCGATTGGGTAGAAATGGATATTCCATATTTTTATTACAAAAGCAAAATCGAGCCAAAAGATGACCCAAGCGAAATTTTAAAGCAAATAGTTCGTAGCGACCAAATCGTTATGAACGGCTATGTCGTAGATTTAGTAAATGATACCATTGATGGCACAGAGTCGTTTGAAGTTGTCGATGATGAAAGTCAAGATTTTGTAATTTTTGGTATTAAAAATTTGTATGTCAAAGTCTATGATGATGACAATAAAATCATACCTATTACAGAAAAAATCATCGCAAAATCAAAAGAAGAAGTTGAAGAGTTAAAAAACAAGCTAGAAGCTGTTGTAAAGGCTTATTTTTGTCATAAGCCTGATGAATTTGAAAAATTAAATTAAAAAAAGGAAACAAATGAAAAATCAAAGAAATAATCCAAATTTTCAACTATCAGCACCATTGGGTTTTTTGTATAATCAAGAAAAAAATACATTAAGATTGCAGTATTTTTTTAAAGTAGAAGTGTTGCAAGGTTTAGAAAGCGCAGTGAAAATATGCCATAAATATCTTAATTTGCTAAATTTAATCGAAAAAAAGGATTTTTTAGCATTTATGACAGAAATGATAAATTTAACAGGATTTCATTTGTTTGAAAAGAAATTTTATGAAAATAATCCTGAATATGCCGTTGCCGAAGTAATCAATGCAATGTTTAATGCGCATAAACATAAAGATGATGAATTTTTTAATATGATTTTTCAATATTTCATAAAAAAATGTGGCTATTATTACATAACACCTATAAGTGATATGAACGAACTCTATAATGGCGAATATGCTTCTCCAAACTATAATCACGATATGGAATATATAAAAGATTTCACACAAAGACAAGAAAAAGAACTAAACATAAGAGAAGAGCAGTTGAAGCTTATAGAATATGAAATCACAAAAGCACAAAAAGAAAACAAGATAGCCTTTATGAATGAAGTTTGCAAAAAAGGAATAGGTATTTTAAGAGAATATCTGTTTATAAAATCAGGCATAATTGTAGAATGGTTTAAAAAAGACCATTATCATCGCACACATAGCATAAAAGTTCGCACAAAAGAACATATTTATGAATTTGAAAGCGATTGGAGTGATTTTAAATGCTTATTTCATCAAATAAAGGATTTGAAAAATGATTGAAGAACTAAATAATGCTAGTCAATCACTAGCTTGGTTGCCATACGCAATAATGTTTATGCCTTTTATTGTTTCTTTTGGCTTTATTCTTTTTTTTAGGCGGTTTTGCGTAATGCTTATTATTGGAATTGTTGCAATGTTTGGAATTAGTTATTGGCTTTTTGGTTCAGCTACTCAATTTTTATTTTATTTGTCCGATTCGTTCGTAAGAAATGTATGTGTGTTGTATTGGCTGATGTTTGTATTTTCATTGTATATTGATTTGAAAATAAGGTTTGGAAAAATGGAATAGGAGAATAGAAAAATGGTAATAATAGATGAAAGTGGATTCGTTCCAGCGTGGATATTTGAAGTTGCAACTAAAAGAAAATTAAAAGCTTTAAAATCTAAAATACATAGAAAATTTTTAAGAAAATCTAAAAAGGATAAAAAATGAAAGAACGAGGCACAGTCTATTTTCACGAATGTGGCAACGAATTCAGCGAAGATGTAATTACTGAAATTAAAGCAAGAAAGGAAGATTTGTCAAATAATCTTTTTGATAATAAATACTGCGAAGGTGTTAGAATTGATTTTAACGGATATGTTTATATTGTTCCTAGTAAAGTCGATGAATTTAAACAAAAAATAGATGATTTAGTCAGCGAATTTCAAAAGGAATTTGGGGTTTGAGTTTTTAATAAAAACATATAAAAACAGGAATATAAAATGAGCGCAATAAGTTTTAAAATATTCAATATAATACTCTTAAATTTTATCCCATATTTATGTTTATTTCTTTGTCTATTTTTAAAATTGCGAGGCAAAAGCATAAAAAAACCATTAATGGTTTTTATTGTATATGTATTGTTTTTTGCAATCCCTTTTAGCTACAAATTTGGCTATGGTTGGTTTATTCCGAATGTAATTCAACCTAGTTATTGGGAGTTTAAACAGCTTTGCAATCTAAACACAAAAACGCAAGAAAATTTACCAAATTTGGATAGAGAAATTTTATATAATGATATTTTAAAAAAATATTTTGATACGGATTTGAATTTTGTCAAAAATAATATGAAACCACATAAACACACAGAATATGACCCAAAAACATATCCTGTCGTTTTACAAAAATATGTTATTAAAAAAGACTCTGATAGATTTCAAAATACACTAGTCATCTTTGTAAAAACAGACAATAATGATAACATTATAGAATTGCAAAAAGCTTTTATTGAACCTTTATGGAAAACCAAAATGAATTTTAATGATATTTTTTTAAGTAGTTATCAAAATGATTTAAAATATTGTGAGGTTTAAAAAATCTAGCCGAGCCTGTGCTAACTCGGCTAAAAACAAATCTTTTTGAAAAGATAAGGAGTTTTCGCTTTGGATACAAAATGTATTTTAGGTTATTAAACTTAAAAAAGTCTTAATACAGAAAGGATTTTGTAGATGAAAACGAAACTATTCAAAAACACACGATACTATTTAATCGAACTGTCCAAAACGCTATTTGGCGAATTCGAACTCAGGCGCATTTATGGCAATGTTAATTATAAATCGAAAACAGGCGAAAGAGTAGCATATTTTAGCGACAAAAATCTTGCAATCAAGGCTTACGATTTGATTTTGAAACAAAAAATTAAAAGAGGGTATATGTAACTTATGTTTGTAGAATATATGATTTTCATATTATAAACATATATTAAGCATATATTTGATATTATAAACAATAAAGGTTTAAGGCGATAAGTGTCAAAATTTGAGAAATTAATAAAAAAGTTAGAAACAAATCCAAAAGATGTTACTTTTGATGATTTGGATAAAATATTGATTTTGCTAGGATATGAACGCAAGAATACAGGTGGTTCGCATTTTGTATATCGAAAGAAAAATGCGCAAACTTATACTTTACCAAGACAAAAGCCTATGCTTGTGTGCTATGTCAAAGATGTCTTAGACATTTATAAAGATTTAACAGGAGAATAAAATGAAAAAAGATTTAAATTATTATCTAAATTTACCTTATCAAGCTATCGTAGTAAAAGATACAAATTTTGATGATACAATCTACTATTATGCTTTTTATAAAGAATACAAATACATTAAAGGCACAGGCAAAAACGAAGCAGAAGCAATAGCCGATTTAAAAGAAGCTTTCAAGTGTGCTTTGATTGAGATGATTGCCGATAATGAAAAAATTATTGAACCACAAGCAGAAACAAGCGATAAAACTAAAAATTATGCAATTACGATGAAAGAAAATATTATGCAAGAAATTGATGAGGCAGCAAAAAAGCTTGGTATTTCAAGGTCTGCGTTTTTGGTTGTTTCGGCTAAAAATTATATTAGAGAATTTGTGTAAAATTACAACAAGTTCATTTTTGCCAAATGCGATAAAAATGACATATAATAATTAAATTGAAAATCATAATTTTCAATACTAAATATTATTATTAAAATACAAAAAAGCCAAAACACAACAAATTTTAACTTTAACTAATGTTTAATCTCTAAAAAATATAACATAAACGCCCTATTTTGGCAATACTAACAAAGTTTTAAAAAATCGAAAAGCATTTCATTTTATTAAAATATTTTTATATCTTTTTTATTTATTTTTATTGACTTTTAAGTTTAATTAGATTATAATATACTCAGATTTCAAGAGGATAGGAGAAATAAAATGAAATACATTTCTTTGGTAGAAATTAATTATCAAGGTGCGGTTGTCATCTATGGTGTTTTAGGCAAACAAGCTTACTTTGGCTACACAAAAAAAGAAGCAATCAAACGCTATCAAAACGAAGCCAAAAAAAGGGGCTTTTAATGGAAATCAAATTAGAGCAAGGAACACCTGAGTGGTTAGAATATAGAAAAAACAAATTTAACGCTTCTGAAACGCCGATTTTATTCGGCAGAGGTTTTATGAGCATTGAGGAACTTGCGAAAGTTAAATTGGGTCTAAAACCTAGCTATTTAGAGATTTTACAAAATAAACAATTTTTAACAGACAGAGAAAATAAAATTCTGACAGCTGTTAAAAAAGGTCAAGTTACAGAAAAAACTATTAGAGATACAATTAATAGCAAATACGGAACAAAATTTGAACCTATCGTGTTATTAGATGATGATGATGATAGATTTTCAGCAAGCCTTGATGGTTTTGATGGCGAAGTTATCCTAGAAATCAAAACAAGCTTCAACACATATAAGCATTTAGTTTCGCACGAGGGAAAAATACCGCCGACATACATTTACCAATGCTATCATCAACTAATGGTTAGCAAAGCTAAAAAGCTATTGTTTGTCGCAGGTTATTATGACAGCAATTTTGATTTAAAACTTGCAAGTGGAATTTTATTTGCTGATGAGGGTAAATTTGAAGTAATTCGACAGAAATGGAACAATTTTAGCCAAAAATACTTAACCTTTTAATTGAAATTTTAGTTTTATGTTGTATAATGATATATCATTAATATATCATTAAAAGGGTAAGAGATGGCTAAATATGATGAAAATGATAGGTTTCCATATCTACTTGCATTACAAGCAGATGAAAATAGTAAGTTGTTATTTTTTCAAATAAACAGCGCAAAAGATGAAGAAATTTACAATAGCGCACCTGATATAAACGCTGTTGTAAATTCTTTGGAACAAACGCTTCCAAACAATAATAGCGAATTTTTAGCGTGTGTCGCTGACATAAAAAATGATGCACTTCCTAGATTTAGCCAGTTGCATTTTTATACTTACGATGAAAAATCCAATGAGTTAGAGCCGACAAAATATTCTGTTTTTAGCTGGAGAGAAGCACAAAAAGATGTTATCGATTCTGCATTATCCGATAAAAATTCAGCTGATTTAACTTATAAATTAAGTGGTGTAAGCGATGAAAGCGTTAGTATTGATATTGGCTTTAAGCACAAAGAAAAATTATATACACAAACAATCACGATTGAAAATCTCGATAAAAATAATAACGATTTTTTAAATTTGGACAATTTTCAAGATGCCGTAGCTACTTTAAATAAACTTTTAAGCGATGAGATTGTTTTAAAAAGCGTTAGTAAAGTTCCAAATAAAACTTTGGAATTCGAGGATTTTAAACTAACCTATTCTACACAAGATGAAAAGGGAGAAAAAATTGGCGAATATGGAAATTTGGGCTTACAATACAACGCTCTTAGAAATATTGAAAACTTTTTAGAAGATAAAATCATTGAAAGAGAATTAAAATTAGGAACTCCGTTAGGTCTTGGATACAAAGAAGCTATTGATGCTGTGCTTAACAAAACTGATGCTAACAGAGATTTGCACGAATTATTGTGTTATTTACAAGGCGCAAATATTGAAGTAAGCGACAGAGAAATTTGGCGAGAACTTCAAAGAGAATTTTCGACTTTTGAAGAAATCGGTTTTGATAAAATATATCCGATTTTAGTGTTAGAAAAAATAAAAGAACTATCAAGCGATGTTTTATATCAAACAGAAATTTACGACAATATCGACAGGGTGTATGCAAATCTAAACAGCGAATCAATGTTTTTGGAACTTGAAGGAAGCAAACCTGATGGTGTCGAATACAGCGAAAAAGTTACTAGCAAAGAAACTCTTGTTTCAGCACTTGTCAATATAGCGCAATTTGCAAATGAAGCTGATTTCAAAATAATTGATGATTTCTTAAAAGAAAAAGAGGGAAAAGGTGTTATGGAAATCAAACAAGAGCAGTCGTTAAGAGTATCTCAAAACGAAGATAATAGTTTAAAAATTTAACAAAAAAGGATAAAAAATGAGTTTTGAAAATTTTAGAAAAAATCCAAGTTCGGTTGAAATCAATTTGTCTGATTTTGACCCTAAAAATGGCTTTGGAAAAGTTTTTTTTGGCGAAAAAGCAGTTAAAAGTTTAGAGAGGTCTATTGATAGCTTAGAAGTTGATAGAGTCAATGTTTCAAAAGAAAATCTTGAATCAACAAGAGCATTAGTGTATTATCATACGATTTTAGAAAAACTTTTAAAAGGGGTAAAAGATGAAATTAAACCACTTTTAACTAATGATTTAGAGCCTTTACAGCTTGTTTCTATTGTTTCAAAAGAGCAGTTAAATCTAAAAGTCGATGATACAAAGCCTTTGCAACTAATCACAGATGGTGTTTCTACATTAGCGCATTTAGGCGCAGGTGTCAGAGAACAACATAATATTGAGAGCGAAGAGCCATATTTTAGAGTTAATTACAGAAGTGATTTACTAACCGATGCAAAGAAAGCACGAGCTGATGAGAAATTGCGTATGGAACAAAGCTTTGTTTCAGAAGCTTTGGGTTTTAAAGGCTCTTTTTCAAATATGAAAAAAGCTTTTGAGATGGATAGCTCATTGCGTGAATTTTTTATAAATAATCCACGATTTATAGAAACACCTGTAAATTTCAGCGCACAAATTAAAAAGGTAAATTTTGCAGATTTGCCAAAAGTTGATTTTGCTAGTCTATTCGGTAATAGCGATACAATTAGGCAACTGCAAGAGGATTTGAATAAATTGCAATCTATGCTTAAAAACACAAATATGGATACCCTTGACATTAAAAATTTACCAATGCAATTTGTGGAATTAAATCGTTTGTTATCACAAATAGAAAAAGCTACGCAGTTATTACAACTAGATGATAATGTATTGTTAATGCTAAATGACACAGTAAAAATCGGTATGCTTAGCAACAAAGCTTTTGAAATCGAAGTTAATCCGAATTCAAATTTGGGCGAAAAATTGATGCAAACTCCATTTTCAACGCCTATTTTGTCTGATGAAATTCGAAAAAATATCGATACTGAATTAACAGAAAAATATGTTGATGCGCCTTGTAGCACTTCTGCTTTTTTAATTCTTTCAAAGCCATTTAAATTTGAAAGTGAAGAAAATTTAAAAATCAAAGAAGATTTAACAGAAAAAATTGATGCAAAAGTAGCCCAAACGGCAAATTTAGACCAAAATGTGAAAAATCTATTTGGTGAAGAAGAAACAAATTCTGTAAAAATGTAACTCTTTAAAACTTATAGGAATTTAGTTAATTCGGCTAAATTCCTTTACTTTTTTATATATTCTTTATTTATCTTTATTGACTTTTAAGTTTATATTAGCTATAATAACGGCATATTTCAAGAGGATAGGAGAAGACAATGGCACAACATTTTAAATTTGGATATTTTGAATATACGCAAAGACAATGGGAAGGTGCTGACCCTGCACCAGATATATTCAACGATGATTATGTTGAGGGTTGCGAAGCCGAAAACCACATTGAGGCTGTATCAAATTATTTAGACTATTTGCAAGAAGAAGACAACAAATATCCAAAAGTCGTGGAAACAGAAATTTTAAAAGATGATTACGGCTTTGATTATGCTTTAAAAGTTACAGCAGAATATTCAGATTATGGTAGTGATACAATGATTGAAAGAACTACTTATTATCTACCTGTCGCATTGGCTGTATCTGAGGTTTATGACATAGACAACGATATAACCGAGATATTAAAAGAAAGTCCTTCTGAGGCAATGCAAGCTTGTGAGCGTGAGAAAAAAGAGATAGTCGCTTTAAGTCAAAAAATAGAGGAGGTGCAATAACCTCCCCCTCCCTACTTTTACAGAAAAAATTTACTCATTTTTTATGAAATTCTATGATTTTAGAAAAAAATTTTAAAATTTTTACTCGTTTTTTATGAAATTTTATAATTTCAGAGCGTTTCAGAGCGTTTCATTTAGTTTCAGATGATTTCTATTGTTATTTATTTAATTTTATTTTGATTTAAGTTTAAAATTCTATAATAAGTGCATATTTAAGAAAAGGAAAAATAATGAAAACTTTTGAAATTTTTATTATGAAACACGACCGAAATAGTTATTATCGCAATGAAGGTAAAAAAATTGAAGAAATGATTACTTTTTCTGAATTTTTAAGAGAAACAGACCTAGATTTGATTACCAATGAAGAACCGAATGTGATTGCCGAGAACGAAAGGGAAGGATTAGGACTAGCTGAGGATAAGTGGCTTTTGCTTTGGGGCAGGCATTTGAAAGATAAAGACCCTTATTGCTGTTTGGGTAAAAGATTAGAGATATTATTTTTTGAAAGCAGCGAAGACAAAGACAAATATGTTGATAATCCTGGCACAGAAGAACAGCTAGTTCTTAAAGCATACTCTCTTGCTGCTATTGGAGAAATTGAAGATAAAAATGCTAGTCGTTTGGGTTAAAAAAATAACCTGTTGTAAATGTATTCAAGCAAACACACGACACCGCTTAGACTATAATCGCTCTTTGCGCTCCCTTAGCGTTTCGCCTTTGCTTTTGTCTTTTGGATTTTTTGCGCTCAAAATAATGAAAGCTATTGCGAAATTTGCCATTTTATAGCCCTTTGTGTAGCATTGCAAAACAAAGCTTTCAAAGGTTAGCGTGGTATCGTGTGTTTGCTTAAATACATTTACAAAATGTTCTAAGTTCTCTCCATAATCATAGACACAATTATCCATTTCGATAACTTCATCTGAAATTTTAGCCATTTTTGGATACATCTCTTCAATGCAACTATTGCCATTTGATTGCAAATACATTTTTAAATCTTTTGCAATACTAAATGCAAATGGTGTTTTGCCTACCCTACCCTATTTTGCTTTTAGCCCAAGGCTTTTATATTTTCGTAGAAATCGGCGATATCATAAATTGGTTGTTTGATAATATAAGAGCCAACTGCCCTATTTATCGTATTTACATAATCGCCAAAAAGGTTTTCACATAGTAGTAAAAATTCTTCTGTTAAGAACGGATTATTTAGACTAATATTTGAGCGTGCTTCGTAAAGATTGCATAAATCGCTTGCAAATTTGAGAATTTTTTCGTTATCTGTAAATTGCGTAAAATCTACCAAATCTTTTTGAGATGAAATGTATTCAAAAATGCGCTTGTTTTCGGCTAATATGGCGTTGTATCGTTGCCATAATTCAGGCGCATAATTGTTAATTAGCCCTTTTGCGCTTTTGTGTTCTTTGAAATAATCAAGTGCTTCTTTGTAGCTAATTTTTGCTGTTGTTTTGTCGCAAGTTAAAGTTATTATAGAATACTCTGCGTTTATGTCTAAAAATTGTTTTTTATTCGCATCTATGTGGAATAAATCGTGTTCTGCGCCTATGTTTTTGTAGAATTCGTTATTAATATAATCTATTAAATAATTTAGCCCCTCATTTAAAAATTCTTTGTATTTTGATTTGTCGTTAAATGTTTTTTGCACTAAAAACAAATCAAAACCAATTTCGTTTTTAAAATCTATTTTTGGAACACTATTTTGCAGATTTTGCTCTATTATGAATTGATTGTAAATTTTGCTTATAACCGTTTCGGTTTGGTTGCAAATTTCGCAATAAAAAGCTACATACTCTTTTAAAAGTTCGTTATTGTTTTTTATAAAAGCAGTGTTTTCATACTCATTGTTCGCTGCCACAAGGTCATTTGCAAGTTCTACAATATTGCGCATTTTATTCCTTTGGTTTTACAATAGCACTAGGTGTATGTGTAACTATTTGATTGCTAAATAGTTCGTTTCTGTAATTGTTTATAGTATCCAAAATTTCGGTATTTGCAATTAATTCATTATTTGAATCTGAATTAAAATGTTTTTTCAAAATTTCGATTTTTTCGCTATCTGTTTTTGCGCTCTTATTCTCTGCGACAATCAATGCACTTTTTATCATCGCTAAATCGCCGTGCGAATATAGTGGCGTTAAAACAACATTTAGATTTATCTCTTTTAGTTGCGCCACACTAAAAGCTTTAATCCACTCTTGGCAGTAAGGACACAATGGGTCTAAAAACAGATATTGGATACTTTTGCCGTTAGGGTTTAGATTGATAATGAAATCTTTTGGAATTGCGTTTAGGTATGGCAAAAACGATTGATATAGTGTTTTTTGCTCGAAATTTGCGTTAAAATCAACTCTCTCTTTTGTATCAATGATATTAGTTGCAATATATCTATCGTTGATGAGATAAAGTGGTTGCTTTATATTGTCTTTAACTATGACAATCTCTTCAATGGTAATATTGCTATCTGATTGCAATATGTTTTTTGAAAAGATTGTCGCATTTAGGTCTTTGTAATCAAAAGCAAAGGCAAAACTACCTATGCAGACAATACTACAAGTTAGTAGTTTTAGACTCTTTTTGCTTTCTTCTTTTGTAAATAGCCGACTCTTGGTATAAGTCGAGGGCGTATTCGAGCATTTGTTTCCAATATTTTTTGGGCTTTTGTCTTGGTTTTGTAAAATCTTCATATTCTTCCAAAAAAATCTTAAAAAAAGTCCAAGAATGGCTCTGGTTCTCCATTTTGTAAAATCTCCACAACAGAAGCCAACTCTCTAAACACGCAACGAACTGTATCTTGTTTATTCGATTCTGTTATTTCGTTTTCAGGCTCGAGAATTTGACTAAACATATATTCTGCTTCGCCTGAATCGGTTTTTCTAAAAACTTCAACTATGAAATTTTCTTGATGAGTTGTCGCTTCTAAAATAAATTCATCAGAATTATCATAGCTAAATTCAGGTATTTTTTTAATTAAACGACCTTCAAAATTGTGATTTGAAAAATAATCAACTACTTCTTGCTCATAATTTTGCATACATTCTCCTTCTAGTGGTTCAAATTTGATTGCTCCATCAAATTCATCATTGTCCTCGAACATTGTGTTCTCCTTCCTCTTGAAATAGTGTGGCTTTTATACCTATTGTTTTGTAATTGCTAAAAATTTTTTCTTTGTTTATGATTTGTTTTATAGTGTGAATCAACTTTTTGATTACATTATAATTGACTTCTGTTGTTACACCGACTAGATTATTGTCATAGCCAAGTTGTGTGGATAAAATTTTGCCTTTTTCGATATTGTAAGAAGCATTAAGAATATTAGTGCGATATTCAAATTGTGTATTACTGCCCCCTGCACTACCCAAACTATCAACACTTCCTGAGTTTGAATTTGTATAAAATTCATCGTTCATAAAATGAGGTATGTTTTGATTTGTATGTCGATAGTATCTATTAAAATATGGATTATTGTTTGCTAAAAGGGGTGTTTGAAAAAAAGTAAATAATACGAGTAAAAAAGCTAAAATTGAAGTAGTGGCTAGACTACCCCCCCCCCCCCCCAAGGATTCTATCATCATTTTCGCTTTCGATAGGGGTCATTTTAAACATACGAGTGCAATATAGGTTAAAAGTAACTAGATTGTAATCTTTAAATCTCTTATCAAATTTTTGGATTGATTTTAACATTAAGCTTCTAGGAACGCCATATTCACAACCTAGTTGAATAAACCAGCGATATTCAGAAATGGGAGATATATCAAATCTTGCTTGTCTATCCTTACCTTTATACTCGACATTGAAAAGTTTTTTTAAATCTTTTCGTGATTCGAAGTATTTTCTTGCGGCTTCCACTGAAAACGGTTCTTTGCTTAATTTTTCTAACTTTTTATCCATAAGAGTGATTTTATCCAATAATATCTTAAACAGAATTTAAATGGAAAAGTTATTGTTTTTCTTTATTTCGCCACTCTGCTCTTCGTTTAGCAGAGTTTTCTAAGAATAGTTTAAATTTTTGAGATATCCCCAAAATAATGTCTTCATTAAAGACAATTTGTGAATTTTGTTTCGATTTTTTGATTTCAGCTTTTTCACATATTAAAAATCCGTTGTTATTCCGAGAAAAGGTAAATTTTAGATATGGTTTGTTTGGAAAAATCTTTTCTTTGTAGTTTATAAAATCAAATTCGCCCTCTTTGTCATAAAATTCATCGTTATCATTTTTAAAAACAGAAAAAGCAAATCGTATCTGCGTGCGCTCTTGTTTGCAAAAACAAAGTAAATTATTGCTTTTACCCCACAAAAAGGTTTCTACCTTGCAAAAAATAGGCTTATCGATTATAAGCGATTTTGAATTATTCAAAAAATCCCAAATTGAAAAAAGCCTATCGTTATTCATCGTTATGCGTAATCTTCTTCGACTTCATCGAATTCTCTAATGAATTCTCTGTGTTTTTCTTCTAACAACTCTATATCATATTTTACTTGCCACAATGCTTCGATTGAGGTTCTAGCTTTAACTATACCTAAATTGTCTGAAAATCCTTGCAAATTTTCATCGTTAGTGTAAGTATCAATTTTGTAAAGTTTTTCGTTGTCATCATACCAAATTACTATACTGCCACCATTGCAATCGTAAGTGTAATATACAAAATTATGTTTTTCGGCTGTTCTGCGATAATCTTCAAACAATTTCATAGGGGTTTCAGGCAATTTTTCAACTACACTTGGATTATTTTCTGTCAGCAATTTTTCCCACAAATCAATAAATTCTTTCAATTTTGCGTGCATTGTTTGCTCCTAAATTTAAGATTAAGTAAAATATCATAAAATAGCTTAATTATTTTTAAACAAAACAAAAAAGCCTATTATATTTTTTATTCTTTTTATCTTTACTTTTATTGACTTTTAAGTTTATATTAGCTATAATAATGGTATATTTCAAGAGAGGGAGAGATAAAATGCAAACAGACAATTTATCAAATTTTACAGAAGACAGAGCGAGTGAGGGTTTCGATATTTTTGCTGAATACAAAGGAATTAAAGAGTTAGATGATTTTTTAGTTGCTTACAACAAAGAGCATAAAGCATCTTACGCAGCCTATATTGATGAATATGGCGTTACAATTTTTGATGAAACTTGTGCCGTTGAAGTCGCACACATAGCAAAAAGCTTTTTAACTTTTGGAGAAAAAACACCGATTTTAGAAGCTTTTAATGCTGATATTGACACACTAAAATGCGACCACCATTTTAAAGGCTTTTACGATAGCGATTTAGTCATTGAAGCCACTAATTGGACTGATTTTGATGAGTGGAGCATTGAGGAATTGCATAACACGATAGTAAAAGTTAAAGGCAATTTCTTATTATTTTTAGTTGCCATAGGCAAATATTTTGAGAATAAAAAGGTAGCTTAATAGCTACCTACTTTTTTTTAAAAAAGGAACAATAATGAAAACTGAAAAATTGTATATGATTTACAACGCCGTGTTTTGTGATTTGATTAATAACAATATGGAATACGATGAAATGAAAGACTATGTTTTAAACAAAGTCAATGGAGAAATCTTTCTTTCAAAACATCATATAAAAGCTGATGAATTCGACAGACTTTTTCACGGCAAATTTTTAGATTTTCACAGAGAAATTGAAATTTTAGAGAAAATCTTTAAATACTACACTAGAAATTTTACGATTTTTCAACTCGTTGTTTGTATAATTGAAACTCTATTCAAATGTGGCTATAAAATTAGCGACAAAGATTTAATGGAATTTACAAGTTGCAAACAATCAGACATTGACAAAGCCTACAAAGCATTGCGTGGTGATGATTTTTTAGATGAAGTGGCGTAATAGCCACTTTTTTTTATTTTTTATGATGAAGAAAAATGGGAGGATTAAAAATGAGTGAAATTTTATTTAAGCCAATTCAAGAGAATATGGAAGCATTGTTTGGCAATGGTGTAATTTTAGAAGCACTATACAAGGATAAGCCTAGGCAGAATTAAAAGACATTCAAATGTGAGTTAATTGATTTATTTGAAGCTGTGCGTGGAGCATTAAATTCTAATTATTTAGAAATCATCGACAAAATGAAAGATAAAAACTTGTTTTATAACTCAAAAACAAAAGAATTACATAAATTCACAACTTCTGATAAAGTTATTTTAAAATTGCCGAAGCTAATATAACAAAAAAGCACGGCTTTTAGTCTTTAAAACTTATAGAAAATTAGAAAAAATTGTCAAATTTTATTCTTTTCTTATTTAGTTTTATTGACTTTTAAGTTTATTTTGATTATAATAAATAAAATTTTAAATAAAGGATATACAATGTATAACAGAGTAGTTTTACTAGGTCATCTCACAAGAGATATTGAGTTGAGATATTTGCAAAGTGGCACAGCTATCGGCAAAACAGCTATTGCAGTTACTAAGAAATTCACAAATGCAGATGGCTCAAAGGGCGAAAAAACTTGCTTTATTGACATTACTTTTTGGGGTCGTATGGCAGAAGTAGCAAATCAATATTTGCGCAAAGGCTCTAAATGTTTAGTCGAGGGTAGTTTGGAATTCGAGCAATGGCAAGACCAAAACGGACAAAATCGCTCAAAACATAGCGTAAATGTCGAAAATATGGAAATGCTTGGCGATAATAGCCAAGCTAACCAAAACGGCAATTATGGCAACTATGGCAATTATCAGCAAAACC
The DNA here is from genome assembly GCF_027737365.1 of Campylobacter sp. JMF_01 NE2. NCBI lineage: Bacteria > Pseudomonadati > Campylobacterota > Epsilonproteobacteria > Campylobacterales > Campylobacteraceae > Campylobacter > Campylobacter sp. JMF_01 NE2. The sequence goes on along the minus strand of NZ_JAOVTR010000004.1, from coordinate 65,618 downwards.
AAAATAACGGCTATAATCAGCAAAACAGAGCGCAAAATCAAGCACCACAACCAAAAGCGCAACCACAAAATCAAGTAGCGCAAAACGATAAATACGAAGAACCAAACGAAACAATTCCATTTTAATCGAGGCGTAGAAATACGCCTTAATTTTTAATTTTAAAAAACAAAAAAAGAACTAAATCCCTTAATTTCCTTATATATTTTTTTATTCTTTTCTATTTATTTTTATTGACTTTTAAGTTTAAAGTAGATATAATAACGGCATATTTCAAGAGAGGGAGAAAGAAAATGAAAGAACTTATAGACAACGAAAGAATAGAAAATATCATTTGCGATACAGCAATGGACTGGGGCTTAGAAATTGATATTTTTAACCCACAACCAAACGATGAAAAATCTGCCGAAAAGGTGTGCAGTGTTTGGCTCAATGGAGTAGATTTTTGCGAACAAATCAACTATCACAGCGCAATAGATTTACTAGCGGAACTAGTTAATACTAAAATTCCAAGTGATATGGAATTGATTAAAGCCATATCAGAGCAAAGCGACAGAGCAAAAACGCTAAATTTAAATGAAATTACAAAAGAGCTAAATTACATAAAAAAACAATTTAGCGAATTTAAAGATGACCTTGCGAGAACGCAAGTGGAATTAGGGTCATCGCATTTTGTATGCGTTGAAGACTTATAGAGAATTATATGGGGAACAAAAATGAAAGAAATACTTTTAGAAGTTTTAAAAGATTTTAAAAATGCAGATTTTAGCAGAAGAAAAAATATTGAGAACTATGTTTTGAACGAAAAAATTGATGACAAAAGAAATTCAGAATTTTTTCTTCGTGAAAAAGATTATAATTTCTTTGTCAATGCAAATGCAAATTTTTTTATCGACCACGACAAAAGAGGGCTAATGATGAGTTTTTCTGCATACGACAAATTAGGCTATCCTATTGCTTCTTTGTTAGAAAATTATGAATATATCGGCTGGGCTGATTTGCAAAACTTTTCAGATAAAGACTTAGAAAAACTCGCTAGTGATTGGCGTATTAGCATTGAAAATTGGAAAGAAAGAGCATTGACAAAATATAAAGAGTTATACGGAAAATAAAAAGGGGAAAACAATGCAATTAAACGAATTGACAAAACATTTGTTTGATATTGCTGCAAAACACGGCGAAAACATTACCGTGAATGCAACGCAATTATCTGAATTATTCCATTGTTTAGACAAACACGAAATTGATGAACAAGAAATCGAAAAGATACTTGGACTAAAAAAGCAGATAAAAAAAGAAAAGGATTAAAAATGGGATACGAGGTCAGTTTTGGAATAAGGAAAAATGGAAATACAGCGCCAATGCTTGATGATGGTATTGAACTTGGAGATGCCAGAGATTTTGGACCAATTATAGGTGAAGTTTTATACAAAAAATTAAATCTTGAAAGAGTTGGGGACAATCCGTATTACACTCTAATACCAAAAGACAAATTTATAGAAGCATACGAAATTATATCAAATATGCAAGTTAAAGGACAAGATAACGAAGAATATAGATTAATTATATTTAATTGTATGACAGAATTATTTGCGTATCTGGATACTCACGAGATATGGTATGTTTATGAATAAGGATAAAAATGCTATTAAAGGATAAGCAATGACAGACCTAATATGTATTCTAATACTATCTATATTATTTTAAAGGAGTTTTTGTATGTTAAGTTATTTTTGTATTACGATTTTTATTATTTTTGCACTTATAACAATTTATTTGTGTGTAAAGGTGGCATTACCAAGCATAATGGTTGGCGATAAACGACCGCTAATATTTTGTGGAATTTTATTGCTATTTATTGCTTCTTTTGGCTACTTAATAACCCTTATGAACTTAAATCCGTTTATGGAAATTTCAAAAGATAAAGCACCACAAGGGCTTCCATATTTTGAAAATCAACCAAATTTTAATTTTCATAAATATTGGTTGCATTAGAGGATATACAAATAAACATATTTTAGGAAAAACAATATTTTTCTATATATTTTTATTGACTTTTAAGTTTAATTACATTATAATAAGCGCATATTTAAAGAGGATTGGAGATAAAAAGATGATAGATTTTGACAGAAAAATTTTAGCAGATTCGGTCTGTGATATTTTAGGAGTTTTTTTTGATGAATACTTATATTCGAGAAAACGCAATTTGGATATACTACTCGAATATGGAGATAACGAAATAATCACAAAAGCAAGTTTAAAAAATTTAGACAACGACAAAGTTTTGTGGGAGGCAGATTTTTTAGCTTGCAAAACTATATCAGATTTTACGAGCAAAATCGGAAATTTTGAAAATTTTTGCATTGCAGTAAATGAACTTGCAGAAAAAGAGTGAAAGATGAAACAACTTAAAAAAGAACTAAAATTTAGCATTATCGGAGCAATTATCACTCCGATATTATTTTTAGTTGTTATGTTGCTAAACAAATACGATAATTTAGCCGTTATAGCAGGATTTGTGTTGTTTTTTGGGTTTTTCGAATATGTGTTTTTAATCGCTATCAAAATTCGCAAGGACTATATCAGAATTTGGGAAGAACACCACAAGAAACATTGCGAATAGGCTAGGCATAATATGGCATTTTTAAAACAGACAACTCAAACAAAAAAACGCGATAACGCCACTAGCGACAAAATGAAAGCACTGTTATTCGAGTATTTTAGATTTAGCCCTAAACAGCTACATTGCGTAAGCGAAGTGATTTGTGAGTATTTTACTAACAACACAGTAGATATCGAAGACTTCCTTGCGTTTAATGAAACAACTCGGATTTGCGTTGAAGTTAAGGTTTCAAAAAGCGATTTTTTGGCGGATTTTACGAAATTAAAACATAAGGATTTTGCAAAAAAATATACGAAATTCTATTTTTGCGTAACTTCTGATTTAAAAGACTTTGCTTTGGAATATTTGCGAGAAAATTACAACAATTACGGACTTTTTGTCTATGAAAACAATAAAATTCAGGTTGTTAAAAACGCAAAAATCAACAAAAATTTGACCTTTTTGCGAGATGAAAAATATCTGTTTATGCGTATGAGTAGCGAATTAGCAAATGAAAAAATAAAAATTATAGAATAAATTTGGTGTTTAAAAATAAAACCATTTAGTATTTTATAAGTGGTATTTAAAAATCATACTAAAAAATATCTAATTAGCTAAATTTGCTCATTCGTGCGAGGAAATCTAGGCAAAAATCTCGCACGATTTGACAATTATAGCCAAAAGTATGTTAATTTTTACATAATCTTATGCTATTTAGTGGTTTTTTCAATTAAATAAAATTAATTTACAATTAAAATAAGTTTATTTAATAGTAAATCAACTTATTTTATTATTGAAAAATCTTCATCACAATAAACTGCGAAGTTGTAAGGTGAAGTTTTTCAGCCATTTTTTCTATCTCATCTTTTTCATCTTGTGTTAGATAAACAATGATTTGTTTTTGTCTTTTTTTATGCTCTGCAATTTTTGGTCTGCCCTTATAGTTTGAAAATGTTTTTTTCTCTCCCCTACCCGCTTGAACAAAATCAACTTCACTTTCTAAATTTTTATTTGAATTATCCCCTACTTCACTATCAATAAAAGCAAATTTCTTTTTTTTGTTTTTTTCATCAAATACACCCATTTTAATACTCCTAATTAAATTTTATTTACTATTAAATAAACTTATTTTAATAGTAAAAAATTATTTATTTATATAGGTAATTATTTCATTTACAAAATTATCAAAATCCCTATACGCATTATCTGTTTCTTTACAATACTCTACTACGCCCTGCCCTGCTGTGATAGAATTTCTATAAGCCTCTCGCTCATATAAAATTGAATCTAGTAAATAAATGTCTTCTAATTTTTTCTCTAAAATATACTCTTTTAAAGCCTTGACCTTGCTTTGCAAAAATGGATTTGGACTAGCTTTTGAAATCACTATCAAAGCTATTGCATTTGGATTATATGTTTTTGTCATCTCAAAGAGATTTATCATTTTATTTAAAACTGCAATATCTAAATCAGATGGAACAGCAGGAATTATGATTATATCACTTACTAGCATCGCTTGTCGCATTTCTTGACTATCTCTACCACCTGTATCTACGACTACGACATCATATTTCGATTCTAATCTGCGTATCTCTTTATCTAATCCACTACCATATCTTGATATCGTGCTAAAAAGCATCTCTTTTTCGTTATCTGTCCTTATTTTAACAAAAATTTCGGTGCTTCTTTGTGGGTCAGTATCAAGCAACAAAGTATCTTCTTTCATAAGTGAAAATTTTACTGCTAAATTTATAGCAATATTTGTTTTTCCACTACCACCTTTTTCGTTACAAATTGAAATAACCATTTTTCAACCTTTCACAACTTATTTTAATAGTAAAAAAATATTTTTTACAAATATTATACAATTAAAATATTATATTTACCTTAATTAATAAGATTTAATTACAATTAAAATAAGTTGTAAAATAGGGCGATTTACGATGTTTCTTTTATTTTTTCAAAGTAGAATAGGGTAGGGTGGTGGAAGCAAAAATGACATATAAAAAAATTATTTTATTATTAAAATAAATTGATTTAATAGTAAAAAAATGTATAAAATAAGAGTGAAATAAAAAAGTTTTACGCTTGTCTTATAGCATTCAACGGCTTTTCGATTAATTTATACGCAACCAATCCACTCACAAACGCCAAAACAAAAATAACTACAAAATTATACGCAATCCCAAGATAGCTAAAAGCGATAATAAACAAATAGTGATTGCAATAAATTACAAAGCTCATAGAGCCAAGAAAAGCATTAAATTTAAGCCTTATGTGTCTAAACTTATGCAAGACTACTATCAACGGCACAAAAGCTAAAATAGCTATCGAACAAAACGGCTGTGAGCCATAAAAACTCTTTGTTTTTAACTCCCAAACAACTAAAATCGCAGTAATCAAATAAAACACAGCAATTTCTTTGAATTTACTCTCAAAAATCAAATGCCCTAAATAAAAAATCCAAAATGTCGAAGCAAGCAAAATATAAGTTAGTTGTATTTGCAGATTCGCATTGCCTGTGTTTGTTAGACTAAAAAACAGATACCAAGCGAACGAAAAATAAGCGCAAATTTTAAGCATTTTTCGCATTTTAAAGCAGAGCAAAATTGCAAAAAATAGATAAAATTGCAATTCTACGCCAAGAGAAAAATATGGTGGTAATATAAAGTTTGAATAGTGCGCTTTATCAAGCAAAACAGCCGTATTTTCGTTAATGAAAAAAGTAAAATTTAACGGAATTAGCGCAAGATGATTTAAAATTTTAGTCAAATTTAAATCTATTTTGTCATTGCAAAATATTAGCAATACTAAAACACTGCAAATTTGCCAAAACCACGCCATAGGAAAAATACGCAAAAATCTATCTTTGAGATAGTTTTTAGCATTGAAATCAAAAACATTTTTGATTAGTTTGCTACTGACTAATCCTGCTAGGATATAAAATCCAAAAACTGCCATTTTTCCGAAATCAAATGGAATTTTATTGTAAAAAAAATAGCCGTTCGTGTGAGAAAAAATCACACAAACAGCTAAGAAAAATCGCAGGTAGCCAAACATAGTGGTTTTTTTAGGATTTCATTTGTTTGATAAATTCTAAAATTTGCTCTATTTCGCTATCGTTTGCGCCTTTTAAAAAGGATTTAATCTCTTTTAGACTTGTATTTTGTTTTGGTTTTTCTTTTTCTGTATTTGCGCATTTTTGCATTTCGTTGTAATACAAACCTAAAATTTTGTCAAAAAATGCCTTTATTTCGGATTTGTTTTGAACGGAACATTCTAAATCAAATCTTGGTTTTGAAATTTCATTAATTTTTTCGCAATCAATCTCTTTTTGCAACAACAAACTAATGATTTTATTAACTTCTGCATAAAGTGTTTTTATTGTTTGATTAGTTGAATTTTTGAATTTCAGCAATTTTTTTATACTTAAATTCTCGTTTTGTCGCTTCATCATATAGACATTGTAATCTAATGCGCTAATCTTGCAAAATTCAGCTAGAAGCGTTGCAATATCTACATTGATTTGATTGCTTAGGGTTGCGATATAGTTATATGTCGCATCGTTATTAGGTTGAGATATATCTATGTTTTTTAGATATTCAAACAATTTATCATCTTTAACATTTTCGATGATATTGCCTTCCAAAATGCTTTTGCTATCAATATTGTAAAATTTGGCGATAACAAGAAGATATAATGGATAAAATTTTAATTCGTTATTTAAATCTTTTCTGTGTTGATTATCCGAAAAAGCAATGATATTTCTTTGCTCTCTGCTAGTATCAACACCGTAAATTTTACACTCTACATTTGCAAATTTTTCATCTTCTTTGCTTAGTCCTCTAAGTGCTTTTAATCTTCTGCGACCACAAAGCAATTCTAGCTTATCATCTTGCAATCTAGCAAAAATCAAAGGATTAAATAAACCATTTTCTTTAATGCTTTGTTTTAACCTAGCAAAATCTAATGGATTTTCGACTTCATCTAGGCTTCTGTCTTTAATTTTATCGACTATGTCGATTTCATTTATGTTTATTTGATTTATGTTTTCGATTGTCATTTTTTTCCTTTATCGGCTCATTTTGAATAGTTTCTTGGATTAATTTTTGTTTGTCTTTTGATAATTTTAAAAATACAAAAAACGAGATTGCCCCTACTACAATCATTACGCTATTTACAAGATGATTAACATTATGTGTAACATTGTAATTTATAAGCATAGTTACAAATACGAATAGCAAATGCAAAATTACTGCTAAAATTGCTATTTTTTTTGCAATTTTTAAATTTGCCAAAAACAAAAACACAGATACTATGTAAAACAAATTTAGCAAGAATACTGGTATTTGTATTTGTAACTCACCAAGGGCTTGTGCTACTTCTTTTGTCTGAATCGTAAAAAGCATTGTTAGTAGTGCCTGTGATATACAAAGCGTTAAGACTACTACAATTACCATTAAAAGAGATGTAAAATAAAATGTATTTTTCCAAAAACTCACAATTTTCACCATATTTTGTTATATATGGTTATGTTACATTTTTAAGCTTAAAGAAATCTTTTAATAACATATATAAAGCTCTTAGACCACAAAATAAAAAAAGAAAACTGACTATATTTACAAACAAAAACGCCACTGGAAAAAAGAATATAATTCCTAAGACTATGAAACATATTTTTTTTAGAATATCATAATTGCTCAATCTTAACTCCTTTTTTTGTATAAATGCGCCGCAACATACTCATTAAAATCAATTAAATTTTTAAAATGTAAATACTTTCTATCTTGTGGTATTAAATCATCTAACTCTCTGTAATATTCAAAACAGACATTTAGCGAAACATCTTCTGTTTTGTTTGTCGCTTTGCTAATAGATTTGATTTTTAAAAATCCATCGCTAACAACCAAATATAGATTAATGTAATCTTTGAATAGATTGTCGATAGTTTCTGATACCTTTGTTTTTTTAACTAGATTTATACTACCTACAATCTCGTTATATCTATATTTGTAAAGATACTTTAACACCTTTATCTTTTTTTTGTAAGATAGGGGTTTGAAAGTTCCTCGTTCTACAAATTTGCCACCACTTGTCATAATGACATCGCCAAATTCGGCTCTTTTATCGCTCGGAATTAGCGAGCGATTAGAGTAGTATTTACAAATATCAATCATAAACTTTTCTAGGGTTTTGACAAAACTATCATTATCGATTTTATAACTTGTTCCTGTGATAGTTTCTATTTTGCTATTGCCGATTTGACTAAAATGGACTTCGCCTTCCGATTCGATACTAGAATGAATTAAATCTTGAAATTGCTTCATTGCTAAATCGTATTCGCTAAGCGATTTTGTAATAAAGTGCTTTACAACCTCTTCTTCAAACTTAAAGGTAATTATCTTGTCTTTGCTATGAATTTCAACTTCACAAGGCAGATATTGCTGCAAATCTTTTAATACGACATCATTAAACAAAATGGTTTGCAGTGCGTGTTTAAAGCCCCCCTTATGGTTTGCCAAGTCCATTTCTAGGATTTTTTCCAACTCTTCTTGGTTAATATCATATTCTGTTTTAATCCAATCGTTATTGACATAGTATTGAATTTTACTAACCAAAATTTCGTAAAATGCAAGAGCATACTTGCTTTTAAATGCGTTTATGGTTTTAAATTCCAAATGTGTGTAGTTTTGTTTTTGCATTTGAGCCGTTGCTAACTCTTTTGGAAACGAAATATCTACTGTGGCATTGCCTTTTTCATCAACATATAAATCAGCACTAGCAACGCAGTTAATTCCACGATATTTGTATGTAACTTTTTTATCAGGGTCATAGTAATCGTATAGTTCAATTTTCGAATCAACAAGCTTTTTTAGTCTGTTTTTTAGATTAATACGCCAATTTCTCGTATCATCAATAATTTGATACAAATCAGCAGGAAATTTTAAACTTACATTTCCTACTGGCGTGATTTGATTTTGTCGAATTGTTTCTTGCAAAATTCTAAGCAAGAAGTTTAGCGTTTTTTGGTCGCCAATATTTAGTTTTTGTAAATTAGTCTTTACCCTGCGAGCATAAATGATTGAATTCGCTTTTAAAATGCGAGTAAAATCATATTCATTGTTTTTTGGGGACAAAGGTAAATTGTTTGTTTTGTCTGCATTTTCCATTTTTTTATCCTTTTTTAATGACAAAATCTTATGAAATTAATCTTAAAAAAAGTTTAAATTTTTAGTTTTTTAGTGAATTAAACACAAAAATGGTGATTTTTTGGCAAATTTAAGCAGAATTTGGCTGTTTTTCCTGAATTTTTATAGATTTTTTATCAAAATTAGACATTTTTGTTCGCCAAAACTTATAGAAATTCAAAAAAATTCTTATTTTCATATATATTTTTTATTTCATTTTATTGACTTTTAAGTTTTTATAGATTATAATTCACTCATAATTTTAAATTAAGGAGAATGCTATGAACCAGCAAGTAGCTATTTTGGCAGAAAGACAAGTCCAAGCAAAACAAATGCTTGAAAGCAACTTTTTAGCAATTATGAGGGCTGTTAATAACGATAAAGCAAAAGCTTCAAGTTTTCAAGCAGCAATCATAGGTATGCTAACAGACCCAAATTTGGCTGAGTGTTCTGTTGAAAGTATTGTTAAAAATGGTCTTAACATAATTCAGCTAGGACTAAATCCGCAAAAGACATTTGGACAAGCATATATTGTTCCTTTTGGTTACAAAAAAGATGAAAACGGCTTAAAACAAGCACAATTACAAATCGGCTACAAAGGCTTTATTACTATTGCTTATCGCAATGGCTGGGTTTTTAGGGCTGTTCCTGTATATAAATGCGATACATTTAAGCAAGAATTCGGTGGTTTGAGCGATAATATCATTTACGAGCCAAACTATGAAAAACAAGATAACGAAAATCCTAATTGGGTTTTAGCAAATCTAAAAGGAATTATCGTATATGCAAAAGATGGACAAGGTAACATTTTTACAGAGTTTGTTCCTTTTGCAAAATTAGAGAAGTTGCGCTTAAAGAGCCAAAACCAAAAAGACCCAAAACAGCTAACCTATATTTGGGCTGAATGGGCTGAGGAAATGTATAAGGCAAAAGCTTTGAAATATGTGGCTACAAGGCTTCCAATTACAGAGAATATGCAATATGCTATTAACTTGGATAATGAGATGGAAGTTAGAGATACGCAAGAATATATAGAAGTGCGTGTAGAAAACGCACTAATAAACGAAGTAACTCATTTAGCACAAGAGAAAAATGTAGCTTTGGAGCGAGTTTTGGAGGCTTACGGAAAAACAGACATTTCCCAAATGAATAACGAGGAGCTTTTATCAGCCAAAAAAAGATTAGAAGCGACACCTAAAAAAGAGGTAGTAGCTTAAAATAAGCCCCTATTTGGGGCTTTAATCTTTATTTAAGTGGTGTAAAAAAACGGACATACAAAACTAGCAATCTCCTTCCCTTACTTTAAATTTTTTTGCACCACTTTAATAAGGACTAAAATCCATTATATAAATTATTTTTATTCTTTTTTCTCTATTAAAATAAGTTTATTTAATAGTAAATTAATTTGTTATGTTACTAAAAAATTTTCATATTTTCTATTTAGTTTTATTGACTTTTAAGTTTAAAGTAGATATAATAACGGCATATTTCAAGAGGATAGGGAGATAAAAAAATGTTACGAACAATCGAGGAATTAGAAGCGTTAGAGTTAGCTTGCGAGGAACTTTCAGTAAAGGAAAGAATAGAAAAATTCAACGAGTTTTTGCCAGAGCAATCAACCTTTAATGGTTACTGCTACAAAGCTGATATTACAAGCTTTTCAGAGGCAAAAGACAACGAAATTATTTATGTGCCTGAAAGTGCTTACACTGAGGGAACTTTTGAATACTACACAAAAGAGGACTTTTACAATTTAGTAGATAGTGATTTGCTAAATTTGGAGGAAACGGCTTGGGAAGTATTTGAAACCGTAAATTGGCAACACCCAGAAAGCTACTATTACGAACTATGCGAGGCGATAGAAAATGAGCCTGAATACTACGAGCATTTAATAAAGAAAACAGCTTAAATAAAGGGCGAGAAATCGCCCTAAATTTTTTTGATATAATAAAACTTATTTTGGGAGGGGCAAAATGCTAGGTATCACAGACAACGACAGAATAAAGCAAGATTTGCAAGATATAAAAGAAATCCAACAGATTTTTACAAAAGGTGGCGATTTAGATAAAGCGCAAGAACATTTAAATAAAAAATATGGAAGTTTGCAAGATAGCAAAATGACTAAAATTTTGGAAGCAAATTTCGCAAAAAACAAAAAGCAATAAGCTTTTTTCTTTACCAAGCCTAAAAAATAACAGGGGTGGCTTAATTGCCACCCCCCTAAATCTTTTTATATATTTTCTATTATTTTTCTTTACTTTTATTGACTTTTAAGGTTATTTAGTATATAATATCACCATATTTCAAGAGAGGGAGAAAAACAATGGCACTAACACAAAACAAAGTAGAAAAAGTTGCAGAGGCTTTGTATTTTAATGTAGATTTTACAAAAGATACAAACGGAAACAAAAGCGCAGAATTCTCTACTTATTCGCCTTGTGGTCAAGATTTTAATTTTAGTATTGACTACAAAAAAATAAGCGATTTACCAGAAGAGATTCACAAATATTATCACGCTTACGACCCAAGCTATGAAACAAGCTTGTGGATTGATAGCGAAGGACACGGAAAAAATGGCGCACCTTATGAAATAGGCGATATTTACGAAGATATGAAATGGTGTGAAGCCTCTATTAAAGAGCTTTACGAGGAATTGCAAAAGGTAGCTTAATAGCTACCTCATTTAACTAAATTATTTTATTTAGTTTTATTGACTTTTAAGTTTATTTATATTATAATAAGTGCATATTTCAAGAGATAGGAGAAAAGAAAATGAGTTACAAACTTTTTGGTTTATTGGTTGCCTTTTTGTCAATGGCAGTCGGCACTATTATCGGCATTATGCTTCCTGCTGACATAGCGTTGCAATCTACGCTGTATTTTGCAATTTTAGTAGTTTTTGTTGCTGTATTTGTTTTGGCTGTAAGCCTAACAATAGAAGATATTGTTTTTGGCTTAAAACACAGATTGTATTAATAAGGGGGATAAAATGGGTCAATGTTTTGGTAACAGAATTACAAATAAAAAAGGACAAGAGAAAATTTGCGAACCTTGGGGTGCAAAATTGATGGAGCATAGTTGGTGGTATAATCCATAAATAGCTTGGGTTGGCGATTATAGCAACGAAGACAGCGAAAGATTAAAAGAGTTAGGAATTGATTATTCTAAAATTTGGGGCGAGGAAAACGAAAGAGCAAAAACTTCAAAGTTGAGGCGAAATGAATTAGACCTTGACACAGTGAAGTATTTAGTCAATGTCGATAAAGAAATTTTTATTGATTTGAAAGAATACAAAGAGGCTTCGCAAGATAGAGATGGCAATGCTTTTTTTCCATTATCAATACTTACAGCATTAGGTAATGGTCGAGGCGGCGGAGATTATTTTGGCACAGATGGAGAAGATTTTGTCGGCGATTGGGCAAATAATACAATTTATTTTTCTAACACCGAACCAAAATCTTACAAGAGAGTAGATATAAGTTTTTGGTATTAGTTTTTAGTTGAAGTGGAGTTTTTACGCTCCATTTTTCAAAATAATACAATATTCTTTAATTCAATTTTAAGGATATTGTAATATATTATAAGAAATTTTTTAAAGGAGTTATTTTTGATGGCAGTAGATATTGCAAAAGTTGAGCAAATGGTTAAAGACCCTGATTTTTTAGGTAATGTAAGAGGTAGAGAAAGTTACAGAAAGGCTTTAAAACTCTTAGGAATTGCTAAAAATTATAATCTTTTAGATAGCGAAAAATGGGAAACAATGCACACAAAAGTGCAAGAGAAAGCCGAGTTTTTAAATTTGTTAAAAACTTCAATCGAAGAAGTTTATACGCCTAAACAACAAGCATTAGCAGCTTATACTAGGGATATTATCGACTTTTTAAAAGAGGATAAAACCCCTATGGAAATTACAAAAATTTTGCAAGAGCGTGGCGTAGAGGTAAAATACAGACAAGTAAGTCAGTTTATTACCGATACTAGACTTAATAAGATTTTTTCGCTCTCAACAAGAGATAAGCTTTTAAAATACATAGTGGAAATAAAAGCAAAACTCGAAAAGGGCGATAGCTATTACGCAATCGGTGGCGATTTGGCAGAGGCATACCCTGAGCTTAGCGACCTTACATATTCGCAAATTAGCAATTTTATTAAAAGCGAATTTGGCGAAAAATACTTAGCCGAAATAAAAGCAAAATTTGCAGGTCCAACAAGCGAGGAATTATTAAGCCCATACAAAGATGAAATTCGCAAAATGCTTGATAATGGCGACAAGCTAACAGATATTCGTGAGAAACTGAAAAATATGAAGCCTGAACTAGGAAATATTTCATATTCACAGCTTAACTATTTCATCTCAACAAAACTTTAATCCTTTACTTATGCGTGGTTATTCGTAGCCACGCATTTTTTTTATTTAATCAAAATATTTTACTTGCTTTTTCTCTATCTTTTCTATTTACTTTTATTGACTTTTAAGGTTATTTAGATTATAATAACTCCATATTTCAAGAGGTAAGGAGAAAAAAATGAAACTTTTTTACGGAAAAGAAATTTCAAAATATGGCTTGCAACACGGAAAGGTTGATTATTATTGTTTATCGAAATGTTTTCAATCTGTCATTTGTAACAACATAGAGGAAATAGACCCTAGCATTTTTGAAAATGTTGTTAATGGCGAAATTGATGAGCAAACAACCATTTTTCAATATTACTTAATCGATGAGAACGGAAAATTTGTTTTAAAACACAAAACAAACGAAATCGTAATGTATAGCGAATTATTAGATTGCTATGTTTGGGGCGTTACCCATTGTGGCACAAGCTGGGATTGTGTTTTAACAGAAATCCCTATTAACGATGAAACAACAAGAGAAGTGGCATAAATTGCCACTCTTTTTGCAATTTTATACAAAAAAGGGGAAACAATGATAACATATAACAATAATAATGAATGCTATGTAGTTGAATTAGAAGAAAAACCAGTTTTAGATTTTGAGTTTTCTGTTGACAGCTATTTCAGAATTGATTTTGAAGAAAAAGTCGAATTCATACCAATAATGGCTGTATTTGTATCTAACGACACAGAAGGGCATAAAGAAATTACTGGTTCTCTGGTAAAGGTAGAATATATGCCTAAAAATTCTAGCAGAAGCTTTGGTAAATATAGATGCAAATATGAGCAGTTTTAAATGAGATTTTGGGGCGAGTAAAATAGCCCTTTTTTATTTCTATTTTTTATTTATTTTTATTGACTTTTAAGTTTAATAATAATATAATACACTCACTTTAAAGGGTAAAGGAGATAGAAAAAAATGTTAGGAACTTACAAAACAGAAAACATTGAAATGTTTGTTAATGAGGATTTTGACCCTGATTTTGGCGTTGTAGCTGATTATTTAGGCATTGATTTAAAAGGCAAAACAAATGATGATTTATCCGAAACGGAAATCAACGAAATTTTTGGCAACGAACTTGTTTGTTATGGCTTTGAAATTTATGATAGAAAAAATAATAAAAGCTATGGCAAATGGTCTATCCCAAGTGAGGAATTATTAATTAAAGAATTAGCAGAAGTTTTAAGCGAAAATTTTACATTATCCACAATGGATAAATTATTCGCAGATGATTTGAAATACTTTAAATATCAAATTATGTCAGCTTTTAATACCGATTTTCGCAAGTTAGGCTATGCGCCGAGAATTGATTATAACAAAGAAAGGTTTGAACTATACAAAAATGGCGAAATAGTTTGGCACACAGATTGTGAAAAAACCTCTCTTTGGGCTACATTTGGAAGCATTAAGGCTTTATTGAAACAAGTTGAAAAAGAAGTGGCGTAACAGCCACTTTAATTTTTTGTGGTAAAATACAATGAGAGTGATAAAGCTAAAACTCGTGCTTAAAAAAGAAACGATAAAAGAAAGTGGCAAGCTTTTGTTAGATTTAGCAAAAGTTATTATTGCAGTTGCGATTGTTACACCATTAGTTAAGAACGAAGCAATCGGAATTACTCCTTTTATAGTTGCTTTGATGATTAGCGTAGTTGGTATGTATCTATTTAATAAGGGAGCGAAAGATGAGTGAGTATTTAAGTGTAGTTGGAGGTTGTATAGCTTTTTTAGGTTTTCTTTTGGCTCTTTATGTCCATTACACAACAAAAGATGAAGCACAGCAACATTAAGCTCCTATTTTAGGGGCTTTTGTATTTAAAATTCATAGATTTTTAATGAGTTGCTTTTACTCAAACGGCGCAATCTCTCTTTGACCTAGCCTTTTGAAAATTATAAACAAACTCCGCGATGCGCCGTTTGATTAAGAGTTACAAAAAAACAAAACACAGATTTTTACACGAAAAACAAAAAGAGCCAAAGCTTTTACACTTTGGCAATTTTTTTCAAAACAATTCTTTATAAAAAGAGAGCGGAATTATACAAAAACAAAGCTTAAAATTACTTGTCATTTTTATTCGTTAAAACTTATAGACTTTTCCCTAAAATTTCCTAAATTCAATCAAAAAATATTATTTTTTCTTTACTTTTCTATTTAGTTTTATTGACTTTTAAGTTTAATTAGTATATAATACACTTATATTTCAAGAGGTAAGGAGAAACAATGAGCTTTAAAGTAATCTTTAATTCAGACAATGGCGATGAGGCATATTTTGAGGACTTTTTAGAGAACTTGAAAGACACAGATGAGCATTTGCTTGCAGATATTCAAAGCGCAGGTATAGAGAAAAGCTGGAATTTGCCTGATGATACATATCAAAAATTCTATGAGTTTGTCAGCGACATAAAAGCAAGCGACCTAGAATTTTACAGAGAAATTTTTGATAAAGAGTTAAAAGGCAAAACCATTATTCTTTATGGAATTTTGGGAAAATGGAGTGGCAATTATAGCGCATATAAAATTTTAGGAACAAACCTAAAAGATATTTTTGCTTGCCACGCAACAAATAAATTTGGCGAAAATGAGTTTGAAATTTATTCAAGTAATCGCCAAATTTACTATAAAATAAGCGACCACGATGGCAACAGCTTTTTTAAAGTTGGTATAGTTGATAATAGCGACCTTGACAAAGTTACTAGCAACATATACGACAACGAAATAAGCAAAGCAACAAAAGCAAAAATTAAAAGTGCTTATTGGCATTTAGCCGAAAAAATCAACTTAAAGGCGGCGTGAAAACGCCCCTTTATTTTGTATAATACAACACAAAAAACAAAACAAAGGATATAAAAATGGCAAATGTAAAACTTCCAAAACTAAACAAAGAAGCTGATAAAATTTTGCGCCACATTGTAAAAATGTGCAAAGAGCAAGGCGAGGGCAATTTTATCAAAATTGATAATTCAAGTTATATGCCTGTTTGGGCTGAAATAGTCCATACAACAAAGTTTTTTGATGAGAAAGCAGAAATTTTTTCATTATCGCACTATGGCGAAATGAACGGCGATTTAATGGCAGACCCTACAATGGATTTTTTAATTGTAGAAAACGCAATTTATCCGATGAGTTTTCGCAATGACTATGCGTATTTTTCAGGGGCAACGCATAGACAATCATTAGATTTAACCACAATGAGCGCAAACAAAGCGATGATGAAAGACCAAGCAGACTTTGCAAGCATTTGGCTAAAAAACATTAAAGAACAGCAAGGTTTAAAAATCTAAGCTATTCGTTAAAACTTATAGAAATTTGGCTAAAAATTTGCTAAATTTCTATATTATTTTCTAATTTCTTATTTACTTTTATTGACTTTTAAGTTTAATTAGTATATAATACTATCACTTTAAAGGCAAGGGAGATTAAAAAATGAGTAGTTGGGATAGAGAACAAGAACTAGAACGAACTAGGGAGTTATGGAATTTTATAGAAATTCGAGAGCGAGAGGAAGCAGAAGCAGAGTATTACAGAGAACTAGCAGAAGCAGAGTGGAACGAAGCGCATAAAAACGAAATAAACAACAACTAAAAGAAAGGAAACAAAAATGGGAAATTCAGTTTATGTTATTATGTTTTACGGCATTATTGATGATATAATGGATTTTTGGGGAACAGAGCTACAAAGCGAACACGGCTTTTTTACAGACAGAGCCGAAGCCGAAAGCTTTTGCAAAAAGCTAAACGAAACAAACGATTTTATCTACACAACCGATGAAGTCAATGATGATGATTATGAAACAGGGCAATACTTTTATGTTTCAGAAATCACAAAAGCACAAAAAGAAGTGGCGTAAAAGCCACTTTCTAAAAAGGATAAAAAAATGAAAAAGACAGCCGATTTGGAGATAACTCCGAATTTGACAAAAAAAGTAAAATTTAATTTTACTATGCAAGATATTTTAATAAATAACAGGCGCAATTTAATTTCATATATTGTTTTTAACAAAGAAACAAAAGAATTTGAGTGTTGGCAAAAGACAACTAATGATGTTTTTACATTTGATGAGCCATATTTATTTATTGATAAATTTGATTTAAGGTGTTATCCTTATGAATATACAGAAAAGGCAAAAATGAACGCTTTGAAAAGAGTTTGGCTAGATGTAGTTACCCTAGAATACGGAATTAAAATCTGATTTCTATATAATCCTATATGTGCAAAGTGGCATAAAAAGCTACTTTTTTGCTCCTTAAAACACATAGAAAATTCAAAAATCATTTGTTTTTTCACTATAATTTTATTCTTTTTTTCTTTACTTTTATTGACTTTTAAGTTTAAAGTTGATATAATAACTCCATATTTCAAGAGGATGGGAGATAAGAAAATGGAAGTTTATTACAAAATCCAAATCAAAGTCAGAAACGATAAAGGCGAAGTTGTAAGAACTTGGAATTACGATGAAGGCTGGTATGAAAATATGAGTGAAGAACAAATTATAGATAATACTTGGCTTGATATGGGCTGGATACCTGATGAAAAGCGCATTTGGGGAGAAAATACAAAAGAAGTAGAATATTTAGATTATCGTGATTTTAGTGCTGATGATGAATTAATCAAACGCTACAAAGAAATTTATGGCAACGATGTTTTTGTCGATTGTTATAAAGTAACTTATAACGATGACAGGGTCGAATATTTTTTCTATTACGATTTAGAACTAATAGAAGTTGAAAAAATTTATACAGATGAGGAACTTTGGGAGATAGAGTGCGATAGATACTACGATTACCAAAAAGATGCTGAAATGGAAGCAAGAAGCAAATGTGCTTAAAAAAGGTAGCCTTTTAACGGCTACCCCAATTTGAATAATAAAGGAACAAAATGGAACAACTAGAAGCAATCTATAAACAAACAAGCAAAATGCTTGCTTCAATACGAGCAATTACCATAGATAATGAAATTTGCAAAAAAATTGGCGAAGTTGCTATGGATTACATAGCAGATTATCCACTCTATGCGTCTAGCTCTAATATCAGCTACGATGAAGCTATTGCAATAGCTTTTATTCTTGGTGGTGGCGATGAGCTAGAAAAAGCATATTTTTCGGCTAAAATTAAAAAGGTAGTGAATTAAAGGCGAATTTGTCGCCTTTTCTATTCCTAAAAACATATAGAAATTTTGAAAAAAATCGAAATTTTTATATTATTTTATTTATTTTTCTATTTAGTTTTATTGACTTTTAAGGTTAATTATATTATAATATGCTCACTTTAAAGGTAAGGGAGATAGAAAAATGGAAATCAAAGTTAATGGTGTAGATATTGAAACTACCGAAATTACAGGCGTTTCAGTCAATGTTAGTGGCACTTGTTTTATTGTAAGTATAACTGCTACAAACAAAATAATTCAGTCAGTGATAGAAGCAAAAGAATTAGACATTAGCGAAGGCACAGAGTTTGGCGAATTTTGCAAAGTGTTTCAGCCACGATTATTTGCCGATATAAACGAGTTATTGTTTAGTTCAGACCCTTTTTTGAATTGTAACGAATTTACAATAAAAGAGCGTGCTAATTTTATTTGCGAAAGAACAGAAATCTTTTTAGATAGCGAAGTTGCGTGAGATTAATTCTCACGCCTTTTTTAAAAAAACAAAGGATAAAACAATGGAAAGATATGTTTGTGAAATTTTAGAAAAGGCAACAGATAAACCCATCACAACTCGCTATTTTGATACGAGAGATGAAGCAGAAAAATACAAACAAAGAGTTGAAAAAGAAAATTCTGAAAATGATGGGTATGTAGAAATCAATGTTTTTGTTTATAAAGACTATGATGAGAACGAATAGAAAGGATATAAAATGACATTTGATGTCGATGATTTAATCGAAAATGTGCTTGACATTGAGAACGAACGCGATATAACAGATGATTTTATTGATGAATTTGATAGCAGGTGGGATTAATCCCACCTAAAAGGAGTTTTAAATGTATGACCCAAACAAAGATTATATTGGCGATTGCGAATATTGTGAGTATTGCGAAGTTGATGACCTAGATGAAAGCAACGACATATATTTTTGCGATGATGAAAATCTCAATAGAGAGTGGCAAAGATTTTTTTTAAAAAATCCATTAGCCGATTTTATCAGGCAAAACACTGTATTTGATACAGATGAAAATTATGGCAGAACAAGAATTTACATAAAAGAGAATAACGGCAACCCTAGCCGAATTAAGGTGCAAGAGTGGCATTTTCATATTGATTTAGACAATGGTGTAAAAATGATAAAAATGCTAATTGAACACAATGAATTTGGTGAGCCGTGCAACGAAGATTGGAGCGAATATAAAACAATAACAAAGAAAACACAGCTAACAATGCTGAAAGACTAATATTTAATCAAGTGGTGTATATGCGATAATATGCAAATCTCCACCCCTTTTGAAATTTGCACCACTTGATTAAGTATTAACGCATAATTTTTATTAAAGTGGCGTATTATACATTATGCAATCTCCTACCTTTATGCGAAAAATATTGCGCCACTTTAACAAGAATTATCTATTCGCCAAAACTTATAGTTTTTTCTGTTTTTATTCTAAATTCTTTGGATTTTTTCTATTTCTTATATTTACTTTTATTGACTTTTAAGTTTAATTAATATATAATACCACCATATTTTAAGAGATAGGAGAAAAAAATGGGGCAATATTACAAAGTGTTAATCAAAGGTAAAAAAGTAAAAAAGGCTTATGATATTCCTTATGGGTGTAAATTAATGGAACATTCGTGGTGCGATAATAAATTTTGTTTATCAGTCGTTGCAGAACTTATAGACAATCCAAAAAATATAGCTTGGGTCGGCGATTATGCAGAGCGACAAGACTATGAAAAATTTAAGCTTGGCACAGAACCAAAAGAGCTATGGTGGAGTAAAAGTTTAGATAAGCCAGTAGCATTTAAGCCTATAAAATCACTTAACGAAGTCAAATTCTTAGTCAATAAAACCAAAAAACAATTTATTGATTTGGCAGAATATCAAAGAAATTCAATAAATAAAAACTATGATACAGCACCATTTCCACTATCGCTATTAACAGCGATTGGAAACGGACAAGGTGGTGGCGATTATTTCTCGCCTGTAAATTTAGATTTAATCGGAACTTGGGCTTTTGATAAAGTCTATTTTACAAATGACTTACCACAAGATTACAAAAAAATTGATGTGTGGTTTGATTGTGATTAAAAACTGAAATAGGGCGATTATTCGCCCTTTCATACTCGCTAAAAATTATAGATTTTTCCAATTTTACTTACTTTTTTATTTATTTTATCTTTATTTTTATTGACTTTTAAGTTTAATAATAATATAATACACTCATATTTAAAGGATAAGGAGATAGAAATGGGTTACAGACCAAATATTGTTGCAGAGCCGAGAGATTACGGCGAGGAAATCAGTGGATTTAACTATAACAGCGATAAGTTTGAAACGCTTTTAGAAGAATTGTTTGAGGTAGAATACTTTACGCCTGACAACCAAGAAAGCCTATACGAAATTGAAAATTCAGAAGTAGAAAAATTAAAAACTTTTGAATTCGACAACGAAAAAGTTGCTGAAATCGCCAAAGATTGGGGCAAAAACGAAAGCTATGTTATGGAACTAGCTACTTCCCTAAAAAACAGCTTGATTGGTGCATTAGATACCAATTACAGCAAAAAAATAGGCTATGTAGCCATTGAGTGGTTTTAATAACCACTCTACAAAATTTTTAAAGGATTAAAAAATGCAAAGAGAAGAATATTTACTAGACATACAAAAAAATTATTATAATTTTAAGCGTTGCAAAAGTTGCAAAAACATAAACGACAAAGACAATGAAAAATGTTGTCATTGTGGCGGAACGGAATTTAACAAAAATGGCTCTTATGTAATTGGCGCAATTAATAGCTATGCACGAAACGGCGACAGCTACAACTATGACCAAAGCTATCTTGTAAGATAGCTTTAACCCCTATTATAAAAACAAGAAAGGAATAAAAAAATGATAGATAAAGATAAATGCAAAGATTATTTATTTGATTTGTTTGAGGAATTTGATGATTACGACCCTATAAAAGATAGACTTCGCAGTCTAAATTCTAACAATGATTTAAACGATGATGAATACGATTTTTGTATGGAAAATTACGAAAATTATTTAGATGAGTGGCTCTATTTAACCCTAAGATAGAGCCTAATAAAAAAAGAAGTAGCAATAAAATGCTACTTCTGAAATTTAAAAAATAAAACAAAAGGATAAAAAATGGGTATGTTTGCACAAATAGTAGAACAAAAAGTTACTAAATATAGTCATAGCGTATCTTTTGGCGATGACAGAAGAACTTTTGATAGTTTAGTCGATGAGCTAAATTTGGAACAAAACTACGATAGCGATTACAATTATGATGAATTTAGCGATTGTGAATTTTCAGCTTGGCAAATCAGAAAACTAAAAGATAAAGATTTGTCAAAAGTTAGCGATAAAGCTAAAAAATTAGCCGATGATTTAATAAAAGGCTTAGATACGCTGTATTGCAAAGAAAACGGCTATGTTCGTGTTGAGTGGTTTTTTTAAGCCACTCCCTAAATCTCTTTATATATTTTTTATTCTTTTTTATTTAATTTTATTGACTTTTAAGTTTAATTCTACTATAATACACCCATATTTCAAGAGAGGGAGAAAAGAACAAAATGTTTGTATTACGAGCAACAAGTAAATTGGAAGAAAGTTATTATATGAATAGCATTATGGTAACAAGTCAGGTGGAGTGTGCAAAAAAATATAGCAACAAAACAGAAGCCGAAAAAGACATAGAAGCGTTTAAAAGGCTTTTTTTCTATGAAAGCCCAAAAATTGAAGTGGTTGAGTTAGAGGATTGATTTTAAAGGTAGCTTCACGCTACCTTTTGGCTAAAAAAAAAGAGATAAGGAGAAAACAAAATGTTAGTTTTAAATTTTAAAAAAGTTTGTGAAGCGCATAGCTTTTATTTTGACAACGATAGCAAAAGTGTTATGTTTGGCGAGTGTTTAGAAGTGTATAAATTTGATGACCAAAGTAAAATATGTGATTATGATGAGATAAGCGATGATGAATTAAAAAATTTATCCGATTATCTTATGGAACAATGGAATAAATCAAACAGCGATGGGTGTCATTTTACGGCAGGGGATATTTTAATTAATGGTTGTGATTTAGATGAGAGTTGGACTTTGTCTGAAATTAACGCAGAAGTTAAAGATTTCTTTTACGAAATGCGACAACTTGCGAAAGATTTGAACAAAAACATTAAAGAAGTGGCTTAATTGCCACTTCCTAGAAATAAAACAAAGGATAAAAAATGATTAAAAAAGAAAAAGTCGTAGATTACACCTTTGATGGCGAATATTTTGATATAACCACACAAAAAGAAAATGGCGATATTGTCGATGATTATGTTATCGCTATCAAAGAAGATGAAGTGCATTATTGTTATATCGAAAAATATGAATACACAAAAGATGAAAATGGCAAGTGCAAAATTATACAAGATAGCTATAAAACAATAGAAGAAAAAATATTTGGCGATGCCGAAGATGAAAACGAATTTTTCAAAGCCTTTGATGAAGCTATGACTTATTTTGACAAATATTTTGAATTCGACCGTTGCCAAAAAGTGGCGTAAAAAGCCACTTTTCTACTCCTTAAAACTTATAGAAAATCCGAAATTCCTTAATTTTCTTATATATTTTTTATTCTTTTTTTCTTTACTTTTATTGACTTTTAAGGTTATTTAATATATAATACTACCATATTTCAAGAGGATAGGAGAAAAGAAAAATGGAAAATGAATTGATTGACTTCATTATTATTTTATTGCCTTTATGCGTTGCATTTGTAAGCTTTTGGATAGCTTATGAAATTGCTTGTTTTATAGCCAAATTTCTAGGTATTGACCTAGCAAAAAAACTAGAAAAATTTAGTCTATAAGGGGGCAAAGATGGGAGCGTTCAATTTTAGCGATAAAAGAGGCGTAGGTAGTTTTAAATACGACAGCGATTTAAATTTTATCAATGTTAAAGACATTAACGAAAAAATCGTTAATAAAGCAACTTTAAAAGCAAATGCTTTTTTAGAAAAAAGTGGCTTATATAATATCCCTGAATTTGACAAAGACTATTGCGATATGCGAAATTATTTCTATAACAAAGAGATAATTAAAATCGAGGAAGGTTATTACGAAGGCTTTAAGTTTTATGTAGATTATGATGAAATCCAAGATTTATGTGAGAATTTTCTATATGAACGAGAATGCGATTTAATGGAAACAAATCGAAATGGTATGCGTGTTTGTGTAGAAAACGGCGAAAGCAAATACGAAGTTGCAAAAGAAATTGCCGATAAGCTTTATGATTGTATTTGCGAATATGTTACAAGCTTATTATATATCTTTGGTATGAAAAACGGCTTTAACGAAGTCTATCAAACAGGCTTTTTTAATTGTTTTTCAACACCTATAACAAAGTCATTAATTAAGGCTGCAAGGGCGGCGTAAATCGCCCCCTTTAATCAATCATAAAACAAAGGATAAAAACAATGAAAATAACAAGCGCAACAGAACTAAAAACTCTAATGGAGGAATTAAAAAATCAAAATGGCGAGTGTAGAGGCATAGACAAAAACTATAAGAAATACGAAATAGATATAAGAGCGTGCAAAGATGGCTTTGATTATTACTACACAGCCGAAGTCAGATACAGAGGCGATTTTGTATTTGAAACAAAAAGAGAAATTGACAACGAGGCGCAACTAGCCAAAGAAATCAATAAAGCAGTAGATGCGAGAGTGAATTGGTAATTTAAAAATACAAAAGGATAAAACAATGGAAATTTTAGAAAACATAGCAAAAAAGCTAAATGGTAAGACTTGGGTCAAAAACGACAAAATAAGAATTTATCTGTCCGATGATAGAGATATAAGCGCATATATCGAATTTGATGAACTGCCGAAAGTTGATACAGGCGATAAAGCTTATTTTGGTGCAAATTTGAAAGTTTTTTGCGATTGCAAAAATCAACCTACTACTTTTAAAGTCAATCGTGCGAAACAAAAAAAGCATTATTGGGCTAATATGATTTTTGACAAATTAGAATTAAGCGATAAATTCAAGCCTTGCGATGATTGGCACGAAATAATTTTATAAATCAAACTAGGGGTGATTATTTTGCCCCTTTTATTCGCCAAAACTTATAGAGTTTTAGCTAAATTCTGCTTATTTTTGCTACTTTCTTTATATTTTATCTTTACTTTTATTGACTTTTAAGTTTATTTAGTATATAATACACTCATATTTCAAGAGGATAGGAGAAAGAAAATGAGAGTATCAGATTTCATTAATTCACTAGAAGGTAAATCAAATGAGGAAGCAAGAGATATTTTAGATAATATCTTTAACGATTTAGGAAATAGTGGTCTTTATAAGGCTTATTTTGAGATAAACCGAGAACAAGATTTGGATTATGCAACGACAGGACATATTATAGAGTTTTTGCAAGATTTTGATAATATCAGCCAACACGGCGCAAGAGGTGGCTATCACGGCTTAATTTATTGCGATAGTATGGATAGATTTTTTGGGAAATACAGAGATGATTTTATCGAATTCTTCGAGCAAGACAGCGAACTAGTGGATTTCATTAAGGAAAAATACGATTTCCTTGCTATTCTTTGTGGCTCTCGCTATGAATTGGTGTATTTAGTAGCCGAGCAACTAGCTTTTAGGCTTTGCGATTATATAGAAAGTAATTGCGAGGAAGAGGTGGCATAATTGCCACCTCTTAAAAATAAACAAAGGACAAAAGATTATTTACACTTGTGAAATTTATGATATTTACACAGATGAATTACTATCTTATGATGAATTTACTAGTTTATACGATGCCGAAGCATTTGGCGAAGTAGAAACACACGAATTATCAGAATTAGGTTATGAGTGTGCTTTTTACATTGATGAAATAAACTGCCTTTAAAAGGAACAAAAATGAAAAAATTTGTATTAACACAAGAGGATAAAGAGTATTTACTAAAATATGGAAATTTGGAGCAAGATTTAGAACAAATCGAGCAAGGTATTAATGTAGGTGTTTTTAAATACAAAAACAGAAAAATCAGCTACAAAAAAGCCATTGAACTACTTGGTAGAGATGAATTTTTAAGTGGTGCAAGTCGCGCAAGTTTTCATTGGAACACAAGCAGAGAAACATTGAACGGCGATGAAAATGTAGATTTTGATTTTAGCGATTTGTTTTTGCCTGAAATTGAAAAAGAGTGCGAACAAAGGCGAGAGCAAAAAAGAATTGAAGTAAAAAAAATTAGGGAAATTTGCAAAAAATGCAGTTGCAGACTATATGAAACTTCTGATGAAAATAACTTTTCTTTATATTGTGTAATCGATGAACGACAAGACAAAGAGATTTATTTTATTAGTATCGACAATTTTACAGCCAAAAAATTTACAAGTGAAATTATAAAATTTTACAACAAAAAGGATTTGCACGGCACACTTTTAGAAAGACACGCAAAAGGTAACACTGATAATATTACAGATATTTTTTACGATGTAAAATTTGCAATCGATAGTTTAAAAGCTTTACATAAAGAGCTATTAGAAAAACAATGAATTAAAGGCGAGTTAATCGCCTTTTTTTAAAAGCTAATGCTCCTTAAAACTTATAGAAATTTGGCTAAAATTGTCAAATTTCTATCTTTTTTGTTTATTTCTCTATATAGTTTTATTGACTTTTAAGGTTAATTACTATATAATACACTCACTTTAAAGGATAGGAGAGGGTAGAAAATGAGAGATAAAAATATCGTAATGGGATATAAGAGAGAAATCTCTTTAAAGCCGAGAGTTGTGAAGTCTAAAAAGACATATTCACGCAAGAAACTTAAAAAGATTGAATACTAAAAAGGGGGCAAAAATGAAAGAATTTTATCAAGTGTTTTATTACAGAGCAAATAAATATAGCGATGGCGAAATCGAAAACGATGGAACGCTTTGGCTAGTTGGCTGCTACGAAAGTAAAGAGAAAGCAATCGAGGCTATTAAAGAAGATGCGAAAATGACTTATTTAAAAGACACGCAAGATGATTTAGATGAAGTCGGCGACTTTCAATGTTTTGATACAGAAACAGAAGTTGGGTTTCACGGATATTACAATATCGTTGTCCTTGAATTAAACAAAAAAATAGATAAGCGAATAATGTATTAATCGCTTTTAGTAAAGGCAGCCAAAAACTGCCTTTTTCTATTTTTGTTATAACATAGCAAAAACAACGCACAAAAACCACTCAAATTTCAACGATGATAAAAAATCCATATCTTTACACCTAAAACAGATATAAACGATTTAAGAGCAGTTTTAGAGCTTTTAAACAGCGTATATAATTTTATGTTATTTGCCTGTTTTGAATTGCTGTTTTATGCTTTTTATTCGCCAAAACTTATAGAAATTTTGATTTTTCTTTGCTTTTTTGTATATTTTTTATTATTTTCTTATTTAGTTTTATTGACTTTTAAGTTTATTTTGATTATAATACACCCATATTTAAAGGATAAGGAGAGAATATGCAAAGAACTATCGAAGAGTTTTTCGTTAGAAGTTTGGCTATAACTTTTTTTGGTGCTTTTTTTAGCTTTTTCCTTTCAAATTTCATTACAACACAAAGCGTTGCTGATTTCTTTGGCACAAGTTTTGAAATTTCTGCTTGCGCCTTTATGGGGTGCTTTGCAATGGGTTTTGTAATGATGTGTGTAGATTGCGTTATCAGTCTATTCAAAAGAGCGTAAGGGCGAGAAATCGCCCTTTTTTTAAAACAAAGAAAGGATAAAACAATGGGTCAAAGAAGTCAAATTTATGTAGCTTGGGAAAAAGAAAATGGCGAGCGTGAAATTATTGCTAGATATTTTCAATGGAATTATGGGGAGAGAATGATTTCAAGGGTAACAGGAATTATTAATTGTCTTTTTGAAAATTTAGAATATAGCTTTGAATTTCAAACAGATAGTTTTAAACAAAAAATTAAACAAATGGCAGAAACAAATTTCGATTATTGCGATATTACTTTAAGTAGCGACATAATCCAAGAATATAAGGAAATGGGGAAAAAAGATAATTTTAGCGAGTTTGTTTTTACAAGCCAAGATAACAACGATGGGCAATTTTATTGCTTTGTAGATTTAAAAAACAAAAAGATAAAATATGGGTTTGTAAGATATACAGCCTGCAATAACAATTTCAAAATTTTAAGTGCAAAAGAATATATCGAGCCTTACAAGCCATATTTTACAAAAAACCAAGCAAAATTTACAAAAGAAAATCTAGCTTTAATCAACGAAAAAGCTGAATTGATGAGCGACCACGAATTAAGAGAGTTTATAAATTTCGATTATGGCATAGAACCGAATAAGCCTAAAATCGACTATCAACTAATCGCAGTTAATAGCATTTTAGAGCGAGTTGAAGCTATTGGCGAAGTAGAAACAGCCAAAGAACTAATTAAGCGTTATGATTTAAACGAAGCAGAAATTATAAGCTTAGATTGTATAACGCACAAATCAATACTAACGGCAATAAGTGAGTTAAACAAGGAGGCATACGAAAGAATTAAAGGAAAGGCGATATAATTCGCCTTAACCATATTTTTGAAAGGATAGATTATGCGTAAATTTGATTTTTATAAAGCCTATAAAAGCTATGCTACAAAAACAAAAGAGCCATTGGAGTTTGATAAGTGGCGAATTGAAAATTTTAAACTCGTGTTCAATGCAGAACAACACGAAATGTTTCAGCAATTTGAAAAAGAGAGCGATTGTAAATACGGAAAAGAAATTGAAAGAGATTGGGGCAAAGCTGATATAAGTGCCGAACAAGAATATAATTTAGCTTTTTATCGTTGGCGTGAAATAGAAAGCCCTTTGATTCTGTTTGACAATCAATGGTATTTGGAGCGAGCCTAAAAACTCGCTTCTTTTGTCTTATTAAAAACATACTCTAAAATCTATCTGCAAATTCATTTTGTAAATTTTTTGCTAAAAACTCAAAAACACTAATTCTAAATACTTTTGCTTTTTTGATAATTTTGGTTAAAATAATCAAGACTTGATTTAGTGATTTTTTTCGAAAAAAGAGTGCAAAAAATTTTGCGCCTGCGCTTTATATAAATTCTTATTATTTATTATATAATTATGGGGTGTGAATAACTCGAAATTTTTTGCTTTTCAAATTGCCATTTAGCCGAACTTGGCAAGCGATTTTGGGTCGAAAAATTTTCTATAAGTTTTGGCGAGCATTTCTATAAGTTTAGGCGAATAGTTCTATAAGTTTAGGCGAACAACTCTATAAGTTTTGGCGAATAGGTATGAGAGCAGTTATCAAAAACAAAAAAAGCAGATTTGAATAAAATCGTGTAAAATTTTAGAGAAAAATTGTAATTATAGGTTAAAGCCAGAGGCGGCAACCTCTGACTTTGATTGAAGCCTTTTATATTCTTGTTTGTAATTACAGAAATCTTTCAAAGATTGAAGCGAGGAAATTTAGTAATTTTCCCTCGTATATATCAGTGGCAATGTTTTTAAAAATTGAATAGCTATAAACGATTCCGAAACCAAAATAGGCTAAAACAGCTATCCAAAAGATTTTATCTTTCCAAGTGTTTTCTTTTTTCATTATGTGCTATTTGCCTTGTGGTTTGTTGTATTCTTTCAAAAATGCTTCAACTGCTCTAACATCTTTGAACGCATATTCTCTGATTGTTTTATCGTTCGCACAATCAAGTAGTGCTTTTTTAATCAAAGATGATTTGTTGTGTTGTAGATTATCCCACAAAGGAAGTAAGTCCTCAGGGATTGTAATCATTTTTGTTACTCTTTTTGTTTTTGGTTTTTTAATTTTTTCCATATTAACTCCTTAGAATATATTTTTACTTTGATTGAATTATAAGTTTTAATTCTTAAAAATTGCTTATAAATAATATAAAATTAAGATAATTTTGATAATGAAAAAATAGGGGGTTAATGCCGTTTAGATTTCTTGTGCTTATAAGATTATTTTAAGAAACAAAAGAGAGAAAGCAGAAATTTAAAAAAGCCCATTTCTAGGGAGTTTTAGCTAGTTGAGATTTTACAAAAGAAAAAGGCGTTTTCTTTATCTAAACTTAAAAAATAAAATTTAATATCGCTATTACGGACTTTTGATTATATTTTATTTACCATTTTTTAATTTTTATTTTTTGCGTGCAAATTTTGTTAAAAAAATAACAAAAAAAGTTAATAAAAATGTATTTTTAGCTATATATCTATTGACAACATTAAGCTTTTTAATGTATAATTATGTTATGTTACAAAAAGAGTTCTTATTTAAAAAGCTAAAAGCTGAAATCAAGACAAATGTATCTTTAAGAACATTGCATTTAGTGCTTGTTCCTTATACAAAAAAGTATGATTTTAAAACAGAAGAATTGATACAAGATTTTATAAAGAACGAGAATTTAGATGTGGTTAATGATAGAGTAATCAATCTTCGCTCATCTGAATTTTTACGCAAGTTATATTGTTTTGTTGTTTTACGCAACAGAAAAAGTATTTCAGAAAATCAACTAAGAAAGTTTATGAGTAGATTTTTCAAGGTTGAAATTAATGATGAAATTATGCACAAAATGCACGGAATTTTATTGTATCAGTTAGTGGGTTTTTGTGAGTATAAAAAAGAAAAATATAATTTTCTCTCTACAACAGATTTGCAAGAAATGTATTTGCAAAATCAAATTGATTTTAAGCAGTTTAAATACATAAAAAAACTAATAAGGATTACAAAATATGATTAAGTTTATTGCAGAAAAAAAGTCTTGGACCAACAATGATTTGATTGCTTATTTTGGTTTGGATTTGAGCGATTTTGAATTGTTATTCAATGATAGCTTATATATCTCAGATGCGCAAGACCAAGAAATAACATATATGTTAGAGGACATAAGAGAGTGGATTGAATTAGCAAAAAGAATTGTTTTTGAAAAAGAAACAGAGTGTAAAAATCTTGTAAAAATTATTAATAAAATTTTAGCAAAGCAAAAACATTTGCCAGTAGAAGCAATACAAACAACTTTGCAAGAAATTCTAGAAAAGAACGAGAGTTATAGAATAGTTGTTTTAAAAGAAGGTATTAGTGAAGCTGAGGCTGAGGCACAAAAAAAAGAAGCTGAAAGAATGGAGAGAGTAAAAGCACAAACAAATGAAAAACCAAAAATGCCAAGTCAAAATAGAGCAATGAATGCAACCGATGAAGAATTGGAAGGCTTTATGGGGGCAGTGAAACAATGAAAGTCGGTTTAACTGAATACGCAGTAAAAAATAAAAATCACCCTGACATAGTTTGGTTTAAACAAGATAGTCAGGTGCAACATATTTTATTGAATGCTGACAAGCTAAATCTTTGTCATATTAAAAGCTTGAAGCCTAGTTTTGATTTTACAAATGAGTATGTTTGGGATAAAAATTCCGAACAACCTATTGCAATTTTTGAATATGGGTTTTTTGAAAATTTGACTAAAAAATTAAAAAGAACGAGAAAAAATAGTGAATTTTCAAAAAATGCAGATTTGAAAGTTTTGGATAAAGAGGTTGAAATTTTTTGTTTTACAAAGAGATTTAAACTCTTTGTTCGCTCTGAAATTTTATCAAAAATGAAAGATTTTATTAGAGCCACAAGAGAGTTAAATCTAAATGAAAACTATATGATTTTCTTTAATCAAAACACAGAGCAGTATCTGTATTTTACTTTTGAGGGGTTAGAAAAATCTGTTTATCTTGCAACGATTGCAGATAGATTATTCTTTGTGCAAAATGGAATTTTGTATTTAAACGAGTTTTTTCTGATTCATAAAAATGGCGAAAAAGTTTTAATAGAACGACAAGAAATAGGAAAAATTACAGATGAGATTTTTTAAAATTGATGACTTTTATTATTTCACTAGTGCAGGCTTGACTGAATTACAGCAAAGATATAATATCGAATTGCCTGTAAAAGTTATAGGCAAAAAACAATTTTTAGATGAATTGGTTAGCAGAGAAGACATAGAAAAAGTAGATTTTATTTCTTGTTTTTTGCCAAAAGATTTACTGCCTGAATTACCTGATATTGAATTGATAAGAGTGCCAAATAAATTTGGACTTTTGACAAAAGAGCAACAAGAACGAGGAGTTAATCCTTTTGAAATTTTAAAATCAAAAATCGGTGCGAATATCTATCAGC
Source organism: Campylobacter sp. JMF_01 NE2 (assembly GCF_027737365.1). NCBI lineage: Bacteria > Pseudomonadati > Campylobacterota > Epsilonproteobacteria > Campylobacterales > Campylobacteraceae > Campylobacter > Campylobacter sp. JMF_01 NE2. Next base: position 34,113 of record NZ_JAOVTR010000004.1, on the reverse strand, counting down.
CAAGCTTCACTTTTAACGATTATGTTATCGACAAAAATAGTGTTGAGTTTCAAAACTTGATGGCTCAAATTCGTATGATAGATGTTAAAAAACAATCAGGCTTACCACTCAAAGGATTTTTCTTAACTGGTGTTCCAGGAACAGGAAAAACATTTTTTGCTAAATGCGTTGCAGGAGAATTGAATAGAGTTTTGATACATTTAAACCTATCAATTTTTATCAACGCAACAGATACTTTTGGATTGCTTGAAAGTTTCTTTGGATTCTTTGAACACAATGAGGGTAAATATGTTGTATTGATTGATGAGATAGAAAAGATGCTTAGTGGTAATAATCCAAAGACAAAACAGGTTTTGGGTTGGTTGCTAACTGCACTAAATGATATAAATGAGAAGTCATTAAAGAGCGAAGTATTTTTTATTGCAACTGCAAATAATATTACAGACTTGGCAGTTGAAAATCCTGAGCTTTTCAGAAAAGGTAGATTTGATATGTCTATCTATTTGACTGCTCCAAATATTAATAAGGCAAATGAAACTTTTAAAATTTACATTGACAAGATGAATAGAATTTTTGCAAAACAAACACTTCCATATTTATCTCAAATCGCTTATGAAAATTTGAAGTTCGGCAGAGAAATACCACTCGATAAAAATTCAAAAGCTAGTCAAATTGTAAATATGTTTTGTGAAAACGAAACCTTTAAATCATTGATAGATTTAGATTATGAAAAATTAATAAAGAACGAGGAAATTTTAGAATTAATTAAAAGCATAAAAGAGCAATACTCTTTTAAACTGCCTGTGGAAAAATTAATAGCTGTTATAGGTTCTGTGTATAGAGAACTAGTAACAGACAGAAATTTATTTGCTTATGTTCCTGCCGAAATCGAACAGATGATTGGCGAATTATATTTGCTTTATTTCTTCGATGAGCAAGAGCCAAATTATTTTACCTATTTTGAAAAAAATTATCCGATACAAGTTTCAATGGCGAAGGGTATAGAAATTATGAATTCAGCCACGCAAAATTTTGTTAGGTTTTAAAGGATTGTTGATGAATTACTTTTTGGGAACAGGTTTTAATCTATTTGCACGAATAGAAGAGTTAGATGATGAAGTTAATTTTTTAACTCGTTTAAGAAATTTACATTATCGCTATTTTCATTTTGGCTATCGTTTGGAATTAGAAATCGAAAGCGATGAAAAAGAAGAGTGGCAAGAATTTTGCAATAAGGTAGAAACAGAGTGGGAAGAGATAAAAGATAGGGTTTTATCTGATGGCAAAGTTGTTAAAGAAATTGTGAAATTAAACCAAATGGATTTTGACAACTACTATGATGCAAGAGTAGAAGAATTTAATAATTTGTTAGATAAGGCGAGAAGCTTTTTAGATGATGACACAATGATTGCTTTTAACGCTTTGAGCCTTACTAAAAAAACAAGTGGTGTAAAAATAAACGAAGTAGATATTGACAAATTTAGTTATTCAAAATTGGTAGGGGCAAAAGTCATTGATGATTTTTTGAGTGATATTGTAGAAATCCTAAAAGAAGAACGAGTATTTTTTAGGACAACAGCATTAGCGCACGAGCAAATTTTACAACTGCGAGAAATTATTTATGATTATGCTTTGGAAGATATTGGCGATGAATTTATAAATGAAATTCAAAAAATATTATCAAAATGGCAAAGCAACACAAATAGTGATATTGCGTTTGTAACTCCTGAGAATTTTTATAATAAAAATGGAGAACAAATCAGTAAAGAGTTAAAAAGCGCAATAGAGAAAATATTTCTTAAAAATGATAGAGAATATCAAAAGTTTATAAAAGAATTCGAGGTAGGAGGAATTAAGGTCAATGAGTAAAGAAAGAGAGTATGCAGTTACTATAAACACATATTTATCAGGTGGCAGACACGCTCAACAAGAAAAGTTTTACGGAAATTTAAGAGAATGTTTGGGTTTTATTGGGAAAAATTCTGATTTGTTAAATGTCGTAAATTGCTTTAAAGAATGGTTTTCTTTGAAAGATATAGAAGAAGATAAATATTATTCTTTAAATGACCTTTCTGGTTATTATGATGAGTATGGAAATCGTGAATGGATTGATGAAGAATTAGAGAAGAGATATATAGAAGCTTATAGAAATTCAGATTATTATCTAAATTTTATGCCACAAGGGCGATTAAAAGATAGCAATATCTGCTTTGAATTTTACGGCGCACCAGGTGTTGGAAAAAGCACAATGGCTCAAAATTTCTTTGAGTATTGTAACCAAGAAAAAAAATATGAGGTCGGAAAAGTTAGAGAGAGCGCAACAGAGTTAATTGAAAAAGGTCAATTAGAATCTTTAAAAAATCAACCGTTAGTAACTATGATGCAAGCTTTGGGTGTCAAAAAAGCTTTAAATAAATCAGGTGGAAAAGTTGTTTCTGAATGTGGTTTAGAATTAGGTAAAGTCTATAATCAAAATCCAAACGATGAAAATCGTGTTGAAGAGATTATTACAAAAACAATGGCAACTTTTTTAAATGTTCCTATTGTAATTTTACACGATGAGCATTCTAAACGATGTTATTCGGAGCAGGGTAGAGTTCATAATTTAAATGAAAGTTTAGCAAAGGAAAACGAGATAAAAGGGCTTTTTGAAGATAAGCCTTGCATTTATGTAAGCAGATATATTTCAATGCCTGAATTAATGGATAAAATCAAAGAATTTTGTAGAGAAAATTATCATATTGATATTGTTGATTTGCTTGAACAAAGAAGTGAAATTAAGGTTTATGAAAATCTCTTTCCTGAGCCATACCAAGCGATACAAGAACTTTGCGCTAGATTGGGTGTCGATGAAGTAGATAATCAAATGGTTTGGGAAAAAACGATTGATTACATTAAAGAACACGAACTATACGAAAACAATACTGATATAGATGATGCGCAAAGGGTTTTAGCTAATCTTTATCACGACTTCTATGCAGATGAACTTATTTATAATTTTGAATCAAAATTAGATGAGTATTTCGAAGATGCTTATGAATTAAAATTTGATGCTAGCAAATTTAAATCAGAAGGTTGCTTATATATTAATAGCAATGCTGTCTATGATATTAAAGATTTTACAAAGGCTCTTATAGATACATATAGCGATTTGAGTAATAAGAATAACTCTGATTTGAAAGTATTTCATCTTGAAGGTGCTGACATTATAAATGACAGAGTTCAAGTGCAAAGAGAAATTAGCGATTTGCTAATGATGAAATTTGAAACAAAAGTAGAAGCTCCAAAATTTCTTGCAGAAGAACAACACAATGTTCAAAAGCAAGAAGAACGAGTTGAAAATCAATTAAAAATTAACTAAGGAGAGAAAAAATGACAACGCCTTTTATTATGGAATTTAATTCACACAAAGATAGTTTCGACCAAAAATATGTTGATGATTTGAAAAATCTCTTGTATGTAAAACTTGGCATTAAAGAGATAGGCGAGAGAGAAATGCTTCGATTCATTATCGAAGAGCGAAATTACAAAAAAGCTTGTGAAAAAACTTTTCTTAGCTTGTGTTATATTAAAGCTATGGCTTTTGCTCTTGAAAAGTATGTTGATGACAAATACAAAACAGGCACAAAATACAGTGTTAATGAAAAGACACAAGAGATTTGTTGGAACGGCAGAGTAATTCGCACTTATGATGATTACAGAAATAGTATAGCTGGATAAAAGGAAAACTAATGGCAAGAGTAAGTGCAAATGATAGATTTCCTTATTATGTAATCGGAAGTGATAAAAATACTTCCGAGATACTTTTCTTTAAAGTTGATAGTGAAGCAGATGAAATGAAATTTAACCAAGGTATGCGGGAAAAAAGTAATAATATTGCTTTTTTTAATGAAGTTGCTTCTGCGACACTTCAAAGAGCAGAGCCACCAAAAGAGCAGTTTTTGGGAACATTAAATCATAGCGAATTACCTTCGCTTATTGATTTGCATCTTTTCAAATTTGATGAGCAAGAAAACAAGCTATTGCCTGAATACTCTATTTTTTCATTTCGAGAAAAAGAAAGAGTTGCATTAGAATATGCTTTTTTAGGCTCGGATTTTGATATTCAAATCATAGATGAAAATCATATTAGTTTATCTTTGTTAAACAATCCAAATCAAACTATTTTTTTCGGAAAGAGAGTTGAGGATAATACAGAGTTTATAAGCTTAGATGAAATGACTTTTAATATTGGAATGTTAAAAGATTCTGTTGGAAGAATGCCAATTATAAAACTTAACGAATCAGAAAATCTTTTGAAACTTGGAGATTTCGATGTAATTTATCCACAAGGTTTGGATATCGGTTTGGTTGAAAAGCTGATTGATAAATTAGAAGATGAAATTATGCAACGAGATTATTTAAGCGAAAAGCCAGAGGCTGTTTTGTTTAGAGAAGTTCTTTCTTCGCCTATGTATTCATCAATACAAGAAATACTGCCGTATTTTGGGAAAGAAGATTTAGATAATTTAAGCATTTGGAAAGAGTGTGCAAATGAAAAGTATCAAACTCTTGGCGCAGATAAAGTTTATATAAATGCTTTGTTAAAAGAAGTTACGAATTTGCTTAATGATAAATTTCTAAAAACAAGTTCGATAACAGCTAGGCTCGATGATAAAAATGACCCTTCGCATATCATATTGGTTAGCGATGAAGTCCAAAGAGAAGTTACTAATAAAGATAGTTTTGTGCAAGCACTAGCTGAGATATACCAAAAATCAAACGAAAAAGATATGAAAATAATCGATGATTTCTTTTTAAAGAATGAGGGTAGAAATGTTACACAACTCTCGCAAGAAGTATCTGCTAAGCTCGCAGAGCAAAACGATGTTTGGCTAAATAAACCATAGGGGATAATGAAATGATTAGAAAATTTTGTATTTGTTCGTTATCTGTTTTGGCATTAAACGCCGAGGTTATTTTAGGAAGCGTGTATCAAGTTAAAGATGGCGATACGATTGATTTTGCTACTGAGAGAGGCACGATTATTTGCAGAGTTTTAGGTATTGATACGCCTGAGAAATTTGAAAGCAATAAGCTACAAAAAGAAGCTAGTAAATTTGGTATTGACCCAAATTTGATTACAAATGCAGGCGAATTAGCTTCGCAATATGCTTATGCTTATTTTTCGCAAAACGCAACTTATGAATTAAATATCAATGAAACAGATAAGTATGGCAGAGAACTTTGCATAATCTCTGATTCTCGTGGAGTGTATAACGAAAATATCGTAGCTGATGGATATAGTGTCGTGTATAAAAATGGCAAATATATCAAAGATAAGGCTTTTAGACACAAATTGCAGGTTGCCCAAGGAAACGCAGTAAGAGCAAATAATGGTCTTTGGGCTGATTTTAAAATTCTAATGAAAAAAATGGCAAATGATTAAGAAAGGATAGAAAATGGCAAGAAACAAAAAAGGCGAAATGCTAAGCAAGATTATAGGTAGCGATAAAAAAACAAAATCAAATAAGCCTTCACAACCAAAGCAGGAGAAGAATAATTCTGCTGAGCCAGCAGAAACTCCAAAAAATAATACTGCTACAAATAAACAGAAAAAAGAAAATCAAAAACAAGAGCAAGACAATACTCCTGTCGTAGCAGGTGCGCCAAAAGGTAAAGCAAGTGCCAAAGATACAAAAAAGAAAGGCAATGGTGTAGGAGAAGTTATTGGTGCAGGGGCAAAGGCAATATCTGATGAAGCAAGAAAAGCAGAGGAACAAGCTAAAAAAAATAAAACAGAATATGGTGGTGTGTTTCGTATATGTTTTGAGTTGGATAGAAAATATAAAAATGGTTTTGCTAAGAACAATTCAGACAATGCAGGAATTTTCAATGACCTTGCAAAGAAAGCCCTTCCTGTTATAGGTATGAGCGCATTAGCTTATGCTGGATATAAAACATTAGAAGATGGCTCTTTGGGAACGCAGGAAGCTAGATTATTAGAAAAAGATACAAAATTGACAGATAGCGAAAAACATCTACAAGAAGATAGATTTCATAAGAATTTGATTGTAGAAAAAATTAGCGATGCACTAGATTTATCAGCTACTAACACACGAGAGTTAGCAAACGAATTAAAAAATACCGAAAACGGATTAGAGTGGCTTGATAAGAATATTTATGTCGCCGTTAAAGAAGCGATAATGGATTCAAATTTTAAAAATAACATAGACAATCTAAAAGCATCTGTTGAAGTCATAGAAAAAGCGTTTGCAATAGATTATGATGCGCAGGCAAAATTTGTAGAAAATTATGTTTTTTCAAACGGCGAATTAGATGATAAAAGCAAACAAGAGTTGCGAAATGCTTTAAATGATTTTCATAAAAGTGTAGAAGATGGAAAACCTAATATAAATAAGCTAGAAACTATGTTAAAAGATAAAGGTTTTTCGCAAGAGAATATTGACAAAGTTATCAATGCTATTGATGATTTGCGTAAGACAGAGTCTGCATATTGTATGCACAATGCTAATGTCTATGCTGAACTTGCCCAAAAGAAAGAACAAATTAAAATAGCAAATGAATTGATTAGCAAAGGTAAAAATTTAAGCGCAGAAGATGTTAGTAAAATCGTAAAAGAAAATAAAGATGGCTATGCTGCTTTAATGGCTGTTGCTTCTAATATGTCTGTTGAAGGCAGTATCAATAAATTTGAATTAGCCATTGGCAATTCAGAAAATGGTTTAGATGATAGAAACCAAATTGCTTTGAAAGACCAAAATTTTATAAATTTAAAATCTTTGGAACTACCTACATTGCTAGAAACGGCACAAATTGCTAAGTATGGCGAGTTGCCTTTAAAAGAAAACAAACAATACGAACAAATGAGTTTGGCACAACTCAAAGAGCCAAATGGTATTGTTAATGTCAATCCATTTAATGCTTCTGTTAGAGGCGAAACAGGTGTGTATTTTAGAGATAAAAACGCAAACATTATTGCTGATAACAAAATTAGAATTTCAACTATAAGCGAAGCAAATTCTAACTTGGGAAATCTTTTAAATTACAATACAAATCCACAAGCTATGGCTGTTATTTTTAATGGTTTGGAAAACCATATTAAAAATCGAAATGTCATCGAAAAAGGCTGGAATAATATCACTTCTATGTTTAAACAAAATGCAGGCTTAAATTTTAATGTTCTTGGCAAATTAAATGACTTTATGCACAACAATGTTGAAATTCAAACTATGATTAAAAAAGGTTATGCGCCAGAAGAATTGCAAGCAAAATTTAAAACTATGAATTCGCAAATTCATAGTGCTGTTTTAAGCGAGAGCGAGAAAGATAGTTTTAGTCAAGTTGCTAAAAATATGAATGAGGCTTCTAATATTGCAGAACAATACAATAATGGCAATATACAACAAGCTGTAAAAGAGGCAAACCAAGAGTCAATGTCGATGAGTATGTGAGAGGTGTGATATGGCTGTTAATAACAGGGATAAAAATATCGAACAAACCGAACAAGAAGCAAAAAAAATAGAGGCAAAATATCTTAAATATGCAGAAGAATATTTATATTCAAGAATAACAAATGCTGAATTTGAACTTGCTGTAAAAGGGTATGCAAAAGTTGTTTCAGGTGATAGAAATTTTGAAATGGGGATTAAAAGAAATTCAAACGACCCCCTTTATGCTAGTTATTTTGAAACAGCTAATGGCGAAAGAAAAGTAGAGGGGAGTGTAAATTATGCTGATGATAGCCTTGAGGGTAATATTGTTCGCCAAGGAGAGCATAATTTATCTATAAGAGGTAAAAATATTGGAATATCTGTTGCTCAAAAAAGTGATGGAAGTTTAGAAGCAGGGATTTCTTCTGGCATATATGATGGCAATGTAAGTTTAGAGAATGGTTTTGTAAAAGAAGTAAGTGGTGGTGTCGGTGGAGAAATATCAACTAAAAGAACCATAAAAGGTAAAGAGTTTGAAATATCCGCAGGTGTGAAAGCCGAAGCTTCGTTTTCGCAACCTGAGCGTGCATTAGAAGATTTGACTTATTATTTCAGATTTATGGAAGAAAATGGCGTAAAAAGACAAGAAGCCATAAAATTGTTAGATAAAAATAGAAGTGCAGGTTCGTATGGTGGAAAAATAGATGATATTGCCAAATCAGTAGTTCGTAGTTGCATACAACAAGCAACGCAAGGAACGAGAGCATCTGTGGCTGTATATGGCAATAGTGCAAAAGAACTTTATGAAAATGCTGTTGCAAAAGGTATTAATGGGCATATAAAAATAGAAATTCCTAATGAAACTCGAATTAGTAATGCTTTTGGTGGTTATGGGTGGCAGTATTTTGACAAAATAGCTTATGGTGCTAGTAATTTAGTGGCTAGTGGATTAAGTATTTTTGGCTGGAAAACACCAAAAGAAATTGTGGAACAATACGGAGAAGCACAAGCTTATAATAATGCAAATTTAAATGTAATGGCTAAATTAGATAAAGAAGCTCTTGACAGATTAAACAATACACAACCAAAAAACAAAGAGCCTGTGCAAGAAGTTGCTACCAAAGTAGCTAGTAATGAAGTGGAAGAAAATTCTATGAAATTATAAGGAAAGGATATGTTATGGCAGTAAGAGCAGTAGATAGGGTGGCAGAAAAAAATAAACAAGAAATGGGGCTTGCAGATAAATTTGCGCCTTTTGCATTAGCTTCTTATCGTGATAATGAGCATACTGATGATGAAGATGTGAAGCGTAATGAAGCGATGAATTATCTGACTCTGAAACAGGGATATAAACTAGCTTATGCAGTGAGTCATAAAGGTCAAATTGGAGCAAGAGAATATAATTTTTTCAGAGATACAAATATGCCTAGTAAAGGATTAAATTATAGTATTTTTGTAAAAGAAGATGACAATACAAAACAGCCTGTTGAATTAATTATTGCATTTAGAGGAACTGATGGTAAAACCGATATAAAAACCGATAAGGATTTAGTGGCTGGTTCGCCTGATAACATTAAGTCATTAAATAATTTGCCGTATGGCAATGTTGCTAGGTTGGCTACTTTGGGAACAAGAATAGTAAAAGGTTCTTTTACGGCTGGAATTGCTGACCAGTGCATTGAGGCTATGGCTATAATGGAAAAAATAAAAAAATTGCAAGATGAAGGTAAATTGCCGAAAGATATAAAAATTAATCTTACAGGACATTCTTTGGGAGGGCATATTGCTAATTTTATAGGCAGAGCATACCCTGAAATGGTTGATAATGTTGTAGGATTTAACGCTGCGTATAATAAGAAATTTGGGTTTAATCAAAACGACCCAAATCAAGTTGAGTTACAAAAAGACCCAAATAATCCTATTACTAAAAGGATAAATATGGCGATACAAAATGTTAATCCACCACACATTTTCAATTTTATCGGTAAAACAGGTCCAAATATTGTAGCCGATATAGAAAATACTTATAATCCGATTCCAATAGCAGGCAATGGACACGAAATATATGACTTTTGGAAATCGATAAGAGGACAGAATTTGGCTCTTAATATGGGAGTTAATCTAGATGATACAATTAATTTGTTTGCTAGACAATATGAAAAATATAGAACAATCCCTTCGGCTATATCTCGTGCTATTAGTGAATTTATGGGTTCATATAAAGGTAAAAACACAGGAGATTTTGCCGATGCTTTTATAAATGGTCTAAGCGATAAAATTCTTGGAGCAGATGCTAAAAATTTATCAGTGCAAGAGAAATACGAAGAGTTATTATCACTTGCAAAAGATGGTAGCATAGCTACTGTGTTGGCGATTAATGCAAAACAAAATCCTTTAAAATTTAAAACACCTGAAGTTGGAAATGGTATAGTTAATGCTCGATTGCTTGGAGAATGTGAAAAAGTTACTGGTGCATCTACAATCCGATATCATAAAGATGCTAGAAGTGTAGAAAGTAATGTTGATTTTACCTGCGTTTCTCCAAAAAAAGAAGATGAAGAAACAGGAATGAAAATATAATTGTAGGTTGCTTGATATTTTAATTTAGACCTTTTTAAGGTTAAAATTCTAAGCTATTTAAAATTGGCTTTAATAGTCAAAAATTTTTAATAAGGAAGGTAAGAAAAAAATGACAAACGCAGAAGCGAATTATCCATTATTAGGAACAAAGATTGTGCTTGATGAGGCAAAAATCAAGCAAGAGGGTAAATATAGTGTCGATGAGCTTTGGAGTAAAATTGACAAGATTGCAAACTCTTGCAATATGCAAAAAAGTGATGCGAACACTTATTATGCCACGAGTGATGAAAATGGTTTTTCTAATTTAGGCAGTTTTGCTTATGTTTATTTGATAAAGGAAAAATGGTTTATCGATAATGTCAAAGAATGGTTGTGGCTTGATGAAGAAGAGGGTGATGAAGATATGATGGGAGATGTAATGGAGGTTAGAAATGCCAAGAATATATAAAAAAGCTTTTCATTTTGATTTAGACACTAAGGCTTTACAAGAAAATTATAAAAAGAAAGATTGGCATAATGCGTATAGTGATTTAGAGCGTTTTATGGAGCGCAATGGCTTTGAACATACGCAAGGTAGTGGTTATATCTCAAAACAACCTTTACAAAAAAAAGAACTAGCTAAGCTTATTTCAAAAATGGCAACTGAACTTCCTTGGTTGTATCCTAGTTTAAAAGATGAAAATGCCTTTACATTTACCAATGTTGTTGGGGGAAAAATGAATGCACAAAATGAGTTGCGACAGGCTCACGAAGCTAATATGCGAAATCAAGAAAGTCTATCAATGTTGCAAAATCAACGCCTTCAACAATTCCTAATTGATTATAGAGAAGCCAAAGATAACGGATATGTATTCAATATCGAGGATTTCATCAAATACGAAACTTCACTACTTGAAAAATATGGCGATGAAGTGTATATCAGCCAAGAAGCCAAAGAACGAGCTTTGCGAATGAGTGGCGAGGATTTAAATTTAGCAGCAGTTATGCAGTTAGAACCTGAACTCTCATCTGATATGGATAATTCTGCTGTTTTGTCTGCTTTTCAACCTATGTTAGCAAAAGAGCAGGTGCAACAGGTCGAAGAAAAAATAGAAGCAAAAGAAACGATTAAAGATAATAATAAAAATTCCCAAGAGCAGGTTAATAACTATAATCAAGAAGTGCAAAGACAGGCTCAAATTAAAGAGCAAGAAAGACAAACTGAGCAAATAAAAAAAGACCAGCAAGAACTTGAAGAGCAAAAAAACAAATGGAAAGACAGGGCGTGGAATGCTGCAAAAATAGCTTTAAATGTAGCGACTTTTGTTCCACCATTGTCAGCTGTTGGTGTGCCTTTAAAAGCAATGCAAATTGCTACGAAAGCGTTTAATTTAGCAAAAGCTACTAAATTAGCTACAAGTGCAGCTGAATTAGCACCTGCCACCAAAGCCATAGTTGCCGTAGAAAAAGAAGCAGTAGCATTTGCAAATACACGCAAAGGTATAAATGTGGCAAAAGAAATGGGTAAAGATATGGCTATTGAGGAAACTCAATCACAAATTTTAGGGAACGCTCTTTCATAATTAATTTTTAGCCTTGCTTTTTTTGAGTGAGGCTAAAATTTCAAACTCTTTTAAGTTTAAATCATTAGTATTTATTTTAGTTAAATTTTAAAACATAAAAGGATAAAAATGAAAAAATCATTATTAAGTGTTGCGCTTATGGCAATGTTAGGTTCTAGTTCGCTTATGGCAGATATTGATGATTATGTGGCAAATGATAACAACCAAAGCGTTAATGAATTCGTTAGAAAAATACTTATAATGGCAGAAAAAGGCGATATGGATATATTGGATTTTTATTCAAATCAAGTTTTACCTTCTGAGGCAGGATTGCCACTTACGCAAGAGGATTTAAAAGAAAGAATTGTTAAAAATTTGGATAATATTTATGTTCTTCCTGATGGTAAAGAAACACTTTATGGAACTTTTGACCTTTATGCAATGACTAATAAAATCAATGATGATAATACAATAGAAGTTCTTGTTGGTTGTGGTGTAAAAAATGCTGATGGCATTCCTATCCCAAGAATTGTAGAAGAAAATAATAATCCTTTGATTATTTCTATTGAAAATGGAAAATATCGTGTTAAATCTATGCCTGAACAAAATCAAAAAGGTTGCACCAGAAATGAGTGAGCGATTTTTTTGTGGAATGGAGCTTTTAGCTCCATTTTTTATGCTTACTATTACGGCTTAATGCTTTGAGAGTTTTCTTCTCTTATGGTGTTTGCTACTTGTTCGTTAATATAAAAAAAAATTCCTCTGTTTTCGCTCAAATCTTCCATTTCATCTATCGCTCTTGTGCCTGCGACATAGAGTAAATTTGCTTCCGTTAAAAAATTTTGTTCTTTTTCGGCTAATGACAATCTCGCTGATTCTTGCACTTCAATGTTTTTACCAAAATTGGCGTGTGCAAAGGCTTCTTGAAATTTAGCTTTTAATTCGTGTAAATTTGGGAAATCATCGCATAAAACTACGCTATCAAATTCTAATCCTTTTGAACTGTGCGCTGTTAAAAGCCAAACATTCGGCATTACTTGGTGATGTTTTTGTAACTCTAACAAAGCATATTTTAGTTGTTTTAGCGAAAAGTCTTCATTGTAACTGCGTATGAGAAGTAGATATGCTTGTCTTACATCTGGATTTTCAGATGACATACAAAACGCCCTAAATTCTTTGTCATTCATCTGTTTTTCGACAATCATTTTTTTCAACCACGCAAAATTTTGGTCTAATATTTGAGGTTCATTGTCGCTATCTTTTGCGAAATTGATTAAATTCTGAATTGTTTCAGGTCCTGCAAATAGTTCTTTGATACTCCTTGAAAGTTTTGGAATTCGAATATTGCTCAAATTATCTAAATCGCAATTTTTCAAATAACTATACAAAATTTGAATAATCTTTGCGTTAGTTCTAGCAATAATTGCTTTGTTTTCAGGTAGTTTTTGCTTGACTTTTGTTTGCATTGCAATACCTGCGCTTTTATATTCTAAAACTTGATTAGCCCAATCAACTATGTTTTGAGAACAGCGAAAAGTTTGTGTTAATTGCATTTTTTTTGAAAATTCTAAGACATCAAAAACATTAACATTGCCATTAAAGCCAAAAATGCTTTGATTTGGGTCGCCAACAAAGACACGAGGCATTTTGAAATTTTGCGTTATTTGAAGTGCTATTGGGTCTAAATCCTGACTCTCATCAACTAGCAACAAATCATAGTCTAATTTTTCTTTGAAATTATCAAAATAAATAGAAAAGTATTTCATATATGCTTGATGCGTAAAATTTACTTCTCTGTTGCATATTTTTTGCCAAAATTCTTTTGCTAAATCACTATATTCATAGTTCATTTTTGTTAAATCTGAGTTTAAAAACCCATTTAGTTCTTCAATAACAATTTTTGCACTCTCTGTATCGCATTTGAGTGCTTTGGCGACTGTATATCTGTCGTATTTAGATAATGGTTCAGCTTGAATTCCAAGAGCCTGATAAGCAAGACCATTAACCGTTTTAACTGTTACATTTTTTGGAAACTTTTTCTCGGATTCTCTTTGCATAGCCTTTGAAAACACCAAATATAATATTTTCCTATCCTGAGAAGCTTCTGCTATTGCTTTTAATGTTGAAGTTTTGCCTGCGCCTGCAAGAGCAATTAATGCTATATTTTGTGGCTGTGTTTCTGATTTTACATAATTTAAAACCTGTGCTTGTTCTGATGTTAATTTCATATTGTTTTTAATTGTCCTATCGGTTAATTTTTTCTTTATTGTAATTGTTTTTAGATTAAAAAGAAGTTAATTTTAAGTTATAAAAGGATAACATATAAAGGCTTATTTATTAGCTAAGAAAGTGAGCAATATGGAAGTAAGAGAATTACAAGAAAACGATGTTTTTATCATACCGAACAGACCTAAAATTTGTTATGGTTTTTTTGATTCACAGATTTTTTATATCAACAAAGAGAAAAAAAAAGAATTACCGAAACAAACTGAAATTCCAAAAGTTGCAAATAAACAAGAGGTAACGCAAACAGAGGGATTTTTAGAAGATGATGATAGGGTTTGAAAGGATTTTAATGAAAAAAATGTCTTTATTTGCACTATTTTGCATAGTTTTTGCAGGGTGCGCTGATAAAACAAAAGTTACTTACAATGAAGTAAAACAACAAAGTTGCACTGCGCTAAATTTAATCTCTGTTTTTGCTACAAAACCAAATGTTAGAGAAATTAGGGATATGCGCAGACAAGACCAAAAGACATACGAGAACACTTTATTCAATACGAAAGAGTATTGTCGTATGCAAAATATGGATATTAGTAGCATTATAAACGATTATGAGATTAGAACTACATATTCTAATTCTATTTCTTTTAAAGATGGCATTGTTACACTATCTCCTAGTGGCAAGACCTATGTAGCATTAGAAAACTCTTTTAACTTTATGGCTATTGATAAAGAACACAATGTAAAAGTGTTTAAAAATGCTGAAAAAGTCAAATTCAAAGACAAGTATTTGATGCTTGAAATTTTGCGAGATTATGCAGATGCGCAAACGCCTTTTACAATCGGAATGACTGTTTATGGCGAAGAAAATCAGATTTTAGAACAAACTATTTTTTCTTTGAATAATAAGAAAAATATGTTTATTTACGATGATTATGTAATCACATTTTAAGGGATATGACTATGAAAAAATTTTTACTTTTAGCTACTTTGGCGACTAGCAGTTTGTTGTTTGCAGAAACACCATATCAAGATTTGACAAATATGCAAAATCACTACTACGAAAAAGGCTACAAAGAGGCTTCAAAAATCTATTACAGATTAGGCTATGAGGCTGCAATAAAAAATTCAATTAAGGCTCTTGAAAAATATAAAACAAAAATCGATGCTTACGAAGCAGGTAAATACTATTCTCAAAGTGGCAAATTAACACACCCACAAATGTATCGTGTAAAAGAGGGCGATAACTATGTTATTCGCATTGAACGCCCTGAACTCAAAGAGAGAATGACTTACAGAGATATTTTGATGATACCTGAGTTTAATGGAGATTTGTTAAAAGATATGAACTTTGAAGATGAAGTTGGAACAAATCAAATCAACGCTTTTAACAATGTTACTCCAATTCAAGCTGTAAATTCGCCTATTGCAGATGTGAGAAGATTTGAAGTAGAGTTTCCAAAGAACGATACTGTAAAAGCTATTTTGGCGAAAAATAATAAAATTTTTGTATCAACACCTGAGAGTTATAAGGTCATTTTTGATGACAAACGAGATTATGAAACATTTTGTAAAAATGTAAGTGGAGATGCGCAATGTCAAAGAATCAGATAGCCATATCTACTATTTTAGCAACTGCTTTATTGTTTGGTTCTGCTTATGCAGATACGATTGATACTGCTCGAAATACAATGAGTGGCTTGGGAAATAAAGTTAGCGATATAAGTAGTAAAGTAGGCGATAAAATTAGTGGAGTTACTGACCAAATAGGCAAATATACAGACAAACTAAATAGCATTCCAGGTATTAATATCGGTGGCAGTGGTATTAGTTTTAGTGCTAGCGATATTTTGGGTATTGGCTCAGGTTCTATTTTGGATAATAGCGCAGGTCCTTTAAAATATAGTTGTTCGCTTAAAGGTTTGGGCGAATTTGGATTTGGTTTGGGCGATATCGATTTAGGAAGTATTGCAAAAGGTATCGATTTAGGTATTTTGCAATGTGATTTTAGCGTTGATGTTAATAAAGCTGTTTGTAAAGATGTGCTGGTTAATAAAACCAAAGAAAAAGCTTATGGGTTATTCAATAAAGGAAAAGATGAAGTTAGAGGAATCGCCCAAGAGGGAAAAGAGCGTTTAAAACGAAAGATTTTTAAATACGGTGGCGATGATGCCATAGCTTACGGCAAAACAGCACAAAAAAAATTAGAAAATTATTGTAAAGCACTCGATGATAAAATTTGGAAATCAGGTTCAAATGGCGAAAAAAGCATAGTTCAACTTGAAATTGATGCTGTAAAAGAAGATGTTGCATTAAATAAGCTTATAAATAAAATGTATGGAATTAGCGAAGAGGGGCTAAGAAACAATGCACACGCTAATTTAAATTTTAGAAACGATTCTTCCATAAAAGCCATTTTAGCAGATATGGCTAGTGATTCAAATGGAGTTGTGAAAGAGCCAACAACTGAGCAAATTCAAACGGCTTTGAATGTTCATAAGCAAATTATGAATGATTTTTCTACAAATACAACAACGCAAAAACTGGCTGAATATAATACACAAATGAAAGCAACTGTTATGGCTGGTGAGATAGATGATGAAAAAAGGGTTAATGTAACAAGAGAACTTGAAAAAATAAAAAAAGGTTTTGAGCAACAAGCAAAAGATGATTGTGCTTCGCAGGGAAACAATGCAACAGAATATCAAAAATGTTATTCTGGGCGTATTGCAACGCTTACGGAAAAATGCTATAACGAAAAAGGACAGCCTTGCTACGAGCTTACAAACAATATTAAAGAGCAAAGAGAGCAAAAAGATGCTGTTATTGAAGAATTAAACATTCAAACAGCTAAGAAAAAAACTACTTATACTGCAGAGGAAATAAACAATATGCCTCTTACGGATAATGAAAGAGCGCAAATGCAAGCTGATTTGATAGCCGAAAATGCAGAGAAATTGAAAAAAGAAATTAAGCAAGCAAGAAATATCGAATTATCAAATCAATTAAGCAGATTAGAAGTTCAGCACGCTGAAATAATGGCTGAGGGTTTTGATGTAAATGCAAATGTAATTGCAACACAGGCTATTATTGATAATTCGCAAAAAGCAGCGCAAGAAACCATAAATGGCATTATCGGTGGTTCAAAATCTTCGCCTAGTGGTATAGGTTTGCCAAGTTTTTAAGATGAGATTATGAAGAAAGTTATTGTTTTTTTAGTATTGGTATCAAATTTGGCTTTTGGTGCGTGTTTTCCTACATACAATCTAGCACCGACTTGTGGCGAAGTTGTTATGCCTGCAACGCAGGGGGCTATTGTTAAAATTACTAATAGTTTTAGAAATGCAAGAAGACAGTATATTTTAGAACCAACAGGCGATTTGAATACCAAAATCAAAGATGAATACAATAGATTAAATTCATTAGTCTATACAGAGCAAAAAGCTATTTTGGTTTTAGATAATGAAATCGCTTTGGAACTAAAAAAACAAGAAGCTTTACTCGCTAAATTAGCTAGTTTAAAAGATGTATCTGCCAAATATGAAGGCATTTTGCAAAAGGCAAATTTAAATGGTAACACAGAAAGCAACGCCACCAAATAACATATTATCACAAGAATTGTTAGTTAATAGTTATGAAGCTAGATTGCTTTATAGTGGTTATAGCCTTTTTGATATCAATGATGAAAAGTTTAAAATTGATATAGCGATAGAACAAGATTTATACTATCTTTACACTATTTTTAAAGATTTAAAACTTGGTTGTAAAAAAATCAACAATGCGATTTTATTCTTTTATCGATGGGCGCATAAAGTTACTACCTTACAAAAAGAACTTTTAAACTATAAAAACAAGCACGAAATTTTAATAGCTTTTTTGATTTTGTATCACGATTTAGCAGTGTGTTTGTATCTTATTGAAGACTATTCAAACTCAGGCGAATTGGATTTGTTAGATAAAGATGAAAAAGTTGAAGTTCGAGAACACTTAAAAGTCTTTGAAGAGAAGTATATCCAACTCTTTTATATTTTTAAAATTTATCAAAGAGTTGTCGAAAACATTAAAGCGTTTTTGTTAGCAAAAAAAGATGATACATTAGATACTTTGGTAAAAAATAATCTAACAGATAAGTATTTTATCTTGATGAATTCGATTGACAATGAAACTTTTTCAAATTGTTTAGAATTAACACAAGAGGTGTTGTATGATGATACGCCAAATAGATATGAAGTTTTAAGAGATGATATTTTAAAACATATTACTAAATTGGGTGGCAGTAACAAAAATTGTATTGTCAGAGATACCGTTATTAAAACAAAAGAGGGAACTAAGGTCTATAAGGCTATTTTGGCTAAATTTAATATTTGCGAGCAAGTTTTTATTTACAGCAATACAAATTTAATCAACGCCTATGAGATAAATCAGTTAAATACCTTAATGGATAATATGCTTTTGCCGATAGATAAATTTATGCTATGGTATCATTTTAGCACTTCAAGCATTGATAATTATTTGTTCCATATCGCAAGGTGCGAAAATCGCTATGGCACAATGTATGACAAATTTATCCAAGAACATTATTATAAAACTTTTGCGAATTTGCAAACTGTAATTAATGCGCAAATTGATGAGTTGATTAAAAAAATGCCACAAACAGAGTTGTTTAGCTTTTTTGAAGTGCTACAAAACAAAATTTCCTACAATGTAAAAGGTATGTTTTACGACCCAAACAAACACCTTTTAAAAACATTAGCCACAGGGAATAAGGTTGAGTTAAGAGATTTTAGTTTTACAGATTGTAAAATGTTGTTTGACTCTATAAGTAAGTATGTTAATCATATCTTTGAATCGAGGAGCGAAAATGCTCAAGCCCAAAGTAAAAACAGCACTAAATAGATTGCAAACGCTGTATTATAACAATTTGATTTCATATCCGAGGGTAGAAATTCCATATTCTACGCACCCACAAGCTATGTTATCACACAAGCCATTAGCCATAATTTCGCCTGAATTTGAGCCTTATGGCGTAAAGAAAAAAGTAGTTGATTTTAATTCATCTTTGTTGTTTTTGCATACAAAAAGATTGATAACGCCTGCATTAGCACCGACAATTTCTATGTATATTGATGAATTTTTTGATGAGAAATTGCAGTTGCAAAAAGAGTTAGAACTGCAAAGATTGATAGTGGCAAAAAATGAGTTTTTGCAATTAGAAGAAGTAAAAAATTCATTTTTTGCCATTAATGATAATTTGGCTTTTTTTAAACCAAAATATTTTGAAATTTATGAAAATCAAGGTAGTGGCAAATTAGAGGAATTCGAACTTCCTATACTTTTTGCAAAAGACAAAAAGACAAAGCAAAAAGAGGAATTAGCCGAATTTGAGGTTAAAAAAATAGTTAATGGATACTATTTTAAAAATTTAAATGATTTTAGAAATTACATAATTGAAAAAAACGAAGAAAGGTTGTCAAATGAAACACATAGTAAAATTTACGATGATGATAGCAATAGCGTTAAGCTTTAGTGGCTGTATTAAAGAATATCCTGAGAATAGACTTTATGCCGATGGTTTAAATCATAGCAGAGTATATGACAAAGAGGTTAAAGCTATCGAACTTGAAGCTATCGAGTTTAACAAAGAGCGCACACAGGTTTTAGATGAGTATTTTGATAATAGAGCCAATGAAATTTTAAGATAACTAGGAAATGAAAATGAAAAAAAGAATTTTACTATCATTGATTTGTTGTTTATCACTAGCAAATGCAACAGGTAATAGTGTTGATGATTATGCTAGAAATAGGGCAGGAGTTAGTTCTGATAACAAAGTTTTTGATACGAACGAAGTAATCAATACTAATAAGCAAGAAAAAGTTGATGATGTGCAAGACAATACTTACGCAGTCATTTATAACCATTTGCAAAGATATGAAATTCAGCACGATAAAGAAGCTTCTACAAAGCAAGGAGTGAATTTAGACCCTGTAACTTTTCACGATTTCAATGCTGACAGAATAGCAGAGGCTGAGAAATTAGCACAAGCACAACAGCAAGAGGAAGCAAAAGCTATCGAGCCAAGATACGCATTTTTAGATGGCTATTGTGTTTTACCTAATGAAGTTAAAATCGGTAGAATTGCAGGTTATGCTGATTTGAATTGTGATTTATCTATGAACGGACACGCAACGCTAAAAGTTGCTCTTACGCCTGATTTCTACTCAAAAGCCCTTATTGCAACGCCTTTATATTTGAATTTAGAGGGCAAACGCTATACAATTATTGCAGGTGCTGTGCAAAATGGTATTCGCACAAGTATCAATGTCGCAACAGAAGTTGATGATTTCTTAGTTAGCAGAATTGCTGCTGAAACAGCTGTCGGCACAGCTAGCATTGTAACTGATTACGCACAAGATTATTTAGATGAGCGCAAAGATTACAGAGAAAGCAAAAATAACAAAACAACTACAAATCAAACTGTTACAAGTGGTGGTGCTGTTGTTATTACGCAAGAAGATGCTAGTGAGGATATGCCACCGAAAATGGGCGATTATCTAGGTGGTGCATTAGTTGAAATTGCAGGCAAATTGATTGAAAGTGTTGGTAATGCTTATTTGCAAACAAGAGAATACAGCTTTAAAATCGACAGAAAAACAGTTATGTTTGCTGATTTGCAAATCAATCTCAACGAGCAAGGCATTAAGGGTGTAGGCTTTGAACCACAAAATCTAATCGTGCAACAACCAAGCACGAATTTCGGTGATTCTGACCCTACACAAGGTATTAATTATCCTAATGCGAATATCGGTGCTTTGCCACAAACAGGCACAAATATCAATACTGATACTGCTACAAGACAGACAGAGCAAAGCACTGCTAGAACAATAAACAATAGAGCCATTAGACAACAAAATAGGGCTAATAGAAACGCTCAAAGAGATAGAGATAGAAGATATTACGATTATGGTGCGCCTTACAATGGAGGCATAATTGATACGAGAGGAAACTACTAAAATGGAAAAATTAGAAGCAATTAGAGAGAGAATAATCTATTTGTGCGAGGAAAAATTAGCTTATAATGGCTTTGATTTGTCATATAGAACAGATTTTGATGATATTGAATTAGCTTATAAAATTTTAGCTAAAAAAGCATATCCAACAACTGCGCTTATCAAAAATATTATCATTAAATTAGGCATAAGAGCGGATTGGCTTTTAGCCAATGAACCATTAACGAATAAAATTTTTTATTCTCGCCCTTTAAGTTACGAATTGAAAGAATCGGAGCAAAAGATTTTAGATTTCATAAAAAGCCGAAAAATTGAAAGAGGTATATTTGTTTTTGAAGATTTGACACAAGCAGAAGAGCCAAAAGCGGCTTTAATTTTAGAAAAAAATGATGTTTTTGAAATTGTATGGGTTGCTAATCTTTTTGATACAATAACAAAAGAAGGCAGGACACTTTTGGGTGCGACACATAGATTAACTCAACAGCATCGCTATAAAAAGTTTAATTTATTTATAAGAGATTGTAGTCCTGTGGTTTTTGATGAAATTATAAGTCGAAAATTTCATATACGCAATGTGCTACTAAAAAATTCACCAAATGTTTTAATAAATCAAGGCGCAATAATTAAATCAATGTTAGAACTATATTCTAGTAATGAACTTGAAATGCAATATGCACATCAAGAACGAAACAAGTTAAGTAAAGAACTTAGTGAAAACATTAATCATACGAGTTTTCAAATTGGTTGTATCATCGATTATTACGAAAGATACGGAGAAATACTGTGAGCCAAAATGCCCTAAATACACTTCGTGAGCGTGTTATAAAAATTGCCAAAGTGTTAAAATACAATGAAGTCGAATTTGCTTATATGGCGCATATCGATGATATTGAATTAGTTTCAAAAATTTTAAAGCGAGAAGCCTATCCAACACGCACTATGCTAACAAATATTGTCAAATATTTAGGTATCAACGAAGCTTGGCTAGTATCACCATATACAAGAATAATAAGTGTTTTGCAGGGCAGTAGTTTGGAAATGTTTCAAAAAAGCCCTATTAGTTCGAAGTTTGAAGAAGAGAAGTATTATGCTCTAAATTTCTCTTATTCGTGTTTGAAATATAATCTTAATTTGCTTTTGGTTGTTGAGGATTTTGAAAAAATCGAAGAACCAAGAGTTATGGGAATTATGAAACAAGATGATTTTTACGAAATAGGGATAGTTTTTGATTTCTTTGATTTAGATACTATTTTGACAAGAGATGCGTTAAAGCAACTGCTAGAATTATATGAGAATCAATACAGTAATAAAAATATTTTTACTTTTGCAAATATCACTGTGTTAGATAATTCAAGAGATTTTACTCTATTAAGAAGCCCTGATATTCATATCGGTGCAAAATTACAAGATTTTCGCATAGGTATAGATAATGGTGCTAAAATAAATGCTTATTTTAACGCGATTTTTGATGAATTTTACAAAGATACTCGTGATGAAATTTTAAGTGGTGCAAGCGAAGAGCTTAGGGCAAAATTGCAAACAATTATTGAATATGTAGATAAATTGAAAGATGCAAGGCTTGAAAGATGCAAGGCTTTAAAACTTTTTTAAAGTTATCTCATAATAATTTGGCTCAAATTATTTTAATAATTAGGAGTTTTAAATTATGAGAAAAATATTGCAAAAAACAATGATATTATCTATGTTTTGTGGTGCGTTTTTGGGGGCAGAAGAGATACCAGATTTTTTAAAAAAAGTAGCACAATCTATAAAGCCAATAGAATTTTACCACGATGATATGCTAACTTTTGGAGATAATAGTTTTTTTACACCAATGATAGATAAACATATTAATACCAAAGAAGAGGCAATAGAAGCATATAAAACAAAAATTGATGACAATAAAACATATCGAAGCAAAATATCGGAATTAAAAGCTAAAAATGGAAATTTTTGTGAAATTTTCTTTGAAGATTTAAAGGAACTAAGAGATATAACAATTAAAAAACCTTTGTTTAAAGAAGTTGCTTACGATAACCACGATTTTAGAAAGGCTATGGGAAGTTGTTATTATATGGGTTTTGATTGGGTTTTGCTTAGTTACCGATACGATGGTGTTAAACTGACACCAAACATAGGAAATAGAGAAAAACCTTTTTCTTATACACTATATGAAACAAATTTTTTAGGAAAAGATAATTTATTGTTAGAACAAAATTATTTTAAATCTTTTGAAGTTGATAGAGATGGATTAAAAGCAGAAAAACATAAAGCTTTAACAGTTTTAAATAAAGACTTATGTCATAGCGTTTTTAAGTCTTTTCATAATCCTAATGATTATAATATGCTTAAAGACAGAAAAGTAGTAGATGAAACAATTTTGCATTACTATGAAAATCCAATCATTATGACATATAAAAGGCAGGATTATATTTTTGGTTATTATGAAGATAAAGAAAATATAGACTTGTATCTAAAAAATGGTTTAAATGAAAGTCCTTATAGTGGCTTTGGTTTAGAAGATACAAAGTGTGTGAGAACATATTGGAAATAAAGGAGAATATGTTATGAGCGATACTGTTTTGCAACCAAAAAAGACATATACGGAAGCAGATTTTAACAAAACTACTAAATCGTTTTTAATAGCCTATGAGAATAACAGCACTGAAATTTATTGCGACCATAAAGGCTTGGCTACTATCGGTATCGGTTATTGTTTATCGAAAAATAATTGGAAAAAAGATTTTGAAAATTCCGATATAAATAGAACGGAAGCGCAAATTGCTAGAATTGAAAAATTATTGAAAGATTTACCGACCAAAAAAACAAAAAAGGAAAAAGACGCTTTAGTAGAAGAATATAACCAAGATGAAAACGCTACAACTCTTACAGATACTGAAATAGACAAATTATTTCAGATTATTCTAAAAGAGAAAAAAGAAGTAGTTAAAGATAAATTGGGAAAAGATATTTATGAAAAACTTGATAATTCTGATGAAATGGTGGCACTTACAAGTTTTGCATTTCAAAATAAAACATTGATAGGAGATAATTTAATTAGTGCTATAAAAAATAATGACAGAATTGGTGCTTTTTATGAAATCGAGTATGCAAGCAACAAAGAAAGATTGTTTGGAGTTCATACTAGAAGAAATGCAGAAGCCAAGTATTTTGGCATATTCAAAGATGATAACAATATAACCCAAGAAGAAGCGATTAAAGCAATTAAATTTTTTGCGAGCAAAAAAGATGATATAGACAATTACTTAAAAAGTTTAGAACATATTACCAACAATGAAACAAGAATAAAACTAACAGATTCGGAGATTAAAACAGAACAAAACAATTTATCTGCTCAACTCAAACCAGCCAAAGACCTACTCGCACAGCAATATCAAAAAGGCGAATTGAAATTTGATGATAAAAATTTAGAAAAAATCATTTTAAATCACATAAAAGAAGAAGAGAAAAATAATAAAAATTTAAAAGGAGAAAAGACTATGGATAACAATGCTACAAAACCAAGTCAAACAGAGGTTCAATCAAATGTTCAAACACAAAGCAACGCCATAACAGCAAAGGAAGAGCAAACTCAAAATATGCTTGCTGGGCTTGTAAATTCAATTCCAGAAGAAAAGAAAAAGCAAATTTCAGATGACCCTAATTTAGCCGAAAACGAGAAAGGGGCTTTTAGAAAAATTTTTGACTGGGGAAAAGAAAAAGTAGATACGGTTAAACAAGCTGTCGAAAATCCAAAAAACTTTATAGCATCGCAATTCCTTGACAATGTTATGAAGTCTGATTTTATCAAAGCTTTACTCGCTCTATTTGGCATAAAAGAAGAGAGATTTAAAGAGTTGTTTAGCAATGTATTTAATGGACAAAATGGGCTTCAAGAAAGCATAAATAATCTATTTGGCAGACCACCATATAATTCACCTGAATATGCACAACTAGCAGATTTTTCAAAATACAATTTTAATACAGATTTCGCAGGTTGTCGTATGTGGGGGCAAGATAAAGGTATAACTTGTAGTGAATCTGCTTATAACAAGTTTTTAACTTGGTATAAAAAGGGAGAGATAGACAAAGAGTATTTTAATTATTGCGTTTCAAGAAATCCTGTAAGACAGGATATGAATAATTTTTATAATGATATGAAAGCCTATCTTGGCGAAGATGTTGCTAACATTATGACTAAAATGGCTATGACTGAAAGTGGAGGGGGCGAAAACATTTTAAATCGTTCGGCTAGTGGCGCAGGGGGTGAATTGCAGTTGCTACGAAGCAATGTTATTGCTACTGCGAAAAATATGGGAATCAAAGCTTCAAAAACTGAAATTTTAAGAGCCTATGATGAAAATCCTGAGTTTAGAAATAAAGTTCAAGCCGAATTTACAAGGGCGCAACTTTCTGTTTTAAAACCACCTACAATGGAAGGTATTAGGGCTGTCTGGTTTTTAGGCGTAGGTGGAGGACCTGCATTTTTACGAGCTTTAAGAGAAAATCCAAATATGTCAGTAGCCGATATAACGCTTCCTAACGGAAAGAGAATATTTACGGATAGTGTTTTATCGGAAAACAATATGACTAGAAATTGGACTGCCGCTATGGCTTATAAAAAATTCATTGCAGATGCAGGATGGGCTAATACGCAACCACTTAATTTAAAATCATCTAGTGATAGCAGAATGGAAATCACCCAAGCTGATTTGCAAAGACAAGAAGAATCAAATAGCGTAAAAATGTGATGATGAATAGACAAGATTTTTTTGCTTTATTAGAAAAATATGATTTGCGACTAGCTTTGTTGCGAGATAAAGACAATGACAATATCGGCATTTTAAAACTTTATTATGTCGATATTGAAATTTGCGAAATCTTGCGAGATGAAATGCAGGTATTAGATGGTCTAAATTTTGATAATCTTACCTTGCAAAATATCATCTCTATTTTGTGTGCTACAAGCGAACAAGAGTTAAATTTGGAGGCTTGGACTTACAAAACTATCTATAAAAACTTTTTGCAATTCCAAAGAGAACTTAAAATTTACGGAGATAAAAATAGCGTAATCACTGATAGAATTATGCCTTTTAACGACACAGCATTAGCATTATCAAACGATAAGCAAGATTCCGAAGTCGTTGTTGTGTCGCAACTATCAAATTTACCTTTGTTTTTGGTTTTGGGAATTTTGGTTCTTATGGCTATTATTTTTGAATTAAGAGTAGATAGTAAAGATGATGAGATGCAACAAACAATGTTTGAATTGCGCCAAAAGATTGCGAGTTTAGAGGGTAAAGTTGAGGCAACTAATAATTTAAAACCTATTAAACGCAATAAAAAAGCAGAAAACAATGTTTCTGTAAATGGTAGCGAAGCAAAAGAATGGGCGTTTTCTAACACTGAAATTGCTGAAATCGATTCATTTGTAGTCCAAAGAGCAAGTGATTTTGGTATTGACCCAAAGATTGTTAAAACAATCATCAACATAGAAAGTCGTAATCAACGCTTTGCAATAGGTATAGTTTCAACAAAATCAGAATCTATTGTAAAAGCTTTGAGTGGCAATGATAATGTTATCATCTCTAATGTGCTAAAAAGCAAATTTGTTTCATTGATTCCAAAAGATGAAACTAGCGCAAAAGATTTATTCGATGTAATTCAAGCACACAAAGATGATTGGGGTATAGAAACGATTGATTATGGTTTAATGCAAATAAATCACGATACTATCGTATCTTACGAACTTGAACCAAAAGAGATTTATCTAAATCCATATTATAACATTGCAATAGGCGTTGATGTATTGAAGTCTTGCTACAATATGTTTTCAAAGAATCAATTCAATGTCATTGAGTGTTACAATAAAGGCACGGATAAACAAAAGCTAGATAGTCATAATGACTATTATACGAAATTCATTAATGAATACAGAAAGGTAAGCCTGTAAATCAGGCTACCTTTTTAGTGAATTACAAAATACGCAGTGCCTGTAATTAAAAGAATAAAACCTAAGACATTTGCAATTTTTCTTGGGAGTGTTCTTGGATTATACAACAAGTAGCAAGGGCAAAATTTATGAATAATTGCGTTTTGCTCATCTTGGGTTTTTAGAATTCCTGTTTTACTCATACCAAGAAAAACTAAAAAAGAGGTGATTAAATACCACACAATCGGAAATACAAATAGTAGCATTCCTTGAATTACTCTTGAAGGTGTTTCGCTTGGATAGAACCAAATGAAGTATTTAAGAGCAAACATAAAATAGCCTATGTAAAATATTCCCAGCCAAGCAAGATATAGTTTTATCTTTTCTTTGTTTAAAATTTTAGCCACAATAAAAGCAATGCTTATTAGTATCGTTGCAGTTAAAAAATATGGCGTTTTGATTAGCCACACTACAAACAAAAAAGCATAAAATGCCGTTGTTATCAGATAAAACTGATTAAAAATTTTTTTTGTCATCTAAATCCTTTTTTCTTCAATAAACAGCATTTTATCTAATTTTTCTTTTTATGCAGATAAGTAGCATCTGTTTCTATCAATCATTGCTAATGTTTCAATGATATTTTGCCACTTATCTTTTAGGGTAGGGCTTGATAATTTCATCAATGCCTGTTTTTCTATTTTACGAACTGTTGATTGAGAAATACCTAAAAAGTTTGCTATTTGGTATGTTGTAAATGCGTTCGTTGCAGTATTAATTGTCTTTCTTGTTCTCATTTTTAAAACTCCTTGAAATTTAATGTTCATATAATAATTATTTTAAACTTAAAAGTCAATAAAATTTAATAAAAATATATGAAAAATTTAGATATTTTTTAATATAATGTTGTTTAATGTATATATTCAAATTTGGCATTAAATATTTATTTAAGTTATAAAAGGATAACATATAAAGAGATATTTTACGGAGTTGTTTTATGAAAAAAGCAAGTGCTAGAGCAAAAGAATTTTTAGCTTTTGAAGCCGCTTTTAAACAAAAAGTTGGTGGATTAATTGAGTCTATGCTTCAAGGTCGAAAAGGCGATGATAGGTCAAAAGAAGCAATGAAATATTTTGCAGATTATCTTCAGCAATTTAAGCATTTGCATAAATATTCATCTAGAAATGTCGCTATAGCATTAGAACAGGCTCACGCTAGAGGATTTGCAATAACACATCTTGCTTCATATAAAGCTTGTCAAAATTTTAAAAATGATGCAGGCGAACACGCTCGTGTAAAACCAGGTGAAAAGGCACTTATTATCGTTCGCCCAAATATTATGAAAGAACAACTGCCTGAGGATAAATGGTATCACAATGAAAAAAATCAATTAGTAACTGAACAAGAAATAGTTGTAAGTTACTCGCCTTGTCCAGTATTCGATGCAATACATCAAACCAATGCTAGGGAAATAGGCGCAATTAAGCCTGTGATATATCCAATTCAGCATTATGGAAATGATGAACAAGAAAAAGTTGCAGGTAAGCTTTATGAGTATTTGGCTACTACGATGGAAAAGAAATACGATGTTCCTGTTGTTGTTGAAGATATTGGGCGTTTAGGTGTTTTAGGACAAACTAATGGCAAGCAAATTTCCATAGCCGTAGGCGTTCAAGGCGATATTGATAAGTTATCAGTTTTGACACACGAAATCGGACACACATTAATGCACTTTAATGAAGATAGAAAAGAATATAGTAAGGAGGTAAAAGAGTTACAAGCAGAAATGTTTGCTTATTTGTTAAATGATAGATTAGGTTTTGATGCACAACCGAATACAGAGTATTTGTATGACTATCTTACTGCTCATATTAAAGATAAGGTTAGTGATAGCGTGCAATTATTAAGACTAAAAGATGAAGACCCTCACTTGTTTAGAAACAAGCTGGCTGACATTTTTTTAAAAGCAATCGGAAATGTTTTTAAACCGTATTCTGAGTTTATGCAAAAGAGCAAGCTAGATGAATATATTGGCGAGGTTTTGGATATGCAAATGTCGCAAAAAACTGAGTTAAAACAAGAAAATACGATTAAACAAAATCAAAATAATGATGAAAATTTAAACGAAGGAGTAAGTTTAAAATGAAAATTAGTAAAGTAGGTGTTATTACCTTATTGGCAGTGGCTGTTCCTATGGTTGTATTGGCAAATGGCGGTGGTATTACTTTTAATCCTGACCCTGCAAATGCAGGTGGTGATGCTGGTGCTGCATTTTCTGAAAGCATAAAAGGTATGAGCAGAATGATGTCCGATGTTTTGCAAACTACCATTAAAATCGTTAGGCAGGGAGCTTTAATGCTTGCATTCGCTTTTGGTGTGGCAGGTTACTTTATGGGTAGCAACTATGTTAAGAAAAAGCAAGAGCAAAACCAAGGCAACGATGCACCACAACTTGTTAAAATCGGTGTTCCTATTGCTAGTGCGATAGCAGGTATTGCAGTTGTGTTCGTAGTTGTTGGTATTTTTGGAAGGGTTTTCCTTGGATACAGTATGACAGAAAGTTGGGATTGGGCTGTAACTAGTGTTATTAAAGGCGTTAGTGAAGGTCAGGCAGATGGAAAAGGAACGCATACGACTACGACAGGAAAAACAAACTAATGACACGCATAGAGTAAGTTATGTTAAAAAAAATTTGTATTTCATCGATTAGCGTTTGTGCATTATTTGCTGAGCCAAATTTTGATTCGTTGTATTTAAGCGATTTCCATTATCAGCAAAATAAACAATTTAAAAATTTGGCTCAATCAAAGCAAATATCAGATAGTGTTTATGATGCAATTTCGAGGCTTACTTCACAAAATAAAAGTGGAGTAATCCCTCTTAAAAATGCTAATTTTGTCGCTGTCTATCCTGCATCAAAATCAGATGTTTTAAGGGTAGCAAGCGAACTTAGCAGATTAGGTTATAGACACTATATTTTAGGCAAAGATGAGTTTGGTAAAGTTGTTTTAATTTTGCCATTTGCGCAGATTGAAAAAACAAGAGCAGTTACAAGAGAGTTGATAGACAGGGGCTTTAACGCAAGGGCTTTTATCAATAATCAACGCAAATTTACTTATGAGCGATATTTTAATAATTGCTCTGCGTGCCAAAACACAGCAAAGCAAAGTGCTAAAAAGCCTGTTGCTAAGAAAAAAACTACAAAAAAATCTCAAACAAAATCAACACAGCAAGTTTCAAAAATAGAGGCATTGCCACCTGAGTGTGATATTGTTGAAAAAATGAGGGATAAAACCTTTTTTAACCCAAAGACAAATGTTTTTGTAATTGATGGCGTTGAGTATTCTGAGTTACCAAAAGAGTTTATTCATTGCGATGCAACTTTTACTGATGTGGCTTTGTCAAATGGTGTAGATGTTAAATTTACAACAGATGATAATAAAACCATTAATGGTGTTTTAGAGTTACCAAAAGAGGGCATTTTAGATGATGAGTTCTTTTGGAAACCTGAGGAAACAATAGTAAAAGAGATTCGTAAGCAAGAGGTCAAAAAGGTTGTGTGCGATTTTAAACTGCCTTATGGAATCAGAACAGCAGTTGATGAAAACAATCAAATAACAAAATTGCCACAAACTTACATTAACAAAGATGTTGAATTGTTTTATGAAATTTTAGAAAACTATGTAAAGCTATCTAATAGTGGTTTTGCGACAATCTATATTTCAAAAAATAATTTTGACAATAATTGCAAAAAAGTTGAGCAATGAAGCTGATTTTGCTTTCCGAAAGCACATACAATGCGCATTTGCCACAAGCAGAAGTTTATAGTTTTGCTATGAATTTTGTAATCAATGTAGCATATAAAAACGGCGAGTATTATATTTCAAATAATTTTGATGATAACTCAACTTTTATCGAAATTTTAAATCTAGCCAAGTCCGATGATTGCATTATCTTTATCGGATTTGACTACGATTTGCAAGGTCAGGCAATGGCGCAGGCTGTGGAAAACAATCTAATAAGACACGGCATTAAATCTTTTACACGAACGCCGTTCTTTGCTGATAATTATGTTGTAACAGCCGAAGCATTTGATATTAGCGAATATCTAAAATATCTATATTTCAATCGTATTTTTATGAACAAAACTGGCTCATCACTTAGAAAAGTTCTATCTCTTGAAGCTTTGAATAATGCAAAATTTCAAGAGTTTGAATTAGACAATGAGTTCGGAAATTCAACAATAACATATATTTGTAAAAGTCTAGAAAGAAGTGTATGAAAAAAGCAGCGTATAATCCGTTTAAGTTTATTCCGTATTTTAAAATAGAAGAAAAAGAGATTGCCTTAGATGGCGATACTATAACGATTTTGAATTCAGAAAAAAATGAAAATAATAATGAAGAATCAAACGAAGTAAAATTTAATATTTCAAGATTTCAACCAAGCAAAAAACACCATATTTTTTTTAAAGCTTTTGAGTTGTTTTTTGCTGTCGTGTCTTGGTTGTATATTCTGTATGCGTATTTGACAAGAGCGACAGATATATATTCGCTTTTCTTGTGGATAATCGGTATGAGTTTGGCTATGTTTCTCGTTTATAAGAGCAAATTTACACTATCTGAATTCGTGATAGGGCTAACTAGCATTGCGTGTATGGTTAGTTTGTATGTGTTCTTTGGGCGCATAGAGTATATTTATAGCCATATAGCTATTTATGCAATAAGTTATTTCTTGATTTCCTATGTGCATTACAACCTTCAAAGGAAATCGTTAATGCTTAAATCAAATACCGTTTGGGCGCAAATTGCAAGTGGTAAATTTTTAGTAATTTTTGATGAGAGAAAGTAAAATGAAAAAGTCTTTATTGTTTTTATTAGTAGTTAATTTTATGTATGCTGAAATCGTTGGAGGTCCTGAAATGCTAGGGCAAGCTGGCAATGGTGTTATGCAATCAACCAATCCACAAACAGGACAAACCGTAACAATTAATCCACCAAATTTAACTTATCCGATTGATAATAAGTTGAAAAACAAAACGCCTGAAATTAAGCAAAAAGAATTTCAACTTACTATCGACCCTAACGCTGTTAAAGAGGTGCGTAAAAACAAACAAAAATACGAAAATTTAGTTAAAAATACTGAAATAGAGTATTTGATTGCGCCTGAGCAAAGAATTTTGAAAGATGTTGATATCATCTCTTTGCACCCCCAATTCATATCAACATTAACTTTTCCTGCTCAGATTAAAATTCTATCAATGCAATCAAGTATTGATATGAAACAAATGCAGTTTCAACAAAATGTGCTTTTAATTCAACCTGCTGTTAGTTTCGGACACGGAAATATCTTTATCACATATCAATCAGAGAATAAAAACTATTCAATGAATTTGCTTGTAAAAAGCTATGATGAAAAAGAAGGACCACTTAAAATTTCTTATCATTACTCTTGGAACAATGATACTAAAATCGATTATGTGGGCGTGCTAAAACATTATTTAGCTTTAAACGGCGAAAAACCATTGAGAGCATTGCGCAAAGATGGCGACCACGATGTCGTAATTTTAAACGGAATTACTTATTACATTATCAGAGATAGCGTAAATGGTAATATCGATTATGGCAACCAAAGATTTACGATTTCAACAAGATATGAATACGCTAACACAAGCGCAAAGAACAAACTTACTTCGGATAATCTCTATCCTGTAAGAAATTTGAGAAAAGGCAATTAATATGATAGTAGATAATGTCAAAACCCTAGAAAAAGTAAAAGATTTTTTGAAATTTAACTCATACTTGGTATGGATATGCTTTTTGATTTTATGTGTTGGCACTATAAAAGTTATTAGTGGTCTTAAAAGCGATATTGAAACAACAAACAAAGAGTTTCAAAAGACTTATGCCGAGATGAAAAGTTTGATTGAAAAAGAAATTAATGGTGTTGTTGTTTTAGCAAATAATGGCTTAGTTTTAAATGCAGAAAAAAGCTATTTAGATGCTTCTACACAAAGTTTTTATAATCTAGCAATCAAAAACATTTTAATCAACCACTTGATTTTTTCGAATAACGAACTTACAAAAAATTTCTCTAAAAAAATAGATAATATCGAAGCTCTTTTGACATACGAGCCTTTGAAAGAGTTGCAAGAGAACTTCTTAATTTATGCTCCTAGACAAAACGAAAAAGAGCCTTTCAGAGTTACAACTGATGGCTGGGAATATCTACTTTCAAATGTAGCACAACTATCACAAGAGCGTAAAATCCCTGATGGAATTGATATTATAGATTCAACTATCTCTGATTACTCTTGGGATACTAAATCTCAAACCTTTAAAATTACTATTCAAGTTTCAGTCAAAGCGTTTTTTTGGAATTCGATTACTAGAACTTATGAAGAGGGTCAAGGATATTTTGTAATTAAATCACAAGGTCAAATCGGTGTTAAATACAACACTGTATTAAATCCTCTTGGCGTTAGATTTTCAGCATTAGAACTGACAATTCCTGTTAGGAAATAGTTATGCGCTTGATTTTGTGTTTTTGTCTGTTTTTGGCAAATGTATGTTTTGCAAAATGCTATGGTCCTTGCGTGGATTCGGCTAGCGATTTAGGTGCTAATGAATTGTTTATGAACGCTGTAATGCCAAGCTTGCAAAAGATAAATTCAAAAGTCGAATTTGCAAAACAGCAATTAGACACTATAAATCAATTAAATGCTGACAAATTACGGAGTTATGTTGCGCTTAAAAATTTAAAAGTGCAAGAACTCTTAGAACATAAAAAGATAAATTTCACGCTTCAAAGATTAATTGATGAAGAAAATATTCGCATAAGGGCTTTGGATATTAGAGCAAAAAGGAAGTTAAATGAAGAATAAAATTTTAGCATTTTTATTTTTGAGTTGTGCTACATTGTATGCTGACATAACGCCAGTTGTAATGCAACAAAATCAAAAATCAGATAACGAATTTTTAGGCGAACCTGCTGTTTTAAATTTTGGTGAAACTTGGAAAGAGGAAGATAGGGCGAAGAATAGTTTTTCTAAGGTTTGCCCATTTTTGACAACCGATAAACAAAATAACTGCATTATTACAGATTTTTCTTTTGAGAATAGGAAGCTTTTTTATGATTTTATAAAGATAAATCAAATCAAACAAGAAGATATAGAAAAAACTTCAAATGCAGGTGTGCGTAATACTATTGGTGGTAGTAGCGATGATTTTAATATTTACGATTTGCTTGGAAATGAGCCTATGGCTGATATTAAAAGTGCGCCTGCAAAGGGAAGTGATGCGTTTAAATTAAAACAAATCATAGATAACGCTGAAGGTAGCAATCAACTCATCTATCCTTTAAGCTTTAATATTCAAGGATTGTATGCAAACTCTGATTC
>NZ_JAOVTR010000003.1:0-255428 GCF_027737365.1 Campylobacter sp. JMF_01 NE2 | reverse complement strand
ACCACGCCAAGCAAAACCACGCCAAGCAAAACCACGCCAAGCAAAACCACGCCAAGCAAAACCACGCCAAGCAAAACCACGCCAAGCAAAACCACGCCACGCAAAACCACGCCAAGCAAAACCACGCCAAGCAAAACCACGCCAAGCAAAACCACGCCAAGCAAAACCACGCCAAGCAAAACCACGCCAAGCAAAACCACGCCGCACAAAACGCCACGCCAAATTCCACTAAATTTCCAGCAAATTTCCGCAAAATTTTACTAAAAATTCCACGCAAAATTTTACCAACTATACTTCGCGGTTAGTGTTACCTTCGCGCCCTCGCCGTAATAGCACCAGTAGTTGCACCCTGCGACATACTCCTTATCAGCGATATTTGTGGCATTTAAGCGCACAGAAAAGTCCTTATACGAATACTCCGCCATAGCGTCAATTAGCGTGTGTGACGGCACACTCACAGCGTCGTGGCGAGGCGATGTCCATGCGCTACTCTCACTCTTACTTCTACCCACATATCGCACACCGGCTCCAACTTTCATAGCGTGTCCAGAGCCAAAATCTAACGAATATACCAAAAAGCCAGAGAGCATATCTTTTGGGATTAGTGGCGTTGGCGTCATGTAGTCAAAGCCATCGACATTGATTTTGGCTTCGTTGTAGTGCGTGTAAGCGGCGATTAGGTTTAAATTTTCGCTTAAATTCACATTTGCGCCAAGCTCCACGCCTTTGGCTACCTGTTTTCCAGCCTGACTTGAAAAGCTCGAACCATCGGTGTATGGGACATTTCTCTGCTCTATGTCAAAATACGCTAGGCTAAATTCGCCGTCTATGAAGCTTGGCAGATATTTCACACCCGCTTCGTATTGTCTAGCCGTGGTTGGCTTGTAAAACTCGCCCGAACTCGTGCGGCCGGATTGTGGCATAAAAGACTCAGAGTAGTTGAAATACGGCATAAATCCGCTATCAAACGCGTATAAAATCCCAGCCTGATATGTGGTCTCGTCCGTGTCGTAGCTTTTATCACCATTTAGCGTGGCTTTGGCCTTGTCATGGCGCACTCCAAGGGTCAAATTTAGCTTCTCATAAAGCTCAATTTTATCGTTTAAATAAAACCCAAGCTGACTTTGATCCAAGTCATAATTCGGGTTTGAAAACGACAGCGCCGGATTTGCCGTTAGGCGGGTGCGCACTGGGTTATAGACATTTATAGTGCCTACGAAGTAGTTGTAAAAATACTGCCCCCTAGCGCGAATATCTCTGTAATCCACGCCCAAAGTTAGGCGGTTTTTCACACTTCCCCACTCGTCTTCGTAGCTTATGCGGTTATCGAATATATGCGAATTCACACTCGCATCGACAAAGAGCAAATCCTGCGCGATATCGGTATCGTTTATCATATTATACTCGACACTTGCGCCGATTTGGTCTTTGTTTTCGCGGTTAAATTTATAGCTTGATTCGAATTTTAGCTTATCGTTAAAGCTATGCGCTAACTCGTATCCAACCGAAATTTGATCGCGCGATAGACTATCGTTTAATGCGCCCAAATTCGCACTTGGCGAAATTTTACCCTGCGCGCCAGGTATCATCGTGCCTACATAAGGGAAAAACCCGTTGCTTCCAGTGCCTGTGTCATGCGTGAAGCTAGATAGAAGTGTGAGCTGTGTATCATCGCCTAGCAAAAACAAAATCGATGGCGCGATGAAAAAATGCTCGTTCCATGTGTAATTTATGTCGCCACGCTTTTTCTCATAATCGCTTACAATGCGAAATTTCACATTTTCGCTAAATTCATCGCTGACATCGAAAAACACCCCGCGCAGGTGGTTTGAGCCAAATTTCGCGCCGATTTCGCCTTGCGGGGTGAGAGTTGGGCGCTTAGAGACGAGATTTATCACGCCACCAGCGTATGATGAGCCATAAAGTAGCGAGTTTGCGCCCTTTACCACCTCGATACTCTCATATCCGTATAAATCAGGGCTGATACCAAAATATCCGCCTTTATACGCACTAGCGCCATCTACGCTCACACTCGCTTCAAACCCACGAAGTCTAAGCCAGTCGCTCGTATCAAGATCTGCGCCATAAGGCTGTCCGACGAAACCAGCCTCGTATTTGACGGCCTCGTCTAGCTGTGTCGCTCCACGCTCTTCGATCGCTTTTTTGCTCTCGATTACGGACGAGCTTCCAGCACTCATGAAATCGACCTTGCCACTACCCTTGCTTATCGAGCCTACCACGGCGATTTCGTCTAAAACCTGCGCCTCGTTTGCCGTCTCAGAGACTTCCTGCGCCAAAACAGCCGCCGCACACAAACTAAGCGCAAACGCGCTACCAAAAATTTTTCGCATAAATGCTCCTTTGATTAAAATTTATTAAATTTTTCTTGCAATCCATAAAAAATAAAGGCTTCCGATTATCGTAGCGACCACGCCACAAGGTATTTCATAAGGAAAAATCAAATTCCTACCCAAAAAATCCGCCACGCTCATTATCATAGCCCCGATTAGCGCACTTGCCATGAGCCCAGCGCCCGTTTTGCGAAAACCCAAAAATTTCGCCAAATGTGGCGCGATAAGCCCCACAAAACTCACCGGTCCCACGCAAAGTGCGCTAAAAGCCGACAAAACGGCGCAAAATACGAACAAAATAGTTTTAAATTTGAAAATATCCACACCCACGCTACTAGCGCACACATCGCCTAGGCTTAAAATCGTAATTTCTCTTTGAAATCTCATCACCACGCCAAAGCTAATCGCGCAAAGCATCGCCAAAAGCAAAACCTGCGAAAAACTCGCACCGTAGGTGCTTCCAGCGCTGTATGAGATAAAATCATAAATCCTGCTATCCCCGCTAAAAAGCAAAATTTTCTCCACCGCGCTCACAAAGGCACTCACCGCAATCGCGCTTAAAATCACGCGCATTGGACTCATGCCACTTCTCGCATTTATCGCCAAAATAAAGCCAAAAACCACCAACGCCCCAAATACGCCAAAAACAAAGCCAAGCGCAGGTGCGAAAAACATCGAAGCAAGCACGCCAAGACTCACGCCAGAACTAATGCCAAGAAGCTCGGGCGAGGCCATGTCGTTGCGGGTTAGGCTCTGTAAAATATAGCCACAAACAGCCAAAATTCCGCCACAAAGCAAGGCTGTAAAAACGCGGTTTATGCGCAAAGCGAAAATTTCGCGCGAAAATTCGCCATAAAATAGGCAAAACGCCACGAAAACAGCCAAAATTCCGCCAAGAAGTGGCAAATTTAAATACTTCGCCTTTTCGCGAATTTCGTTTTTGGCGCCGTTTCCTGCGTTTGCGTCCTTTGTGGCGCAGTGTATGAGCCACAAAAACATCGGCGCACCCAAAAATGCGCAAATCGCACCCGCAGGAAGCGAAATTTGGGTTAAATTTTGCAAGATTATAAGTCCGCTATCGCAAATGCCTAAAATCAAAGCCCCCAAAATGGCGCAAAAAATCGCTTTTTTGACAAACGAGCTAAATTTCAGCTGATTTGTGAGATAACTCGCTCCAAGCCCCACAAATGCGATAATCCCGCAATGCGCCACCGCCACAGCTGTAAAATACGCACCCAGCACAAAGCCTATAATTCGCACCAAAACGACATTTAGCCCAAGCGATTTTGCCGTGCTATCGCCAAGCCCAAAGAGCCAAAACGAACGCGCAAAAGCTAGTGTTACAAGCAGGGCTGGAAGCGATAAAATCACCATTGTGCGCAGGTTTGCGTAGCCGTTTTGGGCTAAATCGCCACTTAGCCAAACCGTGATAAAATAGCTTTCATCTTTGAAAAAAATCAAAAGTAGCGCGCTTAGTGCGCCAAAGACTAGCCCTATGATTAGACCGCACAGCGTCGCGCTAAATGCGCTAAACTCGCGCGTATTTGTGAGCGCAAACAAAAGCCCAAGTCCGATGAGCGCACCCACAAACGCACTTAGCGTGGTGCCAAGAGCAGGCGCGAACAGCCCCAAAAACAGCACCCCAAAGGCGCTTGACGCGCTTACGCCACTGGTGCTATCACTCGCTAATGGATTGTGCGTAATAGCGCAGAGCAAAAGCGATGAAAGCGAAAGCAACGCACCGCAAAGAAGAGCCGTCAAAATGCGTGGCAGGGTGGAATTTAGTACCACAAGGGTGCGAATTTCGCCTAAATTCGTGTGTGCGCCAAGAAGTGAAATGGCGCAGAGTATCGCAAAAATGAGCGTTAAGATTGGCAGAGTTTTATTCATTTGCGCTCTTTTGCGAAATTTTAGAATTTGGCGAATTTGATAAATTTGCCAAATTTGGCGAAATTTCTAAATTTTGCGAAATTTTGAAATTGGCTAAATTCGCCTCATTTTTCAAAATTTCACTCAGCAAATTTGCAAATTTTTGCATACTTAGCCACGCACCAGCACTCCACACAGGCTCTATTTGCGCGCGGTTTTGCAAAATTTGCAAATTTTTATAAATCCCATTTGAGGCGATTTGCGAGTTTATATCAACCCTGTTTGGCTCGATTATTACGAGCTTTGCGCCCTGCCCCACTTCATAAAGTGCGCTTACATGGGCACTCGCGATACCCCAGAGATTATATGATAAATTACTTGGAGCCAAATTTTGCACTCCAAGCTTTGATAAAACCACGCCATACAGGCTATTTGCGCCATAAATCCTAATGTGAGCCGCGTCGATAAACTGCACGACTAAAACAGGCGTGGTGAAATTTTCTAGCTCTTTTTTCTTTTTTTCGAAAAATTCGTTGTTTTTGGCAAGTAAAATTTTCGCCCTCTCTTCGCAATCCAAAATTTTCGCCACTTCCAAAACAGCCTCGTTTAGGTTGTCTTCCAAATTCCCGTCTTTATAAACATCGATAATGTGGGTTTTGGCGTATTTTGAAATGGTTTTTTCGTGCCCCGCAAAAAACGATGGCAAAAGCACAAAATCAGGCTTCAAAGCTATTATCATCTCCAAACTCGGCTGGTTTCTAAGCCCCAAGTCTAGGGTATTTGCGCCATTACCTAGCCCACCACCCCATAGCATAAAACTCTGCTTTTCAGCCATTGCAATCGGCCGAACTTCTAAAAACTCCAAAATCTCCGCCACGCTCCAATCCAGCGTGATTATACGCGGTTTTTCGCCCCCAAATACTGCGCCGAAAATTAAAAATAAAAAAATAACCGCTCTCATTAAAACATCGCCGTTAATAAATTTGTCTTTGGGTGCGCGATTATATGGGCATTTACGCCGTAAATTTCTTTGATTTTTTCTGCACTCATAGCCTCGCTAGATGGGCAGTTTAGTATCAGCTCACCGCCTTTTAGCGCGATGATTTTATCGCAGTGCGAACAGGCTAAATTTATGTCGTGAATCACGATGATTACGCATTTGCCAAGCTCTTTTGCCATTTTTTGAACTAACGCCATGACGCTTAGCTGGTGCGCAATATCTAGGGGCGCTAATGGCTCGTCAAGTAGCAAAAAATCGCTTTCTTGCGCGAGTAACATCGCTAGGAAAATGCGCGATTTCTCGCCACCACTTAGCGTGGAGACGATCTGGTCTTTGAATTTGAGCGTATCTGTGATTTGTAGGCACTCGGTAGCGATTTTGGTGTCGTTTTCTTTGTCCGTAAAATACCTGCCCCCGTGCGCATATCTGCCCGCCATAACTAGCTCCAAGCCCGTCAAATGAGAAGCGTCTGGTAAAATTTGGGGCAAATAAGCAACACTTTTGGCAAATTCTTTTTTTGCGTAATCTTCGATTTTTTTGCCATTTAGCGAAATTTCGCCACTTTGATTTTTGATTTGTGCGGCTAAAAGCTTGATAAGCGTAGATTTGCCAGAGCCATTGTGTCCAACGAGAGCGTAAAATTCGCCCTTTGCAAACTCTAAATTTATGTTATTTAAAATTTTTTTATTTTGTATTTGGTAATTTAGATTACTAGTTTTTAACACGATGATAATATCCATTATTAAAATAAAAGATAGATATTATCAAAAATTTAATAAATTTAAACTAAATATTTAACAATTATTATCAAAAGCCATATCAATTTAAAATTTTAAAAATGATAAAGTATAGCAAAACATGCCCTGCCCTACTCCCATAAACTGGGCTCCTGCGGGTCTGTATAGCTGGATAAAATTTGATATGGCTGGTAGTCAAATTTGTATTTTAGGCTCGGACACTCACGCACTGCATAACCCAAATATATCCAGCGCAGATTAAATTTTTTCGCGATTTCAATCTGCTTTAAAAGCGAAAATTTCCCAAGGCTAAGATCGCTTCTGTATGGGTCGTAATAGCAATAAATCGAGCTTATCCCATCTTCGACAATGTCGATTAAATCGACGCAAATCAGCCTGTCAAACTCATCGTAATACGAAATTTCCTTGCCGAAATTTCCATATCCCTCCACATAAATTTCATAGTATTTCTCAGGCGTGATATTTTGGCGCGGCCAGCCCTTTTTTTCGCTCATATAGTTGTGATAAATTTCGAAAAGCTCCAAATGCTCGCCGTCTAAAATCGGTGCTGAAAAGCCAAGCGTGGTTTTTTCGTTTTTTTTATAAACTCTGCGGTGCGATTTGGAAAATTTGAAATTTCTCGCATCTACTCTCAGGCTTTTACACTCATCGCAACCCGCACAAATGGGCTTTTGGAAGTAATTCCCAAAGCGTCTGTATCCGTGAGTGACTAAATTTGAATTATAAGAATACGAGGCGTTTTTGACAAAAATGTATTCATTTCTAGCTGATTTTCCCTGCAAATACGGGCAGGGAAAATCGAGCGTGCAAAATGGAATTTCAAGCATTAAATTTTTCTAATATTTGCGTTTTCGATATATTTCAAAAACTCGTCTTTTAGCCGATTTTCACGCGCACTCACGCTCTCATCGCCTAAATCCTCATCTTTGAAAATATCTTTAAATTCATCGCGATTTGGGTTTGGTTTTGGCTTAGGTTTGGGTGGATTTTTCGCCTTTTCCTCTTTAATCATATCTTTTTTTATGCTATTTAGCGATTCTAAAAAATCCATTTTCGCTCCCTAAATTTCGGCTTCTCGCATAGCAGAAGCGATTGCAGCGACGACTTCGGTTTTTTTCGTATCAAAATCGTCCTTGGTGTTTGCCAAAATTTTCTCCAAATTTTTCTCGACATAGCTTGTATCGAAAAATCCCAGTCTAAACTCACGCGATTTGCTAATCGAGAGCAAAAATGGGATTATCGTGCGCACACCCTCTATGCGGAACTCCTTCAATGCCCTTTCTAGCTTATTTACCGCCAAGTCATAATCTGTCGTTTTGATAATGAGTTTAGCTAAAAGTGAGTCGTAAAATGGTGGAATTTTATAGCCTTTGTAAATATGGCTATCCACGCGCACGCTAGGTCCCAAAGCTGGGTAATAATCCTCGACTTTGCCAGGTGCTGGGGTGAAATTTTTCCATACATTTTCGGCTGTAATTCTCGCCTCAATCGCGTAACCGCGCGGTTTGATATCGCTTTGTTCGAGCTCTAAAATTTCGCCATTTGCGATACGGATCTGACGCACGACGATATCCACGCCAGTGATTTCCTCGGTGATTCCGTGCTCGACTTGGATTCTGGTATTCATCTCCATAAAATAGAAATTGTTGTAATCATCGAGCAAAAACTCCACAGTGCCGACATTTGAGTAATTCACAGCCTTAGCTGCGGCTACTGCGGTAATACCCATGGTCTTGCGCAAATGCTCGCTAATCGACGGGCACGGGGCAATTTCGATGATTTTTTGATGACGGCGTTGGATTGAGCAATCGCGCTCGCAAAGGTGGATAATGTTGCCGTAATTATCGCCGATGATTTGAAACTCGATATGGCGCGGATTGACGACGAGTTTTTCCATAAAAACTTCATCGTTATTAAAATACGCCTTCGCCTCTCTGGTGCAGGATTCAAAGGCTGCTTCCATATCCTCTTCGCTCCAAACTTCGCGGATTCCACGCCCTCCGCCACCGCCGCTTGATTTCAAAATCACCGGGTAGCCGATTTTGCGGGCGTATTCTTTGATAGTCTCCATTGATTCGTTGTTTAATTTTTCGGTGCCTGGCACGATAGGAATACCATTTTTGCGCATTAAATAGCGAGCAATGTTTTTATTACCCATTTTGCGGATAACTTCTGGTTTTGGACCGATAAAAATAATCCCAGCGTCCTCGACCTCTTTTGCAAAATCATAATTCTCACTCAAAAATCCATATCCAGGGTGGATAGCGTCCGCACCGCTTGCTTTGGCTATTTCTACGATTTTTTTGGCGTCCAAATACCCAGTAAGTGGCTCTGTGCCGACCTCATAAGCCTCATCAGCAATTTTAACATGCAAGCAGTCTTTGTCAGGCTCGGTGTAAATCGCTATACTTTTTATGTGCAAATCTCTACATGCTCTAATAACCCTAACCGCGATTTCACCGCGATTTGCTATGAGAATTTTGTGTATCATACTAAAACACCTTTTTGTAAAAATAATATTGCGTATGATAGTATAAAAAATGTTATATCAAGTTGAAATTTAGGGGAAAAAGTCAAAATTTTAAAGGATTT
The DNA here is from genome assembly GCF_027737365.1 of Campylobacter sp. JMF_01 NE2. Taxonomy (NCBI): domain Bacteria; kingdom Pseudomonadati; phylum Campylobacterota; class Epsilonproteobacteria; order Campylobacterales; family Campylobacteraceae; genus Campylobacter; species Campylobacter sp. JMF_01 NE2. The sequence goes on along the minus strand of NZ_JAOVTR010000003.1, from coordinate 246,858 downwards.
TAGTGGTGCCCAGAGCCGGAATCGAACCGGCACGGAGTTGCCTCCGCCAGATTTTGAGTCTGGTGCGTCTACCAATTTCACCACCTGGGCTTGAATTAAAAATCGAGATTATACAAAAATTTGATTAAAATAAAATTAAGCCCCAAAATTTTGGGGCTTAAAGAGTAAGAAAAATTATTTTTTCTTTTTAGCTTTTGAAGCAGCAACAGCCTCTTTAAGTTGTTTGCCAACTTTAAATTTAACTACTTTTGTAGCAGGTGATTTGTAAGTTTTGTTTGTGCCAGGAACTTTGCCTTCACGAGCAGCACGCTCAGCAATGCTAAAAGAACCAAAGCCAATGAAACTAATCTCATCGCCTTTAACTAATAGCTCTTTAATTGTTTCAAGAGCTTTATCTACTACTGCTGTAGTATCTTTTTTGCTTTGTCCTGCTTTTTCAGCAACAATACTGATAAAATCAGCTTTTTTCATAGAGTATCCTTTGTGATAAAGTGTAACAGCGTCCATTTTACAATACTTTGATAAAAATTTCAATAGAATTTTGCGAATTTTTCGCTAAATTTGGCAAAATTTCACGAAATTTGGCAAAATTTTGCCTATTTTCACACTATTTGAAAAATAAATGTTTCATTTTTTCCCAAATTTACACAAATTTAGGCGCTAAAATTTTTTATAATCTTAAATTTGATATAATGCGCCCAAAATTTTAAATTTAAGGTAAAAAGATGACGAAAATTTTGATGATAGAAGATGATTTGGAGCTGGCTGAAATTTTAAGCGAATACTTAGAACAATACGAAATCGACATTACCGTCGCAGATGACCCATTTATCGGACTTTCAAAGCTTAAATTAGAAAATTTCAACCTCGTGATTTTAGACCTAACGCTTCCTGGTATGGACGGGCTTGAAGTCTGCAAAGAAATCCGCAAAACCTCGAATTTACCGATTATCATTTCTAGTGCGCGCCACGATTTGACCGATAAAATCAATGCCTTTGATTTCGGCGCAGATGATTATCTACCAAAACCATACAATCCCCAAGAGCTTCTAGCCCGCATTAAACGCCATGTCGAGCGCTACAACACAGGCTCGATCAAACAAAGTGGCGAAAAAACCAACAAAGACATCGTGGTTGATGATTTTTCGCACATTATCACCTTTAAAGGTCAGCCTCTATCGCTGACAGTCGCTGAATACGATGTCCTCTCATATCTAGTCAAAAAAGAAGGCGGAGCAATCACGCGCGAAGAGCTCATTTACAACAGCTCCTCAATCAGCGAAGAATCCTCGCCAAAAAGCATAGATGTCATCGTCGGTCGTATCAGGGTCAAGCTTGGCGAAACCTCCAAGACACCGCAATATATCCACGCAATCAGGGGCGTGGGATACAAGCTCGTGCAATAAATTTTGAAATTTAAATATGAAATTTAGATCTTCGATTTTTTATACCATTACATTTATTTTCGCGCTTGCGACGATTGGCGTATCGCTCGCACTCATTTGGCTTATCGGATATGATAAACAAAACTACACCAGAGAGCTAAACACAAAATACTCCATAGTCGCGCGCTCGCACCTATACCAGATGAGTAGGCTCATCTCGCAAAACGAATTCCAAAGACAAATCGCAAATTTCGAATTTGCTAGCATTAACGACGAAAATTTTATAAAGCAATTAACCGAAAATGGCGAAATTTTGGACAGTATTTCAGCTGACATCGGCTCGGCTGATATTATAATGTATAATCGCAAGCACTACCTCAAAATCACCCACGCAAACGAGGTTAGGATTTTAAACGACAAAGAATATCAACCATATCGCTACGATATTTTTAGGGCGATTTATGGCGGAATTTTGGCGATTATTTTGCTCGCATACATTTTTATTATACGCAAAATCAAACCACTTCGCAAGCTAAAACGCCAAATCGATAAATTTGCCACAGGCGATTTAAATATCGCAAATGTCGCCACAGGCGCAGACGAAATCTCCGAGGTTTCGCGCGCGTTTTACGGTGCAGTTACGCAGATCAACAAACTAAACGAATCGCGCCACCTATTTTTGCGAAACATCATGCACGAGCTAAAAACGCCCATTACCAAAGGTCGCATAACCATCGAAATGATCGAAAAAAACAAATACCAAGAGCGCTTGTTATCGGTGTTTGAAAGGCTAGAAGATTTGATTAACGAATTTGCCGCAGTCGAGAGGGCAACTTCTGGAATTCCGCTTGGAGAGCGCGGAATTTACTCAGCCAAAGAAATCATAAACGAAGCCCTAAAAATCGCAATGATAGGCGAAAATTTAGTAACCATAAATGCGTCAGAGGATTTGAAATTTAATGTGGATTTGAAGCTGTTTTCAATCGCTGTGAAAAATCTAATCGACAACGCAATCAAATACTCCACCGACCGCCATGTCATCATAAATGTCGGAGCGACCTTTGATTTCATCAGCAATTCGCCAGAGTTAGAGCAGGATTTTGAGCATTACAAAGAGGCATTTTCCAAAGGCTCAAACGCCAAACAAAGCTTCGGTCTTGGGCTATACATCGTCGATAATATCGCCAAATCGCATGGTTTAGCCTTTAAATACCGCAGAGAAAATAAGACAAATATCTTTTATTTTGATAATATGAGTGAAATTTTACTCTAAATTTTAAGGCGATTTGATATATGATTGCAAAATTTTTTAAAAAGTGAGTTTATGCGAAATTTAATATTTTTACTAGCATTTTTCGGTGTTTGTTTGTATGCAGAGAGCTTCATCACAGATGAAGAATACGGAGCCATGCTCTATCAAAACCCCCGTGGAATCGGCTGTGATAAGTGCCACGGCGAGCGTGGCGAGGGACAGCTCATCGCAAAATATGAGGAATTTAACCGCTCAAATGAAACCTACTACGAAAAATCCCTTTTCGCACCCAAAATCAACACCCTTTCACTGCAAGAATTAGCCGACGGAATCGGCGCTAGCAAGGACATTATGCCAAGCTATTTTCTTACAAAAGATGAAATTATCATTATTTACAAATATTTAAAAGCCAAAAATCAAACCCAAAAAAAGGACGAAAATGACAAACAAAACTGAATTTGCAAAGGCTATGAAATTTATCCCAGGTGGCGTTGATTCGCCTGTTCGCGCATTTGGAAGCGTAGGTGGCGAGCCATTTATGGTAAAAAAGGGCAAAGGCGCATATATCTACGATGTCGAGGACAGAAAATACCTTGATTTCGTGCAAAGTTGGGGTCCGCTGATTTTCGGACATGCCGATAAAGATATCCAAAAAGCAGTTTGCGATGCAGCGAAATTTGGACTAAGTTTTGGCGCACCAAGCCCGCTAGAAACGAAACTTGCTAAGCTTGTTTTAGATAAATTTCCATTTTTGGATAAAATTCGCTTCACTAGCAGTGGCACAGAGGCCACAATGAGCGCAATCCGCCTAGCGCGCGCTTACAGCGGAAAAGACGGCATAATAAAATTTGCTGGTTGCTACCACGGACACAGCGACTCGCTTTTGGTCAAGGCAGGTTCAGGGGCTACTACATTTGGATATTCAAGCAGTGCTGGCGTGCCAGAAGATATCGCCAAAAATACATTTGTCGCTGTTTATAATGATATCCAAAGCGTCAAAGCGATTGTCAAAGCCAATGATATCGGCACCATAATCATCGAACCAATCGCTGGAAATATGGGCTTAGTGCCTGCAAAAGCCGAATTTTTAAGCGAACTTCGCAAAATTTGCGACGAGAAAAAAATCGTGCTAATCATGGACGAGGTAATGAGCGGATTTCGCGCTAGTGCGCGCGGAAGCTACGATGTGTATGGCATAGAGGGCGATATCGTAACCTTTGGCAAGGTAATCGGTGGCGGTATGAGCGTGGCAGCCTTTGCTGGAAAATCTGAAATCATGGATCTAATCAGCCCTCTTGGCGGTGTTTATCAAGCAGGCACGCTAAGCGGAAACCCAGTGGCAATGGCGGCTGGAATTGCGAGTTTGAGCAAAATTTATGCTAAGAAAAATTTATACAAAGATTTAAATTCACTCGCCAAACGCTTCATAAACGGCCTTAGCAAAGCCGCCAAAAAGCACGGTATCGCGCTTCAAACAGCCTGCGTTGGAAGTATGTTTGGGTATTTTTTCGCCGAAAACGAGGTAAATAACTACGACGACGCGCTCAAATCCGACACTAAGCGTTTTGCGAAATTTCACCGCGAAATGATAAAACGGGGCGTATTTTTGGCGCCAAGTCAGTTCGAAACTGGCTTTATTTGCGAGGCAATGAGCAAAAAAGATATCGATTTTGCCATAAAAATGGCAGATGAAGCAATGGCAAATTTGTAAATTTTGAAATTTAAGGCGAGGTTATGAAATACACAAAAAACCTGCACAAGGTCGTCCCAGTCGCATACGATGTGAGCCTTGGGATTTCGATAGTCGTCGCAATCGCCATTGGCGTGGGACTTGGGCTATGGCTCAAATCCCTAACCGGCTCGTTAATCGTATTTTGGGTTTGCGTGTGCTTTGGTATAGCTGCGGCGTTTTTAAATGTCTATAAGGCGTTTAAGGGGCTAAACGAAAGCCTCAAAGAGCTCGAAGACGATCCCAAATACAAGGCCGCAAAAGAGAATTTCGACGATGATGATTGGGACGAAAAAGAGTGAAAAAAGAAATTTTAAAAATCTACTTGATTTTTGATTTTCTAGTCCTTGCGCTTGGGGGTTTGCTTTGCGCTTTTGGGGCGAAATTTGCCCCATTTTTCGCTAGTTCGCAACTCGGATTTTTCTGCTCGCTTGCGGTTGTGTTTTTTTCGCACAGAGCCTACGCACTGCGCCTCGAAGATGAAATTCGCTCTGGCAAATACGACAAAATCACTAATGATGAATTTGATGATGAAAATTTAACCGAGCCCAAAAAAAGCGCAATCAAATCAAATTTTGCCACCGCATTTTTTTCGCCATTTAAAATTTTATCTTACGCTGCGCTAATTTTTGGAATTTGGCTTTTGGCTAAATTTGGACTTTTAAACCCGCTTGCACTAATGCTTGGCGTAAGCGTAATCCCGCTAGGCACGCTCGTTTTTGCGTTTTGTAATAAAAACTAAAATTTTACTCTACAATTGCAAAGAAATGCAAAGCATTTCCGTAAAATAAAACCAGCTAAATTTTAAAAAGCAACGCTTTTTAAAATTTAGCCACCTTGTAAAGCGTCGTCGGGGGTTGGGGGTTTGTAAGGGGGAAGGGGCGCGACCTCGCAATTCAAGCCCCCTTCCCCCTTACGAAAAAAGCAAAATTTTGCTTAAAATTTAAAAAATAATTCAATGCTAAATTTAAGTAGAATTTTGAATTTAAATTTCCCTAGATTGCTTCGCTTCGCTCGCAATGACAAACCTGGCGTAAATTTTACCTAATCTGTCATTGCGAGATTTACGAAGTAAATCGAAGCAATCTACGAATTTAAAATTCCCACCGCTAAATTTGCAAAATTACTGACCCGAAATTTTAAAAAACAAAAACAATCAAAACTACACAAATTTGGCTAAAAATATAAAGAATTATTAATTCAAATTTCGCTAAAATGATGAGTTTTGAAAAGGAATTTTATGGATTACAACACGCTAAAAAAAATATTTTTTAAATTTCAGCCAGAAACTGCACACCATATCGCAGAATTGGGGCTTCGCACACTAAGCGCAGTTCCGTTTGGACTGGAAATTTTAGCCAAAAATACAACCTTTAAAGATGAAATTCTAAATCAAAAAATCTGGGGGTTAAATTTCGAAAATCCGCTTGGAATCGCCGGCGGATTTGACAAAAACGCAACCATGCTAGCCCCACTTTACGCCCTTGGATTCGGACACGCTGAGTTTGGGACATTTACGCCAAAACCCCAACCCGGCAACGCCAAACCGCGCCTTTTCCGCCTAGTCGAAGAGGAAAGTATCCAAAACGCAATGGGCTTTAACAACGAGGGCGCCGAGGCTATCGCAGAGCGCGTACGCAAAATTTATCCAGCCAAATTTCCGCTTGTCGCAAACATTGGCAAAAACAAAATCACGCCAAACGAAAACGCTCTAAGCGATTATGAAATTTTAACTCGCAAATTTGAGGGGCTTTGCGATATTTTTGAAATCAACATTAGCTCGCCAAATACGCCAAATTTGCGCGCTTTGCAAGATGAGAGTTTCATAAAAGAAATTTTATCTATGATGAGAGGCATTACCAAAAAACCAATAATTTTAAAAATCGCCCCCGATATGAGCGCGCAAAAGGCCGTGTCGCTATGCTCGTGCGCCGTGAAAGCTGGGGCAGATGCCTTGCTAGTAAATAATACTAGCATTGATTACTCGCTAACGCCCAAAGCAAGGGATTTTGGCGGAATTAGCGGCAGGTTAATCACGCAAAAATCGCGCGAACTTTTCCGCGCAGTATCTAGCGAGCTATTTGGCAAAGCAGTGCTGATTAGCTGCGGTGGTATCGATAGTGGCGTCGAGGCCTACACCCGCATAAAAGACGGTGCAAGCCTAGTGCAAATTTTCACAAGTTTTATTTTCAAAGGCCCTAAAATAGCCTATAATATCAACTCCGAGTTAGCTTCACTCTTGCGCCAAGACGGCCTTTCAAATATCACAGAAGCAATCGGTTTAAATTTAAAAAAATGAGGTTTTTATGTTTGCAAAATTCAATAAAATCACGCTAGAAAACGGCTTAGCCGTCTATCGCATACCGGTAAATTTAGGTAGCGATGTCATCAGCGTCGATCTATTTTACGATGTGGGCTCAAAGGACGAAGTCATGGGCAAAAGTGGCATAGCCCACATGCTCGAACACCTAAATTTCAAATCCACAAAAAACCGCAAAGCTGGCGAATTTGACGCCATTGTAAAAGGTTTTGGTGGCGTGAATAACGCAAGCACAGGCTTTGATTTCACACACTATTTCATCAAATGCGAGCGCTCAAATCTAGCCACCTGCCTCGATTTATACGCAGATATCATGGAAAATTTAAAGCTCGAAGAGAGCGAGTTTTTGCCAGAGCGAAATGTGGTTTTAGAAGAGAGGCTTTGGCGCACAGATAACGATCCGTTTGGGTATCTGTTTTTTAGGCTATATAACAGCGCCTTTGTTTATCACCCATATCACTGGACGCCGATTGGATTTAGAAGCGATATAGAGGGCTGGAAAATCGAGGATATCAGGGAATTTCACGCTAAATTTTATAATCCAAACAACGCAGCACTTCTAATCAGTGGCGATATCGATGAAAATAGCGCGTTTGAGCTAGCCAAAAAAAGCTTTTCGCATATCAAAAATCGCTGTGAAAAATCGCATATTTGCGCGCCAGAACCAGAGCAAGACGGTGCTAGATTTAATCTCATACACAAAGACTCTCATGTCCAAATCGTGGCAACCGCCTTTAAAATCCCGCCATTTAACCACGCTGACGCAGCCAGCATAAACGCTCTTTGCGACTATCTTGGCGGTATGAAAAGCTCGCTTTTGCAACGAATTTTAGTCGATGAAAAAAAACTAGCCAACCAAATCGATGTCTATAATCTAGCCAGCAAACATGAAAATTTAATGATAATTTTCGCCGTTTGCAACGCTGGGATTAGCGGCGAGAGGCTAAGAGATGAAATTTTTGCTATCCTAGAAAATGCCAAAAATTCTCAAATCAGCGATGATGAAATCACAAAACTCAAAAATTCAGCCAAATCAAGCCTAATTTACTCCATGGATAGCGCTAGCAAGGTGGTTAGCATTTATGGCTCATATATCATCAGAGGCGATTTGGACGCGCTGTTTAGACTCCAAAGCGATATCGAAAATATCTCAGCGCAAAATTTAAACGAAACTATGAAAAAATATATCAAATTTAAAAATTCAACCACATTGATTTTACGAAAGGAAAACGATGAATAAAAATGTAATTATCGGTTCAATGACCGCATTAATCACGCCGTTTAAAGATGGCAAACTTGACGAGCAAACCTACGCCAAACTCATAAAACGCCAAATCGATAACGGCATAAATGTCCTAGTCCCTGTCGGCACCACGGGCGAGAGCGCCACATTGACCCACGATGAGCACAAAGTCTGCATAGAAATCGCAGTCGATACCTGCAAAAACACAGGCGTCAAAGTCCTAGCGGGTGCCGGCTCAAACGCCACGCACGAGGCTGTGGATTTAGCTAAATTTGCGCAAGCGCATGGGGCCGATGGAATACTCTCTGTCGCGCCATACTACAACAAACCGACCCAAAAAGGCTTGTATCTGCACTACAAAGAGATTGCAAACTCTATCGAAATTCCAGTGCTTTTATACAATGTCCCAGGCAGAACAGGGTGTAATATCGACACAGAAACCATAATCAAGCTTTTTAACGATTGCGACAACATTTACGGCGTAAAAGAGGCAAGTGGCAGTATCGATAAATGCGTGGATTTGCTAGCGCATGAGCCGAAACTAAGCGTGATTAGTGGCGAGGACGCGATAAACTACCCTATCCTATCAAACGGCGGAAAAGGCGTCATCTCCGTAACAGCAAATTTATTGCCTGATTATATTTCAAAGCTCGTAAATTTCGGACTAAATAGCGATTATATCAAGGCAAAAGAGATTAATGATGATTTGTATGCTATAAACAAAATTCTCTTTTGCGAAAGCAACCCAATCCCGATAAAAGCGGCAATGTATATCGCTGGGCTAATGCCAGCTTTGGAGTATCGCTTGCCACTTTGCGAACCTAGCAAGGAAAATTTAGCTAAAATTGAAGCTGTTATGAAACAATACAATATCAAAGGATTTTAATGATAGAAACTATCAACGAATTTAAAGGAAAAACCCTAGTAATCAGCGGTGGAACGCGCGGAATCGGTCGCGCGATTGTTTTGGAATTCGCCAAAGTTGGCGCAAATGTCGCCTTTACCTACAACTCAAACGAAGAGTTAGCCAAAACCCAAGCAGCCGAGTTAGAGAAGGAATTTGGCATTAAAGCAAGGGCGTACGCGCTAAATATCTTAGAGCCAGAGACCTACAAAGAGCTGTTTGAAAAGATCGATGCGGATTTTGATAGAGTGGATTTTTTCATCTCAAACGCCATTATTTCGGGTCGCGCGGTGGCTGGTGGATACACTAAATTTATGAAGCTAAAACCACGCGGAATTAACAATATCTTTACCGCGACCGTAAATGCCTTTGTTGTTGGCTCGCAAGAAGCAGCCAAACGCATGGAAAAGGTAGGTGGTGGCAGTATAATCAGCCTAAGTTCGACTGGAAATTTAGTCTATATCGAGCATTACTCAGGACACGGCACTGCAAAAGCGGCAGTTGAGGCTATGGCAAGATACGCTGCAACCGAGCTTGGCGAAAAAAATATCCGCGTAAATGTCGTAAGTGGCGGACCAATCGAAACAGACGCGCTAAGAGCTTTTACGAATTATGAAGAAGTGCGCGACAAAACAGCCGAGCTAAGCCCGCTTAATCGCATGGGACAGCCGACAGATTTAGCAGGTGCGTGCCTGTTTTTGTGTTCGAGCAAGGCTAGTTGGGTTACAGGTCATACATTTATCGTCGATGGCGGAACGACATTTAAATAAAATTTGGAAAAAATATGTGGAATTTACCAAATATATTAGCAATTTTTAGGGTTTTACTGGCGCCTTTGTTTTTTTATCTCATTTTGCTTGCTGGCAATGCCGATAGTAGCGGTATGGTTGGCGCGGTGCATGTCAGCTGGATAAACTACTTCGCCGCCCTAACCTTCGTAATCGCCTCTGTGACGGACTTTTTCGACGGATTTATCGCTAGAAGCTGGAATCAAATCACCAAATTTGGCGGGATCATAGATCCTCTGGCTGATAAAATGCTAACCTTGGCTGGATTTTTAGGGCTTATGTATATTGATAGAGCGAGCCCATGGGCTGTGTATCTAATCCTAATCCGCGAGTTTTTTATCACGGGTTTTCGCACGGTTATGGTCAGCGAAAATATCAGCGTCTCAGCCTCAATGGCGGGCAAGGTAAAAACGGTGTCACAAATGTTTGCCATAGGATTTTTGACAATGCAGTGGAGTGGCGGAAATTTCTTGCTATGGCTCGCAGTAGCACTCACGCTGTATTCGGGGCTAGAATACATTTTAGCTTATGCTAAAAATCACAAAAAAAATGCAAAAGCAACGGAGTGATTTTTGAAAAGCATACTTTTAACCATAGGAATTTTGCTTTGTGGATTGTATTTTTACGGGTTGCATTTTTTCGTAACGATTTTAGCCATTAGCTTTTTGATATTTTTCCACGAGCTTGGCCATTTTAGCGTTGCGCGCCTGCTTGGTGTGGGCGTAAATGTATTTAGCGTGGGCTTTGGCGAGAAAATTTACACCAAACAAATAGGCGCGACACAGTATTGCATAAGCGCAATCCCGCTTGGCGGATATGTCAGCCTAAAAGGTCAAGAGGATTTAGATCCAAGTGCGAAAAATTTCGACCCCGATAGCTACAACACCAAAGGCCCGCTAGCGCGCATTGCCATACTTGTGGCTGGGCCTGCGTTTAATATAATTTTGGCGTTTTTAATCTACATTAGCCTAGGCTATATCGGTGTAGAGCGTATCGCGCCAATCGTAGGCGCAGTGAGCGAAAACTCAGCCGCACAAAGTGCTGGAATCATGGTCGGCGATGAAATTTTATCAATAAATGGCGCGCAAATCAGAGAGTGGGACGATATCTCCAAAAATGTCGTAGCCGGAAATTTGGATTTGCAAATCAAACGCGCAGGCGAAATCCAAAACATAAATTTAACCCCAAAAATGGGCGAGAAACTAAACATTTGGCGAGAGCGTATCCAAACTCCACTAATAGGAATTTCTCCTGGAAAAGAGCCCAAATATATCACGCTCTATCACACGGGCGCTAGCTCGCTTGGCTTCGCGCTAAATGAGACCGTGCAATCTAGCAAAATCATCTTGGTGGGGCTCGAAAAACTCGTCTCAGGCGTCGTATCTCCCAAAGAAATGGGCGGAATCGTCGCTATCACCGATATCACGACTAAGGCCGTAAGCTACGGAGCTTCGGTAGTTTTGCTCCTTGTCGCGCTGATTTCTGTGAATTTGGGCATAATAAATCTCTTCCCAATCCCGGCTCTTGATGGCGGACATATTTTGTTTAACCTAATCGAGCTTGTGTTTCGCCGCCCAGTGCCAGAAAAGGTTTTCATCGGCGCTAGCTACGCTGGAATCGCGATTTTGGCAATGCTGATGATTTTTACGATAGTAAATGACTTCGCGCGCATGCTAGGATTTTATCAATGAATCTAGCGCAAATTTTAGAGCGCATAGACAGCGCAAAAATTTCATCAGGCGTGCAGAGCGTGCGTCTAATCGCTGTGAGCAAAAATGTAGATACTGACGCGGTGGAAAATCTCTACTCGCAGGGGCAAATCGAATTTGGCGAAAACCGCGTCCAAGAAATGAAGCGAAAATGCGAAATTTTAAGAGACCTGCCCTTAAAATGGCACTTCATCGGCTCGCTTCAAAGCAATAAAATAAATCATCTACTTTCCTTACGCCCTGCATTGTGGCAAAGTTGCAACTCTTATGAGCTTGCTACTGCTGTAAATAAACGGCTAAATTTCACGCTAGATACGCTTTTGGAGATAAACTCGGCAGACGAAAGTAGCAAAAGCGGGATAGAAATTTCACGCGCGATTGATGAGTTTTTGCAGATAAAAGAGAGTTGCAAAAACCTAAATTTATGCGGTGTGATGAGTATCGGCGCACACTCAGACGATGAGCGAGAAATACAAAAAAGCTTCGAGATTACCTATAAAATTTTTGAAAATTTGCGTCCGCACGGCGCAAAAATCTGCTCAATGGGCATGAGCGATGATTTTGAACTAGCCATAAAATGTGGCTCAAATATGGTGCGTTTAGGGCGAATTTTGTATCGATGAAAAACGATATCGTAATATTTTTGCTAGGCATTTGCTGTATAGCGTTTCCAGCCCATGATAATTTGTTCATCTGCTTTGAAATTTTGCTTTTTAATATTCTAGCTTGCGCCCTATTTATAGCGATTGCGTATAAATTTCAAATCTTGCAAAAACGCTACTTCGCGTTATTTTTTTTGATTTTGGCAAATCTTGCAACATTGGCGAATATCTGGGGGATGCCGTGGCCTTCTAACGGATACGAAGGCACTATCGTCCGAATCGAGATTTTCAAGGCAATTTCGGTTTTTAACTTTTGGCTAGTTTATGCTGGATTTTGGCTCTTAGCGGTGCCGATTGTCATCTATATATTCTTTTTGGATCTGCTTGGCAGAATTAGCCTAAAAATACTTTCTAGCAAAAAATCTATCCAAAATTCGAATATTTAAAACAAAATTCTGCAAATTTGGCTAGTGTTTGTGAAAAAACGAATTTCGCCGTGCGAATTCGCCAAATTTGGCATTTCACACGGCAAGTAAATTTACAAAATCTCTTTTCTGAGCTCGCTAGGGGTTTTTGGCGAGATTAGCGCCAGTGCGATGTCAAAAATGCTAAATGCACCGCTCTTGCCATCTTTGTGCAGTCGGTGCGCCGCTCTTGCATAAGCCACTAGCACGCTAGCCGTAAATTCAGGGTTTGAATCGAGTTTTAGGCTAAATTCGATTAGGTGTTTTGTCTCGCCGTGCTCTCCTGTGCTGCCGCTTCTTAGCACGAAGCCACCATGCGGGATTCCGCCGTGTTCGCGTTTTAGCGTTTCAAGGTCGATAAAATGCACGGTCGTATCATAATCAGCGAAATAATTTGGCATTGTTTTGATTTCGTTTTCGATTTTCGCCTTGTCTGCGCCATCTTCTACTACCACGAAGCACTCACGCAAATGCTTTTCTCTCGTGCTTAAATTTGGATTTTCTCCGGCTCTTACCCTTTTTAAGGCACTTTCGATCGGCACGGTGTATTGTCTAGCATCGACTACGCCTTTTATACGGCGAATAGCGTCAGAATGCCCTTGGCTCACGCCTTTGCCCCAAAATGTGTAGCTCTCGCCACTTTCTAGCACACTTTCGCCCACAAGGCGATTTAGCGAAAACAGACCCGGATCCCAGCCAATAGCGATAATGCCGACATTTCCGCCGCTTTTGGCTGCCTTATCTACATTTGCGAAGTGTTCTGGGATTTTAGCGTGTGTATCGAAACTATCGACAACGCAGAAGTTTTTAGCAAACTCTGGCGTTTGAGTTGGCAAATCAGTCGCCGAGCCACCGCAAAGCACCAAAACATCGAATTTTCCCTTGAAATTTAAGATTTCATCTATGCTATAAACACTCGCACCGCAGGTTTTCACGCTAGCTGGCTCACGGCGAGAAAATACGCCAAAAACTTCCATATCGTTTGTGTTTCGCACGGCTAGTTCGACGCCACGACCTAAATTTCCATAACCTAAAATTCCTACTTTGATTTTACTCATTTTTTATCCTTTTTATTAAATTTTATTTCTGAATTTTGCCTATTTTTGGGCTTTCACGGCACCATCTCAAATCGCCAAAATCGTTTTGAAAAACCAAAAAATATCATAAAATTTCCTATTTTTTAAACATAAAATACACAGCCAAAACTAGGAAAACAAAGCTTATAATGTGATTTATGCGAAAGGCTTCGCTTTTAAAAATCAGCAGTGCAAACACGCTAAAAACGCTAAGCGTGATGACTTCTTGCATGACTTTGAGCTGCCAAATGTCAAACGAACCGCCGTTGCCGATGTAGCCGTATTTATTGGCAGGGATTAGCAGACAATACTCGAAAAACGCCACGCACCAGCCAAAGAGAATAATCCCAAAAAGCCCAAGATTGCTAAAAAACGGGATTTTGGTAAATTTCAAGTGCGCATACCACGCAATCGTCATCAAAACATTTGAAAAAATCAGTAAAATTATGGTGTAGTATGGTTTCATTTTATCTGCCTAAATTTTTAATTTTATACTCTTTTGCATTTTTTCACTTCACTCCCAAATTTGCGAGTTCCCCGCAAACTTTGCTAAATTGCTCTTTTGCGTTTGCTAAGCCGTTGCGATTAGTTTCGATGACACTAGCTGGGGCTGAGGCCATAAATTTCTCATTTCCTAGCATATTTTCTAGCTTTGCGATTTCTTTTTCAAGCTTGGTTTTTTGCGAATTTAAGCGATTTATGATAGGGTTTAAATCCACGCCTTCAAGTGCGACAAAGCTTTCTAAATTCGCGCTCACATCACGCACGGCATTTGCCACAGGAGCGCTTACAAACTCGATTTCATCGCATTTGGCAAGGGTTTTGATATAATCTTTCGCCCCGCTTAAATCAAATGAGCTTAGCACAAAAGCCTTTGCGATTTTGGCATTTCCTAAATCAATCGTCGCTTTTGCCCTGCGAATGCTCACAATTGCTTCAATCACGCGCTCAAAAAGCTTTTCAATCCCTTCGTTTTGCGCCGAAGTTTTTGGGTATCTCATCATGGTTACGGATTCTCCGCTCTCCAAAGAAGTCCCGCTTAGCTCATGGTAGAGATACTCGCTGATAAACGGCATAAATGGGCTAAGAAGCTTTAAGGCTTCTTTAAAAATCATACCAAGCTCAGGGATTGCGGCCTTGTTTGCTTTGCTAAGCTCAATCCCCCAGTCGCAAAATTCGTCCCAGAAAAATTTGTATAAATCAGTCGCAGCGTCGTTGAAGCGGTATGCGTCGAGATTTGCCCTGACCGAATTTACACACGCCTTAAAACGGCTTAGCATATACTCTCCAAGCTTCGTTTTAACCAAGTTTTCATCCAAATCACCGAATTTAGCCGAATTTAAAAGCAAAAATTTACTTGCGTTGTAAAGTTTATTTACAAAATTTCGATAAATCAAAAGTTTATCATCGCTTAGGCGTAGATCTCGTCCCTGCACGCACAAAACGGTTAGCGTAAATCGCAAAATATCGGCTGAATATTCGTCGATTTTATCGAGCGGATCGACGATATTTTTGCTTGATTTACTCATTTTTTTGCCGTCTTTGTCCTTAACAAGGGCGTGAAGATAGACATCTTTAAACGGCAATTTAGAAGTAGCATTTTCGCATTGGAAAAACATTCTTGCAACCCAAAAGAAAAGTATGTCAAAGCCTGTGATAAGCATAGTATTTGGGTAAAACTCTTCCAAATCGCTCTCATGCCATTTTTCATCTTTTAGTGCGTCGCCGTTGCCCCAGCCAAGCGTAGAAATCGGCCACAAGCCACTTGAAAACCAAGTATCAAGGACATCAGGGTCTTGTGTGAATTTCACACTTCCGCATTTTGGGCATTTGCTTGGGCTTTCATTTTCGTCCGCCCACTCGTGTCCGCACTCACAGTAAAACACAGGAATTCGGTGTCCCCACCAAAGCTGACGGCTAATGCACCAGTCTTTTAGCTCTCTCATCCACGCATTAAAGCTATTTATCCAGTGCGCTGGGAAAAACTCAGCCCCGCCGTCATTTACCATTTTTATGGCGTTTTTAGCGATGTCAGATTTGACAAACCATTGCTTTGAGATATATGGCTCGACGACATTTTTACAGCGGTAGCAATACCCGACTTGATTTTCGTAATCTTCGATTTTTTCGATAAAGCCCAGCTCGTCAAGCTTTGCGACGATTTTATCTCTGGCTTCAAGGCGTTCAAGTCCTTTAAATTCGCCACAATATTCGTTTAAAATACCCTTTTCATCGAATATTGTGATAAATTCCAAATCGTGGCGATTGCCGACTTCGTAGTCGTTTTGATCGTGAGCCGGGGTAACTTTTACGCAACCTGTTCCAAAAGCCATATCGACATGCTCGTCGGCGATAATTTTGATTTTTCGCCCTATAATAGGGAGTTCTACAAATTTTCCGATTAAATTTTTATAGCGTTCGTCATCTGGATTTACCATTACCGCCGTATCGCCGAAGTAAGTTTCAGGGCGTGTTGTAGCAACTACGATAAATTTATCTTTTTCGCCGTCTAAATAGTAACGCACATAATAAAGTTTGCCTTTATTTGCTTTGTGTTCGACTTCGACATCGCTAAGTGCGCCATCGTGAGTGCACCAATTCACCATATAATTGCCTCGCACGATTAAGCCCTTTTCGTATAAATTTACAAAGGCTTTTCGCACGGCGTTTTTAAGCCCGTCGTCCATGGTAAATCTCTCTCTACTCCACGCTGGACCCACGCCAAGACGGCGGATTTGGCGAACTATCGTGCCGCCGCTTTGCTCTTTCCATTTCCAAACATGTTCTAAAAACTCTTCTCTGCCGATCTCTTCTTTTTTTATGCCTTTGGCTAAAAGCTCTCGTTCGACGACATTTTGAGTAGCGATTCCAGCGTGATCGAGTCCTGGTTGATACAGCGCTTTGTATCCATCCATGCGTTTATAGCGCGTCATAATGTCTTGGAGGGTGCAAGTCAGGGAGTGTCCTATGTGTAAAACGCCCGTTACATTAGGTGGCGGCATCATAATGCAAAATGTTTTGCCCTTTTCTTGGATATTTTTGTTGCCGTCGATCTCGAAATAACCGCGTTCTTCCCAAATTTTATAAAATTTTTCTTCAACTTCTTTTGGATTGTAAAAATCTGCCATTTTAACTGCCTTTTTATTTGATTTTAAAAACTGATGATTATAGTTAAATTTCACTAAAAACCAGTTAAAATTCGAAATTTTATCGCCAAATTTACCCTAAATTTGCGATATTTTAAGCAAAATTTTAGTAAAATTAAAGATTTAAAATTTTTCACAGAAAGGTTGCAAATGGATTTTGCTATCGAGCTATTTTTGACGATTACTGCACTTGCAATCGTTCTAAACATAGTTTTTAAAGTTTTTGAAATCCCTAGCATTATCGGATATATCGTCGCTGGCGTGTGTTTTACGCAGATTTATAGTCTTACGCGCGACGAGAGTATGTATATGTCGCAAATCGCCGAATTTGGCGTGGTTTTTCTGATGTTTAGCATAGGATTAGAGTTTAGCTTCAAGCACCTAATGAGTATGAAAAAAGATGTCTTTTTCAACGGATTTTTGCAGGTTGCGGGCACTGGGCTGATACTCACTCTCATAATAGATCAAGTTTTAAGCGAAAATATCAAAACCGCCATTATTATCGGTCTTGCCCTATCTTTAAGTTCTACTGCAATAGTGCTAAAAAGTCTAAATGACTCTGGCGAAATAAATCGCAATCACGGAAGAAAAGTGCTTGGAATTTTGCTTTTTCAAGATTTGGCTGTAATTCCGATTTTGCTGATGATTGATATTTTTGCCTCCACAGATAGCACGCCCGTAAATGAGCTGATTATCCACACCGCCATAAGTGCTGCGATTGTGATAGTCTCGCTCATAATCCTTGGCAAATTTGTCATAAATAGCCTTTTTACCTATGTCATCAAGGCAAATTCGAGGGAAATTTTTATCGCTACGGTTTTATTCGTGGTAATCGGGGCTAGCTTTTTGGCTCATGTGTTTGGATTTAGCTACACACTGGGCGCATTTATCGCTGGTATGATTATCGCCGAAACCGAATACAAGCGCGAAATTGCAGCCGGCATGAGTTCGCTCAGAGATATTTTGCTTGGTCTATTTTTTATTACCATTGGAATTCAGATTAAATTTGACATTATCGCCAACCACTACGGCGTGATTTTACTAGGAATTATCATTATAATGGCGTTAAAAGCAGGTATTGTATATGCGATACTCATCATATCAACTCACAAAAGAATCGCGCTCAAATCAGCCCTATCTCTGGCGCAAATCGGCGAATTTGCTTTGGCGATTTTCGCACTTTTAATCTCCAAAAATTTAATAAACAAAGAAAATGCGCAAATTCTAATCGCAATCGTCGTTGCCACGATGATTTTGACACCATTTATCCTAAAAAACCTAAACCGCATCGCAAACCGCTTCGAATCAAATGTCGAAAAACTCGAAGACGAGGTGCATAAGGTCAAAATTTCGCCTATGAAAAACCACTTCGTCATCGTCGGATACGGCAGAGTCGGACAAGAAATACTGCTTAGACTGCGCGATAACGGCCTGCCATATATCGTGGCTGAAAGCGATTTGGAGCTTGTGGATCTTGGTAAATCGCGCGGAGAAAATGTGCATTTTGCAAATATGATGCAAAAAAGCGTCATCGACGAATTTAGCCTGCGTCAGGCCTCTGTGATAATCCTAACGCTCACAAACCAAGAAAAACTCGATATCGTTACAAATATGCTAAATAAGGAAAATTTAAGCGCAAAAATCATTGTGATGTATTCAGGGCCGTATCGCAAGGTCGAATTAGAGGGCGAATTTGGAGAGAATTTTATATTTATGAAGGAAGAGCGCATGCTAGCTGGCTCGCTTTTGCAAGAGGCGTTAAGACAAAAATTACAAAGCTAAAATTTTGAAAATTTAAGTAAAATTATGGAAAAAATAAAGGAAATTTAGTGATAAAAATCGAAAATTTGCATAAAAGTTTCGGAAAATCCGAAATCATAAAAGGTGTCAGCGCCGAGATCAAAAAAGGCGAAATTTTCGCTATCGTAGGACAAAGTGGCGCAGGCAAAAGCACCCTACTTCGCTGTATAAACGGACTAGAAAATTACCAAAGCGGCAGTCTAAAAGTCGCTGGCAAAGAGGTGGCGGATTTAAAAGGCGATGAAGTGCGCGAATTTCGCAAAAATATCGGTATGATTTTTCAACATTTCGCGCTGATGAGCCGAAAAACGGTCGCCGAAAATGTCGCCACACCGCTTAGGTTTTGGAAATTTGAGGAAGGATATATCAAAGAGCGCGTGGCCGAACTGCTCGAACTAGTCGGCCTCAAAGACAAAGCAAACGCCTATCCTAGCGAGCTTAGCGGTGGTCAAAAGCAAAGAGTAGCCATTGCTAGGGCATTGGCGCTAAAACCGCAAATTTTACTTAGCGACGAGGCGACATCTGCGCTCGATCCAAACACAACGACGCAAATTTTAAATTTACTTAAAGAAATCAACCGTTCGCTTGGCATTACGATAGTTTTGGTAACGCACGAAATGGAGGTCGTCAAAAGCATAGCCAACCGCGCAATGCTCCTAAAACACGGCGTCGTCGTGGGCTCTGGCGATATCGTGGAGCTGTTTTTGCACCCTGATGAGCACATGAAGGAATTCCTAGGCGAGGAGGAAGTGCTACCACCAAATAATATAAATGTAAGGCTGTTTTTCCCGCCAGATGTCGCGTTTGATAGTATTATCACGCACATGGCGCACGAGCTTGGGATAAATTTTAATATCGTCTGGGGCAAACTTGAACGCCTTGATAAAAGCGTCGTGGGCTCGCTCGTGATAAATGTCCTACCAACCCAACTCGAAGCCGTGGAGAAATATATCAGCGAAAAGGGCGTGATTTACGAAGTCGTGGAGAAGAAATAATTTTTTCCCAAAAAAATATAATTAAAATTAAAAATAAAATCGGCGAAGTCGTTTGAAATTTGACTTCGCCAAGTGAAATTTGTAAATAAAATTTGAAATTTGGCAAAGCCTAAGCCCTGCCAAATTTGCCAAATTTAGCGGATTACTAGCCCTTGTGGAATACCGTTTCTAATAACCCAAACTAGGACTTTTTTGCCTTTGTAGGCTTTGATGTATTTGTTAAAATCATCTATATTTTCGACATCGTTTTGACCGATTTGGATAATTATATCGCCCTTTCTAAACCCATACTCGCTCGCTTTTGAATCAGCTTTTACATTTGTTACGATTGCGCCTTTTAGATCTTTATTTAGCGCATATTTTGAGCGAATTTCATCATCTAGGTTTTTTAGGCTTAGCCCCTCTAATGCGCCCTCATCGACATTTGAGCTACCAGCGTTAGATGATTTATCCATGCTATCTAGTTTGAGGGTTACTTTTTGGTTTTTGCCGTCGCGCTCAAACTCGATTTCGACCTTGCTACCCGGATTCATCGAGCCGACCAAATTTTTAAGCTCGTTTGCATTTTTGACAGGTTTGTCATCGACTTTTATAATCAAATCACCCCTTTTAATGCCCGCTTTATCCGCTGGCAAGCCCTCTTCCACGCTCGAAATCAGCGCACCCTCTTTGCTATTGTAAATCTCTTTTTGCTCTTTTGACATATCGCTAATCGTTACGCCGATATATCCGCGCTCGATTTTGCCGTCGCTAATGAGCTTTTTGGCGATATCTTTGACCATATTTGACGGGATTGCAAATCCTATGCCGTTATTTCCGCCACTTCTGCTTAAAATCGCTGAGTTTATACCAATAAGCGCGCCACGGCTATCGACTAGCGCACCGCCTGAGTTGCCCGGATTTATCGAAGCGTCTGTTTGGATAAAATTTTCGTATTGATTTAGACCGATATTATTTTTATTTAGCGCAGAGACGATTCCTTGCGTAATCGTGCCACCCACGCCAAATGGATTTCCGATAGCAAAAACTATATCGCCCTCCACAGCCTTTGACGAATCCCCAAATTTAATCGCAGATAGCCTTTTTTCCTCGATTTTGATAATCGCCAAATCCGTCTTCGAATCCGTTCCTACGACCTTGGCTTTATACTCTTTGTCATTATCGAGCAGCGTAACTACGATTTCATCGGCATTTTCGACGACATGGTTATTCGTAACGATATAGCCGTCATCTGAGATAATCACACCAGAGCCCAGAGAGCTTACTTCGCGCTCTTGTCTAGGCAGGTTAAAATCGAAAAATTGCTTAAAAAACGGATCGTTAAACATCTCCGCCATTGGGTTGTTTGCGACTTTGTGTTTTGATTTGGTCGAGATATTTACGACAGATTTTTTCGCCTCGGCAATCGAGCTGTGGTATGAGAGAACGACATCCTTGCTAAACTCAGGATTTACACGATCAAATTTCGCCCCAGCCTCGCTGATATCGATATTTGCGCCAAAAAGCGAAGCGCTAAGTGCCAAAGATAGCAAAATGGTTTTTTTCATTTAAATTCCTTTTGAATAAAATTTTCGTGCAATTATAAATTTCTAGGGCTAATATTTGTTTAATGTAATTACAAGATTTATAAACAAAATATATTAAACTTGATTGACATAGACTAAACTTTTATGATATAATCAATATAAAATTTAGACAAAAAAGGAAGGTAAAATGGCAAATTCTAGCCTTTATGAGACTCTCGGCATTAGCAAATCTGCCAGTGCTGACGAGATTAAAAAAGCCTATCGCAGGCTCGCTAGAAAGTATCACCCAGATATCAACAAAGAAGCTGGCGCAGAGGAGAAATTCAAAGAAATCAACGCAGCGTATGAAATTTTAAGCGATGAGAAAAAACGCGCTCAGTATGACCAATACGGAGATTCTATGTTTGGTGGCCAAAATTTCCACGATTTCGCCAAGGGTTCGGCTGGCATGGGCGATTTAAACGATATTTTAAACAGCATTTTTGGCGGATTTTCTGGCGCAAAAAGCTCTCGTGGGGGCTTTGATTTTGGTGGCGGGTTTAATCCGTTTGGATTCGGTGCTGGGTTTAGTGGTGGATTTGGCGCGGATTTAGACAAACACAGCGCGATCGAAATCCCCTTTGATACCGCGATAAATGGCGGGGAGATGAGCGTAAATTTAAATGGTGAAAATATCAAATTTAAAGTCCCAGCAGGGATAAATACTGGCGAAAAACTGCGAATTAGAGGCAAAGGAAATTCAAACGGTAACCAAAATGGAGATTTGATTTTGGAGATTAAAATTTCGCCAAGCGCTGAGTATGAGCGTAACGGCGATGATTTAAGCAAAAAAATCGATGTCCCGCTAAAAACTGCGCTTTTTGGTGGCAAAATCGAGGTCGCCACACCCAAAAAAACAGCCACGATTAAAATCAGCAAAAACACCAAAAACGGCCAAAAATACCGCCTCAAAGGCTATGGCGTGCAAAACCGCAAAACCAAAATTTTAGGCGACCTCTACGCCGTAGTAAATATCGTCTTGCCAGACGCCGATAGCCTAAGCGACGAGGTTCGCGAGGCATTAGAAAGCTTATAAGGAGAGAATATGCACGATTATGACGAGCCGGTTTATCTAATCTCAATCGTAGCCAAGGTGCTAGATATCCACCCCCAAACCCTGCGCCAATACGAGCGCGAGGGGCTAGTCAAGCCAGGTAGAACGGACGGCAAAATGAGGCTGTATTCGGCGCGCGATATGGATAAAATCCGTATGATAGTAAATCTCACAAAGGAGCTCGGCGTGAATTTAGCGGGCGTGGATGTGATTTTTAGACTGCAAGATCAAATCAGCGAATACGAAAAAGAGATCGAAATTTTGCGTAGCAAAATTTTAGAACTCGGCGGGGAGATTTGAAAATTTAGCGAAATTTGAAATTTTGGGCTATGAGCCAAATTTGCTAAATTTCGATAAATTTCGCCAAATTTCCCCCTGTAATTCGATAAATTCCCCAAATTTCCCAGCGATAAATTTGATAAATTTTAAATTCAACCCAAAACTGCGAAGCCTTATCTACTAATTTGCAAAAATCTTTTTCATCGAAACGATTAAAATTTTAAGTTTTTTTATATGGGGGAGGGTAAAATGCATAAAAATACTAAAAGGTAAAAAGCATGTTTGATTTTTTAAAAGAAGTTTTTGAATTTTTCTTTGGTGATTCTGCTGTTGAAGATTATGGGAACGGTATTAAAAAGGTTAAAAAAAATGGAAAATTTGGACTTTGCAATAATCAAGGAAATGAAATAATTCCTTGTGATTTTGATGAAATAGAAAAATTTAATACTCATTGTATAAAAGTCAAAAAAAATAATAAATTTGGACTTTATAATAAAGACGGAAACAAAATAATTCATTATATTTTTGATGAAATAGAAAAATTTAATACTTATTGTATAAAAGTCAAAAAAGATAATAAATTTGGTTTGATTAATAAGATTGGAAATGAAATAATTCCTTGTGATTTTGATAAAATAGAAAAATTTAATAGTTATTATATAAAAGTCAAAAAATATAATAAATTTGGTTTGATTAATAATATTGGAAATGGAATAATTCCTTGTATTTTTGATGAAATCGATGAATTTAACAATAATTTTATAAAAGTCAAAAAAGATAATAAAATTGGACTTTACGATAATCAAGGAAATGAAATAATTCCTTGTATTTTTGATGAAATCGATAAATTTAACAATAATTTTATAAAAGTCAAAAAAGATAATAAATTTGGGCTTATTAAGAAAAACAATAATAAAATTGTGCCTTGTCTTTATGATAAATTTTCTAAAAAAATAGTTTATATTAGAAAAAACGATAATTCATTTGGCGCAATCAACGAATTAGGCGATGAAATTATATACTGCGGGAATACAATAGATAATTTAATAAAATTATTTGGTTATGGCACACCCATAGAAGATGAATACGAAGAATATATAAATGAAAAAATCAAAAAACTTATTAAAAGGAAGGATATCAAAATTGGTCATTATGTTGATATAAATATTTTATACAATGATACTTCTACTCTTATTATAAATGACAATAATATAAAATGTATTAATAAAAACGGAGAAAAAATTCCATATTATATTGTTGATAAAATCAATAAATTTGATAATGATTTTTTACTGCTTGAAAAAGATAATAAATTTGGACTTTACGATAATCGAGGAAACGAAATAATTCCTTGTGATTTTGATGAAATCTATAAATTTGACAATAATTTTATAAAAGTCAAAAAAGATAATAAATTTGGTTTGATTAATAATATTGGAAATGAAATAATTCCTTGTGATTTTGATGAAATCAATAAATTTGATAATGATTTTTTACTGCTTGAAAAAGATAATAAATTTGGACTTTACTATATAGGACTTTACTATAAAATAATTCCTTGCGATTTTGACGAAATAGAAAAATTTAATAGTTATTATATAAAAGTCAAAAAAGATAATAAATTTGGTTTGATTAATAATATTGGAAATGAAATAATTCCTTGTGATTTTGATGAAATCGATGAATTTGACAATAATTTTATAAAAGTCAAAAAAGATAATAAATTTGGACTTACTGACAAAAATTTAAATAAAATTATTGATTATATATATAATAAAATTGAAAATTTTGGAGATTATATAAAAGTCAAAAAAGATAATAAATTTGGACTTTGTGATAAGTATGGAAATGAAATAATTCCTTGTGATTTTGATAAAATCGAGAAAATTTGGAAAGCATGTGATTGCGATGATACGCACTACTCATCAAATCGTCTTATATTGAAAACTAGTAAAAATGGAAAGTTTGGAATAATTGATACAAACAGAAAAACATTTTGCTATTGGCTTTATGATGACATTATTGTATTATCTGAGTTTTACATAACAAAAATGGATAATAAATTTGGTTTAATCGATAAGGATGGGAATAAAATACTTCCTTGCGAATACGATGAAATTCGTAAATTAGAAACGGAATGTTTTTTAATTAAAAAAAATGGAATAACCAAGTGCATCGATAAAAATGGGAATAGAATAAACCCTGAAATATATGAGCGCAACGAAGAAGACAGTAATAAAAAAGAAGAATTTACTCCCTATGTCGTATATGGTGATTAATAATTCACTTAATAAAGTTATCTATTAAAAAAACAAAACAAAAAATAAATAAACCCCAAAGGATCACAAATGAAACTAGCCAAATTTTACGGATTAAGAGATAAAAAAGGAGCAAAAAAATAAATTCATTAAATTTCTCTTACAAATATGTGGGGATTTATCTTTTGGTAGATGAGATAGAAAAAAGCAAAATTTAAGCCTGTATCTACAAAGTGGCAGGAACGATGATGATGATGAGATTAAACAAATTGCCTTTTGTGGTTTTGAAATGCTTAAATTCAAAGAAAAATCAGACATTGGATCTATATTGTATGGGGGCTACATTAGTTATTATAGCCATAATTCGTTTGAACTAAATGAAATCATCAAAATGTGCAGAAAATTAAGACCAAAGGGTTATTGAGATTTTACGCGATTTTATAAACAAAATCGAAAAATTTGAAGTCGAGCAGATGATAATTTAAAAACCAAAAACAGCTATGCCACTACGACAAAGATAAAACTAGCAAAAACTCTTATTTTGCTCGTGAAAAAAGATAGTAAATTTGGCTTATTTGATGAAAATTCAAGGAGTTTATCCCTGTGATTTACGATGAGATAAAATTTGACAACGAATTTATAAATGCCATAAAAAATGGCAAAATAACTCATTTTAAATATGAGCAAACCACGCTCAAAATCCAAGCTCGTATTGCATGAAACAAAGGCTTATAAAATTTTCTAAATTTTAAAAATTTATCTAAATCAAACCGGTGCGCGGGGTGCGCACCGATAATAGAAGAATTGCTTTTAAAGGATTATTAATCCATTTGTTTGCGTAAAAATGTCGGCTCTTCTAACTCATCATAAGTTTCATCGCCGTTGAAATCGCCACTAGCTACTTTTTGTTTAGCGAAAAATGAGCTTCTAGCGCATCTTTCTAGGATAGCTTGTCTGCTATCAGCGACGCTTTGTTTAGTTACCTGCTTTTTTTCAGCGGCGCTCTTTTCGAAACCAGTAGCTATCAGAGTTACCTCTACGCGGTTATTTTCGATACTATCATCTGTTGTCGTTCCAAAGATTATGTCCGCGTCCTCGCTGACAGCCTCTCTGATGATATTCATAGCGCACTCGATTTCGATAAGCGAGCAATCAGGTGAAATTTTGAAATGAACCAAAACGCCTTGTGCGCCGTTGATTGAAACATTATCAAGTAGCGGTGATTGGATAGCTGCTTTTATCGCTTCCTCTGCTGCGTCCTCGCCGTCGCATACACCTGTGCCCATTAGCGCCATACCGCGGTGTTGCATTACCTTGCGAACATCAGCGTAATCCACATTCATATCGCTATCGCCTGATTCTAAAATCACAGAAATCATACCATTTACAGCTTGGGCTAGGACATTATCGACCTTTTTGTAAGCCTCTTTGATACCTGTTTTTTTATCAATGATTTTCAATAAATTTTGATTTGGGATTACGATTACAGAATCACACTCTTTTTTAAGCTCTTCTAAGCCCTCTTGCGCTAGGCGCATGCGTTTTTTACCCTCGAAATCAAACGGAGTTGTAACGATACCGATTGTTAGGGCCTTTTTCTCCTTAGCGGCTTTTGCTACGATTGGAGCTGCGCCAGTGCCTGTGCCACCGCCAAAACCAGAGCCTACAAACACCATATCAGCGTAATCTAGGCGATCTTTTAGATCCTCATAGCTCTCCTCAGCAGCGCCACGACCCATAGCAGGATCCATACCGCAACCAAGCCCTCTGGTTAAATTTGGTCCAAGTTGAATTCTAGTTTTTGCAATTGATTTTTCTAACGCTTGCACATCTGTGTTAGCTACCATAAGCTCGACATCAGCCTTAGTAAAACCCTCTCTAATCATGTGATTAATCATATTGCAACCGCCGCCGCCGACGCCGATTACTTTCATTTTGGCGCCATAAACACCTTTGTTTTCTTCCACAATAAATCCTTTCATTGCAATCTCCTCTATTAAATTTAAAAGCTATTTTTAATCATTGTCATAAATTTTTCAAACACATTTGGCTTCTTTTTCTCTGGAAGCCCAATGCCAAGCCCGCCGTTATTTGCCGTAGTGTTAGTGTTAGTAACACTGCTTTTTACCTCTTCTGTTTCTATCGCTTGCGTTACTTCTTTTTCATAGTATGTCGAACTCTCTCTGCTCGTAGAGATTTTTATAGTTTCGTCTTTGTAACGAAGCTCGCCGTTAGAATCAATCTCATACGGCGTAAAATCGCCAAATCCATACATACAAAGTCCAACCGCACAAGCATTAGCGCTATCATAAGAAATCTCAGAAAGCCCACTAACGCTCTTTGGTCTAGCCACTCTAACAGATATGTTATCAAAAACCATAGTGCCTAGGTCTCTGACATCATCTAGCTTAGCCATACCACCAGTGATGACTACGCCAGCACCAAGCCTATCTTTGTAGCCACTTTTATCGATTTTATCGGCTAAAAGATCGAATATTTCCTTAACTCTTGCTAATATTACTTGCGAAATAATTTCAAGGGAAATCAACTTACTCTCATCTTCCCTTTCGCCCATGATAGGCAAATTTACCTCGCTATCGCCCTCGTTTATCAAATCATTATATGTGATTTTTATATTTTCTGCATAAGGTAGCGGTGTGTGAAGCGCGCGAGAAAGGTCGTTAGTGATGTTATTCGAACCTAACATAACAACATCGTTATAACGCAATGAATTGCCTAGGTGAATAACCACATCGCAAGTCGCTCCACCCATATCGATAAGCACTACGCCTAACTCTTTTTCATCTTTTGTTAGCGTAGAAATTGATGAGGCATAGCCAGATAAGACTATATTGCTAACCTTTACCCCTGCCATTTCTACTGATTTTTTCAAATTTTGGATTGAGCTTTTTGGAGCGATTATGATATGAACCGATACTTCTAGCCTCGATCCACTCATGCCAAGAGGATCTTCTATATGCTCTTGCTCGTCGATTTTGAAATCATAAGGAAGCACATGCAAAATAGTATAGTCGTTCGGGACATTGGCTTGCGCTTGGGCTACCTTCATAGCGCGATCTATCTCGTGGATACCGATCTCGCGCTCCATAGTGATTACGCCACGCGATTTGACACTTTTGGCATACGAACCAGATATCGAAACCACCGCTCTATCGTAGTTGCGACCAGCACTTTTGATAGCACCTTTTACAGCTTGTTTGATTGAGCTAGCAGCCTGCTCGATGTTAGTAATCACACCCTTTTTTATACCCAAGGTATCAGCTACACCTACTCCGCTAATGCTCAACTCGCCGTCATTTTTGGCTATTAAAGCACGAATTTTGTTAGACCCGATGTCTAAGCCTAAGATATACTCACTCACTATCTCTACCTTTATAATATCTTTCGAGTTTATAACGCTTTTCAAGAAGTTTTAACAAATCGCCTTGAAGATTTGAATTTATCATACCGTCGATTTTTTGCGCTACCATAGATTTGTTTTCGTTTATGCTAGTATCATCGCCTAAGCTTTGTTCTGTGATTTTATAGACCAAAGCCTTATCGTCAAAAAGCACAACGCCCTCTTTGGCAGGTTTAGAAAACATTTCGCTGATAAATTTATAAAATTCATCATCTCTAAGCGAAGTTGTATTTTGTGAATTTAGCGTAAATTTGCCAAATTCAGTTCCTTTGAAATCTTTAAGTGCATTTTGCGCATTTTCGTTTAAAACCTCGCTAGCCCTAACCACGCGGTAATCAGCCGCCGCTAACTCTTTTGCCTCTTCGAAACTAAGAGGTTTTGGCTCGTCTATGCTAGCGATTTTTACGATTAAATTTCCGTCATTGTAAGCAAAAGGTTTTAAAATCTCGCCGACCTTAGCCTCTCCAAGCTCATCCACAGGAAATATGCTAGGCGTGGCAATAATGGTTTCATTGGTATCGGCTTCGCCTTTTTTGATTTCCAAATATTTTTTTAGCGCTGTTTTTTTGGCTTGATCGATGCTAAAATCCTTTATCACACTATCTTTTGCTGCGGCGAAATCTAGCACCTTATCATCGCTTCCACGATATGCTGAGCGATTTTCGTTATAAAATTTTTCTAACTCAGCGTCGCTAGCCTCTGCTGTTTTAGTCGGCATGAAGTATGTATTTAGGGTGTATTTTTTCTCACTCATATAGTGATTTTTTTCGCCCTCCCAAAATTTCTTTAACTCATCGTCGCTAAAACTAACATTATCATCAGTGTAAATCATCTGTGCTTGCACGCTATCTTGCACCAAACCAGAGGCCGTGATAGCCTCGACGATATCCATATTTGGCACGACTTTTATCGCGTCGCTAAGCTTTTCTAGCGTGATTGCTTTTTGCAAATTTCGCTCAAATTCTTTTTTGGTAAGACCTGAATTTTTGACGCTGTTATCGTATAAAGTCTGATTAAAAACGCCATTTTCTTGGAAGGCTGGCGCATTTACCACAAACTGGGCCACATCTTTTTCCGTAGCCCTTAGCCCCAAATCGTTAGCGAAATTTAAAAAATATGCCTCTTTAATAAGCTCGTTTGCAGCGATTTCGTCTAGGCGCATTTGATCAGCTTGCTCCCTAGTAAATCTGCCATCACTCATGCTATAAAGACGATTGTAAAGCTCGGAATATTTCGTATTTAGTTCTTGGTTAGTAACAGAAATTTGTCCTACTTTGGCGATAGAACCAGCTCTGTTTGCGTTCATATCATACGCGCCCCAGCCCACAAAACCAGCACCGACGAAAGCTATCGTGCTAATCCAGATAGTAGGTATGAGCGACTTTTTATGCTTTTGCATCCAATTGATCATAAATTATTTCCCTTTAATCAACTAACAAAATGTGTTAGTATTATACAGATAAAAACCTTATGTAACACTGAAAAATAGGCATTTTTGTCATTTTATAACGCGTTAGTAACATTTTTTTACAAAAAAGTTAATTATGGTTTAGTAAAAGCATTTTGCAACTATTTTCCAAAACCGCGATTTTTTTCGCAAGACTCTGTGCGCTTCTGGCATACGCAAACACGCCATATCCCCTAACCACGATGATATCACTATTTTCACTCATCATATAATTGTAAATTTCGTGCGGTGCCCTATCGTGCCAATCATCGTAATTTTTCGGATCGTAAATTTCAAGCCGTTTGATGATAGTCGCACCATAATAATCACGCGGTATGATAAAGTCGTGTTCTAAGGTATATGCAAGCAAATATGGCGGCATAGCGTAAGCAACGAATTTGGCTTCTTTAATATTTTTATATATATTTAAATGTATATCACTATCTATACTCGCCTCTTCCCAGCGATAATCTTTTTTGGCAAACAACGCCACGAAATCGTCCAAGCCCAGACTGTCAAAAATGGCATTTTTTTTGTTGATAATGAATTGATTATCCTTAACTTTGGCTGAAATCGAGCCGTGAAAAATGCCAAAAAGCTCCTTTCTAAACATCGAAAGCGAAATTCTACGCAAAATTTCGTAATAATACTCGTCCATTTTTTACCTTTTACCTAAAAAATGCGCTATTATACTAAACTAGAAATTTTAAAAGGATTAAGTTTGCAAATTCCTCATATTCCAGTTTTATTTAACGAAACACTTAGCGCATTTTCGGACACCCAGAGTGGCTACATACTTGATTGCACCCTAGGATACGCAGGGCATAGCCAAGGTATCTTGCAAAGCCTACCAAATGTCCATTTAATCGCATGCGATAGGGATAGCGAGGCGATAAATTTTTCAAGTAAAAGGCTAGAAAATTTCAAAGATCGCGTGCAAATCCATAAGGCAAAATTTAGTGAAATTTTAAAAATTTTGCCAGATGAAAAAATAAAAAACATAAGGGGAATTTTAGCCGATATCGGCGTTTCATCGCTTCAAATCGACAAAAACGAGCGGGGTTTTGGGCTAGGAAGCGACGAGCTAGATATGCGCATGGACAGCTCATGCTCAAAAGACGCGAAATTTATAGTAAATAATTATACAAAAGATGAACTTGCACGGATTTTGCGCGAATACGGCGAACTTCCAAACGCATATCAAATCGCTGAAAAAATTATCCAAGCACGCAAACTCTCACCTATTACCAGCGCAAAAGATTTGGCGCAAATAATCGGCACTAAACCTGCCAAAAACAGAAGCGTAAGCCCTGCAATCCTCGCATTTCAGGCAATCAGAATCGAGGTAAATAACGAACTTGGCGAGCTTAGCGAGCTTTTAAATTTAATCGAACAAAAAGCAAAAAATAAAGTCTTAACTAATGCAAAAATTGCTATAATCTCCTTTCACTCGCTCGAAGATCGTATCGTAAAAACGCGTTTTAAAGAGTGGGAAAAAGCGTGTATTTGCCCAGAATTTGCACTAAAATGTGAGTGTGGAGCTAACCACAATCTAGGCAAAATCATAAGCAAAAAGCCAATCACCGCTAGCAGTGAAGAGCTAGCACAAAATTCTCGCGCAAGCAGTGCTAAGCTGAGAATTTTTCAGATAAAATAGCCAAATTTAGGCTATTTTAGTAAAATTTTATTAAAAATTATAAGCAAAATTTTGTGTAAAATATTATGCTAAATTTTACTTATAATTTTTAGAATTTTGAAAATTTTAAAATTTAAATGGAGAAAATTTTGAATAACGAATATGATTTTATCATAAATAATTCCGTCCCAAACAGAGCCAAATCCGCGCCCAAGACGAGCGAATATATCAGCGACGAACAAAACCAAATTTTGCAAAACTACCAAACCACAAATTTCAAAGAGGTAAATTTATCCTTAAACAAACTTTTGATGACCTATTTGGTGATGATGTTCGTGTTTTTGCTAACCGTGCCGGCGATTTTTATCCGAAACGAGATTTACTACATTTCGCGCGACATCGCAGAGCTTCGCACCAAACACGAGGTCTTGCTCGAAGAAAACCGCGCGCTTAAAAACAATATCGAGTTTTTGCGCTTCAAAAAAGAGATCATCGACGCCGTCAATCTCGATGACAAACCAAACTAACGCCCATTTTGGCCAACTAACGCACTAACTAACAAAAAATTTATGTGATTAATTTTAAATTTATTTCGCTACCGCAAGTCTAAAACACTGCCCCGAAATTTTGATTTATCATTTAATCTGTCATTGCAAGCATAGCGAAGCAATCCAGAAAAATTCCATAGCCTTTAATCTGTCATTGTCACGAGCTAAAATCACCGAACGATAAATTCGCAAATTTTATAAAATTCCATAAATTTCAAAATTTTAGCAAACAAACTAACCCTAAATTTTAGACTCGTAGATTGCTTCGCTTCGCTCGCAATGAGAAATTTAACTACATTTACTACTATTATTGTGAAAATTTTGCAAAAATAAATAAAAGGCGTGGCTATAAGCCGAGTTCTGTCTGTGCGATCATTTATCTACACTGGTTTTTGCAAACCAGTTCTAGCGAATAGTATCTCATAAGACCTTACCTTCTATTCTTGCTGCGAGTTGGGTTTGCACTGCCACCCATGTCTCCATGCGCGCGGTGGGCTCTTGCCCCGCCCTTTCACCCTTACCACAGCGCGAACGCTATGGCGGTTTGCTTTCTGTTGCACTTTCCCTATGGTTTCCCACGGCGTCCGTTAGACGCAACTCTGTCTTATTGCAGCTCGGACTTTCCTCTTGTTTATCACAAGCGACCGCTCGCCACGCCGAAGCGCAATTATAGCTTTTTATGCTTAAATTTCACAAACGCCAAATTTGGGCTATGCGCATAAAATTTTAAAATTCAAAATTCTACGAAATTATGCCATTTGCCCTGCTCTTAATTTCAACTTTGTAGATTGCCACGAATTTTGCTACGCAAAATTCTCGCAATGACACTTAGGGGCAAATTTTGCAAATTTTAAGCCATGAGCCCAAATTTTAAAATTTCGGCGCAGTGTTTAAGGATTGCGTCAGCAAGAAATTTGAAATTTTATTCTACTTTTTCTTTGAATTTTGCGTAAAATTTGCCGTGGCGTTTGCGTCGATATAGCCCATATCCACGAGTTTTTCGAAGATTTTTTTCACCACAGGACCAGCCGCGCTTCCGCCACCGCCTCCGTGCTCGACTAGCACCGTGACGGCGTATTTTGGGTTTTCATACGGGCCAAAGCTCGTCATCCACGCATGCGAGCGGTGGAAATAATCCATTTGCGACTCTTTTAGGCGTTTGTTTGTCTTTTGCGATAGTCCTACAACCTGCGCGGTGCCGGTTTTGACCGCGAGCGGGACGACAGCGTCTTTCATGATTTTATACGCAGTTCCGCCGTTTGGGTTGTTTCCTACCTCATACATACCGCGCCTTACAAGCGGGAGTTGGTTTTTTTCAGCCGGAGTGAAAAGCTCGCCCGGCTCGAAGCTAATCTCTTCGCCGTCAATGCTCTTTAAAAAATGTGGGATTATCGCCTTGCCTGTGGCGATTTGGGCTGTGTTTTTGGCTACTTGCATAGGCGTTACTAGCACATCGCCTTGACCGATTGAGGCATTTACGGTCTCGCCTTGATACCATGGGCGTTTGAATTTCTGCATTTTCCACGCCTTATTTGGCATGGTGCCTACGAATTCGTTCGGCAAATCCACGCCCGTTTTCACGCCGTATCCCATGCGGTTAAGGTAGGCTGACATATAATCAATCCCCACAATCAGCGAGCCTTCGTAAAAATATATATCACAGCTACTTTTGATAGCCTGCACTAGGCTCACTCTGCCGTGCCCTCCACTACTCCAACACCTAAATCTGCGCCCTCCAAGCTCAATCGCACCACCGCAAAACGCGCTCCAATTCTCATTTATCTTGCCACTATTTAAAAAGCTCATTCCCACAGCCATTTTGATTACCGAGCCTGGCGGATAGAGGCCATTTACGAGCTTGTTTGTAAATGGGTGGCGCGGATCTTTGATTAGCTCGTCCCACTGGGCTTGCGAAATTCCGCCCACAAAGGTGTTTAGATTATACTCAGGGAAGCTTCCAGCGCCCAGTATCGCGCCGTCTTTGAGATCAATCACGATCGCCACGCCGTCTTTGTCTTTGAAAATTTCCTCTAAATATCTTTGGAATTCCAAATCAATCGTCAGCGAAATCTCGCTACTGCTTGGCTCTTCGTATGAAATCTCCTCGACAACCTCATTTAGCGCAGTTACCTTGGTCTTGCGCTCGCCTCTTTTGCCCTGTAAAATTTCATTATAATACCCCTCCACACCGCTTCTGCCGTTATATCCAGTAAGTGCTGAGAGAGGGTTGGATTTGATATCTTTTTTATTCGCGCGTCCGACATAGCCGATGATATGCGAGGCGAGATGATTGTGCGGATAGTAGCGTTGCGAAGCAGGCTCGACACGGATATTTTCGTGCAGATTTAAATTCGCAAAATGCGTGATTGTTTCGTTGTAATCCAAAAATTTAACGACTTCGATAAAATTTTGATTATAGACAGAGTTTTCGTCCTTGTAAATTTTGCGCATTTGCGTGGTGTTTAAATCCGCGAAATATTTGCTGATATTTGCTAGCTCAGCGTCCAGCGCACTATCTTTTAAATGTGGCGCAATCAAAAGCGAAAATCCGATATTATTAATCGCTAGCGGGCGATTTTTGGCGTCTAAAATCTGTCCCCTCACAGGCGGGATATACTCGGTCGAGACGACATTGTTTTTGGCGATTTGCTCGTAAAATTCATTTGATTTGATAGCTAGATAATACACCCTAACCAAAAGCATGGTAAAAAACGCCAAAACAAAGAAAAAGACGAATTTTAATCTCATACAAATCGCCCCTTAAAAAAGAGCAAACTAAGCAAAATATCGACCACGATATAGCTTAAATACTCGCTTCCCACACTCATAGCATCAGCTTTTTTGATATACGAAATCGCGCCATTTACCCCCAAAATCAGCGCATAGGCGATTAGCACATACAAAGCCAGCAAAAAGTTGCGAAATTTGATATTTCGCAGGCTAAATTCATAGATAAAAGTGTAAAAAATAATGTAAGCTAGTGCAATGCTAAATAGGTTAAATCCGTAAATTTGCTCGGCGCAAAATAGATAAAAAATCGCAAAATAGTAAGTGAAATTGTATTTTTTAAATTTGTTTTCATGCTCGAATTTCAGCACCACCAAAGTCACGAAAAAAAACCCCAAAAGTGGCGGCAGTCCCCGATACATCACGCTTAAAAGCAGATAAAACGCGACGCCAAAGCTCAGGGCAAAATCGACTATAAGGTATAAATTACCGCGACTTCGTTGCATACTGGAAACTTTTTGCAAGATATACAATCTGCCCAAATTTTTTGAGCTGGAAGCTCGTCTTTGCTGATTTCTTTAAAGCCGTTTTGCTCGAAAAAATGCTTTTGATATGTCAGAGCAAAGACATTTTTTAAGCCGTAAAATTTCGCCTCGTCTAATAAAGCTTTGACGATTTTTGAGCCGATTCCTCGCCTGCGAAATTTCGGCGAGACGACAAACGAGCGAATTTCTGCAAGTTCTGCATTGAAAATTTTCAAAGACGCATATCCTGCAAGCTCGGCGTTTTGTGGTTTTTGGGCGAAATACTGCGTGTAAGAGGCGCAAATTTGGGAATTTTGATTTGAAATTTCGCTAGAATTTGCCCCTAAATTTGCACTATCAAATTTCGGCTCAGTGTTTTCTGGCTTGGCGCACGCCTCATCACAGACATACGCTAGCGTGTATGAGCGGATATATGTGGCGATCTCGTCGTCGCTTCTAGGCAAAATCACACCGCTTTCGACTTCGGCTTTTATCATTTCTTGCATTGCGCCTATGTCGCACAGACGCGGTTTTTCTAGCACTATCATAGTCCAAACGCCTTTTTTATGATCAATTCGCGCGCTTTGGCTATGCCAGAACCTTTTAGCGTCGAAACAAAAAGTGCGCCAGGATCGCTTTTAAGCAATTTTGCGCGCCCAGCTTGATTTAGTTTGTCAGCTTTCGTGTAAAGGCGCAAAATTTGCTGATCGCCCCGCAAAAAGCTCTCCACATACTCGCGCAAATTTCTATCAATATCCAAATCAAATTGGCGTGAATCTATCAAATGGACAAAAAGTTTGATATTTGGGCGGTTTTTGATAAATTCGTCCAAATTTTTCTGCCAGATATAGTGCATTTTTTTCGATACTTTTGCATATCCAAAACCCGGCAAATCCACAAACATAAGCGAAAAATTCTCGCCTAAATTTGCCAAAGCTTCATCAAATTTTTCATTTTCGCTAAA
This sequence comes from Campylobacter sp. JMF_01 NE2, assembly GCF_027737365.1. Taxonomy (NCBI): domain Bacteria; kingdom Pseudomonadati; phylum Campylobacterota; class Epsilonproteobacteria; order Campylobacterales; family Campylobacteraceae; genus Campylobacter; species Campylobacter sp. JMF_01 NE2. The sequence continues at coordinate 211,022 of NZ_JAOVTR010000003.1, read as the reverse complement.
TTTTTGCCCAAATTTTACTTCGAAATAATTCACAAGTTGCGTCTTGCCCGGCGTCGAGCTTGATTTGGCTAACCCTTTGCGCTGAGTTAGAGCGTTTATCAGGCTGGATTTGCCCACATTTGAGCGCCCCAAAAACGCTACCTCGCTCATCGCAAACTCTGGACTATCGGCAATCCCTGCGGCGGAAGTTATAAATTTCGCGTCGTTTATGTTTATCATTTTTGCTGATCTTCTACTTGAAAGATTAATCTCACAGGCTTTTTGCCAGCACCGCCACTTGGCGCGGATTTGACTTCGTAGGTGCCTTTGGTGCGATTGACCACAATCTGCTCGCCAAAGACCTCTTTTTTGGTTTCAGTTTCGTGCAAATGCGCGTTTCCTTCGAGCGTGTATGTCTCAACTCCCGGCGTGTATGTCAGCACTGCGCCCTGTCCATCGTAGTGTTTGTCATTTACTAGTACCTTAAATTTCGCATTTCCTGTGGCGACATATTTTGTGGGTTGCTTTTTGGCGTCGAAATAAATCGTAACCTTATCCGAAGTTAGCGTATCATACGAGCCTTTTTTTATCTTTACATTGCCAGTTAGAGTGCTTATTTGTTTGACCTCGTCAGCGAAAAAATTATCCGCCGTAACCTCGACTAGCTCAGGTGCGCCAAATGCGCTCATACAAGCCAAAAGTGATGAAAAAATCGCTAATTTGATGAATTTTTGTCCTGCGTGTAATACCATGCGTGAATTCCTTTTGAGTTTGTTTTTTTATTTTTTGTATCGTAACTGATTTTTTCGCCAGTTACTTTGTTTTCGCCCTGAGTGAGGGTGTATGGCACATCTGAGCGAACGATTTTGTTTTTGAGATTGTAGGTGATTTGCTCGGATTTGTAATCTATTTCGTCGCTGTTGCGATAATGCGCCGAACCGCTAAATTTGATATTATCGCCCTTTTTAACGGCTAAATTTGAGTTAATCGTGTGATTTATATCATCTAAAATCACAGCGTCAAATTCGTAAAATTCATCGCGGTCTTTGTAGCGAATCCCGTTTTTGGCTCTAAATTCGCCAGTGATTTTCTCGCCCACTTGATAATCTCTCACGCCTTGCATTTCGAGATTTGAGACATTTAAATTTTCCTTAAACATCTCCTCGAAATACGGAGTTTGCACGCTTAGAAACACCATAGCGACGCTAAAAATCGCGATTACGACATAGAAAATTTTTATAACCATTTAGAGTTCCAAATCTCTCGCATATTGTTTTTATCGACTAAGATTTCAATCATCTCGCGCACCGCCCCATGCCCGCCACGCGCATTTAGCGTATAATCAGCCCTTAGCGAATTTAGCGCGTCGCTTGGCTTGAAACTCATGCCAACGGCGTTTAGCAGTTTCGCGTCGTTTAAATCATCGCCAATCGCCGCAGCCTCGCTAAAATCGAGCCCGAGTTCCGCAAGTATTTCGCTAGCTCTGCCGAATTTGTCCTTTTCGCCCTGGAAAACAAAAGGAATTTTAAGCTCCTTTGCCCTATTTGCCACGATTTGCGAGCTTTTGCCCGTGATTATGGCAGCGTAAAGACCGCACCTTTGCCACTCTTGGATCCCAAAGCCGTCTTTGACATCGAATCTCTTCATCGTCTCGCCACTCTCTGCGTGATACAGCGCGCCGTCAGTGAGCGAACCATCGACATCTAAAAAAATAATTTTTATCATAAATTTTCCCATAATTTGTAAATTTAAAAGCTAATGATTTTAGCCAAATTTTGCTTATAAAACAGCCATTTTAAAGTAAAATTTTAAAGCTTTGGTTAATAAATAAAAATCGAAAAAATATAAACCAAACAAAACAAAATCGGCAAGATTATCGCAAAAATGCAAAGCGCACTTTTTATTCGCCTTTTGTAATACGCTCTTTGGTCGCTAAAATTCGGCGTGCGCGCAAATTTTATGATATAAAAAATCACAAAACAAAGCGAAATCAACCATAAAAGTGGTAAAAATCCAAGAAACGCCAAAGCAAGAGTTGTTTGCATTTTGCACCTAAATCCGTGATAAAATTTGCGCTAGTTTCGCTGAATTTAGCGAGCCGATTTGGCGCAGGTTTTCTAACTCGCTACCGTTTTTGAAAAACAAAATCGCAGGCGGTCCCATAATGCCAAATTCTTTTTTAATCTCGCTCATTTGGGGGCTATTTTGGGTCAAATCAACCTTGATAAGCATGAAATTTGACAAAATTTCAGCCAAACTCTCATCGCCAAACGCCGCCTCACTCTCTTCGCAGTTTTTGCACCACTGCGCCCAAAAATCCACAATCACGGGCTTTTGCGAGCCTTTAATCATCTCGCGCAACTCGCCCAAATCTCGCACGAAAATAAATCTTTCCCCGTTTTTCGCACTTTGCGTCATATCGCCTTTTTGCATAGCTACGCCCTTTTGTAGCGAAATTTCACTAAGTGGCTTAGTAAAATCCCTCGCCCCGCTTGCAAATCCGATTAGCAAAAGCACGCTATAAACTAGCATTAAAAGCGCGAGCGCGCGTTTTAGTGCGTTTGCGCGCGCATCAAACAGTCCCAAAACCCCAGCCATTAAAGCGCACAAAATAGCGTAAAATAGCAGTGCTAAATTTTCTCCGATTATGAAGCGCACTATCCAAACCGCCATAAACAAAAGCAAAAATCCAAAGATTTTTGGCACCACTTCCATCCACTCGCCTGGACGCGGTAGCGCGCCTCCAAGCCCGATTATAATGAGCAAAACCCCGCTTCCAAGCCCCAAGGCAAAAAGCGCACTAGCACCAAGTGCTATATTTGCACTATTTGCGATGTATATTAGCGCAGCACTTAACGGGGCTGAAATGCAAGGGCTAACCATAAGTGATGAAATCGCCCCCATTAAAAAAACGCCCACAAATCCGCTTCTCGCGTCACTTTTGGCACTTAGGAAATTTTGCAATCTGCCAGGAAGCCTAATCTCATAAAGCCCAAAAAGCGAAAACGCCAAAGCCACAAAAATGGCAGCCGTGATGATTAAGGCGATTTTATTTTGCAAAATCCCTTGCAAATTTTCGCCCAAAACTGCCACCCCAGCGCCCAAAACCGCATACGAACTCGCCATGCCAAGCACATAAATCACGCTTACAATCAGGCTTAATTTCACGCTTGGCTTGCTAGCTGTTTTAGCCACGATAATCGACGAGAGTATCGGTATGAGCGGATAAATACAAGGTGTCAGAGATAGCAAAACGCCAAAACCAAAAAACAAAATCAAGGTCATAAAAAAGCTTTTGTTTTCGAAAATTTCTAAAATTTGCAATTGGCTTAAATTTGAGCCAAAATTCCCCGAATTTTGTTCTAAATTTTGTTCTAAATTTTGACTTAAATTTTGCCCCGAAATACCTGCGCCGGGATTTTTCAACGCCGAAATTTCATAGCTCTTGCCACTTTTATTTAGCGCAAAGCCTCTGTTTTGTGGCTCGTAGCAAAACCCACCCACAGTGCAACCAAGAAATTTCACTAAAATTTGAAAATTTTTGCTATCTTTTGCGTTTGCAAGCACCAGCCCCATAGGCAGAGCAATGCTGAAATTTCCGTCATAAATTTGATGATTTTTATACTCTTTTGGCTCTGGTAAATTTAAAAGTGTGCTAACTTCCGCGCTATCAATGAAAATTTTTATCTCATCTTTGTAAATATAAATCTCATCTGCGACGCGAAAATTTAAGCTAATTTCACTTTCGCTTGTGTTTGTATCGACGATGAAAGCCTCATTTGGCGCGATTACTTCGCCAAAAAGCGTGATAAAAAATAGAAAAATAAAAGATAAAATTCTCATTATTTGCCTTGAAATTTTTTCCTAATATTATCAAAAAGATATTAAATTTTAATTCTTTTAAATGTATAATCTAAGTTTTATTTTCAAAAAAGGAGAACAAAATGGCTGAACAAACTAGCGATACACAACTCAAACAAATCGCATACGAGGGCAAAAAAATCAAAAAAATGAACAAAGAATTTTACGAGAGCGAGCTTGTAAAATTTCAAATCGAGTTACTCAAACTTCAACGCTATGTCAAAGATAAAGGGCTAAAAGTCCTAATCATCATGGAAGGTCGCGACGCAGCGGGCAAAGGCGGCACAATCAAACGCCTAACCGAGCACCTAAACCCACGCGGCTGCCGTATAGTCGCACTTGAAAAACCAAGCAATGTCGAAAAAACACAATGGTATTTCCAACGCTATGTCGCGCATTTGCCAAGTGCGGGCGAGATTGTGATTTTTGATAGAAGCTGGTATAACCGCGCTATGGTCGAGCCTGTAATGGGATTTTGCACCGATGCTGAACACAAAGAATTTTTACGACAAGTGCCAAAATTCGAGGAAATGCTAGCAAATTCTGGCATTATTTTATTCAAATTTTATTTCTCAGTTTCAAAAGAGGAGCAACAAAAACGCTTCGAAGCGCGCCGCACAGACCCTCTTAAACAATACAAACTCTCCCCAGTAGATGCCAAATCGCAAGAACTTTGGGAGCAATACACTTTGGCAAAATACTCAATGCTACTAGCCTCAAACACCGATATCGCGCCATGGATCGTGCTAGATAGCAATGACAAAAAAGCCGCAAGACTAAATGCGTTTCGCTGCATTTTAGCCAGAATTGATTATGATGAAAAAATCGATCCTAACGAATTTAAAGTCGATGTGGATTTGGTCAGAACCGGCACAGAAGAAATCATGCTTATGGAAAATAGCCTTAGAAACGAGGGCTTGGAAAAACTAGAAACCCTAAAAAAAGCGCAAAAAGCCGAAAAACAGGTAAAACTAGGCACAGGTAAGCCAAAAGATAAAAAATAACCGAATTTAGACGCCGTTTGTGCGTCTAAATTTATCTTTTCTTAAATTTTTGATTTAATTTAACTAAATTTATATAAATTTTGATAAAATTCGCGGGAAACCAAACCACACAAAGGTAAAACATGACATATAAATTCGAAAATTTATACCAAAATTTAAGTTTCTATGCGAGCGAAAAATCTCGCCATATAGCGATTTATGACGAAGATATGGAGATTAGCTACGCAGAGCTTAAAGCCAAAGTCGATGCAATCGGCGCGTATTTGCAAAATAGCGGAATTCGCTTCGGCGATAGAGTGGCTATGTATGTGCAAAACGGCTATGAGTTTTTCACCATTTTTCTAGGTATTACCTCAATCGGCGCGGTCGCTGTGCCTATGAATACCTTCCTTAAAAACGAGGAAATTGAGTATATTTTAGACAATTCGCGCTCACGCATGATTTTCGCTTCGACCGCCCTTAGCAAGGAGCTTAAAAGCATTAGCGCACCAGATATCAGACGCATAATTTGGGTCAAGGGCAAAAGCGATGAACCAACCCCAAATTCAGCCCTTCCAAACGCGCAAACACAAGGCGCACTTAGCGAGCACAATGTCAGCTTTGATACTGTGCTAGCCTGTAAAACCAAACTAGAAATAGCGAAATCTCCGACCGAAAACGATTTAAGCCATATCGTCTATACCTCAGGCACGACAGGCAGGCCAAAAGGCGCTATGATTCGCTACAAAAACATACTCTCAAACGCCGATAAAGCAACCCCTCGCTACAATGTGAGTGGCAAGGATAGATTTTTGGTATTTTTACCGATGTTTCATAGCTTCACGCTGACTGCGACGCTGATTTTATCGCTATACAACGGCGCGAGCATAATCGCTCTAAAATCAGTTTTCCCTATCACAAATGTCCTAAATACCGCCCTAAAACGCAAAGCAACGGTATTTTTGGGAATTCCGTCTGTTTATACAATGCTAGGCAAGGCAAAACTTGGCTGGAAATTCAGATGGTTTAATAAGCTTAGAGTATTTATGTCGGGTGCAGCCCCTCTTGCACAACAAACAATCGACGAATTTTACAAAAAATTCCCAAAAGCCCACCTTATCGAGGGTTATGGACTTAGCGAGTGTTCGCCTATCGTATCGCTAAACTATTACGACAAACAAAAAATCCTAAGCGTAGGCACACCGCTTGACGGATACGAGGTCAAAATCGTAAATGATGAAACCATGGAAGTAGCTCGTGGAGAGATCGGCGAGATTATCGTGCGCGGGGATTGCGTCATGGAAGGCTACCTAAACATCCCACCAGAAGAGACGCTGACAAACGGCTGGATTCGCACGGGAGATCTTGCATATATGGACGATGAGGGATTTATCTATATCGTCGATCGTATCAAAGATATCATCATCGCCAAAGGCATAAATGTCTATCCGCGCGAGGTCGAGGAAATCATCTACAAAATGCCACAAGTCGAAGCCTGCGCAGTCGTGGGTATCAGAGACGAATACGCTGATGAAGAAGTCGTAGCCTTCGTGCAACTCAAAGAAAATCAAAAATTAAGCGAACGCGAAATCAAAACTTATCTGAAAAATCACCTAGCAAACTACAAAATTCCAAAGGTCGTGCATTTCGTACCAGACCTGCCACGCAACGCCACTGGCAAGGTTCTAAAACGCGCCTTAAAAGAGCAGATCGCAAAAGAAGGCGAAAAAGCATAATTTGGCTTTTTAATTTTATTTTAACTTTAAATTTGACCCGTCGCTAACTCTCTTGACGGGTCAAAATCCTAATCAATACCTAAATTTCATCATAAAGCTTGATTTTTTTATATAATATAAATTTTAAAATTCGCAAATTTGATTACTAGAAGTTACTTTAAATTTTGTTTTATAAATTTTTGCAATAATAAAAAAATAAGGAAAAATATGAAATTTAAAAATCCGATTTACTATGTGGATAAATTTAATAATTTAATCAAATTTGCTTTTAAAAATAATCATATTTTTTTAGGAATTGCACTTTTAATGTCGGCACTTTTATCGCCAGTGTGCTTTTTAATGGCGTATAATAATGTTCCAAATGAAAATGAAAAAATGGCTGTTGCTGGAATAATAACAGAGTTAAAATGTTATCCAGCAGGTTTTAAACACTCGGCACATTGCAAAGTAAAAATAGATAATTATTTTTTTAGAAACGATTTTGTAGATAGTTTTAATAATGGAGAAAATGGTCTTAAAAGGGCAAATTTAAGTGATTTATTGAAGATTGCTTATTATGAAAAGAAGTGTGTATTTATAGAATATTACAATAGCACGATTTTAAAAATGGAATATTGCAATGGCGAAACAATATATTTATTCAGACATTTAAACACATGGATTTTGGAACGCAAGATAACTGCATTTTTAGGAATATTATTACTTTTAATTGCGATTTTTACGGCTATAAAATTAAAAAATTTAAACCCAATGCGTTAGATTTAAATTTGCAAAAATCAAATTCAGACATAAAAGTATCATCGATAGCTAAAAAACTATCAATGATTGCAATTTTTATAAAAATTTAGCAAAATTATCTAGCCAAAATTCGTCTAAAAAACGCGCGATAAAATGCGCTAAATTTTGACTCTTTTTTTGCATAAATTGCGCAAAATACACTTTGTAAATCCATTTTTTCTTGCAATGTGATCTTATACATATCAGTCTCCTAATAATTTTTTTATTTTATGTAGCACAAAAGACGCCTCGTCGCTATCGAGCTCGCAGAGCATTTGACAAATCGCGGTCGCTGCCTGCGGTTTGGTCGTGCCAAGGCGCCAATCTTGGTATGTCCTCATCGACACGCCAAGCTTTTTCGCCATTACAGCGTGAGAAATCTTTTTGCCCATATTTTTTGCCTCTACGGCATTATGCAAAATATTGAATATATCGCTCGTTTCTAACATGCCAAAATTATACAAGTTTTAGGATTAATTATACATTAATCTGTATAGTTTATCTAAATTTTGTATTATTTATAAGCAAAATTAGTAAATTTTTGCGTTATATCGTGTGAATTATACAGAATTTCTCATAAAACAAACATAAAATTTTACAAAATTTCCAAGAATTTCAAGGGGGAAATTTAGCTATGAAACCGCCGAATTTTGCACTCAAAACCAAATTTTGAAATTTCAAAATTTTAGCAAACAAAGAAGTAAAGTGCTAAAATTTTTAAAAAACCTTGACATTTTGCCACTCAATGTTGTATAATATTAGCAATCAAAACGAAAGAGTGCTAATAAATGAAAACAAACAAGCGTGATTTGATACTTGATTCTATCATCGAAGCCTATTTGGACCTCAACGCTCCGATTGGCTCGTCGCAGTTAGGCGGGCGCATGGAGGTCGCTATACCAGCCTCGACGATTAGGGTGTATTTCAAAAAACTCAGCGACGAGGGCGCAATCACGCAGCTTCATGTCAGTGGCGGGCGTATCCCCACAGTAGCGACAATGCAAGATTACTGGCGCGCTAAACTCGATTTTAGCGAGATTTTATCGCTAAGAGACGGCGATGAGTTAGAAGCAATCTTAGAGGATTTTGATATTTATTGTATGATTTTTAGCGCAGAAAGCGAGTGTTTGACCGAGGTCATAAAGCACGATGAGCGTTTTATGATTTTGGTTTTCGACAAAGATGAGATTATTTTGAAATTTGATAACAGAATTTTCGAGCTTTTGTCGAATTTAATCGGAATTTCGCTCAAAGATTTGGAAGTCGCCTCTATGCAAATCGGTCTTAGGGAGCTAAACACCAAAATCCGCGAGCTGAAAAACTCAAAAATCGAGTTTATCGCAAACGAAGTTATGGCGTATAAAATTTTTAAAGATGAGAGATTTAAAATTTTGTTAAACCCCTCAATCGCCGTGAATTTTGACAAAAATTTAATCTTTGCGCCCTATTTCGAGCCTGGTTTTATGGGGATAAAATGCCCAGTAAAATTCGAAAACAAGGACGCTACGATGATTTGCGCTGGAAGTGTTTATGAGGATTATGAAAAATTTTTTAAATTTAGTAAAGGAGTAGCATGAGCCAAGAATTTGACGAAAAAATGCAAAATTCAGCAGGTGAATTTGAGGAAAAAGAGCACAAAAACTGCGGGGCTGGTTGCGGCTGCCAAAGCCCGCTAGCGGACGACGGCGATGAATTTAGCGAAGAGATACAAAGCGAGTGTGAGTGCGAAAGCGCGCAAGATGATGAAATCACTAAGCTACAAAACGAACTTAGCGAGATTACGGATAAATTTTACCGCGCTAGTGCCGATTTCGACAATATCAAAAAGCGTTTGGAGCGCGAAAAAACCACAGCCGTGGAATATGCGGCGGAAAAATTTGCAAAAGATCTCTTGCCGATAATCGACGCACTCGAAGAAGCCGCGAAAATCGACATTGAGGGCAACGAACTAGCCGATAAAATCGAAGAAGGCGTGAAGCAATGCATAAATTTGTTTTTAAGCACATTTGAAAAATACGGCATTACGCCGATTTCGACCGATGAGGGCTATGAGAGCGAAAGCGGTAAATTTTACCCAATCCAACTCGTAGAAAAAGAGGGAGCCAAAACAAACGACATAGTCCAAGTTTTGCAAAAAGGTTACCTTTACAAAGAGCGAATTTTACGCCCTGTAATGGTTATTTTGGCGAAGTAAATTCGCAAATTTACAAAATTTAAAGAAAACAAAATTTAATAAAAAGGATAAAAAATGGGAAAAGTCATTGGAATTGATTTAGGCACAACCAACTCTTGCGTTAGCATTTTTGAACGAGGCGAGAGCAAAATCATACCAAACAAAGAGGGCAAAAACACAACTCCCTCAGTTGTCGCTTTTACAGATAAAGGCGAGGTTTTAGTCGGCGACAGCGCCAAACGCCAAGCCGTAACAAACCCTGAAAAAACGATTTATTCAATCAAAAGAATTATGGGTTTAATGATGAACGAGAAAAACGCGCAAGAGGCCAAAAAGCGACTTCCTTATAAGATAGTCGATAGAAACGGCGCGTGTGCGGTTGAAATCGCAGGCAAAGTCTATACCCCACAAGAAATTTCAGCAAAAGTTTTAATCAAGCTAAAAGAGGACGCAGAGGCCTTCTTGGGCGAGCCTGTGGTCGATGCAGTCATCACTGTGCCTGCGTATTTCAACGATAGCCAAAGAAAAGCGACAAAAGAAGCCGGCACAATCGCAGGGCTAAATGTCCTTCGTATCGTAAATGAGCCAACCGCGGCAGCTTTGGCGTATGGATTAGACAAAAAAGAAGCCGAAAAAATCGTAGTTTATGATTTGGGTGGCGGAACATTTGATGTCACCGTGCTAGAAACCGGCGATAGCGTGGTCGAAGTGCTTTCAACTGGCGGAAATGCCTTCCTTGGTGGCGATGATTTTGATAACAAAGTAATCGACTTTTTAGCAAGCGAATTCCAAGCAGAAAACGGCATTGACCTTAAAGGCGATGTCATGGCTATGCAACGCCTAAAAGAGGCCGCAGAAAACGCTAAAAAAGAGCTTTCAAGCGCAATGGAAACAACGGTAAATTTACCTTTCATCACAGCCGATGCCACAGGCCCAAAACACCTTATGAAAACCATAACTAGGGCTAAATTTGAAAGTATGATTGATAGTTTGGTAGATGAGACAATCGACACTCTAAAACGCGTCGTTAGCGAAGCAGGTCTTGGTATGAGCGATGTCAAAGAGGTCGTTATGGTCGGTGGCTCGACTCGCGTGCCACTTGTGCAAGAAGAGGTCAAAAAAGCATTTGGCAAAGAGCTAAATAAAAGCGTCAATCCTGACGAAGTCGTCGCAATCGGCGCAAGCGTGCAAGGTGCTGTTATCAAAGGCGATGTAAAAGATGTGCTTTTGCTTGATGTTACGCCACTTAGCCTTGGTATCGAAACACTTGGCAGCGTAATGACAAAGATTATCGACAAAGGCACTACAATCCCAACTAAAAAATCGCAAGTCTTCTCGACTGCTGAGGATAATCAATCAGCCGTTACTATTAATGTCTTGCAAGGCGAGAGAGAGTTTGCCAGAGATAACAAATCGCTAGGAAATTTCAACCTAGAAGGCATTATGCCAGCCCCTCGCGGTGTGCCTCAAATCGAGGTTGAGTTTAACATCGACGCAAACGGAATTTTAACAGTTACCGCAAAAGACAAAGCCACAGGCAAGGCAACTGATATTCGCATTACTGGTTCAAGCGGTCTAAGCGACGAGGAAATCGACAAAATGGTAAAAGACGCCGAACTTCACAAAGAAGAGGATAAAAAACGCAAAGAAAGCGTAGATGCTAGAAACCATGCTGACGCTATCGCTCACCAAACAGAAAAATCACTTGCTGAAATGGGCGAAAAAGTCCCAGGCGAGCTAAGAGCAAATATCGAAAGCGCACTAAATGATCTAAAAGAAGTTCTCAAAAACGAAAACGCGACAAAAGATCAAATAGATGCCAAGGTAAATGCCCTAAGCAAGGCGGCCGAGGATCTTTACAAGGCAGCTAGCGCGAACCAAAACCAAGGCGCAAATTCAAACAACGCTAAAAAAGACGATGATGTCATCGACGCAGAAGTCGAATAAATAAAATTTGAGCTAGCTTGCTAGCTCAAATTTCCGCCCAAATTTCCAAAATATCAAATTTTAATTTTATCCACATACATTAATATTCTATATCAATACAAAATTTGCAGAAATTCGATTATTAGCACAAAATCGTGCTAAATTTATTTAAATTTAAAAATTATAATTTTATACATATTAGAAATTTAGGGATTTATTGCAAATTTTATTGATTTAAATCAATAAAATTGATTAATAATTTGTTATAATTTGCCTTGTGTTTCACAAATTTCTTTGAAAGAAAGGATAATTCTATGGACAGACGAGAATTTATCAAAAGTTCAGCAGCTGCTGCTGCGTGTAGTGCCGCTGGAATTTCTGCCCCAAGCCTAGCTAGTGCAGCGGATGGCGAAAAAGACTGGCGCTGGGACAAAGCGGCTTGTCGTTTTTGCGGAACCGGTTGTGGTATTATGGTTGCCACAAAAGGCGGAAAAATCGTAGCTGTAAAAGGCGATCCACTATGCCCTGTAAATCGTGGTCTTAACTGCATTAAAGGTTATTTTAATGCTAAGATTATGTATGGCGAGGACCGTATCACAAAACCTCTTTTGCGCATGAACGAAAAAGGCGAATTTGACAAAAAAGGTAAATTCGGCGAAGTTAGCTGGAAAAAAGCTTTTGATGTCATGGAAGCGCAATTCAGAAAAGCTTACGAGGAAAAAGGTCCAAGCGGTTTAGCTGTATTTGGTAGCGGTCAATACACTATCATGGAAGGTGTCGCTGCTGTCAAACTTATCAAAGCAGGTTTTAGATCTCACAATATCGACCCGAATGCTCGCCACTGTATGGCAAGTGCGGTTGTTGCGTTTATGCAAACATTTGGCATAGATGAGCCGTCAGGTTGTTTCGATGATATCGAGCTAACTGATACAGTTGTTTGCTGGGGTGCCAATATGGCAGAAATGCACCCAGTGCTTTGGTCTCGCGTAAATGACGCTAAACTTAAAAATCCTGATAAATACAAAGTTGTAAATTTATCAACTTTTTCAAGCAGAACTTCAAGCATAGCTGATATTGAGATTATTTTCAAACCTCATACTGACCTTGCGATTTGGAATTTAATCGCTCACGAGATTGTATATAACCACCCAGAAGCGTTTGATGAGAAATTTGTCAAAGAGCACTGTGTGTTTGCAACAGGTCCAGTTGATATCGGTTATGGTATGAGACCAAATCCAAAACACCCTAAATTTGATCCAAAAGAGGTCGATACAGTAGAAAAAGAGCTATCAAAAGTTCTTAGCGAAGATGAGGGCGTAACACTAGCTTATCTTGGCATGAAAGCAGGAGATACGCTAGAAAATAAAAACAATGGCAAAGCTGATGCTCACTGGCTAATAGGATTTGAAGATTTCAAAAAAGCATTAGAGCCTTATACACTAGATTTCGTTGCCAAGCTTGCCAAAGGCGATGACAACGAGGATTTAGAAACTTTCAAGAAAAAACTTCAAGGCTTAGTTGATTTATATGTCGAAAAAGGTAGAAAAGTAGTAAGCTTCTGGACAATGGGTATGAATCAACACCAAAGAGGAACTTGGGTAAATGAGCAAAGCTATATGGTGCATTTCTTGCTAGGCAAACAAGCCAAACCAGGCGAAGGCGCCTTCTCGCTAACAGGACAACCAAGCGCTTGCGGAACTGCGCGCGAGGTAGGAACTTTCTGCCACAGATTGCCAGCTGACATGGTCGTAGCAAATCCAAAACACAGAGAAATGACAGAAAAAGTATGGCAAATCCCTGCTGGCACAATCAACCCACGCCCAGGCTTCCCTTATGTAAAACTAATGAGAGATATTGAAGACGGCGCGGTTAAATTCGCTTGGGTTCATGTAAATAACCCATGGCACAACACTGCAAATGCTAACCACTGGATCAAAGCAGCAAGAGAGATGGATAACTTCATCGTAGTAAGCGATCCATATCCGGGCGTATCTGCAAAAGTAGCGGATTTGATCTTACCAACTGCTATGATTTATGAGAAATGGGGAGCTTATGGTAATGCTGAGCGTAGAACTCAACACTGGCGACAACAAGTATTACCAGTAGGCGAAGCGATGAGTGATACATGGCAAATTTTAGAATTCTCAAAACGCTTTAAAATTAAAGATTTCTGGGGCGAGAGAAAAATCGATGATAAGCTAACCTTGCCAGATGTTTTAGAAGAAGCGAAAAAAATGGGTTACGATCCAGAAGATACTCTATTTGATGTATTGTTCGCTAACAAACGCGCACTTGAATACAAAGCAGATGATCCAATCATCGCAGGCTTTGACTGCACCGAAGTTTTCGGCGATAGCAGAAATGTCGTAGGAAGCGACGGAGAGGTATTTAAAGGCTATGGATTCTTCGTGCATAAATATCTATTCGAAGAGTATAGAATTTTCGGCGACGGACACGGACACGATTTAGCTGATTTTGATACATATCACAGAGTTAGAGGTCTTAGATGGCCAGTTGTCGATGGTAAAGAGACTCAATGGAGATTTAATACCAAATACGACACTTACGCTAAAAAAGCTAATCCAGACGGCGATTTCGCATTTTATGGTAACCAAGGCGCACTTCCGACAGGCGATATGAAAAGTGCAACCTCAGGCGATGAGAAAACTTCATTTAAAAACAAAGGTAAAATTTTCTTCCGCCCTTACATGGATCCATGCGAAATGCCAAGCGAAGAGTATCCGTTCTGGCTATGTACTGGACGCGTCCTAGAACACTGGCACTCAGGCTCTATGACAATGCGTGTTCCTGAGCTTTACCGCGCTGTTCCAGAAGCTCTATGCTTTATGAACAAAGCAGACGGCGATAAAATGGGCATAGCTCAAAATGATATTGTATGGGTAGAATCAAGAAGAGGAAAAGTTAAAGCAAGAGTAGATTTCAGAGGTAGAAATGTTCCGCCTGTGGGTCTTGTTTATGTTCCTTGGTTTGATGAAAATGTATTTATCAACAAAGTTTGTCTAGACGCGACCTGCCCTCTTTCAAAAGAGACAGACTATAAAAAATGCGCAGTAAAAATTTATAAGGCATAATTATGGAAAGACGCGAAGTTTTAGGTTTATTAGGACTGCTTGTAGCAGGCGGAAGTGGATTTTGTGAATTTGCCAGAGCAGAGGATAAAATCCGTCTAAGACCGCCAGGTGCCCTTGATGAAAAAGAATTTATGAGCAAATGTATTCGTTGCGGGCTGTGCGTCGAAGCATGTCCATTTGATACGCTAAAACTAGCAGAATTTGGCGATAGCGGAGTGCCAAACGGAACTCCGTTTTTCCAGCCAAGACTAACTCCATGCTATATGTGCCAAGATATACCTTGCACAGTAGCGTGCCCGACTAGCGCGTTAGATAAACAAAATGTTAGCGAAAATGACAAATTAAATATCAACAAAGCACAAATGGGCGTTGCGGTAGTAGATCAGAAAAACTGCGTTGCATACTTTGGAATTCAATGCGACGCATGTTATAGAGCCTGCCCTGTCATGGATAAGGCACTATTTATCGAATACAAACGCAACACAAGGACAGAAAAACACGCATTTTTACTACCTGTTGTAGATAGCGATTACTGCACAGGGTGTGGAAAATGCGAAAAAGCCTGTATAACCGAAAAAGCAGCCATTACGGTGCTACCACGAAATTCAGTTTTAGGCAAGGTAAATGACAACTATGTCAAAGGTTGGATCGAAGGCGATGACGCGAAGCTAAAAGACGCTGATAGCCAAATCAACTTAAATTTGAAAAAAGGTATTGATTACTTAAACGGAGGCGAGCTATGAAATACACACTTTTAAGAAGATTAGTTCAATTCCTAATCCTTGGCCTTTTCATAGCCGGAAACTGCTATGGATTTAAAATTTTGCAAGGAAATTTAAGTTCGTCAGTGCTTTTTGGAGTTATAAATTTAAGCGATCCTTTTGCCGTGCTTCAACTATTTTTAGCAAGTTTTAGCCTAGGTGCGCTTAGCATAGTTGGCGCGTTAATCATATTTGCGTTTTACGCTTTGATTGCGCCACGAGCTTTTTGCGGTTGGGTATGTCCTATCAATATCCTAACAGATTTGGCAGCTTGGATAAGAAAAGTTTTAAATATCCAAACCAAAATGTTTAGCGTCAGCAAAAACGCTAGATACTATTTGTTAGTTTTAGTCCTGCTTTGTAGCGGATTATTTAGTATAGCAGCCTTTGAGATACTAAATTTCGTCGGATTTTTCACAAGAGCGGTCGTTAGCCTTAGCGTTAGCGCATTTAGTATAGCCGCAATCATTGTGATATTTGAAATTTTCGCAGGAAATAGAATAATATGTTCCCATATATGCCCACTAGGGGGATTTTGGGCGATAGCAAGTAAATTTAGCTTAATTCGCATTTATCATAATGCAAACAAATGCACCAAATGCAACAAATGCAAGAGCGTTTGCCCTGAGGTTCAGGTGTTAAAAATGGTCTCAAAAGAGAGTTTTAAAATCGATTCTGAGTGCATAAGTTGCGGTAGATGTGTCCAAATTTGCGATGATGATGCGTTAAATTTTAGCATACTAGGAGTAAAAAAATGAAAAAGAAATTTGCTTTTTTAAGCCTTGTTGCAGCTACAATTTGTTGTTTGGGTTTGAGCGGTTGCCAAGATGAAAAAGGCAAAGCGAGCTCAAATACAAACCAACCAGTAGCGCAAACACAAGCCGCCTCAGCACCTGCTGCTACTAACGAAGTAAAAGCAGAAGCGCCTAAGGCAGAGGTAGCGCCAGCTGCTGCACCACAAGAGCCAGCCGCACCAGCGCCGGTTGTCGAGAAAAAGGAAGATATACCAAATTTAGAGCTTGCGCAAAGTCCTAAATTTAGAGAGGATTACACTAACGAAAACCTAACCTTGCCTACTTATGAGGTAAAAGGTGGCGCACCAGGCGAAAATATGGTATTCGAGAGAAGCTTCGAGAACGCTCCTCCGCTAATCCCACACACTTTGGACGATATGCTACCTATCACGGCCGAAAACAACATGTGCACCACATGCCACCTTCCAGAGGCTGCACAGGCTATGCAGATAAAATCAGTCCCACAAAGCCACTTAGCAGATTTGCGTGATGAGAATCAAAAGAGCCTTGATGGCGCACTTTCTATGGCTAGATATGACTGCGTTTCTTGCCATGTTATTCAAACAAACGCAACCGAGCTAGTTCAAAACAAATTTGAAGCAGATTTTAGTCGCTTTGCAGACTCAAATACTAGCTCAAATTTGCTTGACATTTTAAATCAGGGTGCTGATATCAAATAACCATTTTGTTGTGAGTTTGGACTTCCAAACTCACACAAAATTTACGAGGTAAAAAATGAAAAAATTATTCGTTGCTTTTATCTTTTTAGCAACCTTTCTTTTTGCAAATGACAAAGTCATAGTAGATGGCAACATCGCGATTTTAAAGCAAATGGATGAAAAAATCTATGCTGGCACGGACACCGGAAAGCTTTTTAGTATAAGCGGGAGCGATGAGAACGCTACTCTTGTTTTAGCTCTTCCGCAAGTCAAAAGCTATGTCGATGGCGATATCGATTCTAAGGTTATCGATGTCGATAAACTAGGTGAAAAATTTGCCCTTTTGATAAATGGCGATTATATGCACAAAAAACTCGCCGTGTATGAAAATGGCACGCTTGACACCTTTGATTTGCCGATAACTGGTATCAAAAGACTATTTTTGCTAGATAGCAATACTATCATTTTACTAGGCGTAGGAAGCGAAATTTTATACTACGACATAGCCTCAAAATCTGTGAAATTTGAGCACAAAATTTCAGATTCGCCTTTTGGTGGCGTGAGCTTTGACCGCGAGAAAAATTTATTGCTTCTTTCAAACGAAGGCGGTATGATTTACTTTTTTGACACAAAAGAGAAAAAATTCTTACGCGAAAAAAGTATCCACAAAGACAATGTCTTCAATGTAGCCTTTGTAGGCGAGAGGGTGATAACTGGCTCAAACGACAAAACCTGCTACTACGAAAACGCAAGAGAGTCTAAGCTTTTCGAAACTGGCTTTATCGTGTATAGCGTGGCATTAAGCGAGGATTTTGGCGCATTTACGACACTTGATGGCATAAATATCATAAACAAAGCTGGAAGCATCATCAAAAAAATCCCTTATGATGGCGAAATCATAAACAACATGACATTTTATGGCGATCACTTAGTTGGCGCAGGATACGACAAAACAATTCATTTTTGGAGTTATAAATGAACATTTCAAGTGTGATAATCTACACAGATAATAAGACAAATTTAGACGAGCTTAGCGCTCTCGTGGCAAAGATAGAGTTTTGCGAAGTCGTGGCTGCACAAGATGGCAAAATCGTAGCGACTATCCAAACTGAGAGCCTAGATCAAGAGCTGGGCGCGTTTAAGGCTATGCAAGCCCTAAAAGGCGTAAGCGATGTAGCTATGATATACTCATACCAAGACCTAGACGAGCAAATCGACGCCGCGAACAGCAACAATATAGAAGAGATTATGCAAAAAATCGACGAAGAACCAGAAATCAAAAAAATCAAATACGGCGGTAGTTTAAATATCTAAATTTACCTCTTTTTAAAGGCTGAATTTGGCAGAATTTGGCCTTTTAAAATTTAGCGACAATCAGAGAGACCTAGTGTAAAATCCATGAAATATTCATTATCAAAATTATAAGTAAATGTAGCCTTGAAATTTTTATTTTTAATATCCGAATTACAATATTGTTCTTTTATGCCGTTTTTAAAATTTTGTTTAAACAAATCAAAATCTTGCTCCACGAAATCCCGCCAAGAGATATTTTGCATATTTTGCACATCGTTTAAATCATAAAAATAACTTACTTTCTTTGTTTTCGGATTGCACTCTATATTTGTTAAAGTGGTTGCATCATCTAGTCTAGTTGGCAATTTTGTCTTTATTTCATTTTGCAATCTGCAAATTTCCTCATCACCCATAAATTTTTGTTTAAACTGTATATATCCGAATTTTCCCAGCATAAAAGCCATAAATAATATAACAATACTAAATAAATTTTTCATTTTTTCTCCAAATTTTATTTTTTAATAATGCTAGAAAATAAATTTTTAAAACAATAAACTATATTTTTTGCCCCAAAACTACTATTTGAAGGACATATACTATACCAAACACTATCGCAGATGTTTTTACTCTACCCAAATAATACCTAGCACTTCCTCTATATTCTGTCAAAGACCAACGGATAAGAAAATAGCAGAAACATACAAACGCAACAAAATATAAAATCCTAAAAATATTTATCACAAAATTTTCATTAAGTTGTAAATTTGAAATTTTCTGCTTAAATTTTTGTGTTTTATCTAAAATTTTAAAATTTTCTTCTTTTTGAGTGTCGGCGACATTGATATATTTCGCTGAGTAATTTGTATCATTTTCTTTAAAATTCTCTTGTTTTTGCGCACCTGCTCTTGTAAAAATCATAACGACAAACTCGCTCGCAAAAGCTAAAATTAGCAGATACCCCATATACTCCTCACTCACAATACCCAAAGCAATAGCGAAAAATGGGATATAAAATAGCTTTTGAAGAAGAATTTCAACCATTTCTTTGTAAAAAAGAAAGCAAGTAACACCACATATTCCAGCGACGATAGAAATAGATAAGGCTGATTCTTGCGTTACTAAAATTGCGCCTCCTAGCAAGTTAGACCCTATGCCTGATGCTATGAAAAATGCAAATAGTTTTTTGCTACTTGCAAATTTGCCAATCATATAAATCACATAAATTCTACATAACCCCCCAATGAATAGAAAAAATTTACCTATACTCGTATCATCTGAATTTTCAAAAAACACTTTAAGAACCAAGCCGAAAATCAAAATCGCATTAGCAACTAAAAAATCTTTTTTGATTTTATAAAAATCATCTATCTTTGGAGTTTGCTTAGGTTTTATCGTTTGAAATGATTTTTTATTTTTATTTCATACACAACATGGCCTTTTTAAAAAATTCAGCCATTATACCCCCCCCCCCCCTTAAATTAGATTTAAAAATTAAAACACATAAATTATATTTACATTATTGTTTTTTGACATAGGATAGAAATATGATTTTTGTTTAATTTTGTTAACGGGTGAATTTGAAATAGTAAATTTGGATAAAATTTATGGTGCGACCAGCGAGATTTGAATTTGACTTACGCTTTGAATTTTAAAATTATAAGTTTGAAATTGTATAGAAATAATACAAAGATCTTTCGGAAAATTTATAATATCTTTGTTATTTTTTTTGTTAATTTTTATTATATTGAATTATTATATATTCTATTTTTATTTGATTTTCTTTATTAAATTTATCTAAAAATAGTTTAACTCCATAATCTATTTTTTCGTAACTTGTAACGAAAATTTTTCTTATTGTTTTGTTTTTTATTGTTTCTTTATTTTTGTTTAAATAGACTTCACAGTCTGTTATAAAAACTTTAATTTCTTTTTGTTTTGGCGCATTAGTCCAGTTTTTACATTGTATTAATAAAATTTCGTTTTCTTTGTATGCTATTATATCAATTCCTTCATCTTGCTTTTTTTCTATGTATCCTTTTGGATATACTGTGTAATTTTTATTTTTGTAAAATTGCATTATTTGATATTCGTATTCTTTGCCTTTTTGTATTTTTTGCTTATATGTAGTTTTATTATGTGTTTTTCTTTTTATTAAAATAATTAAAATTTTTAAAAATGCGAAAATTATGATAATTGATAATATAAATAAAAATGTATAAAAATTTATCATTTATTCTTCTTTTTCAATCTCTTTTTTTAAAATTCGTGTTTTTATATCTGATATGTAATATTCTTGCTCTAATTCTGATAATTGCGAAAAAAGTTCTTTCAGTTCTTTAAATTTTGGATTTATTTCTTTGTCTTTTTGGAAATAAAATTCTATAATTTTGTATAAATTTGGATTTTCTTTTTCCCAGTTATAAAGTGTTTTTATATCTTTTTTGATGAATTTTGCAACTTCTTTTTTGTCCATTTTGTAAATATTCCCAAAATTTAAGTAAATTTTTAGTAAATTGTTGCAATAATTCCATTAAGAAATTTGCAATAATTCCAAAGACCAAGAAAATTATACAAATTTCTTACTTAAATTAAAATCACTTTACGCTATGCCGTAAGATTTGTGTGTTCTTATGGGTTGAAGTTAGCGTAAATTTGAATTTGAGCTAAGTATTCTCAAAAAACTGCTTCGGAGCGGTTTTAGAAAACTCTCTTTCTTTCCGCTCTGTTGTTTTAATTAGAGAGAAAATCAAATTGAAAAAGGAAGAGAGTATGAATTACTTAGAACAAAATTTAAAGGTGGATTACGAAATTCACAAGGCTATTGCAAAAAGTTCCGCAAAGGGTGAGATTAACGGAAGAGCTTATTCGGCTAGTGTTCGCATAACTACTAGAAACCTTTTTGAAGCAGAAAACGAAGTTACAAACTGCGTCGATGTCAAAGAAACTGAACTTACAATTAAAATCCCTTGTAAAGATGACTTAACCGCTGGGGTTTTGACAAACAAATTTAACACATATTTTCGCAATGGCGGTATTTTAAAAATCACCGCTGGGCTTCCTTCTTATAATTCAGGTAATTACACACTTACTACTGATGAAGATGATGCGTATTTTATCAATTTTTTAAACAATGTCGATAAATCAAAGACTAAATAGTCTAACAAAGCCGATTTTAAAAAAAAGTCGGCTTGATTAGACCATATATGGAAAAATTTTTTTTAAAGGAGTTCTTTATGAAAATTAAAGAATTTTTAAAAACTGGGAAAGCAAAAGTTGTAGCTGTTGGCTCTGCACTTCTTGTGGGTGCAAATTCTGCAATGGCTGATGTTTCATTTGCAAACGGCGCGTTTTCAGGCACAATCGATACTACTCCATTTACTTCAATGGCTGGTATTGTTGTTGTTTTGCTTGGTCTTGTTTTTGCAGTAAAAGCAGGCTTGCGCTTACTACGCTAATCTTGGGGGTATGGGGGCTTGCCCCCATATATACCAACGCCACCAGCGTTAAAAAAGCGTAAGCTTTTAGCTGGTGAGCGTGTGTTGCAAGTTAAATCTTTTAAATTTGTTGCTTGCGTAAGGCAATTATATTTGCAGTCGTCAAATTTTCGCCCCTAAAAAACAAATTTAAAAAGTTTAAATTACGGCGAATTTTCAATTTTCGAAGCGTTTTGAACTAAATGGGCATTTTTTAGTTTTGCGTGCAATTTCAAGCGAAACGAAGTGTAGCGCAGAACTTGCACCAAAACAAAAAATGCCATTAAAAAAAAGGGTAAGGGCGTAGTCCTTCCTATTTCAAGGTGTTTAAATGCAAATAGATCTAATTAAAGCAGGATTGATTTTAAATTCATTTTTTGTAATTTTGATAATTGCATTTTTGGTTGTTAAATCCGTTTTGGTTGGACTTGATATTTTAAAAAGGTAGCTTTATGCAAAATCCGCAATTAATTTATGAAATTTATCAGCTCACAGGTCTTTCTTATAATGAATTTTGTTGGTTTATGAGCCTTTGCGGTTGTTTGTTTGGCTTTGCGTTTTGTATGAGCGTTTTTATTTTTATAGCAAATTTAAGGTAGAAATATGGAATTTGTAGTTATCCCCTTGACTGGCTTTGGCTCTTTTGATTATTTCTTTTCGCTTTTCTTTTGGCTGTGCGTTCTTTGTTTGCCTTTAATGCTTGTTTTTGTTCTTTTTACTCGTAAATGGTAAGTAATGAAACGGATTATTTTATTTTTGATTTTAGCTTTAAATTTAGCTTTTTGCGCTGATCTTCAATTAAAGCCTATTCCTAGTTCAGATATTTTAACTTCTGCTAATTCAAGTGAAATTTATGTATTAGACCCTTATTCTAGTGACCCCGAATTAACATATTATAAATATTGCGCTTATAAAAATAATAACAATATAGATAATCTTACTTATTTTATAACTTATGGTTCTAGTTCTTCTGGTTTATGGACTAAAATTACTTATGATTATAGATTTTCTGGTGTTTATGCTATTAATTCTGAAAATTTGTTAATTATTTATGATAATGTTCTTGATCCTTGTTTAAAATATGATGATAAGGGCGTTTGTATTCATGGTCATAAAAAATGTGCTATTTGTGATGGTAGTAATGGCAAATATTTTAATTCTGATACTGGTTCATGTTCCGAAGATTGTGAAATTATCCCAAATTTAAAATTTCGTGCCGATTGTCATTGCAAACAACAAAATTTAGGCTCTTATGTTTCTTCTCGTATAGTTACAACTTTTACAAATAGCGATGACGATGATGAAGGAACTTCTTCTACTGTTTGTAAGGTTACTTGTAGTAATGGCGAATTTGATGCAGAAGAAATTTATTGTAGTGTTGATGATACTTTGCTCGAACAATCCGATAGTAGCACTGGTTCAAATGGCGATAACAATTCAAATAATGATGACAATGAAGATCCTAGCGGTGGCAATAATAACCCAAATAATGATGACAATGAAGATCCTAGCGGTGGAAGTTCAGGCGGTGGAAGTTCAGGCGGTGGAAGTTCAGGCGGTGGAAGTTCAGGCGGTGGAAGTTCAGGCGGTGGAAGTTCAGGCGGTGGAAATTCCGGTGGTGGAAATTCCGGTGGTGGAAATTCTGGAACTTCTGGCGGTGAAAATTCAGGAACTTCTGGCGATTCTGGCACTACTGCCCCAGAAAACCCAGAAAACTCTGAAACCCCTTCCGGTGATTGCGAAGGCGAAGATTGCGGAAATGTAGATTACAACGGAATTGATGATTTAAATAAAAATGTCAGTGAAGGTGTCGGCAAGATCCTTGATATGTTTGATAATGCAAAAGATAGTGTAATTGGCGTTTATGATAAAATCAAAGGCGGAGAATTAAGCTCTTTTAATTCATTTTGCGGTATGAATTGCGGTCGTAAATTTGAATTTACTATCCCAAAATATAAAACAATTCCTATTGAAGTAAATTTGTGTAGTGTTACTGATAGCGTAAAAAATGTCCTTTATTTGGTCTTTTATGCGTTTTTTGTAACTTTGTTTTCTGTAAGTCTTTTTAAAATTATTATAAGGTTGATTTAATGCCTATTTTAGCTATTATTGGATTTTTTGGCGCTTATGTTAAAAAATGGACTTCTGCGATTTTTCGCTTTGGTGCAATGCTTAGTATTAGCGTTTTTTTGATTGGATTTAGTTTATTATTCTTTGCTTCTGTTATTTACGCTGTTTATTTTGGACTTTCGCAGGTTAATTCTTTACTTGAATTTATAAATTCTCGTATGAGTTCAACCGATGATATGATTTCGCTTTTCTTTTCTGTTTTATGCTCTCTTGGTATTATCGATGCTTTCAGCGATGCTTACAATCTTTTTAAGCCTATTTTCTTTTCTTTAATTGTCGCAATCGCTCTTAAAATTGTAATTAAATTTATTGAACATTTTAGAAAAACGCTTTTATATCTGTTTATTTCAAGGATTGATTAATGGCTATTTCATATCTTACAGGCATACCAAAAAGCGGAAAAACTTACCTTGCTGTTTATAAGATTTGGGAGAATTTCGTAAAAGAGCCTAAAAAATCTCTTTTTGCAAAAGAACCGCCAAAAAATAAATATGAAATTTGCTATACAAATATAAATGAATTCGATTTTTCAAAAAGCGATAAAATCGAGCTTTTAAAAGTAGATGATTTTAAATATAATCTTTCGCTTCTTTATGATTTGTATCAAGCTGGTGCGAACGATACGGAGCTAAATTTAAAAGCCGATGAATTTCGTTTAAATCACGCTTTAATCGTAATTGATGAAGCGCACAACTTTTTTACCAAAAAAGATGATATTTTGACTTGGTGGCTTACTTATCACGCCCATTTATACCAAGATATTTGGCTTATAACACAAGATTTAAGCCTAATCGATACAGGCTATAAAGCCGTTGCTGAATACTTTTATAAAGCTGTTGAACCTGCAAGAAGACTTATAACTTCTCGCTTTCGTTATCAGCAATTTTCAAGCTATAAAATGAACGGTGTTGATTTGATTAAAGGCGGTGGCTTTACGCTTCCTGCGCTCGATGAAGTCTTTAAAATGTATGTTGCAGGCGCAAAGGTTAAAGGCTCATCTGTCGTGCTTAAATTTTTTACTTTGGCTCTTGTGCTTTCTGTAATTTCAATTTTTGGATTTAAAATTTTTGTAAATTACATAAATCCTAAAAAAGAAGTAAAAACTGATCCTGTAAAAACTGCCGAAATTCGCCCTGTAATTCAAGAGAAAAAGGAAGCTAAAATTTTACCTTTTATCTATGAAGTTAGGTGCTTTTACGATAAATGCAATATTGGCTCTAAATATGAAAAATTTGATATTTCATATTTTAATTTTATTTTAAATAATTCGCCCCCTGAATTTGTCAAGCGTAAAACTATGGGAAAAGGAGTTTTGATTTATTTAGTTGGCTTTGAAAAGCCTGTTTTTGAAAATTTAAAAAAGGAAGAGAGAAATGAAAAAGCTATTTTTGATAGTGTTAGCGTTTATAGTAGTGAGCGCAAATGAGATTGAAGTAAATTTGCACGATTTCGCAAATTTAGCTAGTGAAAATTCACAAACAGATATTTTAATAAGTGATGAAATAGACCCAAATAATTACTATTTTTTCACTTCTAAAAATTCTCTGATTAAAATCAATCATTTTCGCAAGGCAATAGAGAGCAAAGGATTAAAACTCATTTTAACTGATGATTTTTATTATGTTGTGCCAAAAAATGATGAAAATGTAACTTTTGCTGATAAAAAACTTCGTTATTTACCACTTGAAAATAATTCATTTGATGATATAAACGGAATTATTTCCGCTCGCATTGATACAAACACGACTTATATTAGCTCTACAAATTCGGCGGTGTTTATGGCTGATGATGAAGAGTATTCAGAAATTTTAGAGTTTTCAAAAATGGCTGATAAAAAGCTAGAACAGGTAAATTTTAAGCTTACTATACTTGAAACAAATTCAAATGATTACAGAGATTTAGGAACTCACATAAATTCGCTTGGTGATCTTGTAACTCATAGCGATTTAAACTATTTTATAAATTTGATCACTATGCCATTTACTGCTGAAACAAATATCATAACAAACAAGAAAAAAGGCTTTTATGGTGTTTTATCACTACTCGAACAAAACGGCGTAACTACAATCAAACAAAGCCCTTTTTTGGTTGCAAAAAGCGGAAAAGAAGCTTATTTTAGCTCTGTTGAAAATATTCCTTATCTTAGAAATACTTCATCTTATTCTAATAACGGCACTACTACCCAAAATACTTATGATTATAAAGATGTCGGACTTAAAATCAAAATTCGCCCTGTTGTTTTAGAAAATATGGTTGATTTTGATTTGGATTTGGTCGTTGAAGATATTATCGATAATAGCTCTTTAACTCCACGCACTAGTAAAAAGGAGTTAAAATCAAATTATAGCTTAAAGCGCGGCGAGATTTTGGTTTTAAGTGGTATAAATAAAAATGTCGAGTATTCAAAGCGTAATGGAATACCGCTTTTAAAAGATATACCTATTTTGAAATATTTGTTTTCAATCGAGCAAGATTATAAAAGCACAAATATTATAACTTTGACAATAGAAGTAAATTAAGATGATAAGCGCGAATTTATATGTTTGTTTTGCTTTGTTTGGCGTTTCTTTGAGCGACCGCGAGCCTGTGAGTGGGAGCGAAAAGAACGCCCCTTGTCAATTTAATAAAAAACTCTCACTATTAAATAAAGCTTAAAATATGCGTTACGGATTATCAAAATTTGACCTTGATTTCGCTTGTGAAAAATTGCAAAAACAAAAGAATTTTTTGCTTACTCATACTTTTATTAATGCTTATGGCGAGGAAAAAACGCTTTTAAGCGTTTCAAGGTCTGCTAATTTTAGCGGTAATTATTACGCTGAAATTGCTAATCGCACAAATACAATCCATAGTTTAACCGTTAAAAATGCCCTTGTGCCTGTATTTTTGACAATTACTCTAAACGGTTGCTTTCGTAAAGCGTTAGTTGGAAATTTTAGCACTTTTACGACAAAGGATATAAAAAGCTTACCTTTGGAGCAAAAACGAAAATTAAATGCTAATGAGTGCTTTAATATAAGGGATTTGGTAAATGTGCTAAATTATAATTTCGATAAATTTAATAAACGATTTCGTAAAATTTATCCGACTGAAAAAATGCAATATATCCGCACTTTTGAACCACATAAAAAGGACGGAGTGCCACATATCCACGCTTTAATTTATGTGCCAAAATTTACAATTCCTTATCTTTTAAAATCTTATAAGGATATTTTTTACGCTCCGCAAAATTTGCGAAATGATAGAATTTCAATCGAACAACGCAAAAACGGCGAAATTAACGGCTTTCAAACAACGCTTAAAAATGCAACTGGCTATGTTATGAAATACATTACAAAAACTTTTATAAACTACAATGAAACCGATGAAATAAACGAAGTTCAAGCGTGGTTTATAAAACATAAAATTAGGCGTTTTTTAAGCTCTCGCACTCCTATTCCTTTGTGGGTTTATCGCAAAATTAATTTTATAAAAGGATTGCGAGATTTTGCAAATTTAAATATTTTAACTGATATTGATGACACTTTAATTGAGTGGGATTATAAAAGTCAATCGATTTTTATTTCAATCCCATATACTAGCGAAGAACTCATTTATGAAAATGGTCATTTGCTTTATTATGTCTGCGGTAGGTTAAAACACGAATATCAAAAATCGACTTTTAGTGTCAAGGAAAATTTAAAAATCAATTCAGCTGAATTTGAAAATATTAAAAATGCTAATTCTGATAAAATTATTCGATACAATCCACGCAAAATTTTCAGAAAATCTTGGGAAAATATGAGTGATGAGCTTTTAAAACGCTATTACAGGGATAATAAATATGAAATTAGCGATGATTGCTTTGATTTTATTGATTTTGCAAAATTAGAAAATGAAATGATTGAACGCGGATTTTTGCAAAGATTTAAAAATCATATTGAGCCTTTTAAAGATGATTTTGAACTTTTGCAAAACGAATTTGCTAATCGTGGTTTGATACCTTTTCCATTTTAAGGCAAATTTATGAAGTTTAAATATTTTGCTGATATGTTTTTAAAAATCGGATCTAATGAGTGAAAAAATCAACTTTTAGTAAATATTCAATTATCGTAAATCATAAGTTAAATTTTCTTTTCGATAGAGATATAAAAAGTATTAAAGCTAGTGAATTGCGTTTGTGGTTTTCGCAAAATAGCAAGATTTTAAGCGGTAAGACTTTGCGAGATTACAAAAGCTGTTTAAATCAAATCTTTTTACTTGCGAAATACGATGATGAAATAAAATTAAATCCGATTGATTTTGTAAAAAATCCAGCTCTTATAAAGCCTAAAATTCAGCCGTTTTCAGCTTCGGAAGTAATTAAAATTTTAGAAATTTCAAAAAAGTATCAAATTAAATATCAAATTTTCCTAAAAATCGGCTTTTTTACAGGTATGAGAACAGGCGAAATTTTAGCTCTTAAAAAATCAAATATCGATTTAGAAAATCGAACTATAAATATCTTAAAATCTCGCTCTCGTTATGGTGAAAATACGCCTAAAACTTTCGGAAGTATTCGCATAATCCCTATAAATGATTTTATTTATGATGATTTGAAAAATTATGTTTTAAATTTGCAAAGCGATTACCTTTTTATCAATCAATACAGAGAACCTTATAACTGCGTTTCATCGTTTTTAAAATACTTTTGGAAACCTATTTTAAAAGAGTTAAATTTGCCATATCGTAAGCTTTATACTATGCGTCATACATTTGCTACAAATATACTTAAAAACGCAAATTTAACACCTTATGAGCTTTCAAAACAATTAGGACACAATAGCACAGAAATGGTTTTTAATCGTTATGTCAAATTTATCGAAAGTGAAAACGAAAAATTCAAAACGGATATTAAAATTTATTGACTTTTAAGTTTTTGAAATGGTGCGACCAGCGAGATTTGAACTCGCACACGCGAAGCGCACTACCCCCTCAAGATAGCGTGTCTACCAATTCCACCATGGTCGCATGAGAAAGCCCGCGAAGGTGCGGGCGAGTGATTACGCAGCTGCTTTTGTAAGAGCGTCTGTAACGAAAGGATTAGCGAAAAGCAAGATAAATGCGATAACAAGCGCATAAATAACTTGTGCTTCGATCATCGCTAGCGAAATATACATTGTAGTTGATAGTTTGCTAGCTACGCTTGGGTTGCGAGCGATACCAAGGATTGTTGCATTAGCTGCATTACCCATACCAACAGCGCCACCAAGAGCGGCAAAACCAAGAACGATACCAACAGCGATTGCTGAGTATGATACGATTTGAGTATAAGCGCTAAGCTCCTCACCTGCGAATGCTGCGCCACAAAGCGCGAAAAGTAAAACCAAAACTTTTTTCATAAAAGTCTCCAAAATAAAATTTCAAAACGCCTTTCGGATCTGTCCCCTACTAAGAACATTTTGAGTGCGGTATTCTAGTGAAATTTTGCTTTTAATTAGTTTAAAAAAGTGGCAAAATTCGCCCAAATTTCGCCACTTTATGAATTTTATTTTTTCGAAGCCAAATATGTATTTAGTGCGCCGACATAAGCCTTAGCTGAGGCTAGCATCGTATCGACATCAAGCCCATGCCCCATAATCGCGCCAGTGCCCTCAAATTCGACCTTAACGGTTACTTTGGCCAGAGCATCTTTGCCTCTGGATACAGCCTTGACTTGATAATCTTTGAGCTCGCCACTAACCTTGCTTATGCGATCAATCGCTTTAAAAATCGCATCGACCCCACCATTTCCAAGCGCACTATCGCTTAGCAAAATTTCATCGTGATTTAGTGTGACAGCCGCGCTTGCGTGGCCTTTGTTGCAGCCATTTGAGCTAAGAAGCGCGATTTCGTAAGCCTTGGTTTTCGCACCCATAAATTCGTCATTTACAAGCTCTCTTAAATCCTCGTCATAGACATCTTTTTTGCTATCGGCTAAAATTTTAAATTTCTCAAATGCTACTTGCAACTGCGCCTCGTCTAGCTCGTAGCCAAGGGCGATTAATTTATCCTTGAAAGCGTGGCGTCCGCTGTGTTTGCCAAGCACGAGAGAGTTTTTATCCAGCCCGATATCATCGGCCTTCATAATCTCGTAAGTTTCGCGGTGTTTTAAAACGCCGTCTTGATGGATTCCGCTTTCGTGTGCGAAGGCATTTTTGCCCACGATTGCCTTATTTGGCTGTGGTTCGATACCTGTGATACTTGCAACCAAACGGCTTGAAGGATAAATTTCTTTGAAATTTATATCCGTATAAAGTGGCGAGAAATGGTCATTTCTGGTTTTTACGACCATTGCAATCTCTTCGAGCGCAGTATTTCCAGCCCTCTCGCCAAGGCCATTTATGGTGCATTCGACTTGGCGCGCGCCAGCTTCAATGCACGCTAGTGTGTTTGCTGTGGCAAGCCCTAAATCATTGTGATTGTGAGCAGATACTATCGCTCTACCATCTATAAATTCGACCATTTCTTTAAAAATAGCGTAAATTTCATTTGGCAGGCGATATCCCACGGTGTCTGGTAAATTTATCGTAGTTGCGCCCACGCCGATAACCGCCTCACAAATTTCCTTCATAAAGCCCACATCGCTTCTGCACGCATCCTCACAGCTAAACTCCACATCATCTGTGAAAGTCTTCGCGTATTGCACAGCCGCAACTGCGCGTTTGATGACCTCATCAGGCTTCATTTTTAGCTTAAATTCCATGTGAATCGGGCTAGTGGCGATGAAGGTGTGTATGCGCTGAAATTTCGCTGGCGCGATAGCCTGCGCTGCGGCCTTGATATCGTTTTCGAGCGCGCGAGAAAGCGAACAAACCCTAATCTTGCTAGTAGCCTTTGCGATTTGATTAATCGCGTCAAAATCCCCCGGACTAGCCGCTGCAAACCCAGCCTCGATAACATCGACGCCGAGTTTTTCTAATTGGAGTGCAAGGCGGATTTTTTCTTCTGTATTCATCGAAGCGCCCGGGCTTTGCTCGCCGTCGCGCAATGTCGTATCAAAAATAATAATTTTATTTTTATCCATAACCTACCCTTTCATTTGATAAAATTTGGCGATTATAGCAATTTTAAGCTTAAATTTAATTGGAATTGATAAATTTTATTATTTAGTTCTCTTTGCTTTGTTTGTTAAATTTAACCCCGATAAGCGTTAGCCCCGCGCGCACGAGCCCATATCCTATGTATAGCAAAATGATAAATGCAGGGAATTCGAGCTTGAAAAGATACAGACACGAAAAAAACACCACAATGAGTAAAACCAAAATTTTAATCGCATTTGGCCGTTTTAAATTTATCTTTTTAAAGCTTGGAAAGCGGATATTACTAACCATTAAAAACGACAAAATTGCCATGCCGATGATAAATACGCCACCCCACACAGATGAAACCTCGTATTTAAGGTAAATCCCAATCCACACAGCAATCGTAATAGCCGCAGTTGGGATCGGCAAACCAATGAAAACATTTGGCTCGTAGGTGCCCACAGTGACATTAAATCTCGCTAGCCTCACAGCGCCAAAAATCACATACAGCGCGCTAATTAAAGTGCCAACCTGCCCATAATCCTTGCCGATTACGAAATAAAACAGCACCGCTGGCGCCACGCCAAACGCCACTATATCGGCAAGGCTGTCAAATTCTACGCCAAATTTGCTCGTCGTGTGTGTGAGCCTTGCCACGCGCCCGTCAAGTCCGTCAAAAATCAAAGAAAAAATTATATACGCAATCGCACTAGCATAATGGCCATTTATCGAAGCAAAAATGCTTAGCATAGCCAAAAATATACTAGCCGCGGTGAAAAGATTTGGCAAAATATATACTAATTTTCCTCTTTCTTCTTCCATTTTACGCCTCTTCTTCTGGATTTTCTTTGGCTAAATTTCGCACCAAACGCGTCGGCAAGTTGTTTTCTTTTTCAAATTTATCTATAATCTCCACGATAACCTCGCCAGCGACGGTCTCTTTTTCATACAGAGTTTTTACCATTTCCTCGATTGCAGGCGCATAAACTCGCAAGGTCTCTTTCACAGCTTTGTAGCGTTCATCGAGCTTTGTGCGGACATAGTTGTCGATTTTTACCGCCGTCTCCTCGCTGTAATCCTTGATGCTCTGACCACCGTTTAAAAACGAATATTGCTGTTTTTCAAGCACGATTAAGCCTAGCTCGTCCGTCATACCGACCTTAGCCGCCATAAATTTTAGCCAATCAGTCGCGCGTTGTAAATCATTACTAGCCCCGTCTGTAATCTCGCCTAAAAAAACCTCTTCGGCCGCCCTACCAGATAGCAAAACATCAATTTCAGCGAAAATTTCATATCTTTGGTGCAAAAATCTATTTTCAAACGGCGAATTTAGCGTATATCCAGCTGCGCCAAGCCCGCGCGGAACAATCGTAACCTTGCTAACTGGCATTGCGCCTTTGGTAAGCTCGGCGATGAGCGCATGACCACTCTCGTGGTAAGCGACGATTTTTTTCTCCACAGGATTTACACGGCGCGATTTTTTTTCTAGTCCTATCGCCACGCGCTCGATTGCTTCAAGCAGATCTTTTTGCTCAACCTCTTTTTTCGCCTCTCGACCTGCCAAAAGCGCAGCTTCGTTTATGATATTTGCCAAATCCGCTCCCGCAAAGCCCACGGTAAGGCGCGCAATATCTTCGATATCGATATCACGGGCAAATTTGACATCTCTCATATGCACCTTTAAAATCGCGATTCTGCCGTCATAATCAGGTCTATCGACCAAAACCTGCCTATCAAATCTACCCGGGCGCAAAAGCGCAGCATCAAGCGTCTCTGGGCGGTTTGTCGCTGCTAGGACGATGACTGGGCTAGACTCTGTGCCAAAGCCGTCCATTTCTGCCAAAAGTTGATTTAGTGTCTGCTCCCTCTCGTCGTTTCCGCCGCCGATTCCGCCTGAATTTCTACTTTTTCCAATCGCGTCAATCTCATCGATAAAAACAATCGCGGGTGCTTGCTTTTTGGCTGTTTCAAACAAATCTCTAACCCTACTTGCGCCCACGCCTACAAACATCTCTATAAAGCTAGAAGCCGAAATCGAAAAAAACGGCACATCTGCTTCTCCTGCGACAGCCTTTGCAAGCAGTGTCTTACCTGTGCCAGGAGGGCCTACGAGCAAAACGCCTTTTGGGATTTTTGCTCCTAAGCTTATGTATCGCTCAGGGTTTTTGAGGAAATCGACTATCTCTTTGACCTCTTCTTTGGCCTCTTCGACACCGGCGACATCGCTAAATTTGACATTTGGCTTCTCTGCGCTCATTAAATTTTTAGAACTGCCGATTCCTAGCATACCGCTACCCATATTTTTTTGCATACGATTGGCCAAAAACATCCAAATTCCAAAGAAAATCACAAGCGGTAAAACCCAGCTAAAAAGCAAATCTGTGAGTAAATTTGTTTCGTTATATGCGCCATAAGGGATATTTCTGCTCTCTAAAATACTCACAAGCTCGTTATCATCGACCCTTTGGGCTACATACATAGTATCGCCACTTTGGGCTTTTATCGTGGTTTTGCCGATAGAAACCATTGAAATTTGAGCTGTTTTAAGCTGTGATTTTAGCTCTGAGTAGCTGACATTTCTAGTCTGTCCCACGCCTAAATTTCCAAGGGTCGCACCCTCGCCAAAACCGCCACCATTTGGGCTAATTGCCCTAAAAATCACAATTAAAATCAGCGCAAAAACCACAAACATACCAATAGGATTTTTGTTGAAAAAATTTCCTCCGCCGTTTTGTTGATTTTTGTTATTTTGATTATTCATTTTCACCTTTCTCATAAACAAAGCTACACCACTCGTTTTTTTGCTCCATTTTCACGAAGCGCAAATCCGAAAATGCAGATTTTATTCTATCTTTGTAATTTTCTAAAATTCCAGAAAGCACGAGGTGTGCGCCCGGGTTTAACGCGTTTTTCAAATCGCTGGCTAGTATCAAAATCACATCAGCAATTATGTTTGCTACGACTAAATCGTATTTTTCGCCCGCTCCTGCGATACTTCCTGTCCAAATTTTATCCAAGCTCACGCCGTTTTTTTGCGCATTTTGCACGCTAGCATCAGTGGCTTGCTCGTCAGTATCGCACGCGCTGACATTTGCGCCAAGCTTTTTCATCGCGATACTCAAAATTCCGCTTCCACAGCCCACATCAAGGGCTTTTGCGCCCTCTTTGGTAATCTCGCTTAAAATTTGCAAACACATATTCGTGCTCTCATGGTGCCCTGAGCCAAAGGCGAGTGCTGGATCGATTAAAATATCTATTAGCCCCGCTCTGCTCTCGCACCAGCTAGGGCGGACATAAAATTTACCCACCTCAATCGGCTCTACGCCCTTTTTATACTCGTTTATCCAATCTTGATTTTTCTTTTGCGAAATTTCGATTTCTAGTGAAATTTGCGCCCCTGTGGATTTTTGCAAGGCTTCTTTAAATTCGATTAGCGCGAATTTTACCATTTCTAGGCTATCTTCGTCGCGCACGATAAACTCGCCCTCACGCTCTTCTATACACGAAATCCCAAGCTCAAAGACAAAATCTTTGAAAAATTCCAAGCCGTTTTGGCTCTTTACACTCATTTCATTATAAAATTCTTTCATCTCAAAACCTTAAAAGCCATTACGATATCACAAAATTTTAAACGCTTTTTCTAAATCTATACTGCCCTCGTAATATGCCTTGCCGACAATCACGCCCGCGATTTTGCCGCTGTTTTTGCACGCCAAAATGTCGCCAATGTCCTTCACGCCGCCACTAGCTATCGTATCAATCCCGCTAGCTTCGGCGATTGCTTCGGTAAATCCCACATTTACGCCACATAGCATGCCATCTTTGCCGATATCCGTGCAGATTATCGCGCCAACTCCCGCTCCTGCGTAAAGCTTAGCCAAATCAGTCGCCTTAATGCTGCTCACATCTGCCCAGCCCTCGGTTGCGACCATGCCACCAAGCGCGTCGATTCCTACGACGATATTGTATTTTGGCGACATTTCTTTGACAAAATTTGGATTTTTTAGCGCAACTGAGCCTAAAATAAATCTATAAACGCCCAAATTTTGGTAGTCTTTTATGCGCTTTTCATCGCGGATTCCACCACCTACTTCGACCTTTAAATTTGTCGAATTTACGATTTTCTCAATCGTTTTGAAATTTATCGGCTCTCCCGCAAACGCTCCGTCTAAATCTACCAAATGCAGGTATTTCGCCCCCATGTCTTCGAATTTTTTAGCTAATTCCCAAGGGGTCTTTGAATAAATTTTAGCACTTCCCATTTCGCCCTTGCTAAGGCGCACGGCAAGGCCTTCTTTTAAATCAATCGCAGGTAAAATTTCCATTATAACTCCGTGAAATTTTTAATTATTTTTATGCCATTTTCGTGGCTTTTTTCGGGGTGTGGCTGAAAGCCAAAGACATTTTCCTTGCAAACTGCGCTAGGAAATTCATACCCATACGCCGTCTTTGCTAGGATAAACTCTTCATCGCAAAGCGCGTGATAAGAATGCACGAAATACGCATAAACAGAGCTTTCAAGCCCCGAATTTATGGGCGCCTCGCGCGTGAATTCTAGTGTATTCCAGCCCATGTGCGGGACTTTTAAACTATCGCTAAATTTGCTCTCATCAAATTTCACCACTTCGCCACTAATTATCCCAAGCCCCTCACTCGAACCAAATTCTGCACTTTTGTCAAATAGAAGTTGCATGCCAAGGCAAATTCCCAAAAAATACCGCCCACTTGCGACAAATTCTCTTATCGCTTCGTCTAAATTTGCGCTTTTTAGCTTAGCCATTGCTTCGCCAAATGCCCCAACGCCAGGAAGTAAAATTTTATCACATTTTAAAAGCTTTTCTGGCTCACTCACTAACTCAAATTTCGCCCCACAAAAGCTAAGGGCATTTTTCACGCTTCGTATATTTCCAGCACCATAATCAACAATCCCTATCAAAATCAATCCTTATTTAATTTATGGTCGAATTCCGGCACAATCTCTTTGAGTTTTGCGGCAACTTCGCAGTTTTGGGCATTTACAAGCTCTGAAATTTGCAAATTTAGCTTTTCTAAATCGTATTTTGTAAAGCTTGAAACAAAGATCGATTGATATTTTGTGCTTTTATCGTTTTCGTTGATCAAAAGCTCTTCGTAAAGCTTCTCGCCGGGACGAAGTCCTACAAATTTAATCCCAAGTTCCTCTTTACCGGCTAACTGCAACATGCGTTTGGCAAGGTCTGCGATTTTGACAGGTTCGCCCATATCAAGCACGAAAAGCTCCCCACCTTTGGCGATTGAGGCTGCTTGAAGCACTAGCTGACAAGCTTCGCTCACTAGCATAAAATACCGCACGATATCAGGGTGCGTAACGGTGAGTGGCTCGTTTGCTTCGATTTGGCGTTTAAATTTCGGAATTACGCTTCCGCTACTTCCTAGCACATTTCCAAATCTCACAGCCACGATTTGAGTGGCTTCATCGCTCGAATTTAGGCTGTAAAGCTCGCAAATTCGCTTTGTCGTGCCCATGATATTTGTAGGGCGCACGGCCTTATCGGTGGAGATTAAAACGACCTTTTTAACGCCATGTTTTTTGGATAAATCCACGACATTTTTCGTGCCAAGGACATTGTTTTTCACCGCTAAATGCGGGTTAAATTCACAAAGTGGCACATGTTTATACGCTGCTGCATGCACCACGACATCAGGCTTAAATTCAGCAAAAATTTCATCGAATTCATCGCGATAAACGATATTTATCATTTTTAATTCGTTGCGAGAATCTGCGTTCGTGGCTTCGTTGATTTGATAAAGGTTAAATTCGCTATGCTCGACCATAATCAGCCGTTTTGCACCGAAATTCAAGCATTGTTTGCAAATCTCGCTTCCTATCGTGCCACCTGCGCCAGTTACTAAAACTACCTTGCCGTCGATGAAATTTTTAATCGCCTCTTTATCCAAATCCTTTGGTTTGCGCGCGAGCAGGTCTTCAATCGAAATGTCGCGGATTTTTTTCTGCTCGTTTTCTAGTAGCGAAAATAGCTTGATATCTTTTAGCCCATACGCGATTAGCTCGTCGTAGAGCTCTTTGAGATCTTCTGGGTGCAGGGAAAGTGCCACGATAGCGGTTTTGGCGCCACTTTCTTTTATCATTTCAGGGATTGTGCTTTTTGCGCGCACAACGAAATTTTCGCAGTATGTGCCCACTAGCTCTTTTCTACCATCGACGACGCCCACAGGATAGTAGTTTATGTGGTGTTGGCGCATACCTTTTAGCACATGCACGGTTTTGCTAGTTGCCCCCACGACGACGCAGGGTTCGTTGGCGTTAGAATTTGACTTTTCGTGGAGTAAAAACATGCGTTTTGCAATTCTTACGCCACTGATTAAAATAAAGCAAATCGCCGCGTCTATGGCAATCACAGAGCGCGGGAAGGGATTGAAAATCTTTTCCATTAAAAAGAAAATCGCCAAAAATGTCAAAGCTGTGAAAATGTGCGTGTAGAAAATTTTGCGCGCTTCGTAAAGCCCGAAAAATCGCCACGGCACAAGGTAAATTTTCATAAACCACAAATACGCAATGCGAATAGCGGTAATTAGGGTCGCGCTTAGTAGCAAGCCTTTGTAAAATTCGTTTGGAATATCGCCACTAAAACGCAAAACAAAGGCGATTGCGACGCTAAAAATCGAAATTAAAATATCTAAAATCAGAAAAAATGCGAAGCGTTTGAGCTTGGTCGGTCTAAAAATCATAAGCTTTTCTTTACAATTTCGGCGACTTTTGCGACCTGCTCGTCGCTCATATCGCTTCCGCTTGGCAGACAAATTCCGCGACTAAATAGATCCTCGCTCGTGCCATCAACCACGCTTAATGCGCCTTTGAAAACTGGCTGCAAATGCATTGGCTTCCATAGCGGACGGCTTTCGATATCGGCTTTATTGAGTGCGTCGATTACGCGTAAGTGAGCATTTTTTTCTTTGAAAACCAAGGTTGTAAGCCACCTGTTTCCGCGTGAATTTTCGATTTCTGGCATAAATTCGGCGCAGTCTTTTAAAAGCTCACTATAAAGTGCGAAAATTTCTCTTTTTCGCTCAACTCTTTTTTCCAAAACTTCCATTTGTCCCACGCCAATCGCGCCTAAAACATTGCTTAATCGGTAGTTATAGCCATAATCCAAATGCTCATAATGCAAAAGTGGCTCTCTGGCTTGCGTGCTGTAATACCTTGCTTTGGCGATTAAGGCTTCGTCGTTCGAAATTAGCATTCCGCCACCACTTGTAGTGATGATTTTGTTGCCATTAAAGCTTAGCGCACCACACGCGCCAATCGTGCCAAGTGCCCTGCCCTTGTAAAATCCACCAAGTGCCTCGGCTGCGTCCTCGATAACGGCGATATTTTCATTTTCGCAAATCTCCATTATCTCGTCCATTTTCGCTGCCTGTCCGTAAAGGTGGGTCGGGATTAGGGCTTTTGGTTTTTTGGGCGCTAGTTTGATTGCCTTTTTTAGAAGCTCGGGGCTTAGATTCCAGCTTTCGTCGCTATCGATTAGCACAGGGACACAACGCTCATAAAAGATCGGATTAAGGCTCGCCATAAAGGTAAAAGTAGAACCAAGCACCACATCGCCGTCTTTTATGCCTAGCGTTCGTAGGGCTAAATGAAGTGCGGCTGAGCCAGCATTTAGCGCGAGAGCTGATTTCGCGCCAGTGTAATCGCAAACTGATTTTTCAAATCTATTAACATACTCGCCAAGTGGCGCGATGTAGTTGCTTTCAAAAACTTTTTTTATGTATTCCAATTCGTTTCCGCCCATATTTGGGGGGCTTAAAAATATTCTTGCCATTTTCTCTCTTTCGATGAAATTTATAAATTTAGCCTAATTTTTAGGCGATTTGCAACCAAAAAATTGCAAATTTAAAAATTTAAAAGCCGTTATTTTACCACTTTTAAATAAATTTATGATTTTATTTTTTGCAAAATTTTGGTTTTAAATTTGTCGAAAATTTTTGGTTAAATTTGGGTTTAATTTGTTGTAATTATTAAAATTTGCGGTGGCAAGGATAAGAACTGCGGGCTACCAATTCTCTATTAAATCAGTCCAAAAAGGAACATACAAATATTCTTGCATATTTTTTGGCATTTCAAAATTTCCAAATTCGCACATAAAATATTCATTTAAATTTCTACCATAATACACTATATCCGCATAATGTATTGATAAAATTGGCGGGAACTTTTCTTTTAAATCTGGCATAAAACGATGAGAATATATTGGTATTATTTTTGGTGCTTTTTGATATTCATTTATAACAATCTCTTGTCTTTTTTGTAAATTTTCAGGCATTTTACCCCATTTTTCTACCCAATAAGCACTACTTGGAAGATATTCATCGCAAGGTGTATTTTTTATGTATTCAAAAAAATAGTTCATCACTTTTTTAATTTTAAAGATATTTTCATCGGAAAAATCACGCCAATTATAAAATCCATCAGATACAGGCAAATTTTCCATTAAAAATATTTTTAAGCTATATGGAAAATTAAAATTATATATGCTTTCGATTTTTAAAATCTCTAACTCTGTTAAACCTTTATCAAATTTAATATTTTTATTTTTTAGTAAATTTATAACTTGTGAAAACATTATTTTATCCTAATAAAATTTTAACATAAGCATTTTTACTAATTCCGCTAACACCGCAAAACGGCATTTTGCCCACCATAAGCTTGTCAAATTTTGCAGTAGGCAAGGATACCAACTCTGCGATAACTTCAATACCAATAAACTAAATTTCAAATTTTCTTGATTATTCTCGCTGGGTTACCATAAGCTAGGCTAAATGGGGCGATGTCGCCGATAATGACGCTTCCAGCCCCTATATATGAGCCCTCGCCGATATTTATGCCCTGGATCGCGCACGAGCCGATCCCAAGCCACACGCCACGCCCGATTTTGGTATTTCCAGCCACGCCCACGCGCGGGCAAATGTGGCTAAACTCGCCCACTACGCAATCATGCTCGATTACACACGCTGAATTTAAAATCACCCCGTCGCCGATAATCGCGTCCGCATTTACCACGACATTTGGCATGATGACCACACCACGCCCGATTTTAGCTGAGCTTGAAATCACGGCAGTTTCGTGTATAAGCGTGGCTAGCTCAAAACCTGCTTCGCTAACTTTTTTTTGCAAATTTGCTCTGATTTTGCAATCGCCGATTGCGATTATAACGGGAAATTTCGGCAAATCAGGGCTAAATTTCAACTCGCCGTTGTCGTCTAAAAAAACGATTTCTTTATAACCTGCGCTTTTTGCGACATCGCACACGACTTTGCCATGACCGCTCGCGCCGTAAATATAAATTTTAGTTTTTTCCATTAAATTTCTCCGTTGTCGCCATGCCTTCTTTATTAACGCCGTCTTTTTTGATAACTTTTTTTATGGTTAAAAGTGCGATTTTAAGATCTAGCAAAAAGCTTAAATTTTTAGCGTAATGCGTGTCGAATTCAAACTTTTTTTCCCAACTAATGGCATTTCGCCCATTTACTTGCGCTAAACCTGTAATGCCCGGTCGCACGCTGTGGCGAAGTTTTTGCTCTTCGCTGTAAAGTGGCAGGTATTCTACGAGCAAAGGTCTAGGTCCGATGAAACTCATATCGCCTTTTAGGACATTGAAAAGCTGCGGAAGCTCATCAAGGCTTAGGGCGCGGATTTTTTTGCCGTATTCGTTCAGGCGCAATTCATCGCTTAAAAGTTCGCCGCCCTCGTCCCGCTCGTCGCTCATGGTTTTAAATTTATAAATTTTAAAAATTTTTTCGTCAAGCCCTGGCCTGGATTGCGTGAAAATCGCGCTTTTGCTTATGTTTTTGCGGATTAGACAATATGTTACAATCATAAGTGGCGAAGTCAAAATTATCAAAAAAAGTGCGCCAAAAAAATCCAAAAATCGTTTGAAAAATGCCCTATACATCGATAAATTTCCTGTAAATTTCAATATATTTTTTCGCTATGATTTTCTCATCGTAGTTTTCGACCACCATTTTGCGCCCAGCTTGCCCCATTTTGCGCGCCAAACTCTCATTATCAAGTAGCGTTTC
Organism: Campylobacter sp. JMF_01 NE2; assembly: GCF_027737365.1. NCBI lineage: Bacteria > Pseudomonadati > Campylobacterota > Epsilonproteobacteria > Campylobacterales > Campylobacteraceae > Campylobacter > Campylobacter sp. JMF_01 NE2. Next base: position 170,286 of record NZ_JAOVTR010000003.1, on the reverse strand, counting down.
AATCTTTCTAGCCAAATCGCTCGCGTTTCTAACCTTACAGATTAGCCCATTTACGCCGTCCTGCACAGCCTCAACGCACCCGCTGACATCGCTTACCACGCAAGGCCTACTCATACTCATAGCCTCCAAAACAGTGCGCGGAAAGCCCTCTTTGTAGCTTGGAAGCACGAAAATATCGCACGCCTTATAAAGCGCCGCTACATCATCTCTCCACCCTAGCCAAACGACATTTCCTGAGCGCAAAAACGCCTCATCAGCCGAGCTTTTATTCCCTGCAAAAACATCGCCTGCGAAGACAAAACAAGCGTCTTTGCGCTCTTTTAAAATTTCAGCGGCTTTGTAAAATTCGGCTATTCCTTTATGCCAAAGCGCACGACCGCTCATTAGCACGATTTTTTTGCCCTTTGTAATCTCAGGCATGCTCGCGCGCTCGTGAGCAAATTCAGCGAAAATTTCGCTATTTACACCGACACTTTTAATGCGAAAAATTTTATTCTCGCTAATAAGTCCGCGAGAGAGCATATAATCAGGGTCGCTGTCATTTACAAAAATGCAACCCTGACTTTGCGCAAACGCCCTTTTATAGAGCATTTCAATGCTAAATTTGACCATGCGAGATTTAAGGTCAGTGTCGATATAAAAGCTTCCTAACCCCTCGACTAAATTTAACACACGCGAAATTCCAGCCTTTTTGGCCGCAAATGTGCCAAAAACATTTGATTTGTGCGCCGAAGTTTGCAAAAAATCCAAATTTAGCTCTTTTAAAATTCCAGCCAAATTTGCCGTATTTTGCGATACTTTGAGTGGATTTAGACTAGCTTTGTCTAAATCGTAAGTTACGCTAATAAATTCTTTTTCCAAATCCTTAGTATAATTTCCGCGTGGCGCTATCGCAAAAACCTCGTGACCAAGACGCTGTAACTCCCGCATAATGGGCGCTCTGAAAAAATAAATGCTCATATCAGAGTGTGAAAGGAAACCAAATTTCGCCATTTAATATGCCTTTAAAATTAAAGATAAAGTTGCAAAACGATATGAGCCGTTGGCGAAGTTTGCAATTTCATAATTTTTAAAGAATTTTGCAATAGCGTAAAATTTGGTTACCAAAAACTTCGCCAACCCCCGCCTTGTCGCTGTGGCTACACCACAACGCGACTGCGGCGTTCGCTGCGGCTCGTCGCAAAGCAGTTTGCGACTTTTCGCCTTGCTCATATCAGAGTGAGATAAAAACCCGAATTTCGCCATTTTATTTCTTTAATCTATAAACTTTCACAGCTGGGCTTATGACCACAGGCTCGAAAAGATCGCTTTTATAGCGTTCTAGCACAAAAAGCTGAATATAGGTCGAATTTAGCATTTCAGGGTCAAGCAGCAAAAATCTGCCATAATCCTTCATATAAATTATCGAAAATTGCGCCGAGCTATCGACTTTGATCTCTTTGACTTCGAGTTTGCCACTAGCGCTGCGACTGGTTTCGAAAAATGTATTTATCGGAAATTTATTGCCCTCAGCCTCTATGCTAAGCAAGTTATTTGCGATTTTGATACCATTATCCATAGTTATACCGCTCTCATCTTGCCAAAACCTCTCACTAGCGATGAAAATTTTATCTTTTTTCATTTTGCCTGTGGTTATGTCGATGTTCGAAAACTGCGACACGGTCGAGAGTATGCTCATCATGCGATCTGGCAAGACATAATAAATATCGCGCGTTTTGGCTGGTGTTTTGAAATCTGGCAGACTTAAATTTAGCAAAAACGCATTGAAATCATCGAGCTTGTAATCAGCTAAAATTTGCTTTATTTTATTTGGAAATTTCTCGGTGAAATTTCGCTCTGTGTATTCGACATCTACGCGCGCCATGTGCGCTGAGCTGTATTGATCAGCCAAAAGCGCGAAACTTACCGGGTAGTTGTCATTGCCCAGGTGCTTGCCGCCGTCAATTAGGGTTTTGACATCGGAATAATACCTTATGACATAGCCATAATCCCACCACGCAAGCGCGTAATCCTCGCGATCGGCGATAGTTTTGAGCTTGTCTAAAACCTCGACCTCGCTTTTGAAAAAGACAGTTTCGACGGTGTATGCTTTGATGTGTTGCCACGCTGGATAAAGCGCCAAAATAGTTAAGGCTAGCAAGATAATGCGACCGGCAAATTTTGGCAAATTTAGCCGTTTTACCGAAAAATACAAAATATACCCAAAGCTTAGCCCCATTACGCCCACAGCATAAATGGTAAATCTAAGACCTGCTTTGTTTGCCGCAAAGCCCAAAAGCAAAAGTGGCAGTGAGAGCAAAAACTCTTTGTGCCTAAAACACAGCACCACATACCCTACGCACGCCACCACGAAGACAATCACGCTCGAACTGATTCGGCGCATGAAGACCTCTTTTGGCACGAGACCGCTTTCTTGGATAGTTTGATTGACATTAAAAAAGTGAAAAATCGTGTCAGGATTGTCCGCGAGTGAGCGGAAAATGTAAAATTTAGCCTGGAAAATAATCGGATTTAATCCGCCACAATAAATAAAAATCGCAAAAACTAAAATTCCCACGCCAAGCAAAATTCTAAAATTTACAAGCTCTTTTTTGTAAGCAAAAAGATAAAAAATCGCCAAAAAAAGCAAAATTTTAATATACAAATAATAAAAACAAATCGCTAGTAAAAATATAATTATCGCCTCATAATTCACCAAATTTTTGCGCGCAAAAACAAGCGTGTAGAGCACTAGCGCGCCTAACATCATCGCATTTAGCGAAAAACTAGATGGATACCACCACAGATAAAAAATCCCAAATGCGCCTGTAAAAAACAGCGCCCTAGCATCGCCCTTGGTGCAGACCTTAATAAACGCCCACAAGATAAACATCGGCAAGACGATATTTAGCATATCGGTATCATAATACCCAGCCATTGTGCGGTTGTAGTAGCTGTTTGCCACACAAGCAACTAGCGCGCCGATAAATCCAGCCCTAAGGGCGCGAAATTCAGCCGAAATGAGCAAAATCGGCACGACGATAAGCGATGAAAAAACAACCGGCATATACAAAAATAGGGTTTCTAGCGAAAATGGCGTAATCTGCGCTAATAACGCGGTTAGCTTAGCTAAGGGAAAATCAATGTAACTTAAATCATTTGGCTGATGAAATCCAGCCAAATAATCCCTCGTCCCCTCAGCAAACGCATAGCCGTCATTTGTGTTGATCATGATTTGATTATTCCACGAAAGTATGTGAGAGTATCCACTCGCCCACTGCACCCAATACAGCCTAAAAATCACACTCACGCCGTAAGCTAAAACAATCAAAATTAACAAATGTTTGGAGAGTTCAAAATTTTTAATAAATTTAAAAACGCCAAATTTTGGCTTATTTGGTAAATTTGCCTCATTTTGCGTGTTTTGTGCGCTATTATTCACCCCTATATCCTTTGTCGATTTCTTCAATTTTTAAGATTAAATCTTTGCTTATCTTTTTTTTGTCAAAAAAAGTGGCTCTTATTTTAGCCTTTTTTTCATAAATTTTTACAAATTTTTAGTTTTTTATAAGCAAAAAATTAAAATATCCCTTTGGCTGCTCTGTATTTGTTTATACTCTTATTAAAAGCTTCTTTTATTCCGTAAGTTTTTATATTTTGTATCACAAAATAAGAATAATACAGAAATTTGCCAAATTTATTTCCAAATTTATCTATAAACCACGCTCTTTTTTCAAATATTTTTGTCTCTAATTCACTTCGCCAACTGCCGTCATAATGGTGGATTGCGTATGTATTGTTTGTAAATTTAGTCGTGTTTGTTTCAAGACTTTTTGGATAAAAATAATCGGTCGGATAAACAACGCAATCATCTATTTTTTGAAGTTCGCCGTTTAGTTTAAGATTTCGCCCGACCAATATATTTGTCATTATTTTTACGATAGTTGTTGTGTTTAGTTGATTGTTTTTTAGCATAAAATTGTGTGTTTTGTAATAATTTAGCATTTCTTGCAATATATCTGATTTTGCTTCGCTACCACAGATTGCTAAATTTACGCACTCGGCACTTTCAAAACCAAGAAAAAATTTATTATTCATCAAATCATCGATATTTTTTAAAAGTTCCATATCGGTATCCATATAAATTCCGCCAAATTCATACAAAGCTTTGAGCCTTGCTACATCGGCAACAAAAGCATATTTTTTCGCTTCGTATGCTTCTTTTGTGTATTGTAGTTCGTTTATGTCAAAATTGCTTTCGTTCCACTCTTTGATTTCATAATCTGGGCAATACTTTTTCCAGCTTTCGATACAATTTAGCGCCATTTGTGGTAGCGGCTTACCGCCAAACCAACAATAATGTATAATTTTTGGTATCATAATTAGTCCTTTAATCTAATCTTGTTCAAATAGTGTTGTGGCATATTTGGCGATATATTTTTTGACATTATATATCGGGGCTATAACGCTAATTATATATGATTTCATTATTTGAGTCCTAGTTTTCTTTTGATTAACGCAAATATCCCACCTATGCCATCTTGTTTCAAAATATAAATAAATTTACCAAAAACAATTCCAAATTTATCTATATAATAATACATTTGTTCTATTTTAAATTTTTCTTTTTCATCAAGCCAACTGCCATCGTAATGATGAATACCATAAGTATTATTTGTAAAATTAATTTTATTAGTATCAAAATTTTTTGGATAAAAATAATCACTCGGATAAACCCTACAACCAGCTACCGTTTGCAACTCGCCATTTTGTTTCAAATCATATTTAGATAGTATATTTGTTACTATTGCTACAATGGTTGTTGTGTTTAGTTGATTATTTTCTAGCATAAATTTATGACTGCTATAATAATTCAATATCTGTTTTACTAAATCCGATTTCATTTCACAACCAAAAATCGCAGAATTTACATATTCTGGGCTTTCAAAGCCTATAAACGCTTTATTATCTAACAATTCATCGATATTTTTTAAAAGTTCCATATCGGTATCCATATAAATTCCGCCAAATTCATACAAAGCTTTGAGCCTTGCTACATCGGCAACAAAAGCATATTTTTTCGCTTCGTATGCTTCTTTTGTGTATTGTAGTTCGTTTATGTCAAAATTGCTTTCGTTCCACTCTTTGATTTCATAATCTGGGCAGTATTTTTTCCAGCTTTTGATACAATTTAGTGCCATTTGTGGTAGCGGCTTACCGCCAAACCAACAATAATGTATAATTTTTGGTATCATAATTAGTCCTTTATATATCTTTATTCATTACTTTTTTATCTTTAAAAATAAATTTCTAGCAAAAATAGCAAATTTCGCCAAAGTTTTTGACATGGCACAAATACTTAAAATAACAGAATTTGGCAATCTTATCAAAATAGAAAGCATAAATTTTTTATATTTTTCCAAACTACAATCTTTAAATTCGCTACTTTTTGTTATCTCGTAAATTTTGCTTTTATACTCTTTTAAAGTTTGTTTTATGTCATTTTTATCAAAAGGGGTAGAGATGAAAAAATAGTGAAACATAACTCTCATACTATCTTTACAAAATATTGTTTTTGCGTCGTTAAAGCCTTGTTTAGTGAAAAAATTCGTCAAGCTTTCATTTACGATAAAATTATCTTTGAGCTTTAAAAATGTCATCTGTTTTCGATTTAGATAGTATCTATAAAATGTATCATCTACTTTGTAAATTTTTTCTGCAAAAAATGCTATTTTTGGGATTATGCACCTATCTTCTGCGTAAAATCTAATATCAACAGGAAATTCGACCTTATCGTGCAAAGTTTTTTTGTATAATTTATTGACAACCGAAGTTAAAACTCTATCATATCTAGCATTTAATATATCATCTAAATACTTTTTTTTATCTACAATGCCACTTTGCAAGCTATCTTTGTGGATACTCTCTACGCCGTCTCGTATAAAAATAGCATCACTTAAAACCAAATCTGCATTATTTTCGCTAGCGCCTTTATATAGGCTTTCTAAAAAATTTGGCACAATCTCATCATCGCCGTCGATATGGCTTATGTATTCGCCTTTTGCTACATCAAAACCAGCCTTTCTGGCACTTGGCAAACCGCCGTTTTCTTTATTTACGATTACAATTCTATCATCTTTAAATTTTTGAATTACTTGAAGCGAATTATCAGTGCTACCGTCATTTACAACGATAATCTCTATATCTTTAAACGATTGATTTATAACGCTATTTAGACAAGGTTTGATTTTTTCTCCAAGATTATAACAAGGAATAATCACAGAAATTTTTGGTTTCATAAAATAAAACTACCCTTTCTGAATTTAATTTTTAAATTTAGCATTATACTACAATTTGTTTTTAAATTTTTCTCTTATCACGCTTTGCGCATATAATAAAAAATAAAAATTTGAGTGCAAAAAGCATAGAAATTTCATTTTAAATTTACTTTAATCTATATTACGAATTTTACGAGTAAATTTGATAAAACCATGACAGTATCCAAGCAAAAATATATAAATCCTAATTTTTAATCTTATTCTACCATTAAAAGCTATTTTAGGAAAAACTTCTCGCATTTTTTCCGAATATTGTTTCATTAAATTTTCTTTTTTTTGTTTATCTTTTATCTCGTTTCTAGTCCTATAATACAAATAAATAAGCCAATAAGTTTTATACCAAAATCCACTATTTTCCAAATTTTTATCGTTTAAATTCCTTGCCTTTTGTATAAATCTATCACAAACCAAAAAAACAGTGTTAAATTTATCAGCATTAAATTCATTGTGCATTACAGATGTTTCACTGTCGATGCGATAATAATAAAAATCATTTGAGACGACACTTATTTTTTTATCTTTTAAACAAAAATCAGCAAAAAAGCTAAAATCCTCACCGACTTTTTCATCCATTGAAAATCTAATATCATTAACACAATTTTTATCATACATTTTGTTTAGTATGCCCCATGTAAAACGGCGATTTTCTAAATCATAAATCATAAATTCCAACAAATCCTTAGAATCATAATTTTCTTTTTCAATGCTAAATTTAGGATTTTGGACGATACAGGCTTCACTATGATTTTTCAAAATAGAATTTATCATTGATAAAATAAAATCTTTTTTTATATAATCGTCACTATCTACAAAGGCTATATACTTGCCACTTGCCATATCAAGTCCTAAATTTCTAGCACTGCTTACACCGCCGTTTTCTTTATGAAATACCTTAACACGGCTATCATTTTTTGCAAATTCATCGCAAATTTCTCCACTTTTATCCTTGCTTCCATCATCAACTAAGATAATCTCTAAATTTTTATAACTTTGGTTTATCACGGAATTTAGGCACTCTTTTAGATAAATTTCTACATTATAAACTGGGATTATAACTGAAACTACTGGTTGCAAAATTTCTCCTTTATCGCTTCATATACACGCTCACAAGCCTTTGCGTCATTGTGTTTATGGAAAAAATCACGCACTTTTTTACGCTCATTTTTAAATTCATCAGCTCCGTTAATCATATTTAGTATTTGGGCGATGATTTCATCCCAATTTTTGCACTTTTCCCCTGGTGTAACGGCGTTGTAATCATAATGAAGTTGTCTTGAAGTGGCGATGTATTTGTTATAATCAAACGGCGCAAAAACCACAGGACGCAAAGTTAGCAAAAAATCAATATAACAACTAGAATAATCCGTGATTAAAATATCGGCTTTGCATAAAAGCTCGGTAGCGTCTATCATAGGTGCAAATTCGATATTTTTACAATCTTTAAGCGTGTTTAAAATTTGTTCATTTGGACGATTGAATGGGTGAATTTTTATGATAAATTTAATATTTTTTTCTCTAAAAATCTTATCAAATTCCAACGCTTTAAAATCGCTAAAAAGGTCTATTTCATCGCTTCCTGCGCTTCTAAAAGTAGGCATATACAAAACCTGCGTTTGCGAATTTTTTGGCTTTATACTTTGCAAAATATCATTTCTTGGATAACCCGTGATTGCGATATCATCAAGTTTTACACTGAAATAATTGTAGTTAAATGCGCTAAAAAAGTGCTTTTTATCTTCTTCTCCACTGGCGCAAATCAAAGAATTTTTTACCACGGTAAATGGAAAAAAAGTAGTTATTAGCCAGTTTTTTATGGTTTTATGAGTACTTGAATTATAAATATCATCGCCACCGATTTTTTTGAGTGGAACGCCGTGGCAAAGATTTATGATTTTTGTGGCAGTATTTCCCATAAATGCTTGATCAACCACATGCGAAGTTATGAAAAATCCGGCTCTAAGCCCAAAAAATATAGCTTTTATCGAATACGCTTTATAGCACTCATAACCTAAATTTTGCATTTTTTCTACAACGGCATTATTTTTTGTAACCCAAATACTTCTAATTTCGGGGTGATTTTTTATCATATATTCAAAAAAATACCTACTATTATCACTAAAATTTGTCCCATTTACGGCACCATATAGCCAAATTTTCTCATCTTTTGGCGTAATTTTTGCAAGAAAATATAAAAACAGATTAAAGCATAATTTCACAAAAAACAGAATTTTGCTCATTTTTTTCCCAAATTTGAAAACTTACTAAATTTTTTATTTACAAGAGGTTTTATTTTACCAAAATATATAAAAAATTCTTCTTCTTTTAAAATCCAAAGAGTAAAAATATAAACTATTGTGCCAATTAGTATCGATAAAATCAAACTTAATAAAGGATTTGATATGAAATAATCAATACAAAAGATTACAAAAACCATAACAAAAGACGCTACAAAGCTTCTCCAAATATATCCAATCTGTCTAAAAGCACCAAAGTCGTAATATTTACCAATGATATATGTATTTATAAAAAAGGCTATAAATCCAAGCACAGCCCTGCCTATGACAACCGCTTTTAAACTTATTGGAAATGTTATAGCCATCATCAAAAAGGTTAAAATCATCTTTACTGTTTCAATTTTTAGCAACAAATCAGACCTACCGATTGCTGCAAGCAAATTTAAATTTGCTCCATTTAGTGGCGTAAAGATAAAAGATAGAGCAAACCAAAATAGTAAAGGAGCAGCGGCTAGCCATTTTTCCGTCAAAAGCACTAAAATAAAATTTTCGCTTATCATAGCAAAACCAAACATTGCAGGAATTGTAGTTAAAGAGATAGTTTTAAGAAGTTTTTTAAATATTCTTATAAGCTCATCTTTATCATTTTTCAAAGATGAAAGCAGTGGAAAAGTGGCTCCTACAATAGCTCCTGTTATCACGCCAAAAATATTACTAGTGCAAGTTTCACTCTGGTTATAAAACCCTAAATCTTTTGTAGAATAAAATTTAGCAATAATTAGCGTGTAGGCGCTATTTACCGCAATTCCAATTATTCCAATTACAATCAAATTTGAGCTAAACGCAAATAATTTTTTAAAAGATTTTTTGCTAAATCCAGTTTTTGGTATCCATTTACCAAAATACCAAAATAACGCTACTGCTACACTCTGCGATATAATGTTTTGCCAAACAAGCGACCAAACACCAAATCCATTTAATGCAAAAATTAACCCGCAAGGACAACCGATAATAATAGAGATTAAATTTATAAAAGCGATTTTCTTAAAATCAACATTTATTTGAAATTTTGCCGTTTGCACTATACGCAGCGATTGTAAAATCAAAACCAAAAACAGAACTCTTGCCAAATTTGTAAGTTCCGGAATTTTATAAAATTCTGCGATAAATGGAGCAACAAAAAATAAAATTAAATAAAATACTATTGCAACAACTACATTAAAAATAAAAACAGTTGAAAAATCATATTCATCTCTGTCTTGTCTTTGTATTAAAGCCTTAGAAAAACCACTTTCAATAAAAACGGAACTAAGCGCGATAAAAACCGTTAAAAGTGCAATAGTTCCATAATCATTTGGCGATAGAATTCTAGCTAATATAATGCCGAAAATAAAACCAAGCCCTTGAACCCCAAAGCGTTCAAATAAATTCCATAAAATTCCAAATTTAGTTTTTTGAATTATATTCTCTTGCACGGCTATTTAAAAGCTTTCTGCTATCTTAATATCTATAACTTCCCCGCTAAATTCACTAAGCAAAGTTTTTAGCGAGATTTCAGCCACTTTTTGGGATTTCAATAAGGTATTTGCTGGTTCTATGCCAAAATTTGAAATTCTCATAGCCGTTTTTGTTCGTTGTGGATTTATGCAGTTTATTTTTATGCCGTCATCTTGCCACTCTTCGGCTATGGCTTGTGTGAAATTTACAACGGCTGATTTAGTCGATGAATACAAAGCATAATTTGCCCTGCCCCTAGTATATGAACTAGAAGTGAAATTTAGAATTTGCCCTTTTGTAACTTTTAGATATTCAAAACTAGCCAAAACTACATTTACCATACCGACATAGTTTATATCGATTATCTGTTTTATCGTTTTTATGTTTAGGTGATTTATCGGTTCTTTGTTTAAAATGGCAGCCGAATTTACGACAAAATCTATTTTGCCTTCTTTTTCAAAAACACTTTTTAAGGCTGATTTTACTGATTTTATATCGCTTATATCAGTATTTGTAGAGCTTCTTGAAAAAGAGTAACATTTTGTGCCATGTTTTTTAGCGATTTTTATCATATCCATGCCGATACCACTATTTCCGCCAAATACAACCATAACCTTATCTTTTAAATTTTTCAAATTTATTCTTTTACTAAGTGTTGTTGATTTTAGTTGAAAAAGTTTATCTAGCAGATAAATGTCTTCTGGATATGTTAGCTTTATGTTACTCTCTTCGCCTTTTACGACAAAAATTTTCGTTTCAGGTAGATATTTTTTTACGATACCGCAATCATCTGTTGTTTTTAAATTTGGATCTTTTAAAGCGATTTCATAAGCTTTTTTTATAGTTTTTAATTTAAAAGCTTGTGGTGTTTGACCACGAAATAGATAATTTCTATTTGGGATATTTTTTATAAATTCCTTGCTTTCATCAAGCTCTATAATGGTATCCACAGCAGGAATAGCCACATCTACGGCGTCAAATTCGCTCAAAGCATGTAAGCAATCATCGATTATTCTATCATTGATTAGCGGTCTAACGGCATCGTGGAAAACCAAATTCGCATTTTCATCGGTGCATGAATTTATAGCTACAAGGCTAGATTTATATCTCTCGCTTCCGCCACCAAGGATTTTTTTAACCTTTTTCCAGCCATTTTTTTGCACCATAGTTTCTACTTCGCTTATAAAGTTTTGGTGCATTACTATAAAAATTTCATCTATGCTTTTATGTTTAGAAAAAACCTCAACAGTGTGTTCAAATACCGTGCGACCGGCAACCTTTAAAAACTGCTTTGGTTTTCCTAAATTTAGACGGCTTCCAACGCCACCTGCTAGTATAACTGCGATGTTTTTCATTTAAGTGCCTTTTTGATTTCATCTACGATAAATTGCGAAGCATTTGGATAATTTACCATAATATTTTTCTTTACATTATTCAAATTTATAGGCTCATTTGTGCCATCTTCGACGCGTTTAATATAAGAAATAATATCATCTTTATTTTTTGCAATATCATAAAATTTAAGCGAAATTTCGCCAAGTTCGGAAATTTTATTAAAAATATTTCCGTCAAATGAAACATAGCAACCTTTTTTCTCACTATAAAGCCACTCGGAGATAAACGAAGCACAATCATGCACGATTCCGTCGGCATTTGCAAAAATATCCAAATAATCGCCACCAACAGAATATGTCATAATGCTTTTTATTTTTTCAAGATATTCACTAATTTGATTTTCGCTCCAAAAACCGAAATTTAGCAAATTTACAAACAAATGCGGGTGCGGACGAAAAATAAATTCCACATTTGGAAACATTTTTGGAAGTTCCAAAAGCAAATCGCTATAATACAAAAAATTTGAAATTTCTAATGCTGAGCCTTTAATAGAATGGTGCGGCGCAATAATAATCCTTTTTTTATTACTATTTGTTTTGTTTGAATTTACAAAATCGTCCATTTTCGCATACCCGCTAATAACGGCATTTTTACCGTCTGCAAAACCATATTTTTTAAATCCGTCATAATCAAATTTATTATTTAGAAAAACTCTCCATAAAAAATTTATACCAAGAATGGAAGCAATTGCTTTTGTACCAAATTTAACATTACAAATTCCGTATTGTATAAAAAACGGCAATAAATTCTGTTTTGATAAATACAACGGCGAGTGAAACTCGTGTTTGTCTACTTCATATGGCGATACGATATAAACAACATCAAACATTTCACTTCTATCGTAAAATTCGCCCGTTTTTTCATCGTAGCCGTCGATTACGGCATCGTTTCCGTAGTGGTCTGTAAAAAATTTTTTTGTTGCGTTATATGTTTGTATCATCTGCTTTTTAGGGCGAGAAGTATTTGGGACAATCACAAATTTTGCATTTTCAAAATCACTATCTTGGTTTATGATTTCACAAAGCCTTTTCCCACCAAACATGCTATCGTAAGCAACATAAACACCAAAGCGAATTTTTTTATTTTCACACTTTTTAAAATTTTCTATAACACTTTCGTAATGTTTATGCGTAACAAATAGTTTAAAACATTGCCAATATTTTAAATATAACTCACTATCCCAAAATGATTTTGGCATTAACTTTACAATAGCACGCTTGATGCTATTCATCAAATCTTTCTTTCCCAATTTAGCGCACTTTGGATTATCTCGTCTAAATCCTCATGGCATGGAACCCATGTTGTTTGGAAGCGAATTTTTGAAGCATTTGAGATTAGACAAGCTGGATCGCCCTCGCGGCGTGGCGCGATTTCGACCGCAAAATCCACTCCACTTACCTTTTTGGCCTCGCTGATGACCTCTTTGACGCTAAATCCAGTGCCATAGCCCACATTAAAGACATTGCTGTCGTTGGTTTGCAAGTATTCTAGCACCGCTAAATGCGCGCTCGCGAGATCCTCGACATGGATATAATCCCTGATACAAGTGCCGTCTTTGGTATCGTAATCATCGCCAAAAATATACATTTTATCGCGTTTGCCAGTGATTGTTTGGGTTGCGATTTTGATTAAGTGAGTGGCGTTTGGATAGTTTTGACCGATTAGTCCGTCGCTTGACGCGCCCGCGACATTGAAATAGCGCAAAATTCCAAATTTAAAATCCTTGTTCGCAGCGGCTGTATCTTTTAGTATCCACTCGACCATAAGCTTGCTTTTGCCATACGGATTTATCGGAGCTTGCGGGCTTTCCTCGGTTACTTTGCCGTTTTCTGGCTCGCCATAAGTCGCTGCTGTGGAGCTAAAAATGAAGTTTTTCACGCCGTATTTTTGGCAAAGCGCGATTAAATTTATCGCGTTTGCGGTGTTGTTTAGATAGTATTTTATCGGGTTTTTCACACTCTCAGCAACCTCGATAAATGCCGCGAAATGGATAATCGCGTCAAATTTTCCTTTTTTAAAAATTTCCTCGATTACTGGCAAATTTTCCAAATTTTCTTTGATAAATTCAAACTCGCCCACGCTTTTAAGCGCGTCGATTGCCTTCATTGAGCCTTTGCAAAGATTATCGACAACCACGATTTCATGGCGATTTGATTCTAAAAGTTGCTTTAAAACATGTGAGCCGATGTATCCAGCGCCACCTGTAACTAAAATTTTCATATCATTTTCCTTTTAAAAAAATTTTTTGATTATACCCTAATTTGTTAAATTGCGGGTTTAAGGCGCAAAAATGTAGGAAATCTAGGCTTTTTTTCACTTGTTAAATTTTGGTATTGATAAGTGATAATAGTGCCGATTTTAGGGGGTTTTGCGCGCCACTCATCGCTCCAACCAGACCCTATTTTAAACTTCACTCCACTTTTTATATCCACGCAAGTTACCGAGCCCATTTTGCCCTTGTTTTTGCCATATCCCGGGTTTATGTGCGTGATTTTGCACTCGCTATCGCGCATTTTTTTGTATTTTAGGATATTTGCACTGCGTCCGCTCTCATACAGCGCGTATGGATTTCGGATCACCAGCCCCTCACCGCCGTTTTCTACGACTAAATTTAGCATTTCTTCGATTTGTTCGTGCGAACTAACCGGAGTTTGTGGGATTACGACTAAATTTTGCACGCCGTTTTTTTCAATGAAATTTGATAAAATTTTCATCTTTTCAAACAAATTTTTTCTCTCGTTTGGCATATCAAAAATATAAAATTTAATCTCGCTCCAACGCTCATCTGGGCTGCCTTTGCTCACAATCGAAGCGATTTTTTCAAACTCGCCTCGCCTGCTCCAAAGCTCGCCTTCAATCATAAAATCTGGAAATCCTTTTGTCCAAGATTCGGGAGCATTTATAATTTTGCCCTTACGCGAGCGAAGCGTCTTGCCGTCCCATACGGCGCGGATTCCGTCGAGTTTTTCGCTTACGACCCAGCCTGAGATATCCATGCCTTTTTTGTATTCTTTCAGTAGCATTGGGCGAAATTCATCGCCAAAAGCCAAATTTGCGAAAAATAAAAAAATACAAAAAAGCGTTTTTGCAAATTTATTCATTTTTAAATTTCTCAATCTCGCGCGCGATAAATTCGCAAAAAATCTCACTATATCCCATATCGGCGCAGTGTTTTTGCAGATACTCGCTCATCAAATTTAGATTATCCAAATAATCATTTAGCAAAATTTTACCACGCAAAAGCTCGTATTTTAGGAAAAGCCAGTATGTATTTAGCGTATCGCTCTGGCAGTATTCGTCGATTTTATCGCCTTTTTCGTCATAAAACAGCTCCAAAACCTGATCACCATGCACATCGTATTTGCCAGGCAGTCCCAAAGACGCGCACAAAAAGTCGAGTTTGAGCCCCCTAACAGAGCCAAAATCGCAAATATGATCGAGCAAATCAAGGTGAAAAACCCCGTCATATCGCGAGCGATAATTCGTCCATTTATCCTTGTTTGCAAGCTTATCATCGGTGCAAAAATACTCGCTGGCACTGATATTATGCACCATTGCGCGCACCATAATCATCGGCAAATCAAAGCCACGCCCGTTGAAACTTACAAGGCGCGGATTGTGAGAGTTGATAAAATCAATAAATTTTTTGATTTTGCCCTTTTCATCGCCCGCTTGCAGGGTGCTTACACGCACAAATTTGCCAAATTCATCAGCCAAAACCGCGCTGATACTTACGACTTTGTGGAAATTTATAGGCAAAAACTCGCTTCCTGTTTTTTCCTTGAAATGCGCCATTGCCGCGATTGAAAGCTTTTTGTGGTTTAAAATTTTGCTTTTATCATCGTTAAAAATCGGCTCATCGCCGTAAATTTTAGGCAGAGTATTTGAGATGCTATCGTTTTTGCTCTGAATTTTCGCATCAATTCCAGCAAGCAAAATTTTGGCATATTTTTTTTTGTCAAATTCATCATAGCACTCATCAATGATTTCTTTGTCTAAAATTCGAAGCAAAGCCGCAGTATCAGGCACAGTTTCGCAGTCAAAAACGCAAATGTAAGATTGTTTTTTATTCATAAATTTTCCATAAAATCAAGCTAGTTTATCCGCCAAAACGGCGGATAAAAGGATTAGTTTTTATCAATCGCTAGGATTGTGTTGCCCTCATCATCGGTAGCGATGTCGCCCATGCCCATTATGTTATAACCGCAATCGACATAGTGAATCTCGCCCGTAACTGCGCTGGCAAAGTCGCTAAGCAAATACGCACCACTTTTGCCGACTTCGAAGATATCCACATTTCGTTTGAGTGGGGCATTTTTTTCGTTGTATTTTAGGATTAGGCGAAAATCGCCGATTCCACTAGCTGCGAGAGTTTTGATTGGTCCAGCAGAAATCGCATTTACGCGAATTCCACGCTCACCCAAATCATGCGCTAGGTAGCGAACTGAGCTCTCTAACGCTGCTTTTGCTACGCCCATGACATTGTAATGTGGCACAAATTTCACGCCACCAAGATAGCTTAATGTCAAAATCGCTCCGCCGTCATTTAATAGCGGTTCGACTGCGTTTGTAAGCGCAATCAGCGAATAAACCGAGGTTTGCATAGCGATATTAAAAGCTTCTTTTGTAGTGTCTATAAATTTGCCATCAAGCGCCTCGCGTGGGGCAAATGCCACGGCGTGAAGCACGAAATCAAATTTGCCAAAATCTTTTTCTAAACTCGCGCGCAAATTCGCCAAATGCTCGTCATTGTTAATATCTAGCTCATAAATTTTATCGCTTCCAAGCTCTGCCGCAATCGGCTCGACGCGCTTTTTCAAAGCGTCATTTAAAAATGTAAAAGCCAGCTCCGCTCCCTGCTCGTGGCAAATTTTCGCAATGCCATAAGCGATAGATTTGTTGTTTGCAACGCCGACGATTAGACCTTTTTTGCCTTTTAGTATCATTTTGCTTCCTTGATTAGATTTATGAAATTTTCTGCTTCCCAGCTAGCCGTTCCCACTAAAACGCCGTTGCAACTTGGAATTTGCGAAATTTCGGCGATATTTTTGAGATTTACGCTTCCGCCATAAAGCAAAGGCGCCTTTGTTTTGGTGCGCAAAAAGCTTAAAATTTCATCAATAATTTCGCTAGTTGCTGTATTTCCCGTGCCAATCGCCCAAATCGGCTCGTAAGCGATAACTAAATTCTGGTAATCTAAATCGATTTTTTCAAGCTGAGAAGCTAGAAAATCCTTGGTTTTGCCACTTTTATACACAGCCTCGTTTTCGCCGATACAAAAGATGATTTTGTAGCCCTCTGCTTTTGCGAATTCAAATTTTTTTGCGATTAGCTCATCACTTTCGCCTAAAATTTCACGCCTTTCGCTATGACCGATTAAAACACAAGAAATGTCAAATTCGCCCAGCATTTCCTTGCCGATTTCGCCTGTGAAACTGCCGTTTTGGCATGGATAGAAATTTTGTGCGCCTTGGATAAATTTGTGATTTCCCAAATTCAGAGCCACAGCCGGCGGAAATACCAAAATTTCGTGCTTTGATAAAATTTCATCGCCTAAATTTGCATTTAAAATTTCGCAATAACGCTCGAAACTAGCCCTAGTGTGATTGCATTTTAAATTTGCGGCTAGTATCATTGCTCGCTATCCTCGATAGTTAGGACTTTCACACCCGGAAGCTCTTTACCCTCGATTAGCTCCAAGCTAGCCCCACCACCTGTGGAGATAAATGTCATATCATCGGCATTTCCGGCTCTTTCGACCACATCGGCTGTATCGCCACCGCCCACGACGGTCGTAGCGTCGCTATCGGCGATGAAGTGCGATATACGCATACTTCCGCGCGCAAATTTATCGATCTCAAACACGCCCATAGGGCCGTTCCACCAGATAGTTTGCGCATCATCAAGCGCCTCTTTGAAAAGCGCCACGGTCGCAGGTCCGATATCTAGCCCCATCCAGCCAGCTGGGATTTCTTGGACCGTTACGCGCTTCATAACAGAATCTTGCGAGCAAGCAGGTGCCGCGATAGTATCGACTGGAATATAAATTTTAACGCCTAATTCCTTGCCTTTGCGCAAAATATTTTTTGCTTCTTCGATCAAATCCTCTTCTAAAAGCGAATTTCCGATATCGTATCCGACAGCCTTTAAAAATGTAAAAGCCATACCGCCACCGATGATGAGTTTATCGACTTTTGGGAGCAGATTATGCAAGGCTTGAAGCTTTCCGCTTACCTTGCTACCGCCAGTTACAGCGACGAAAGGACGGGCTGGGCGTTTGATCAAATCAGCGGCGAATTTAATCTCTTTTTGTAGCAAAAATCCAGCCGCTTTGTGCTCATTGTCGAAAAACTTCGTCACAGCCTCGACGCTTGCGTGCGCTCTGTGGCATACGCCAAATGCGTCATTTACATAAAATTCGGCAAAACTAGCTAATTTTTTGGCTAATTCAGTATCGTTTTTGGTTTCGCCCTTTTCGAAACGCAAATTATCTAGTAATAAAAGCTCGCCCTTTTTTAGCTCGCTAACTGCCTTGCTAGCGCGCTCTCCTACGATATCATCGACAAATTTGACCTCGCGATCAAGCAATCTGCCAAGTCTTTTTGCCACAGGGCGAAGGCTAAATTTCTCCTCGTAGCCGTTTTTTGGACGGCCAAGGTGACTAGCTAGTATCACGCAACCACCATTATCTAAGCAGTAGCGAATCGTAGGGATTGATGAGCGGATTCTGCGATCGTCTGTGATATTGCCAAACTCGTCCATAGGCACATTAAAATCGCATCTGATAAAAACTTTCGCGCCGTCTGTGAAATTCAAATCCTTAATATCTAAAATTTGGCTCATTTTAACCCCTTTTTGACGCTGCGAAAACAGCTAAATCAACCAATCTGTTGCTATAACCCCACTCGTTGTCATACCAGCTTAGCACTTTGATTAAATTTCCGCCAATCACCTGCGTGCAATCGCTCGCCACGGCTGTCGAAAATGTCGAAGTGCAAAAATCGCTTGATACGCGTTTGTCATCATCGACGACTAAAATTCCCTTCATTGCGCCATTAGCGTATTTTCTAAAAATTTCATTTAGCTCGTCAGCTGTGGTCTCTTTTTTGGTCGATACGGTTAAATCTACCATTGAGACATTTGCTACTGGCACGCGCACAGCTTGTCCGTGCATTTTGCCTTTAAGATGAGGCAAAATCAGGCTGATTGCCTTGGCTGCGCCTGTCGTAGTCGGTATGATATTGCATGCTGCCGCACGGCTTCTGCGGAAATCACGGCTTTTGACATCGACTAGGCTTTGGCCGTTTGTATAAGCGTGGATTGTGGTCATCAAGCCCTTTTCGATACCTAGCTCATCGTCTAAAATTTTAGCCACAGGACCAAGTCCGTTTGTGGTGCAACTAGCGTTTGAAATCACGCTCTCACCTGCGTAGCTTTCATGATTTACGCCGATTACATAAGTCGGAGTATCGTCCTTAGCAGGGGCGCTCATAACGACAAGTTTAATGCCGTTATCCAAAAATGGTTTGCATTTTTCTGTGGTTAAAAATGCTCCCGTGCATTCTAGCACAACTTCTGCGCCAAGCCCCGCGAAATCGAGCTCGCTAGCGTCTCTGGTGCTATAAACTCTGATTTTTTTGCCATCGACTGCGATGTAATCGTCGTTTATGATTTCAACTTTTTTATTAAATTCCCCATGAACTGTGTCGTATTGAAGCAAGTATCTAGTAAGGTCGCGTTTAGCGGTATCGTTGATAGCCACTAGCTCTACATCATCGCGATTTAGCGCGATTCTGGCTGCACATCTGCCGATGCGTCCAAAGCCGTTAATTGCAATTTTTGTTGCCATAATTTTTCCTTAAAATGAAATTTTAAAAATCTTATAATATTACAAAAATTTGGGTTAATTAACGGTAAAATGGATTAAAATTTAGCTGTTTTTGACGCTAAATTTCACGCCACTATCTTCGAAAACACTTAGCAAAATTTCATAAAATTCGCCAAATTTATCTTTTAAAATTTGGCCATTTTCTATGATAAATTCAGCGTCGTTTCTCTCGGTTAGCGCGTCATAAAGTGCGTCTAGATTTGTAATGTAATCAGGCTCGAATTTTAGGCGTTTGGCAATAAATTTATAAAGCCCGACTTTGCTTTTTACTTTGGCTGCGTCGATTGTGATTATTTTCATTATTGCACCCTCTCAAAGCTCTTGTAATGGTCTTTTGTGTAAAAAATCAAGCCGTCGTTTGAAAATACTAGCCGTTTTTTACCCCTAGCACCACCCCTGTAATCAATATCAGCCTCTGTGTAAATTCTGCCCTTTTTAGCGGGAAGCGCGCGCTCATAATTTCCAAATCTATCGCCACCGATCGATTTATCCTTCGCGTATGCGTGCAGATCGCCACCGCTCCAACCAAGAGCGTTTGCCTGCTTTTTAGTGATGAAATTTGAAGGCAGTTTTCCGTGCGCTTTGATATGCTCGCTCACGCACTCTTTGCTAATGCAAAGCTCGCTTACTGGCGCTTGTGCGCCATTATCTTGCGCGCTTTGCGAAATAGAATTTTTACCATAAAATAAAAATAAAGCTAGTGCTAAAACCCCGAAAATCAGGGCAAAATTTAGAAATTTTTTACTCACTTTTGATTCTTTTTTTGGTTGCAAATTTAAAATAGCAAATTATCGCTGCTACAACCAAAGCAAGGATTAGTGGCGCGATATAAGGTTTTTCTTTGATATGAGAGTAGATTTCTTGGACGAAATCCCCAGCATAAAAGCTCAAAAGTCCGATGATAAGCGCCCATACAAGCGAACTAACCGCATTTAAAATGCTAAATTTCAAAAACGAGTATTTTGTGATACCAATGGCGATTGGAACTAAGGTTTTTAGCCCATAGATGAATTTTTGGATTAAAATTATTCTATCGCCGTATCGTTTGAATAAAATTTGCGACAAAGCCAAATTTCGGCGCTGTTTTTTTAGGTATGGCATGATATCTTTTTTGTTGTAGCGACTGACCCAAAACAGCCCCGTATCGCCCAAGAAATTCGACACGCAGGCTACGGCTATGCAAACCCAAATATTAAGTTCGCCTGTAAAGCTTAAAATTCCAGCAGCCACCAAGGCGATAAATCCACCGCCCAAAGTGTATAAAAAAAGTAGTAAATATCCCCAAGTATGGAGGTTTTCAAACATAGAATCCATGAAATTTACCCGCTTAATCTAGCCTAAAAATTTCGCCCTAAAACCTGCATTAAAAGCCTGTATTCTTGTGTGGAAGTATCGAAAGCCACGCTATTTTTGGTCTCTATGACAGAGCCACCTAGGCTAACACCGGCGAAAAATCCACCCTTGCTAGTGAAAACATACATATCTTTATTTATCATATCAAGTCTGCCAGAATCTGCGCTGTAATTGCCAACCACGGCTGTCGCGTCGCCTGAGAGGGTGATTTGAGATTTGCGCATTTTATTTATCATTGCTTCACTCATCACGAAAATTACCAAATAATTATCCTCATAGCCTATTTGAAGCCCAATACTAGCGTTTGAAATATCCACAGCGCTTACCTGACCGCCCTTATAGACGATGACGCCCTCGCCATACATTCCGCCTATGATAAAGCCTAGCTTTTTCACACTTGGGAAAATCAGCACAGCCTCGGCCTCATTAGCTAGGTATTTATACGCAGAGTTGCTTTTCATCACAGACGAATACGCGCCCGCGCTATTTATCAAAAGCTCGTCCTCTCCAAAAAGTGCGCCCACAAAAAGCATAAGTGAAAGTATGATTTTTCTCATTTTTTATCCTTAGTTAAATTTATTTAGCGATTTCGACTGCGCGCAGTTCGCGTATGACATTGACCTTGATTTCGCCCGGGAATTGCACCTTGTCTTGGATTTCCTCGGCGATCTCTTTTGCGATTAGCACAGCCTCATCATCGTTGATTAATTTTGCATTGGCAATGACGCGAATTTCGCGTCCAGCATTGATTGCATAAGCTTGTTTTACGCCGTTTTTGCCAAGTGCGATTGTCTCTATATCATTAACTCTTTTTAGGAAGCTCTCCAATACTTCGCGCCTTGCCCCAGGTCTAGCCGCACTTAACGCGTCAGCTGCGCACACAGCGGCACTTTCTACGCTTGTAGCCTCCTCGTGTCCGTGGTGAGCGAAAATCGCATTAATCACGACTGGGTGCTCTTTATATCTGCGACAAACCTCTGCGCCCAAATCCACATGCGAGCCCTCGTATTCGTGTGTAAGAGCCTTGCCGATATCGTGCAAAAGTCCGGCTCTTTTGGCTAGTTTTGGATCGCCACCTGTCTCAGCTGCGATAATTCCTGCTAAATGCGCCACTTCAAGCGAGTGCGCAAGGGCGTTTTGACCATAGCTCGCACGAAATTTTAACTTTCCGATAAGTTTTAAAATTTCTGGGTGCAGTTTGCCAATGCCTAGATCCATAACGATATTTTCGCCCTCTTCTAAAATGCTCGATTCGAACTCATCGCAAACTCTTTTATAAATATCCTCGATTCTAGCTGGCTGAATTCTGCCATCTTCAATCAAAAGCTCGATTACGCGCACAGCGATAGCCCTGCGGTAAAGATTGTGCGAGCTAACGATAATCGCATTTGGCGTATCATCGATGATGACATCTACGCCCAGCGTCATTTCCAAGCTTTTGATATTGCGACCCTCTTTGCCGATAATTCGGCCTTTTAGCTCATCGTTTTTGATATTTACGACATTTATTAGGCGTTCAGCTGCAAACTCGCCAGCAAAACGCGAAGTCGCCTGAGCGATGATATAATTTGCCTTTTTTCTAGCCTCTTTTTTCGCCTCTTCCTCGTGTTTGCGCACGATATGAGCGATATCTATGCGTGATTGTTCCTCGACCTTGCGCAAAATTTCATCTCTTGCCTCACTTTGCGTAAATCCAGCCACGCGCTCTAAAACTTTCAGTGATTCGGCTAGTTTTTCCTCGTAATTTTTCTTTAAATTTACACCCTCATCGTAGAGAAATTTAGCTTCATTTCTCGCATTTTCTACATCTGCTTTGCTGTTTTTAAGCACCTCTTGTTCGGTTAAAAGAGCCTGTTCTTTTTTGTTCAGTTCGTTGAATTTTTGGTTGTAATCTTTTTGGAGATGATTTGACTTTTCCTCGTATTTCTTTTTAGCCTCTAATTCAGCCTCTTGGACTGAAATTTTAGAATCCCTAAGCACGCCCTCGGCTTCGAATTCTATGGCTTTTGCCTTTGCTTTTGCTTGTTCAATCAATACATCGTAGTTTGCGTTATTGATTTTTCTAGCTACCCCATACCCTATGCCAGCGCCCACCGCAAGAGCGCACAAGGCGATTAAGATCTCTATCATATTTTCCTCTTTTAAAGTAATTTTTGCTCGGAGTAATGTAAAAATCACCTACCACATCGTGGCTCAAAGATAAAATTTCATTTGTGAAACAATCCTCTAAGCTCACAAAAACCACGGTAGGTTTGTGTTTTAGACCTGAAAAAAACATATCATAATATCCTTTACCATGTCCTATTCTAGCGAGCCTTCCATCTACTCCAACCACTGGAATAACCGCTAGATCCACCTTGCCAAAATAGCCGTTTTGGGGCAGTGTTTCACGCAACCCAAAATGCGATTTGACAAAAGGAAGTCGAAATTTTACCATTTTTAAATTAATATCCGTTATACGCGGAAGATAAAATTCGCATTTTTTACCCATTAAATTTTTCAAAAACAAAATTTCGGGCTCGTATTTTAGTGGCAAAAAAATTAAAATTTTGCGCGCACCAAGAGCGCGGATTAAATTCGCAATGCGCCTAGAAATGATATACGAAGTGCATTTTGCTGAAATTTTGGCACGAAATTTAAGCCTAGATTTGCAAATTTTCCTAAATTCATTTTTTTCCACGATTTTAACTTTGTATTAAATTTTAACGGCTATTTTAGCAAGTTTAAGTATAATTCCACATCAAAATTTACAAGGCAACAAATGAAATTTAAAATTTTACTAGCTCTGCTTATGGGTTTTTTCGTCCTTACTGGGTGCGAGAAAAAGGACGAGCAAAGCGCAAATAGCGAGCCAGAGATAACCCAAAGCGCCGAAAATGAAAATATCCCCGCAGAAAGCACTATTGGCACCAATTACACTGCGCCGTTTTCGCTCACATTTACAAATAATCAAATTTTAAATATGCAAAAAAACAAAAATGGTTTTAGCATAGAAAATGGCGGCAAAACCACGCTTTTTGCCTTTTTTGCTTCGTGGTGTGATGCTTGCACAATCCAAGCAAGCGCGCTTAATACGCTCGTGGAAAAATACGGCGATAAGCTCGATGTAGTGGCTGTTTTGATAGCTGATGAGATTTCATTAGACGAGCTAAAAGAGTATGAAAAAAAGGTAAAAGCCAAATTTAAAATAGCCTACGGCGAGGCAAATGATTTTTTCACAGGCACGCTTGGAGGCATTTCAGAAATCCCGTATTTGGTGGTTTATGACAAAAAAGGCAAGTTTAGCGCTCAATATTTCGGCTTAATTCCCGAAGAAATTTTAACACTCGAAATGGAGAAAATTTTATAATGTTTAATTTTTTTAAAAAAGGTCTTAGCAAGACGATCGAGGCTATGAAGGAGGCCCGTGGCAAAAGCAAAATTTCAAAAGAAGTGCTTGAAGAAATGCTTTTAGAAGCCGATGTGGATTATGAAATCATCGAGGAAATTATATTTTATCTCCCGCCTAACGAATTCGTCGAAAAGGGCGATTTGAAGCGTGTTATGAAGACATATTTTATGTATGAACACGAAAATTTCACCCCTGCTAAGCCTTATGTCGAGCTAATCCTTGGCGTAAATGGCGCAGGCAAGACAACCTCTGTCGCAAAGCTGGCAAATTTATACAAAAAAGCTGGAAATAGCGTGATTTTGGGCGCGTGCGATACATTTAGAGCGGGCGCAGTCGAGCAGATAAAACGCTGGTCGCAAATCATAAATGTCCCTATCATCGCTACCGCGCAAGGCCACGACCCTGCGGCTGTGGCATTTGACACCATTAGCTCAGCCGTCGCCAAGGGGCTAGATCGCGTGCTAATCGATACAGCCGGCAGACTTCAAAACCAAAAAAACCTAGCAAACGAGCTAGAAAAAATCGTTCGTATCTCAGCCAGAGCCTGCAAGGGCGCGCCACATCGCAAAATCATCGTGCTTGACGCGACGCAGGGAAACAACAGCGTAATCCAAGCCAAAGCTTTTAATGAAATCACCAAGCTTGATGGCATTATCATCACCAAACTCGACGGCACGCCAAAAGGTGGCGCGCTTTTTGGGATTGCGCGCGAGCTAGAAATCCCGATTTTGTATGTCGGCGTGGGCGAGAGTATGGACGATTTGATCAAATTTAACCCAGATGAGTTTGTCGATACCCTAGTCGATGGATTTTTTGAATAAGAAATTTCACTTTAAATTTGCAAATTTATAAAGCAAAAAATGCGAAATAAAATTTATGGGCGAGCTTTCTCGTCCATAAAAATTTAATATAATTTTCCAAATTCCAAGTACTACGCGTAAAATTTATGTATTAAGTTTAAATTCAGCAAATTTTAACGGGGGGGGCTATAATCACTCTTTATTTTTTCTAAGAAGTTTTTATGGCAGATGAAAAAATCATAGTTGTCAATCAAGGTAGTGGCAATACGGCTGGAATTTTGGCTATTGTATTTGCTATTTTAGGAATTTTCTTTTTAGGAATTTTATTTGTCCCACTTGCTCTTATTTGTGCTATTATTGCTACGATTAAGGCGGTTAAAGGAGTTGCTTCAAAATTAGTTGCGATTATTTCTTGGATATTAATCATTATCGCCTTTGCTACTTCACCAATGCTACTAGGTATGCTTAGCATTGGGATGACTAGACAAGAAGTAAAAACAACACCAATTGGACTTGCTTACTCACAAGAGTTTGAAACTGCACTAAAACAGATAAGAGATGATTTTTCTTTGCGTGGAGAATTTAGGGATTTACAATCTATGACCACGGTTAGACATTTTAAAGATGAAGCATTAAAACAAAAACTTGAAGTAGGCAAACCAATAGAATATAGTGTAGGCTTGAAATCAAAGGGGCAAATAGAATTTTGCGCTCAGATGGTTTTGAAGGAAAGTGGCAGCAAATACATTATAGAAACAAAAAATATAAATGAAAATAAAGACATTTGCAGAGAACTACATAATGCCGAACTCCATAAAAAACTAAAAACTTTTGAAATAAATTAAAATTGTAGAAGATAAAATAAAAATTTTGCTTTTGCATAGAAGCAAAAGCAAAATTTCTACTGCTCGTTCATAATAGATAAAAGTTCTGCATTGTTTTTGGTTTTTAGGATTTTTGGATATAAAAATTTGAGTGCCTCGACATCGTCCATCGTAGAAACCACAGAGCGAATAGCCCAAATTTTCTGTAAATTTTGCGCACCTTGAAGCAACTCTTCTTTTCTCGTGCCTGATTTTGTGATATTAATCGCTGGGTAAATTCGGCGATCGCTGATATTTCTATCTAGGATAATCTCGCTGTTTCCAGTGCCTTTAAATTCCTCGAAAATCACATCGTCCATACGGGATCCCGTCTCGATTAGCGCAGTCGCCACGATAGTAAGCGATCCGCCGTTTTCGATATTTCGCGCCGCTCCAAAAAAGCGTTTTGGTTTGTGAAGCGCGTTGGCATCGACACCACCGCTTAGCACCTTACCGCTAGCTGGGGTTACGGTGTTGTAAGCGCGTGCAAGGCGGGTAATGCTATCGAGCAAAATCACCACATCTTTGCCAATTTCGACAGCGCGTTTTGCCTTTTCGATCACGAGTTCAGCCACGCGCACATGGTTAAACGCAGGCTGATCGAAAGTCGAGCTAAACACCTCGCCACGCACACTGCGCTCCATATCGGTAACCTCTTCTGGTCTTTCATCTACCAAAAGCACCAAAAGCTCGACCTCTGGGTGATTTCTCGTAATTCCGTTTGCCAGCTCCTTCATAAGTTCGGTTTTACCTGTGCGAGGCGGAGCCGTGATAAGCGCACGCTGACCCTTACCAATCGGCGTAAAAAGGTCTAGCACGCGACCAGTTAGCTTCATCGGATCGTATTCGAGCTGTAATTTTTCAGTTGGAAAAAGCGGAGTTAGGTTGTCAAAAAGCGGTCTTTCTCTGGCTTCTTGGATTGATTTGTAATTAATCGCTTCGATTTTTAAAAGCGCGTAATATTTCTCTTGATCTTTTGGTTCTCTGACCTGTCCTGTGACGATATCGCCCACACGAAGGGCAAATTTGCGAATTTGGCTTAGGCTGACATAGGCGTCATTTGCGCTGTCGCTAAGATTTGAGTCGATTCCTCGCAAAAAGCCGTATCCCTCAGGTGTAACCTCTAAAATTCCGGTAAATAAAATAAATCCACCCTGTTTTGTCTGCATGCGAAGTATCTCAAACACTAGCTCTTGGCGGCGAAATTCGCGAGAATTTTCCACACCTAGCTCATCAGCGATTGCGACAAGATTTTCTAAATCCATAGCGCGAAGCTCTTCGATTTGGTATCCCTCTACTGGGACATGAGTTTTAGCATGAACTTTTTTCGTGTGATTTGGTGCTTGTGGGGCGGTTTGGGTTTGTTGGGTTGAATTTTCCTTAGTGTTTTCCATTGTTCCTCTTTGAAATTTGAAGATTTAAAATTTGGCGGTAAAAGGTAGCTGTAATTATAAAATTTTATTCCTTAAACGCACCAAATTTTAGAATTTTTTGTTGTCTGCGAGTGATAATCTCATCAATTGAGAGATTTGCTAGTTTGTCAAGCTCGGCTAAAACATAGTTTCCTAGCAGTTTCGCTGTGGCGTCTCTGTCTCTGTGAGCGCCCATTTTAGGCTCTTCAATGACATCGTCGATTAGATTAAGCTCTTTTAACTCCTCAGCGGTAATCTTTAACGCTTTTGTCGCTGCTTCGCTTTTTTCTGGATCGTTCCACAAAATCGCCGCACAGCCCTCTGGCGAAATAACTGAAAAGATTGAGTTTTGTAGCATTGCTAATTTATCAGCTACGCCAATAGCTAGCGCGCCACCGCTTCCGCCCTCGCCGATAACTACGGCGATTGTTGGAGTGCGTAGATTGCTAAGTTCGTATAAATTTCGCGCGATTGCCTCGCTTTGTCCGCGCTCTTCGGCGCCAATTCCAGGATATGCACCCGGAGTGTCGATTAAAAATAAAATAGGTAGATTAAATTTTTCGGCTAATTTCGCCACTCTTAGAGCCTTGCGGTAACCTTCTGGGTGAGGCATACCGAAATTTCGCTTTAATTTATTTTTTGTGCCACGACCCTTTTGTTCTGCGATTACGACGATTTTGCGTGTGCCGATGATACCTAGGTAGCACACAATTGACGCGTCATCGCGATACGCGCGATCGCCGTGGATTTCGTGAGCGTCTTTTAAAAGCGCTCTGATATAATCAATCGCATAAGGACGATCTGGGTGGCGGGCTAGTTGCAAGCGTTGGTATTCGCTAAGATTTTTGTAAATTTTAGCGACCTCTTTTTCTAAATTTTTGTTTAAAATCTCAACCGCGTCCTCATCGCCACGAATTTTTGCGTTGGCGATATCATCATCTATTTGTTTAATAGATTTTTCAAAATCAAGATAACTTGCCATTATTTCACTCTTTTGAAGATTACAGATCCGTTTGTGCCACCAAAGCCGAAATTGTTGCTCATAACGCAATCAATCTGTGCTTTGCGCGCAGTATTTGGGACATAGTCCAAATCACACTCTGGATCTTTTGAAATTTGATTGATTGTAGGAGGGATAATTCCACTTTCCATAGCTAGTAGGGCAACCGCTGCCTCGATCGCACCAGCTGCACCAAGACAGTGTCCGATTTGACCCTTTGTCGAGCTTACAGCTGGGACATTTGCGCCAAATAGCTCTTTTAGAGCTGCTGTTTCGTTTCTGTCATTTACCGCAGTAGATGTGCCGTGAGCATTGATATAATCAACCTTTGGCTCGCCAGCCATTTTATAGGCCTTTTTCATAGCGCGAAGCGGACCATCAAGCGTAGGCGAAGTGATATGATACGCATCACCGCTAGAACCATATCCGATAAGCTCGCCATAAATTTTAGCCCCTCTTGCAACTGCGTCCTCGTAAGTCTCTAAAACAAGCGCAGCCGCGCCCTCTCCCATAACAAAGCCATTTCTCTCCCCGTCAAACGGTCTGCTTGCATGCTCAGGATCGTCATTTCTGGTAGAAAGTGCCTTCATAGCGGCAAATCCACCGATACCGACAGGGCAAATCGCAGCCTCAGCGCCAACGACTAACATTTTTTTCGCTTCACCGACTTGGATAGTTTTCGCTGCCTCGATGATAGCGTGAGTAGATGCCGCACAAGCTGTAACACTGGCTAAATTTGGACCTTTGAGATTGTGATAAATAGAAATAAATCCGCCTAGCATATTTACTAGTGCAGACGGGATAAAAAATGGAGAAATTCTCCTAGGACCACGCTGCAAACAGACATTTGAGTTGATCTCAATATTCGGCAAACCGCCGATTCCAGCGGCTGAACTGATACCAAACTCATCAGCGTCAAATTCGCTAAATTTGGCGTCCTGCATAGCCTCTGCGGCAGCTTTTAGTCCTAGTTGAATAAATCTATCCATTTTCTTGATCTCTTTGCCGTCTTCAACAACCACGCTAGGATCGAAATCCTTAACTTCGGCTGCTATGCTAACTGGAAATTCGCTCGCATCAAAAAGTGTAATCTTGCCTACTCCGGTTTTTCCGCTGCAAATGTTTTCGAAACTACTTTTTTTATCAAGGCCAAGGGCTGTAATCATGCCAATTCCGGTTACTACGACTCTTTTCAAGATCAATTCCTTAAAATTTAAAATTTAAATTATTTATTTAAGCTTTCTACATAGCTTACTACATCGCCGATTGTTACTAATTTCTCTGATTCGCTATCTGGAATTTCGATGCCAAATTTCTCTTCCAAAGCCATTACTAGCTCAACTACATCTAATGAATCAGCGCCCAAATCTTCGATAATTTTTGCTTCTGGTTTTACTTGATCAGGTGCAACGCTAAGTTGCTCCACAACTACATCTCTTACATCTTCAAATGCTGCCATTTGGAACTCCTTTAAAAAAATAACTCGTTATATTATAATAAGTTTGCTTAAAGTATCGAAATTTAAACATTTTTACTATAATACGCGCCCTGACATTATAAAATTTGGAGTTAAATTTTGAGTAAAGATAGCTCGGTCAAACGCGTGATCGAAATCATATATGATTTGCAAAAAGGCAGTGTGCTAAATCTGGCAAATTTAGCGGATAAATACAGCGTCGGCGAGCGCACGCTAAGGCGAGATTTGGAGGTCATCAAAGAAATTTTTGGCGATATTTTCGTGCATTTAGGGGGCGGAAATTACCAGAGCTCACAAAAAGCGATTTTTGAAAATATGCTAAATTCAAGTGAATTTTTTATGCTTAAAGAAATCATAAAACTCTCTCACAAATCAAGCCTAGAAATTTCGAAAAATTTAAGCAAATCCATGCAAGATAAAATTTTAAAAAACCTAGATG
The DNA here is from genome assembly GCF_027737365.1 of Campylobacter sp. JMF_01 NE2. NCBI lineage: Bacteria > Pseudomonadati > Campylobacterota > Epsilonproteobacteria > Campylobacterales > Campylobacteraceae > Campylobacter > Campylobacter sp. JMF_01 NE2. Next base: position 140,220 of record NZ_JAOVTR010000003.1, on the reverse strand, counting down.
AGAGCCCATATATCTTTAAACACAAGCCTTACGAGGAAATTTTTGCTAGGCGGGAAGTGTTTAAAATTTTAGAGCGCGCGATCACTTATAAAAAAGAAATTTCGTTTAAATACACAAACGCGGGCAAAATTTCGCACTTTACAATCCAGCCGTATAAAATAATGTTTATGGAGCAAAATTTCTACCTCGCAGGCCTGCAAAAACGCCCGCACAAGCACGCGCATGTGATTTTTCGAATCGCGATGATGAGCGAGGTCAAATTTAGCGGAAAAGAGTTTAAGCGCGACCAAAATTACCTAGATTTTTTGCATTTTATAAACTCGCCGTGGGCGAGCTATTCGCCGAATTTCAGGGCAAATTTAATCAAAGTAATTTTGCAAATCCCGCAAGAGCACGCCAAGCATTTCAGGCTCAAAAAATTCTACCCCACTCAAGAAATCATTTGCGAAAACGATGACGGGAGCATAAATGTCGAATTTAGCGTGACAAATTTCGCCGAAATTTTAAACATCATCAAGCAGTGGCTTCCGCGCATAAAAGTCCTAGCCCCGCGCAAACTAGAAGGTATCGTAAAGGGCATAGCTAGGGAATTTTACGCAAACACGCACGAAAAACTCCCGCCACAAAAACCAAATTCCTAGCCAAATTTAATGGCAAATTCAGGCTAAATTCCCTACGCAAATAGGCAAAATTCTGTTTCATTTCTGCCCCAAACTACCGCCCTAGCGAGCATATCAGCCTAGTCCAAACAAGCAAGATCAAGGAAAAAAACTTATAAAACCTTACCTAGGATTTTAAATAACTTTAAGGCGCGCAAAACTAGCACGCGTCATAAAATTTCAACTTTGCGAAAACTAAATTTGAAATTTAATTTTTGCATTTTAAACTATAAATTTTGCACTTTAAGCGACTCAGGTAACAAGCCTGATTCTGGTTATGAGCCAGATGAGATACACAGTCTCTAAAAGATTTAGCAGATCTTTATAGTTTGTTAGCGCGCCGTTTTTTGCCAAGTGGCGCTTTCTTGGTCTCCTTTTTCGCTCGTTTTCGATATGCTCGCTAGGGTGGTATCAAATCTCAAATTTCGCCCTATTTCGCAAACCTACGCGAGGTTAGATCTCAATCATCGTTTTGGCGTTGATTTCAGACAGACTCAAATCAATCTCGCTTAAAAGCGTGACTAGCTCGTCTTTTTGCGCGATTGCTTTTTCCAAAGTAAGTGGCGAGATAATCTCGATTTTATAGGCATCGCGGAAGCTTTTTAGAGTTTGTTCGATAGTATCTTTTGGCAAGGTGTTTTTGGCTGTGCCATAGATAGATTCTAGCGTTTTTTGCGCCTTTTCCTCGGTTTTGGCTTCCTCTTTTTCCTTGATTTTCGCCGCCTCATCAAGGTAAGCAATCATCATAGATAATTCATCGATCCAGGCGCTCACAATGCCCTTGTATTCGATAGCCTCGATGATAGATAGCTCTTCTTTGCCGATTTTAATGGTGTTTTGCACATTTGCCTTGGCAACTGCACCTTTGAGCGCGCGTTTTTTCTTGCGCAAATCCGCCCTGCTATCCAGCACGCCATTGGCGTATTTTAAGAAATCTTGCGGAGTTTGGTTACTAGCATTTACCAAAACGCCGTTTATCGCGACTTTGGCTAATTTGTAATCCCCGCCTTGCAACTTTTTATCAATCAACTTAATCTGGGCCAATGCTCTTGTGAGTGAAATTTCCATTTTTTGCTCCTTGTTTTTGATTTGGAGCAATTTTACATGGATTTTTTGTCATATTGTGTCAAAAAATAAAAATGTAGAATTTTAAGAAGAAAATTTAAAATTTTGCCGAAAATTCGGCAAAATTTGGTTACATATAAAGTCCGCCGTTGATTTTGAGCACATCGCCTGTGATATAGCTAGCATAATCGCTAAGCAAAAACGCCACGCCGTGCGCCACATCTTGCGCACTTCCGAAGCGTTTAAGCGGGATATTTGCCTCGTAGTTCGCTCTGACCTCATCGCTTAGAGCGTCTGTCATATCAGTAGCGATAAAGCCCGGTGTTACGCAGTTAAAGCGCACTCCGCGACTCGCACCCTCTTTGGCAAAACTCTTGCTCATCGCTATCATACCGCCCTTGCTCGCGCTGTAATTCACCTGCCCTGCATTGCCCATTTCGCCGACGATTGAAGCGATATTTACGACTGCGCCGAAGCGTTTTTTGCTCATCACTTTTAGCGCCTCGCGTGAGCCGATGAAAGCCGAAGTGAGATTTGCGTCGATTACGCGAGTGAAATCTTCGAGCTTCATGCGAAGGGCTAGTTTGTCGTTTGTGATACCTGCGTTATTGACGAGGTAGCTTAGCTCGCCGTCGCACTCGATTATCGCATTTATCGCTTCGATAAATTCTGCCTCGTTTGTCGCGTCAAATTTCACCACAGCGCCCTCGCCGCCACCAGCTCGAATTTCTTCCAAAAGCGCGTCAGCTAACTCAGGCTTTGAGCGGTAGTTGATCCACACTTTAAGCCCCATGCTGGCTAGCACTCTGGCGATATCTGCGCCGATTCCTCTACTTGCGCCTGTGATTAAGACATTTTTTCCACTAAATTTCATTTTTTATCCTTTCTTTGAATTTCAAATTTTAAAACAAAGCCTCGTCCATTTGCGCTGGAATTTCAAGCCCCATTAGCTTTAAGATAGTTGGCGCGACATTGCTAAGCCCAAAATCCCTCTTTAACTCACTCACGCCCTGCGCGCTTACGAAGCAAAACACATCAAAAGTCGTGTGGTTTGTGAGTAGCTCGCCCTGTGCCCCTCGCATTTGCTCGCAGTTGCCGTGATCTGAAATTTGCACATAAGCGTAATCAAATTCCTTTGCCTTAGCGTAAATTTTACCTAGACACTCATCTACCGCCTCGACTGCCTTAACCGCGGCGTCGAAGTTGCCCGTGTGGCCGACCATATCGCCGTTTGCGAAATTTACCACGATAAAATCCTCGCCCCCTTCAATGCCCTTTATCACAGCCTCGCACACAGCATGCGCGCTCATAGCTGGGCATAAATCATAGGTCGCGACCTTTGGGCTGTCGATTAAAATGCGGGTTTCGTTTTCTACGCACTCTTCGCTGCCGCCGTTGAAAAAAAATGTAACATGGGCGTATTTTTCGGTCTCCGCGGTGTGGAGTTGTCTAAGTCCTGCGTCCGCGATGACCTCGGCAAGAGTATTTTGCAAAATGTCCTTTTTGACAATGATTGGAAATGGGAATTTCGCGTCGTATTCTGTCATGGTGATTAAATTTCGCACGCAAAATTTACGCTCAAAGCCCGTGAAATCCTCCATACTCAAAGCTTGGCAAATCTCACGCGCCCTATCATTTCGGAAATTTACAAAAATAATTCCGTCATTTTCTTTAATCCCGTCAAATTCTCCAAAAATCGCTGGCTCGATAAATTCGTCCGTAATGCCCTTCTCATAGCTTTTGCGAGCATACTCGCTTGGGGAGATTTTTTGCTTCTCGCCCTCGCCCATTAGCGCAGCATAGGCCTTTTGCACCCTTTCCCAGCGATTGTCCCTATCCATAGCATAAAACCGCCCGCAAACGCTTCCTACGCTAAATTTCGCTTCCAAAGCTTCCAAAAACCCTGCCCCGCTTGTGGGACTTACATCGCGTCCGTCAGTGATAGCGTGGGCAAAAACCTGCGCGCCAGCGTCTTTTGCTATCTGGCAAATCGCGTCGAAATGGCGCATGTGCGAATGCACGCCACCGTCGCTGTATAGCCCTATGACATGGACCCTAGGGCAAATTTTTAGCAAATTTACGATTTCGGGCGCAGTTTTTAGGGTGTCATTTTCAATCATTTTATCAATTTTGACTAGATTTTGATACAGCACGCGACCGCTTCCAATCGTCATGTGCCCGACCTCAGAATTTCCCATTTGCCCCTCAGGCAAGCCCACTGCAAGCCCAGATGTGCGAAGTAGCGTGTTTGGCACAGAGGCGAAAAGCATATCGTAAGTCGGCTTTTTGGCTGCGGCAAAGGCGTTAAATTCGGCACTTTGGTTGCAACCAATGCCGTCAGTTATCACAAGGATTGTTTTTTGTTTCATATTTTTCTCCTAAATTCAATGCGGACATTGAAATTTCGCATTATACTTTTTTTTAGCAAATATCACAAAATTTGAAATTTAAAAGCTAAATTTTACTAATAAAGTATTAAAATTGCAGATTTTAAAAATAAATTTCAAAAGGCAAATTTTGTTATATTATATCTACCAAATCACAAATATAAATTTCTTTCAATACACCACAGCGCGCGCTGGAATCGCGTTTTTCATAGCTTTTATTTTAAGCGTGTATCTAATGCCACGATTCATATCTTGGGCAAGAGCCAAAAACGCCTCCCAGCCTATCTATGACCTAGCCCCGCAAACGCACCAAAAAAAGTCCAAAACCCCCACAATGGGCGGACTTGTCTTTGTTTTCTCAGCGATTGTGGCGAGTGCTTTGTGCGTGAAATTTAGCATTTTCACAACTTGTGGCTTAATCACGCTAGCTGGGTTTTGCGCGATAGGATTTAAGGACGATTTGTCTAAAATTTTGGGCGCCTCCAACCACGCAGGACTTAGCCCGCAAACCAAACTTTTGCTCCAAAACGCCCTAGCTTTGGGGATTTCATTTACGCTGTATATTTTCAGTCCGCTTGGTGGCGAGCTGTATTTGCCCTTCGTGAAAAACCACATAATAAATTTAGAATTTTTCGCCATTGTATTTTGGATGATAGTTTTCAGCGCGAGCTCAAACGCTGTAAATTTAACCGACGGCCTTGACGGGCTAGCCACGATTCCCTCGGTGTTTTCGCTAGCTAGCCTTGGTATTTTTGCCTATTTGTGCGGACACGCGATTTATGCACAATACCTGTTTTTGCCAAAAATCGCAGGTGTGGGCGAGCTAAGTATCATCATCGCAGCCCTTATCGGCGCACTTTTTGGGTTTTTGTGGTTTAACTGCTACCCAGCCGAAGTTTTCATGGGCGATAGCGGAAGCCTGAGCGTGGGGGCGTTTTTGGGATACTGCGCGATTGTGACAAAAAATGAATTTTTGCTAATTATAATCGGATTTGTCTTTGTGATGGAGACACTAAGCGTGATTTTGCAGGTCGGAAGCTTTAAAATCTTTAAAAGGCGAATTTTCCTTATGGCGCCTATTCATCACCATTTCGAGCTGAAAGGTTGGAGCGAAAACAAAATCATAATTCGCTTTTGGATAATCGCGCTAATGGCAAATTTAATCGCGCTAACTTCGATAAAATTAAGATAAGGAAAAAAAATGAAAAAATCACTCTTTGGATATGGCACCACTACAAAAGCGTTAGCAAAAAGCGGTGGTTGGGACATTTACGATGATAATTTCAAAGCAGGCGAGAGTAAATTTGACGAATTTGGCAATGCACTTTTAAATCCGTGCGAATTCGACCCTGCAAAAAGTGAGCTAGAAATCCCAAGCCCAGGATTTCCCAAAGAGCATAATCTAATAAAATCCGCTAGGAATTTAATCAGCGAGTATGATTATTTCGCAAATACTGCGCCTTTTAAAATTTGGATTAGCGGGACAAATGGCAAAACCACAACCACGCAGATGACACAGCACCTCCTAGCCCGCCATGGCTCGCTTATGGGCGGAAATGTGGGCACACCACTTGCGCTTTTAGACAAAAGTGCGAAAATTTGGATATTAGAGACTAGCTCATTTACGATTCACTACACACACACTGCGCACCCCGGAATTTACGCACTTTTGCCAATCACCCCAGATCATCTTAGCTGGCATGGCAGTTTTGCTGAATACGAGCGCGTCAAACTCTCTCCACTTCTAGCTATGAGCGAGGGTTCAGTCGCATTAATACCGGCTGCGTATGCCAGTAGCGAGGCTGTGAAAAACTCGCGCGCAAGGGTGATTTGCTACGAAGACGAAAATGATTTGGCGGCCAAATTTGAAATCGAAATTGAAAAAATTTCATTTAAAACGCCGTTTTTGCTAGACGCTATCTTAGCCCTTTGTATCGAAAAAATCCTCACAGATCGCGCTAGCGTGGAGGTTTTGAACGAATTTGTAATCGAGGCAAACAAACTAGAAGAATTTTTTGATGTAAAAAAACGCATGTGGGTAAATGACACAAAAGCCACAAATATCGATGCTTGCGCGCAAGCCCTTAAACGCTACAAGGACAAAAAAATACACCTGATTTTGGGTGGCGATGATAAGGGCGTGGATTTGGAGCCACTCTTTGTGAGCTTTGCGCCGTATGATTTGCAAATTTATGCGATTGGCTCAAACACCGATAAACTCGTAAATTTATGCGAAAAATTTAAAATTCCGTGCATTAGGTGCGAATTTTTGAAAAACGCAGTCGCCAAAATAGATGAAAATTTCTCTGGTGCGGGCGAAGTCGCGCTTCTAAGCCCAGCCTGCGCTAGCCTAGATCAGTTCAAAAGCTACGCCCAACGGGGAAATTTATTCAAAGAGTATGTGGCAAATTTAGCCCTTTAAACACTGCGCCGAAATTTTTGCAAATTTAGAAATTTTAAATTTCTTACTCGTAGATTGCTTCGTCGCTTCGCTCCTCGCAATGACAAATTATTAGGCAAAATTTACGCCGGGTTTGACATTGCGAGAATTTTGCGTTAGCAAAATTAGTGGCAATCTACGACTTTAAAATTTAAATTTTGCAAATTTGCTGTCATTGCGAGCGAGTGCAACGAGCGTGGCAATCCAGTAAAATTTAGAGAAAATTTAAAATTCAACAAAATTCATTTGTGGATTAAAATTTATCGGAATTTCTCTGGATTGCTTCGAGTTTTTCAAACTCTCGCAATGACAACGAAATTTGCAAAATCACAAATTTAAAAACAGAATTTCGTATTTGATGATTATCAGATACGACCTGAATTTGAATTTGCAAGGAAACAAAAGGAAATAAAAATGAAAAAGAAAGTTAAAATTTTATCAAGTGTTTTATTTATGATTTTGTTGATACATTTATGCTTATTGTATTTATTAAATTTAAAAGTAAATATAGCCGATATATACTGCTATAATTTAAGCGATGAAGAAATAGTGCAAAATTTTCTTAAAGATTCGTTTTTACAAAAAACAAAAAACGCCGATGCTAAACCACAATTTTATTTAATCGGGGAAAATCCAACAACACAAGAAATTTTGCAAAAACTAAAATATATTGTGGAAAATGATACCAATAAAACCCAAGAAATAATCGAACACAAATATAAAGACGCAACAAAAAAGGTTATTATTAGTGAGAATTTAAATATTTTACAGGCTTTAAATAAGCATTATACTTTAAAAAATATCAGTGAAAGTATTGTTTCATTTTCAAGAGAAAAGTGGCGTTGGGTTGTAAGTGATGTTCCGCTTAATTCAGCAATAGCTGTTGGCGATTACAATACTGATATAGAAGACGGAAAAGGTGCAATTTCTATTTATGGCTCAAACGCTTTTATTTTTCATAAAGAAAATTCGTCCGTAGAAATAAAAATGTATAAATTTTATTACCCAGATTATCCAAATTATATTGAGTATATGATAACAAACGGCAATATAAAAAAGGGGTATGAAAGTGTTAAAATGGATGATTTAAAAAAAAGAATAAATTTAGATTTGCAATACTATTTAGAAGACTACCTAAAAAATGGAGCAAAATCAAATAATTCTTACGAATACTTTGAACACAAATATATAAAAGTAAATAGTTGTGGTATTGCAAAAAACAAAAAACAAAATTCTGTTATTTATTAAATTTTAATAAAAATTAATTTTTTGTTACAGCTTCGATTTTTTATAAAATTCTTGCAATGCCAAATTTAGACATTGCAAGAAAATCTATTTGAGCGAAATCAAATCCAGCGGGTTTATGTGGTAGTTTTGTTGCGTTACTTCAAAGGTTAAATCCGAGCTAATTCTGCCGATTGTGTAGCCCTTTTTGACCGAAGAGCCCACGCGCACAGTGTTTGGGATCTGATTTAAATGCGCATAAATCGTGTGGATTCCACCCGCATGCTCGATGATGACGACCTTATCTAGCACGGCTGTTTCTTTGGCAAATACGACTTTGCCAGCTAGCACCGCTTTTACCTGCGTGTCGCCACTTTTCGAGCCTAGCACGATATTTTCGTTAAAAAGCTTGATATTATACACAGGATCGCTGTAATTGCCAAATTTACGCTTCACATACGCCCCGTCAAGTGGTGCAGAGGTTTTCGCGCCAGTATATTTTTTCACGCGAGAGGATTGGTAGCTAGACCCGTATTGTTTGACCTTAGTGTTGATTTTGCTAACTCTCTCATCGGCTGGCTCGCTAGGCTCAGATTCAGGCTCTGGCTCAAATTTAGGCGCAGGCGGAGCTTCTTTGCCAGCTTTTTTGGCGGCGGCTTTTTGTTTTTCATACTCTTTTTTCTTGGCTTCAAGCTCTTTTTGTTTGGCTTCTTTTTCTTTTTTCTTTTGCGCTTCTAGTTTGGCTATGCGCTCCCTCTCCTCGCGCTCAGCCTTTTCGCGCTCTTCTTTATCATCAATGATTTTAAGCTCAGCCAAGGTCTTGGCAATCGCGTCTTGCTCGGCGTTTAGCTTTTCGAGCTGGGCGATATAGCTATCTTTGTTTTTTTGCAGGCTAGCTACTTTTTCTTTTTGTGCGTTTTGCTTTTCGCTCAAATTTATCTTTTTTTGGCTGTAACTTTCCATATTTTCGTTGATTTGAGCGATTTTTTTGTTTTGTTCGTCGATGAAATTTTTATTATTTTCATAATCCTTCATTAGCTTATTTAGCTCGCTATTCATCACACTTTCTAATCCACCTAAAACCTCGCTAGCCACGATAGAATCAGGCGTAACGCTGGAATTTGTGTCGCTGATGAGATCAAATGAGAGCTCTTGGGAGATGATTTGGACGATTTTATTTTCTAGCTCGCTTTGCACACTAAGCAAGGTTGCGTTTTGTTTTTTGAGATTTTCTAGCTCTTGCTCTTCGTTTGCGTATTTTTCTTTTAGCTCCTCGATATTTTGGCTAAGCTCTTTTATCTCGTTTTCACGCTTTTTAAAATCGTTTTGTTCTTGCACGATTAAATCAGCGATTTCATCGATTTTTTTAGACAGCCTCATCTCCTCTTGTTTAGAGGTTTTTAGCTCTTTGTTGCTTTGGGCGATTTTTTCCTTCGTAGTCGGTGCGCCGTATGCGAAAAACGCAAGCGCACACAGTATCATCAAACGCTTCATTGTGATTTTTTACCACTTACTTCTAGCATTACAAATGTAACTGCGATAAATGTCAGCCCCACAGCGATACCAAACAAAAAGAGCGGTTCATACGGCAAAACAATCGTCTCACTTAAATTTGTGATTTGACTCACGGTTTGCATGAAAATCGGCCAGTTTGGAAGCGCTAGATAAAACGCCACCACAATTAGCGTAGCTAGCACGCTATCTGCTAGTGCCATGCGGTATAGCCTGCCACTTTTTATCATAAAACTAGCGCCGAATAGCTCCATAATCTCAATCCGCTCTTTGTGCTCATAGACCCAAATTCGCATTTGGCGATGAATTAGCATGAGGCCTAAAACCACGATTAAAAGCGCAAATCCATAAACCAAGCTTTTAATCAAAAGCAAAATTTTAAAAATATCATCGTGGGTTTTTTTGAAAATTTCAACCCTGCTAAGCGAACCCATGCTTTTTAGCGCGCTCTCTATGTCCTCTAAACGCGCGCTGTCTGGGAAATTTTCGAGCTTAATGCTGTAAAATTTAGGCAAATTTTTGCTAAGCTCGCCAAAGGCTGCTTCTGAAATTTTACCCTTTAATCTATCTGTGATATTATCAGCTGGAATTTCGATGATTTGGCTGATATCGCTGACCTTATCCTGCACCTCTTCTAGGCTTAGCGCCTTTTTTGAGACAAGGACGATGTTGTATTCGTTTTGGATAGATTTTTCGTAACTTTTGGCTAAATTATTTACAAAAATTCCAAACTGCACCGAAAACAAAAGCGCCACAAGCGAAAAAATAACCCCAAAATGCGTTTTAATCGATCTCAGTGACATGGGAGTCCTTTATCTCGAAATGTCTATGCGCAAAACGCAAAGTGCTAGGCATTTTGTGTGTTACGATAACCACGCAAGCGTTCCACGCCTCGCATGCCGAGCGCAATAAATTCCAAATAATATCGCTTGAATAATCGTCCAAGTTTCCAGTAGGCTCGTCGCAAAGTAGCAAGCGCGGATTGTGCGCCATAGCGCGCGCTAGGGCGACGCGTTGCTGTTCGCCACCGCTTAGTTCTAGCGGGTATTTGCCCATTTTGTGTCCAAGCTCGATATGGCGGAGCAGTTTTTTTGCCTGATCTTGGCAGACTTGCTCATTATAGCCCATAATCATCAGCGGCAGCATGATATTTCGCTCGATCGTCCATTCATTAATCAGCCTGTAATCTTGAAAAATTATGCCGATTCTTTGGCGCAGTGTGCGCAAATCACTGCGACTAATGCCGTTTAAATCACACAGGCAAACATTAAGTTCGCCGCTTTTTATATCCATATCGCCGTAAAATGACTTTAAAAGCGTGCTTTTGCCACTTCCGCTTTTGCCGGTGATTACGACAAAATCCCTTGCGCCAATGCCAAAACTAGCATTTTTTATGACCTCACCGCTATCATATCCCAGTGTAAGCCCCTCGGCGGTGATTATGTTATTATCAGCTCCTATGCCTGCCATAACTCAAAAATCTCCATTATTTTTTTGTGTGCTTTGTAATTTTCGCTTGTGGCTAGTGGAGTTTTTAAAAAATACTCCGTCTTTGCCCCGATGCGAATAAAGCATTGTTGCGGGAAGTCAAACGCCCCAAACGAGGTCAAAATCAAAACCTCATCGCTATCATCAAATTTGTAAATTCTCTCAAAATGCACAAAATATCCCTCGCCTTTGATAGTTAAATTTTTGAAATTTGCCTCTATTTTTTGCGGGTTAAAATTTGAAAAATTCATATCGAATTTCGCCGGTTCCTCGCCGTTTTCATCGCTATTTGTAAAAATCAAATCAAAGATATTTTTATCCATTTTGCGCCAGCGATCCTCGTATTTCGAGCTAACGCTCAAATCTCTATTTTTAAAATGCTCTATCGCGCCACGCCCTGCATTTTGCGCTACGCCAAATTTATCCAGCGCATATTCAAAATACATATCGCTATCTGTGCGAAGCTCAAATTTCGCCCCTTTTTTGAGAGTTCGCACGCATTGATGGACAAACTCATCGCTAATGACTCTGCGGTGCGGGGCATCGTCCCATGGAACAGGAAAGTGCAAAAATATGCGAGAGAGCAAATTTGCTGGCATTAGCGAAAGTAAAATTCGCGCGTCAGTGTTTATCAAAGCGACATTTTCCAAACCCTCTTTAATCGCTAGTTTTGCGACCTGCTCGATACTAGGCTTGTAAATTTCGATTCCAATTACCAGCGTTTGCGGATTTGTGCGAGCCTGATATAGCAAATGTCTGCCCGAACCAAAGCCGATTTCGACGAAAATTTGGCTAAATTTCGTGGTTTTGAGTAAATTTAGCATTTCATCTTCATCTAGCACGAGCGGAGTTTTTTGGGTTAGGGATTTGCTTTTAAAGGCAAATGCGCTAAAAATCACACCTCTTGCGAATTCTCTCTCGTAAATTTCAAGTGCGCGTTGCAAAATACCGATTTTAGCTGGTTTGGTGGTTTTTTCGCCTTTGACTACGACTTTGTCTTTGGTGTATTTGAGAGTAACGAAAAATTCGTTATCAAAGCACCTTGTGCGCACGAGCGTGCAACTCTCATCGCTAGCGGACTCCAAAAGCTCCACGCCCTCCTTGCTAAATGGAAGGCGTGGTAGTTCTACGCTTTTTGCAATAAAATTTGGCAATTTATTCCGCCATTTGACTTACTTGGATTGGCGCGCTTGGAAGTGAGAGCATGCCTGTTTGCGATTTTGCGATTATGCGGTATTCGTATCCTGCGGTGTAATTTACATAATCAATATACTCTGCGCTAAGTCTGCCCGCGATATCTTTGACGCCACTCCACGAATCAGCGCCTTTTACCCTGCGCTCGATAGTGTAGCTTGCCACGCGCAAATCAGGGTGCGGGCGCCAGATGATTTTCACGCGATCTGGCAATGCGTAAGCCTGCGCAAACGGCACAGAATCAATCGTCTTTGTCGTGCTTACGATCGCAGCAGGCGAGCTTTCGCCCACGCCGTTTATGCCATAAGCGCGCACAGTGTATTTATACGATGTGTTTGGCTCTAAGCGAGTATCGGCAAAGTGCGTAGTGTATGGATCGGCTAGGGTTGCGATTTTTTTCGCTTCGCCACCGCCCATATCAGCGCGATAAACCACAAATCCTAAAAGGTTAGGATATGAGCCGTAATTTGGCCACTCTAAGCCGATTTCGTTCGTGCCAGAGATACTTTTAATCCCCTCGACGCGCGGCAAGCTTGCGTCATTTCCGCCCGGCACACTATGAGAGGAGCAACCAGCCGCTAGTATCGCTAAACTCGCGCAAAATGCTACTTGGTAAAATTTTTTCATAAATTTCATCCTTTTTATCGTGATTTTGTATCAAATTCTCAAACTCCACCGGCAAAGGCGCCGTAATCTGCATACGCTCGCCACTTCGTGGGTGCGTGAAATACAGCACATAAGCGTGAAGTAAAATTCTTGCTATTTTATCTTTTTCGCTCTTAAATCCGTATAAATAATCGCCGATAATATGGCGATTAATCGAGCTTAAATGCACGCGGATTTGGTGCGTGCGCCCAGTAAAAAGCTTGGCTGCGATTAGGTTGATTTTGCCAAATTTGTCGCCTCCACTCTGGCTAAATTTCGCCTGCCCCCAATCATCGCTAAAAATCGTATAAAACGCGCTTTTTGCCTCGCGTCCGCCTGGAATTATCGCCTTTTTTAGGCGGTTGTTTGGGTTGCGATCAATCGGGCGGTCTATCACGCATGGCTCTTTTATGGGTAAATCTGTTAAGGCTAGGTAAATTCGCCCCATGCTTTTGTCGCTTAATTGCGCGCTTAGGGCTTGGTGAGTGGCGTTGTTTTTAGCCACGACCAAAGCTCCGCTAGTGCCCTTATCTAGGCGATGAACGATACCTGCGCGGATTTGACCATTTATCGTGGAGAGCATAAAGCCTTTTTGGCGTAGCCACTCTACAATCGTGGCTTCTTTGACGCTTGGGGCTGGATGAACGACCACGCCAGCGGGCTTATTTAGCACTAGCAAATCATCATCTTCGTATAAAATTTCAATCTCGCCCTCAAAGCTAAATTTCGCCTCATCGCTATGAGTAGGCGCAGGGTAAACGACACTCACCTCATCGCCTAAATTTAGCTTTTGCGATGATTTGGTTATGATTTTTTGGTTTATAAAAACACTGCCTGATTTGATTAAATTCGAAATTTGATTGCGCGAAATTCCCAAATTTTCGCTTAAAAAAACATCAATTCTCGCCACGCAATCTGCTGTAAAATTATCCAAATTTATACCTTTTTTTGTTATTATCGCCCAAAATTTATTAGGACTTACTTTGAAATTTGACAAAAAGATTTTATCATATTTTGATTATATTCAACCTTTGCTGATTTTGCCGATTATTATTTTTTCATATATTCTAATCAGCGAGGCAAACACCACACTTGGCAACAAACAGCTTGTTTATTTTGGGGTTGGTTTTGTTGTTTTTATGGTCTTTTTTTTGTTTCCGATTCGCAAATTTTTGTATTTGATTCCGCTGTTTTACTGGGTAAATATCGCCTTGCTTTTAAGCGTGGAATTTTTCGGCATTAGCAAGCTTGGCGCGAAGCGTTGGTTGGAGTTGCCGTTTGTGCATTTTACCCTGCAACCAAGCGAGATTATGAAGCCAGCGTGCATGCTAATGCTAATGTATCTAATCCACAAAAATCCGCCACCGCCCGAGGGTTATGGCGTGAAGGATTTCGCTAAATTTAGCTTTTATATACTTTTGCCATTTGCGCTAATCGCCAAAGAACCAGACCTTGGAACCGCGCTAATTCTTTTTTTAATGGGGTTTGCGACGCTTTTTATCATCGGCGTGAATAAAAAAATTTGGATTGCGCTGGTGCTAGCTTTTAGCGTCAGCTCGCCCGTGCTTTATAACAACCTGCACGATTACCAAAAAAAGCGCATTACGGATTTTTTGAGCGAAGAGCACAACTATCAGGTCAAACAAGCCGTCATCGCTATCGGAAATGGCGGAATTTACGGCAAAAATTTAGAAGAAGCCACCCAAACTCACTTTAAATTTTTGCCAATTGCCACGAGCGATTTTATCTTTGCCTATATGGTCGAGCGCTTCGGATTTGTCGGCGCACTCGCGCTCATCGGCTTTTACGCGCTTTTAATCATGCACCTGCTTAGCCTAAATTACGACTTTGGTAGTGATTATCTCATACGGGTTTTTACCTCGGCTCTGGCGACGCTGATTTTTATCTACGCCGGGGTTAATATCTCCATGGTCATCGGATTTGCCCCTGTCGTGGGCGTGCCGCTGCCGTTTTTTAGCTATGGGGGGAGTAGTTTTATCACATTTATGATTTTGTTTGGAATTTTGCAAAATTTGCTAACTTTTAGAAACAAAGACAATTACAAAACGATAAGTATTAGGCTGTAAATTTGAAAATTTGGCTAAATTTGGGCTAAATTTAGCGTGTAAATTTAGCCCAGATAAATTTAACTCTCTTTTAAAAGTTTCGTCGCTAAAATCGCGCCGTCATCGTGTTTGCGCGCAGATTTGTAAATTTTGTTAAAGAAAATTTCCAAATACTCGTGGTTATTAATGCGCTCTGCTTCGTTTGCCACGCTAATTGCGCTATATTCGCCGTCGCTTCCAAGCTCGTAAGCAAGCTCGGTATCGCTAAGCTGTAATTTTAAAATTTCTTTTAATTTATTTTGCAAAGCCTCGCTATAAATCGGCGTCATAAGCTCCAATCTGCGCTCTAAATTTCGTGGCATCCAATCCGCGCTTGCGATATATAGGCATGGTTCTGCGTGTTTGAAATAAAAAATTCTAGCGTGTTCTAGGTATTTGCCGATGATTGAGCGGACTTTGATATTTTCGCTAAGTCCTGCTACACCTGGGCGCAAACAGCAAATTCCACGGATTATGAGATCGATCTTAACCCCAGCTTGGCTCGCTTTATAAAGCGCCTTTATCATATCGCTATCGACGAGGGCGTTCATTTTAGCGATGATTCTGCCGTCACTTCCCTTGCTCTCTTCGACCTTGATCATCTTTAAAATTCTCTCTTTTATCTGCATTGGCGACATTGAGAGATTGCCTAGTTTGCGGTTTTTGTTATAACCTGAGAGTATGTGGAAAAAATTCGTCGTATCCTTATCAAAAGTATCCCCGCAAGTAAAAAAGCTCACATCGGTGTAGATTTTCGCACTGCTTCCGTTGTAATTGCCCGTGCCTAAGTGGATATAAAATTTAAGCTTGCCGTCTTCTTTTTTGATGATTTGAGTGACTTTGGCATGGACTTTGAATCCTGCGATTCCATAAATCACATGCGCGCCAGCGTCTTCTAGCGCCTTTGCCCAGTGCAGGTTGTTTTCCTCATCAAACCTAGCTTTTAGCTCGACCATTACGGTTACTTGTTTGCCATCGCTTGCAGCCTCGATTAGGCTTTGGACGATTGGAGAGTTTTTCTCCACGCGGTATAGCGTCATACGGATTGAGATGACTTTGGGGTCTTTGCTAGCTTCTTTTATGAGTTTTTGGACTGGATCGAAGCTCTCGTAAGGGTGAAAAATCAAAATATCATCTTTTTCCATTGCACTCATTACTGAGGTGTTTTCGTTAAAGGGAGGCAGTGTTTTTGGCAGATACTGCGGGTGAGCTAGATAGGAAAAATCCTTGTTGCCAGCTATCTCCCAAAGCCCGTCAAGTGTGAGCGGGATCGAGCACTCGAAAATGTCTTTATAGAAAATTTTAAGATGTTCGTTTAAGAAATTTAGCAAATCAGGGTCTGCGTTTTTGGCTATTTGAAGTCGCACGAAAGCCCCTTTGCGGCGCAGTTTAAGACCGGCTTCGAGTATCATCATAAAATCATCTGCTTCCTCTTCTTCGATTACGATATCAGCGTTTCTTGTAACCCTAAACGCAGCCGAGCTGATTAGCTTATAACCCGGGAAAATCTCCTCGGCGTGGCGATTTACGATTGAATCAATCGTTACATAGGTATTTTTTGCGACCTGCACAAATCTAGGAAGCACGCGCGGGATCCTAATCATACCAAAATGAATCGCCTCTGGCGCATTTGCATCGCAGAGTTTGACTGCAATCGAAAAGCTAAGGTTGTTTAGGTGCGGAAACGGGTGCGTCGCATCTACGGCAATCGGGATAATCACCGGCATGATTTGGTTGAAGAAAAACTCATCGGCACTTAGCTTTAAATCAGGGGTTAGCTCGTCGTAGTTTTTGATAAAAAGGCCGTTTTTGCTAAGCTCCTCTTTGATAGCGATATAGTGCGCTTCTAGCTCGTTTTGCTCGTGTTTGAGATATGAGCGGATCTCGCGCAACTGCTCCAATGGCGTCATCTCATCATCGCCGCTAGCTGTTACACCGGCTGTGAAAAGCTGTTTAAGCCCAGCCACACGAATCATATAAAACTCATCTAAATTTGTGCTATAAATCGCTACAAATTTCAATTTTTCAATCGGTGGAATTTGCTTTTGACACTGAGTTAAAACGCGCGAATTAAAGCGAAGCCAACTCAACTCTCTATTTAAAAATTTGCTTTGTTGCTCCATTTTATTTCCTTTTTTCTGAACTAAAACAAAGATTATAACTCAAAAAAGATTAAAATGTGTTTTTTAATGGAATTTAATTGCGCTTTAAATTTTTAAAGCAATTATCCAAATAAACGCAAAATTTCACGCCATTTAGATAAAAAATCCAGCTTATATAAATCCACAAAAAGAAAAATAACGCTACCGAAAACGAGCCGTAAATGCTAAGATAGGTTTTGTTATAAAACACATACTGCGCGAAAATAATCTTAGAAATCCACCATAATGTGGAGGCTACGAGAGAGGATATAAGCACGGCTTTGGGGCGAATTTCGCGGTTTATCGCCGTAGCGTAAGTGATAGCAAAAATAGCCCAAATGATAACAAATGGCAAAACCGAGAGCAAATTTATCCACCTAGAAAATTCGGTTTTATCGAGTAAATTTTGAAGTTCTGAGCTGATGAAAAACGACGCGCCAAGCCCCACGGGAGCCAGTGTCATAAGCGTCCAATATGTGCTAAGGCCTTTGAAAAATCCGCGCTTTGGCGAGTGCGAAATCTGCGCGATAATCTCCTCAAAATCATCAAAAAACAAAATCGAAGTTACAAGCACCGCCAAAAATCCCAGTGCGCCAAGGCTTAGGCCATTTGCCATAAACTCTTCCAAATACGGAATCAGGCTTTCTTGGTTGGCTGGAAGCAGGTTTGAGAAGATAAATGCCTTGATTTTGGCGTAATAATCATGGAAACTAGGCAGCTGCATAAATACGCTCAAAGATACCATAAGCACGGGCAAAAGTGCCAAAATAGTGTGAAAACTCAGCGACGAGGCGTAGTGCATGAGGTGCGGGTCGTAAATCTTGCGCCAGGATTTGATAAAAATTTTAAATTCGTCCAAAAATATCTTTAAATTTTTCATTTCGCAATTTTAGCTAAAATTTTAAAAATTTGGGTAAAAATGAAATTTAGAAAGGTTAAATTTGGCAAAATTTGAAATTCTTTAAATTTGTGGAATTTATAAATTTTGATTTTTGAATTCGTGGTTTTCCGCGTTTATTTAGCGGTTTGCAATGGCAAATTTTGCAAAAATTTGGCATAAAAAACGGACAGGCGAACCTGTCCGTGAAATTTGGCAAAATTTAGAAAATCAAATCCTAGAATAATCCAAATTTGCCGTCTTTGCGTTTGTATAAAACGCGCATTTTAGCGTCCATATCGTTGAAAACTAGGAATTGATCGGTGCTTTCTTTTAATTTATTTAGCGCCTCGTCGATTTCTAGCGGCTTGTAAAGATCTAGCTCTGTTGGGACGATTTCATCGACATTATCGTCTAAATTCGGCTCACTAGCCTTGATGATTTCATCTACTGCGCTTTGTTTCATATCATCGCGATTTTTGTGCGAATTTACCTTGTCGTGGTAGCGACGAAGCACTTTTGCAAGGCGATTTGTTGCGTTATCTACCGCTGCGTATAGGTCTTTGTCTTTTTCACGCACTACGATTGTGTCTTGGTGAGCTAAATTTAGCGAAAAATCCATGACGAAGCCCTTGCGACCTTGTTTTTCATCTGCTGATACGACAGCACGACCTGATATAATGTCAAGGTTGTATTTTTTTAGACTATCAAACGCTTGTGTGATATAATCCTTAATAGCGTCTGTTAGTTCAAACTGTTTTCCTACTATACTTAAATTCATTCTTTCCTCCATTGAAATTAAGGTTTTTGTATTGTTCTTCTATGGTATCTGATTCGTGGTGAATCAAGAGCCGGTGTCGAAGTAACGACAACATCAATAATGGCTGCGTGGCTAGTTACAGCATTCCCAGTCGTCTTGCTAAATGCAGTTGTTGATGCCCTGTTGCACCTAGCAGGCATATTTGCATCCAAATAATTGATTGTAACATTTATATCAAAAAGAGATTCATTGCGACTAGGATAAGTAATGTCAATTTTATTTAGACAATTCGCCCCATCATCTTCATCCACCGGATACTGATGCTTTTGCATTTCCAAAATAGCATACTCTGTCGCACTTTGCGCTAAAAGCACAGCCTGCTCGCGGTTGTGAGCGTTATTTGTATCGCGGGCTGTCATCGTAGCGATAGAAAGCGCAGTAATAGCCGTAGTGGCAACTAAAACGATAAAAAATATTGCGGCTATCAAGCCAAAAGCTCTTCTCATCTTTTTCATTAGTACACCACCTGAGATTTACACATAATCATATCTAATTGCTCTGGATCGAAATTTCTACCATTATCTCTCATACATAATTTCATTTGAATAGAACCCATTATATCTCTATACAAAAATGTAGATACATCCTCAGCAATCAACGAAACTTTTGGCGCATTTGCACCCGTACCATTGTATGTTTCGCCCTCCCACGGTCTATAATTATAAGCCAGCGTTAAATTGAAATTTTTACCAGTTTGACCACCATAATTCACATCCTTCACATCAGTAGGATAAATAGCATACGCAGAATGAACCAAGTAGTATTGTTCTGAAAATTCTCTAACATTTTCAGTGCCATTCCAATAGTAATGATAGCTAGTTATAGTTAAATTCTCATCACTATTGCCAACCCGTGCCTTTGCTATATAAACCTTATCATCATCATTATTTGTACCTTTATATCCATATGCAGTGATAATGTTTGTTCCGCTATAATCATTTGCTAAATTACCAAAAATCACAGCAAAATCATTATATCTACCATTTTTGCAACCCCTAGTAGCACATGTTAAGTTACTAACGATACCGCTTACAGCAGACAAAACACTACCTTGTGTAAGAACAGAATTTGTACTATTATCAGTGCTATCAAAAGAAAGAGATACAGAACTCATATCCATAAAACCACTCCAACCTGGTTTTGAGCTATTAATATCTTTTGTCTCTATACTTTGACCAATCCACTCTACAACATCATTTTGCACAGGAGCAGCCGCAAGGTTTATAAATTCATTTATAGGCTTGCCCAATTTTCTACTAACAACACTACCATAAACGCGATATTCTAATCTATTTGATATCAAAGTAATCGCGTTTTGAGTCCTTGATTCTAGCTGATTTAATGCACGAGTATGAACATAAGATTTATAAATCTGCGAATACAAATCAGCACCAAACATAGAGATTATGCCTAAAATCACTATAACCATCACTAATTCTATTAAAGTAAAACCTTTTTTCATGATTGCAATCCTAATTATTTAACTTTTATCGGAGTGCTTTCCGGACGAGAAGAGCCTATATTAAATGTGTAATACCTAAGCTTTACGCTAGTACCATTATCGCCCTCATCGATATTTTTTGCTTCAACTTCTACTAATTTTACATCAGTAGGCGTTGCATTATCAGCAATTCCAAAATTTGCATTTATCTGACCATTATTTTTACTAACTAGCGGATCTGGCACATACTTAACATTTACACTTGTTTTTATATCAAAAACATTATCGCCTCTATATGATCTCGAAGTTTTTTCTGTGCGCTCAAAACCATCATAGTCATCTATATCTACATACGGATATTCATCATTTCGCACAGTTGGAACAGAACTGCCACCGATACCAAAATCACTTTCCGAAGTTGGTTTCGCATCGGTAATACTGTCTAATTTTCTGTTGCCATTAGCACCATCTCTGAGAATTCCTGGCCTACTCTCCTTTGCAGCACCAATACTATGAATCACATTTTCGCTACATTCCTTGACACAATCAGAATCATACGCACTATCCCAAATAGCAGGTTGCACGCGACTAACCATAAATTTAGCGCTATAAACAAGCTCCTGTTGCACGGCAAACATATTCAAATTTACCGTCTGAGCAACTATGCGCGGTATGGCCATTGTAGTAATAGCCAAGATTACGATGGTAAAGACCAACTCGATCAGAGTGAAACCCTTTTTCATCTCGCCTTCCTTAAATTTTACTCATGGATACTCAATATCCACTGCTAGACGCATAATTATACAACGCAAAACCTTAAATTTGCTATTTTTACGCATACAAAATGAAATTTTTAAAATTTGAGTGAAATTTTGGTGTATATTTACCTAAATATTATAGAATTGCGGGTTAAAATTTCACAAGGAAAAAATATGCAAAATTTAATCAAATTTCTACTTTGTGCCTTGTTTGTCGCATTTATCGGCGGTTGTAGCTCGAAGGGCGATGGCACACTTTTTAACCTCAGCCAAGAAGCATGGTATGCGCAAATCCTAGACGATTTAAACTCGCTTTCATACGATGATGCCGAGACGCACTACACGAGCTTTGCTAGCGAGCACATCGCTTCACCGCTTTTGGAAGAAATGACGCTGATTATGGCACAAGCCTTCGTCGATGACGAAAATTACGAAAAAGCAAACAAATATCTAGACGAATATATCCGCAGATACGGCACCGCGAGAAAAATCGAGTATGCAAGATACCTAAAAATCAGAGCAAATTTCGACTCATTTTCACGCCCAGGTCGCAATCAGCGATTAATGCTAAATAGCATAGATGAAATTCGCAAATTTATCATCGAATACCCTCAAAGCCAGTATAGACCGCTATTAGAGACTATGATGACCAAGCTTCGCTTAGCCGAACACCAGCTCAATAAAGACATAAAAGACCTTTACGAGCGCACTGGTAAGGACGAATCAGCTAAAATTTATGAAAGCAGAATCGAAAATTCGCCGATGAACAGCACCGAGATTATCAAACCGCAATCCCCATGGTATCGCGCGATATTTGAGTAGGAAATTTCTAATGCAGTTATCACAAAATAAAAAATTTCCCACAGATTTGCCGATTTTGGTCGAGGACGAGCTGTTTTTATACCCGTTTATGATAACTCCGCTTTTCATAAGCGATGAAAAAAACAAAAGAGCCATCGATCTTGCGATAAAAAACGAATCCATGATAATGGTAGTAAGCTCGACGCCCGAATTTAACGGCGACAGAAGCTTCGGCGGGATTTATCATATCGGCGTAATCGGCACTATCATGCGCACAGTGCCACTTCCTGATGGCAGGGTTAAAATTTTATTCCAAGGCTCTGCAAAGGGCAAAATTCTGCACGAAATTTCGCAAAACCCGCTATTTGCCACTATCGGTATCGTCCATGACGAGCGAGGAGATGAGGCGAAAATCGACGCATCAATCAATGTTTTAAAAGAGAGAGTCAAAGCCCTAAGTAGCCTAACGCACTTTTTCCCAAACGATCTGCTTAAAACTATCGAGGAAAACACAGACGCATCGCGAATTTGCGATTTAACACTAAGCGCGCTCAGGGTCAAAAAAGAGATAGCGTATTCGTTTTTTTCGCAGTTAAATTTAGAAAAAAGAATTTTCGATCTCATCGCCTACATTGCCGATGAAATCGAATCTTATCGCCTCGAAAAAGAGATCAAAAGCAAGGTTCATAGCAAAATCGATCAAACCAACAAAGAGTATTTTTTAAAAGAGCAGTTAAAACAGATTCAAAAAGAGCTTGGCTCAGATAGCGATAGAGAGGTCGAAATCGAAGAATACAGAAAAAAACTAGACCTAAAAAAGCCATTTATCAGCGATGAAGCCTACAAAGAGATAAAAAAGCAAATCGACAAATTTGCGCGCCTTCACCCAGACAGCGCAGACGCAGGGCTTTCGCAAAGCTATCTCGACTGGGTTTTGGAAATCCCATTTGAGCAAATGGCAAAGGAAAAACTTTCAATCCAAAGCGTAAGCAAACAGCTAAACAAAGACCATTATTCCCTAGAAAAGCCAAAAGAGCGTATCGAAGAGTATTTCGCGCTAAAAGAGCTTTTAGAGCTTCGCGGAAGCGTGGATAAAGAGGGCAAACGCGTAAATAACGGCGCGATTTTGTGCTTTTACGGACCTCCTGGCGTGGGTAAAACCAGCCTGGCAAACTCAATCGCAACTGCACTAAAACGCAAATTGATCCGTATCGCGCTTGGCGGATTAGAAGATGTCAATGAGCTTCGTGGCCATCGTCGCACCTATGTAGGCGCCATGCCAGGGCGTTTGGTGCAGGGTTTAATCGGCGCAAAACAGATGAATCCAGTCGTCGTGCTAGATGAAATCGACAAGGTATCCACCTCGTATAAAGGCGATCCGACCGCTGTTTTACTCGAAATTTTAGATCCAGAGCAAAATTCAGCATTTAGGGATTATTACCTAAATTTTGATATCGATTTAAGCAAGATTATTTTTATCGCCACAGCGAACGATATTTCCCAAATACCTGCCCCACTTCGCGACAGAATGGAGTTTATCGGGCTTAGCTCATACACCCCGCAAGAGAAATTTCAAATCGCAAAAAACTATCTAATCCCGCAGGAATTAGAGCGACACGGGCTCAAACCAGCCGATATCAGCTTTCACTCTACTGCGCTTGAAAAAATCATCGCCGAATACACCAGAGAGTCAGGCGTGCGTAACCTGCGCCGCCAAATCGCTGCGATTTGCCGTAAAATCGCCGTTAGAATTCTAAAAGATAGTGAATTTAAAAAACTTGCCATAACAACCAAAAATTTAGAAGAATTTTTGGATAAAAAGGTTTTTGAAATCGACGCCGTGAAAAAAACGAACCAAATCGGCATTGTAAATGGCCTAGCTTGGACGAGCGTGGGTGGCGATGTCCTAAAAATCGAAGCGATTAAAATCAAGGGCAAGGGTGCGATGACGATTACCGGTCAGCTTGGCGATGTGATGAAGGAATCCGCTCAAATCGCATTTAGCGTGGTAAAAGTCCTAATCGATAATGGAAAATTAAAATTTGAAAAAAGCACAAATTTAGCGAAAGACGAGCAAATTTATAACAAATTTGACCTGCATATCCATGTCCCAGAGGGCGCTACGCCAAAAGACGGCCCAAGTGCTGGAATCACGCTAGCAACGGCGATTGCATCGATTTTAAGCGAGAAAAAGGTACACTTCGATGTGGCGATGACGGGCGAGATTACGCTAAGTGGGGCCGTGCTTGCAATCGGCGGATTAAAAGAAAAGCTAATCGCCGCGCACAAAGCCAAAATCACCCACGCCCTAATCCCGCGCAAAAATTTCGAGCGCGATTTGGACGAGATTCCAGATGAAGTCAAAAACGCCATGCAAATCACGCCAGTCGATCACATAGAAGATGTGCTAAAAATCGCATTGGTCTAAATTTAGCCTTGTAAAGGAGATGAAATGATAAGCAAAACTAGAAAAACGAAAGAAACCGACATAAGCTTAGAGCTTGAAATTTACGGCTCAGGCAAGGCTGAGATTAGCACAGGAATTGGCTTTTTTGATCACATGCTAACGGCTTTGTGTAAGCACTCGCTAATGGATATAAAGCTTGTTTGTAAGGGCGATTTGGAGGTGGATTTTCACCACAGCGTCGAAGACTGCGGAATCGTGCTGGGTGAAGCGATAAAAGAAGCGATTTATCCGATTCAAAATGTCGAGAGATACGGCGATAGCGTGGTTGTCATGGACGAAGCGGCGACTAGCTGTGCGTTGGATTTATCAAATAGAGCGTATTTAGTTTATGAAGGGCTTAAAACGGGCAAAATCGGCGAATTTGACGCTGAGTTAATCGCTGAGTTTTTTAGGGCCCTTGCGTTTAACGCTGGTATCACGCTACATCTCATAAATTTGCGTGGCGAAAACGCTCATCACATAGCAGAAGCCACATTTAAGGCATTTGCAGTCGCATTTAGACGAGCCGTCGCCAAAAATTCACGCACAGGAACGCCAAGCACAAAAGGCGTGTTGTAGCGTATGGATACATTACTTTGGCTTTTTGAATTTTTTTGGATACTTTCGTATTCTTTATTTATCCCAATTAGTATAACAATAGTTTTGTTAATCATTTCATTATATGGTTTTATTGAGCTAAAAAGAAGCGATAAAGAAAATTTGGATTATCAAAATTTAAAAAAAGTAGTCTTAAAATTTGCCATTATAACCTGCATTTGTGCAGTTATTACAATTGATTTATATATCACAAATTTAATATTCCAAGAGCCAATTTTTCATATGTAAATTTAGGAAAGTTTTAAAATGGGCGATTTATTTTTTACAATACTTTTATGGGGAATTCCGATTTTATTGCTTGTCGGAGTTAGAATTGTCGATAAAAAAATTAGAACCTATCTTAATACAAGAGGTGGCTCAAAACTTACCAACACATTGATTTATATAATTTTATCTCTTGTAATTGTAGCGATTGTCCTTATTTCTTCTTTTGTGGTGTTTATGATTTTAATGTCATTGCCCGGTGCTACAATGTAAGGAAAAATTATGAGTGATGAAAAATTTTATAAAATAATCCTTGCGATTTGCGTTATTTGGGCATTTAGCGTGGCTGGACTGATTGCTTATACTTTTGATTTGCAAAGCAAATGCTCGATTATTTCGTATATCGCAAACGGGAAATGAGCCGTGAAAAAGTCTCAAATTTTAACAATTATTTCGCTGATTTTTGCGTTTTTGGCGTTTGATTTGGCATTTTATCACGGCATTACTAAAAGATATAAAAACTCTACAAATCCCGAAATGCAGGCAAAATCAATCGAAATTAGCAAATTTTTGCCATTTGATGAAAATTCGCAAATTTACAAGACAAAGGCAAATTTAAATTTGCAAGGCGATTTGCCCGTCATCGACGGAGCGGCGGCACTTTTTCCTGCGTTTTCAGCTTTTGTAAATGCGATTTATCCAAAAGATAGCGTAGAATTTGACGGCGAAAATTTCAGCGAAAAAAGCAGACTAAAATACACAAACACTCGTGGTGCTTATAAGGCAGTGGTTGATAAGAAAGCAGATTTGATTTTTGTCGCAAAGCCCTCAATGGCTCAACTACAATACGCAAAAGAAAATGGCGTGGATTTAGAATTCGTGCCAATCGGGCTTGAAGCCTTTGTTTTTATCGTCCATAAAGATAATCCTGTATCAAATTTAAGCACCGCTCAAATCAAGGAAATTTATAGCGGAAAAATCACAAAATGGTCGCAAGTAGGCGGGGCAAATTTATATATCGATGCTGTGCAACGAAACGAAGGCAGCGGTTCGCAAAGTGCGATGAGCGCGTTTATGAAAGATGAAAAAATGAAGCGAAACACGCTTGGATTTTTCGGCTCAGCCATTGGCTTTTCGTTTCGTTACTATGTCGAAACTCTCGTCGCAAACGGCAAGGTTAAAATGCTAAGCCTAAACGGCGTATATCCAAACAAAGAAAATATTAAAAACCGCTCGTATCCAATAATAGGCGAAATTTACGCCGTGTATGATAAAAATAACAAAAACGAAAATATCACTAAAATTTTAGAGTGGATTTTAAGCAACCAAGGTCAAGAAATCATCGAGCAAAGCGGATATGTGGGGATAAAATTTTAAATTTTGCTAATCCCTCACCACGCTAAATCTTCCGCCGCCGCAGGCCAGCAAGCAAAGTGAAATTCCGATATAAAGGTATAAAATTTCAGCTTCAAATCCGCCGTGTTTTGATAATGCCAAAAAATCAGGGTGCGCTAGATAAAATATCACGCCACACAGCCCAAGCACGATGAGCGCGCCCACGCGGGTAAAAAATCCGATGATTATCATCACTGGTGCGACGACTTCGCCCAAATACACGCCATACGCGATAAACTCAGGCAATCCCTTTGCTCCCAGCATACCCTTTATACCGCCCACGCCGTTCATTATCTTTGCCACGCCATGCATAAAAAGGCAAACTCCAAGCGTCAAACGAAGCATTAATAATCCGAAATTTGGAAATGATTTAGGCATAGATAGTCCCTTTTGTGGCGAAATTTTAAAATTTTAAAATTTGGCAAAATTCAAGAATTCTAAAATTTTAAAATTTAAAAAAGGGGCGAAATTTCGCCCCCAAAATTATTTTTTAAGCTTGACCTCTTTGTCTTTGTATAGACCGGTTCCGACTGGAATTATATGACCTAAAATGATATTTTCCTTCAAGTCCTCTAATCTATCAAATTTCGCCGCGATACTTGCCTCGGTTAGAACCTTGGTAGTCTCTTGGAAGGAAGCAGCCGAAATCACACTATCGCTTCCCACAGCCGCTCTTGTGATACCTAGAAGCACTGGCTCAGCGATCGCTGGCTCGCCACCCATTTTCATAATGCGCTCATTTTCTTCTTTAAACCTGCGACGGCTGATTAAATCGCCGATGATTAGCTTAGTATCGCCACTATCTATGATGCGGACTTGGCGAAGCATTTGAGATACGATAATTTCGATATGTTTATCGTTAATCGCAACGCCTTGTGAGCGATAGACTTGTTGAACTTCGCTAACTAGGTAGTAATGAAGTGCCTTTTCGCCTAAAATTCTAAGCACATCGTGTGAGCTAATAGAGCCGTCAGTTAGCCTTTCGCCAGCATGGACAAACTCGCCGTTTCTAACCTGAATTTGGCGAGATTTATCGATTAGATACTCAGCCACAGTGCCGTCCTCGCCCTCGATGATTACGCGCTCTTTTGAGCTCATAGGTTTGCCAAATCTCACAGTTCCGTCGATATCAGCGATGATAGCGGTATTTTTAGATTTGCGCGCTTCGAAAAGCTCAGAAACGCGTGGCAAACCACCTGTGATATCTTTCGATTTCGCAGCGGCTTTTGGCGTCCTAGCTAGGATATCAGCGATCGCTACCTCATCTCCACTAGTTGCAAGAATTTGAGTTTTTGGTCCGATATTGTATTTCATCGGCTCGCCCTTGCTAGGAGTGATTACGATAGCTGGTTTTACACCTTGTGGTAAATACTCATTAATCACCAAGCTACTATGTCCTGTCGCTTCATCGTATTGCTCAGTAGCAGTGTAACCTGGCTCGATATCTTCGTAGCTAACCACACCAGCGCACTCAGCTACCACAGGGGTAGTATATGGATCCCATTGAGCGATTACGGTGTTTTCTTCTTTTTTAGGTTTTGCGATGATATCATCAAATTTAACCTTACTATTATCGTTAAATACAAGCACAGATTCGCGTGGGATATAGTGTCTGATAGCCTCTCTGCCGTTTTCATCAGAGATTACAGCATACATACCTTTTTCGGTTACGATATTTCCCTTTTTGATATCTTTTAGACGCTCTAAATAATCGCCTTTTAAGATGAAATATTTGATCTCGCCAACTGCGCCTGATTTGATTTTTTGAGTTACAGGCTCGCCGTCTTGGACGCAAATTTCACTAGCAAACGGCACACGAGCTGGGATATTCCAGTCTGTTTTGATGATTTCGACCAAACTCTCGTTTTCTTCGATATTATCGCCGTCTTTGCAAACGATATAGTATTTGCCCTCGACCTTACCGCTAACACCAGCTAGCTCATTTGGTTTAGCCAAATCGTGGCGGCGGATATTGTATTTGACCTCATCTTTTTTGCTTTTTACAGAGATATTGACATCATCGTGAGTTACTTCTATGCTTACCTTACCGCTAAATGGAGCTTTGATTTTTGGTTCGACCAAAAGCACAGCCGCATTTCGGCGGTTCATTACGATATTTTTGCCATTGTTTTCATAAGTTTTGACATTGTAATATCTGATATAACCCTCATCGCTAGCGATAACCTTATCTGCTTGTTGATCAGTAGCAGCTGTTCCACCTGCGTGGAAAGTTCTTAGCGTTAGTTGCGTTCCTGGCTCACCAATTGATTGAGCTGAGATGATACCGACAGCCTCACCTGGTTTTACCAGTTTGCCCTCGCCCAAATTCACGCCATAGCATTTAGCGCAAACACCCTTGTGAGCCTTGCAAGTAATCGGAGTTCTAATGCTAACTGATTTAATTCCAGCATCTACGATAGTGCGAACCTCTTTTTCGCCAAGAAGTGTGCCCTCGGTAAATAAAATTTCATTTGAAACTGGATCAATCACATCTGCACTTAGCACGCGACCTAAAATTCTATCGGCTAAATTCTCGACCAAAGTTCCGTTTTCGACGATTTCAGTTACTTCGATACCCTCGTGTGTGCCACAATCATGGATTGTAACGCGGACATTTTGAGCGACATCGATTAGCTTACGAGTAAGGTAACCAGCATTTGCCGTTTTAAGCGCAGTATCGGCTAGACCCTTTCTCGCACCGTGGGTTGAGATGAAGTATTCGTTCGCATCTAATCCCTCGCGGAAATTTGATGTAATCGGGGTCTCGATAATCGAACCATCTGGTTTAGACATCAAACCACGCATACCAGCTAATTGGCGAATTTGCTCTGAACTACCACGAGCGCCACTATCAGCCATCATATAGATTGAGTTAAAGCCGTCTTTGTCGTTTTTCATCAAATCCATCATCTCATCGGCTAATTTTTTAGTCGTGCTTGTCCAAATTTGAATAGTTTTATTGTATCTCTCGCCCTCAGTTAGCAAACCGCCAGAGTATTGGTTTTGGACTTCGCGGACTTGATTTTTCGCGTCCTCGATCAAATTTGACTTAGAATTTGGCACGATGATATCTGAAACAGCGATTGAAATTCCAGCTTTTGTAGCGGATTCGAAACCTAAATTTTTAAGGTTATCTAGGAATTCAGCACTTACTTCCAAACCGCCATTTTTATAGACATAATCGACTAGTTCTGCGATATCTTTTTTCTTTAATTTTTTATTCCACAATGTATCTGGGATAAAATTAGGCAAGATCGATTTGATGACCAATCTACCAGCTGTCGTAAAGATAATGCGACCATCGACCATAGTTTTGATTTTAGCGTGGATATCGAGAGAATTCGCCTCCACAGCGACCATAACCTCATCGACATTGGCAAAAATTTTGTTTGTGCCTTTTGCGCCGGCTTTTTCAAGGCTAAGATAATAAATTCCCAAAACCATATCTTGCGAAGGCACAGCCACAGGCTTACCGCTAGCTGGAAGCAAGATATTCATAGAACTTAGCATTAAAATTTTGCACTCTGCGATTGCTTCTTGGCTTAGTGGGACATGAACGGCCATTTGGTCGCCGTCGAAGTCAGCGTTGAAAGCCGCACAAACAAGCGGGTGCAAACGAATAGCCTTACCCTCGATTAGGACTGGGTGGAAGGCTTGAATTGACATTTTGTGAAGTGTCGGCGCACGGTTTAGCATGACAGGGTGGCCTTTAACAACCTCTTCTAGGCACTCCCAAACCTCATTTACCTTGCCCTCAATCATTTTTTTGGCTTGTTTTACGGTTGTTGCATAGCCTTTTTCTTGAAGTCTAGCTATCAAATGCGGTTTAAATAGCTCTAATGCCATAGTTTTTGGCAGACCGCATTGATCCATACGCAAATTTGGACCTACGACGATAACTGAACGACCTGAGAAATCGACGCGTTTTCCAAGCAAATTTTGTCTGAAACGGCCTTGTTTTCCTTTGATAATCTCGCTTAGAGATTTTAGTGGGCGTTTGTTTGCGCCTTTTACAGCGTTTGCCTTTCTGCCGTTATCAAATAGCGCATCGACAGCTTCTTGGAGCATGCGTTTTTCGTTGCGAATAATAATCTCTGGCGCATCAAGCTCTAAAAGTTTTTTAAGGCGAGTGTTGCGATTGATAACTCTGCGGTATAAATCATTGACATCTGAAACCGCAAATTTACCGCCATCAAGGCTAACTAGCGGTCTTAAATCCGCTGGTAGAACTGGTAAATTTGTAATCATCATCCACTCTGGTTTGTTGCCAGAATTTAAAAAGCTCTCTACGACTTTTAGGCGTTTGATTATATTTTTTTTCTTTAATTCTGAATTTGTGCTAGCCATTTCCTCTTTCAAATTTGAAAGAATTTCGACCAAATCAAGATCTGCTAGCATATCTCTGATAACTTCGCCACCCATTTTAGCCACAAAACCAGTTTGCTCAAATCTCTCGCGCAAGCTTTGATATTGCTCTTCGTTTAAGACATCGTATTTTTCGACTTTTTTAGTGTTTTCGTTATCATAATACGCACTACCAGCGCTCTCTACAATATATGCCTCATAGTAAAGCACGCGCTCTAAATCTTTCATTTTGATATTCAAAAGCGTGCCGATACGGCTAGGAAGCGAATTTACATACCAAATGTGCGCTACTGGGGTAACTAGCTCGATATGCCCCATGCGTGTGCGGCGAACCTTCGAACTAGTGATTTCTACGCCACATTTTTCGCATTTCCAGCCTTTATAGCGCATTTTTTTGTATTTTCCGCAAATGCACTCATAATCCCTTACTGGACCAAAAATTTTAGCGCAAAACAAGCCGTCTCGTTCAGGTTTTAGCGTGCGATAGTTGATAGTTTCTGGCTTTTTAACCTCGCCGTGGCTCCAATTTTTGATTTGCTCAGGGCTAGCAAGTCTTATGGCAAATACATCAAAATCTTGAACTCTACCGTCTTCTTTAATTTCAATTTTTTCTAAGCTATTGTTTTCGCTCATTTCTTTTCCCCGTTTCCGTAAATTTCAACATCCAAAGCAAGTGATTTAAGCTCGTTTGTTAAAACAAAAAATGTCTCAGGAATTCCTGTTGTTGGAACATTTTCGCCTCTGGTAAGTGCTTTATACGCCGCCAAACGACCATCGACATCGTCTGATTTGACGGTTAGCATTTCGCGCAAGGTATATGCCGCACCATAAGCTTCAAGCGCCCAAACTTCCATTTCTCCAAATCTTTGACCACCAAATAGCGCTTTACCGCCGACTGGTTGCTGTGTAACAAGGCTGTAAGGGCCTGTGCTTCTAGCATGGACTTTTTCATCGACAAGGTGGTGGAGTTTGAGATAATACATACAACCCACATTTACGCGCTCTTTAATCTTTTCGCCTGTGCGTCCATCATAAAGCTCGGTTTTGCCATCAGCGTCGATTTTCGCCATTTCAAATAGTTTCGCAAAATCCTCAGGCACGATTCCCTCAAAAATCGGAGCTGCAAATCTAACGCCTTTGCTCCAATCTCTGGCATATTTCAAAAGCTCTTCATCGCTGATTTTTTCTAGCGTTTTCTTCGCGTCCATAAGCTTAGAAACATTTGCGATATCAATCATTTTAGCGCGAAGTTCTTTTAACCACTCGCCAGTTTTTTGCTCTAAAATTTCAGCGATTTGCTCGCCCAAACGCCAACCTACTAAACCTAAGTGGCTCTCCATGATTTGACCGATATTCATACGGCTTGGAACGCCTAGCGGATTTAGGACGATATCTACTCTTTGACCATTTGGAAGATATGGCATATCGACCTCTGGGACGATATTTGAGACGATACCTTTGTTTCCGTGGCGTCCAGCCATTTTGTCGCCGACTTTTAGTTTGCGTTTAGTTGCGACATAGACTTTGACTAGTTTTACTACGCCACTTGGTAAGATATCATCTTTTTCCAAAATTTCGATTTTTTCATCATGCTCTTCTTTAAGCTTTCGTTTTTCGTTTTGGAAGTGGTTTTTCAAATCCTCATACTCTTTTTGAATTTTTTTAGAATATCCTTTGATAAACGAATTTAGCGTAAAGCGGTTTGAGCTTTCAAGCTCTTCTTTGCTGACAATATCGCCTTTTTTATACTCTTTTTTATTTAGGCTTTGTGCACTTTCTAGTTTGCTTTTTGATAGCAAGGCTACGACTTTTAGCATTTCTTCGCGGTCCAGCATCAAAAGTCTATCGTGGTGCTCGCGCTCTAACTCTGTCTTTTCGTCCTCATAAGCTTTATTTGTTCTAGGATCTTTTTCATAGCCTTTTTTGGTGAAAATTTTGACATCGATTACCACGCCCTCCATAGAAGCTGTCGCATAGAGTGATTTATTTACCACATGTCCTGCTTTTTCGCCAAAAATCGCTCTTAAAAGTCTTTCCTCTGGGGTTGGTTTAACCTCGCCTTTTGGAGTTACTTTTCCTACCAAAATCATACCAGGTTTGACATGGGTTCCGATTTTGATAATTCCACTCTCATCAAGGTGAGAAAGCTCTTCTTCCTTGATATTTGGGATATCTCTGGTGATCTCTTCTACGCCGTCTTTTAGCTCTCTGGCTTCAATCTCTTTCTCATAAATATGCACGCTTGTGTATTCATCAGCGCGAATCATCTTCTCGCTCATTACAACGGCGTCCTCGTAGTTATAACCATGCCATGGCATAAACGCGATTAGAGCGTTTTTACCGATAGCTAGCTCGCCGCCGTCCATGCTAGGGCCATCTGCGATGATTTGTCCTTCTTTGACACTATCACCTTTGCGCACAATTGGGTGCTGAGAAAATGTAGTGTTTTGGTTAGTGCGTAAATTTTTCTCCATTGAGTAGTGATCGATAAACGGACCTTTTTCATCTTCGCCCAAGATAAAGATATTTTTATTATCTACTTTTTCGACCACGCCGGCTCTTTTGGCCTTAATCGCTTCCCAAGAATCCCTTGCGATAGTAGCTTCCATACCTGTGCCTACAATCGGAGCAGTTGCGTATAGAAGTGGAACTGCTTGGCGTTGCATGTTTGAACCCATTAGCGCGCGGTTGGCGTCATCGTGCTCCAAAAATGGAATAAGTGAAGCAGCCACACCAGCAATCATACCAGAGCAAAGGTCGATTAGAGTGATGTCCTCGCGTCTAGCCATAAGGTTTTCGCCGTCTTTTCTAGCTTCTAGCATTTCCTCGATAATCGCACCATTTTCGTCTAATTTAGCAGAAGCAGGAGCGATTACATGACCCTCTTCTTGTGTAGCAGTTAGATAAACGATTTCGTCTGTTACCTTGCCATCGACGACCTTTTTATAAGGAGCTTCGACAAAGCCTAAATCATTTACTTTTGCATAAGTTGCAAGGGTATTGATAAGACCGATGTTTTGACCCTCTGGGGTTTCGATTGGACAAATTCTACCATAGTGAGTCGGATGGACATCGCGCACCTCAAATCCAGCGCGCTCTTTAACCAAACCGCCCTCGCCAAGAGCAGATAAACGACGCTTGTGAGTAACCTCGCTAAGTGGGTTTGTCTGATCCATAAATTGGCTCAACTGACCGCCTGTAAAGAATTCCATAAGGGTAGTTGTGATGATTTTTGGATTGACAAAATCATAAGGCATAAGCTCATCGATATTTCCGCTAATGCTTGCAAATTTATCTTTTATAGCTTTTTGAACCTTGATAAATCCAAGGTGCATTTCACTAGCCAAAAGCTCGCCAATAGAGCGAATTCTACGATTGCCTAGATTATCTCTATCATCGATAAAGCCTTCGCCATTTTTAACTTTTATCAAATATTTTGCTGTTTTTATAATGTCTTCGTTAGTTAGCACCGTTACATACTCTGGTGTTTCGTTGCCAAGCTTGTGGTTCATTTTCATACGGCCAACTTTTGTAAGGTCGTATCTTTCAGGGTTGAAAAACAGATCATTTACAAACGATCTTGCAGTCTCTTTAACCACTGGCTCGCCAGGGCGCATAACTTTATAAATTCTAATAGCTGCTAAATCGTTTTCGTCATCAACGCCTTCGCTTTGTTGTAAAATTTTAAGAGCTTCGCTATCTTGGGCAAATGAGTTGATGATAGAGGCATCGACACCGCTAGCTAGGTCGTTTGCGATTGTAAATTTTTTCTGTGAATTTGCAATAGCGACTAGTTTGGTTTCATCTAACGCAGCAAGTGAATCATATATAACCTCGCCACTATCTTTATCAAAAATCGCATCTGCTAAGTGGCGCTCTGCTAAAATTTCAGCTGGGTATTCTATAAGCTTCAACCCCTCTTCTGCCAATTTTTCAGCTTTTTTTAGAGTTAAACGCTTGCTTGCTTGGTGCAAAACCTCGCCTTTTTCGTTGATAATATCATAATCAAGTCTGCCAGCATACTCTTTTGGATCGAAATCTGTTAAGAATTTGCCTTTTTTGACATAGATTGTTTTAATCGGATAAAATAGTTTTATAATGTCTTGTTTTTTATATCCAAGTGCGCGGAAAAGTATAGTAATAGGAACCTTGCGTCGTTTATTAATGCGCACATACAATACATCTTTCGCATCGTATTCGAAATATAGCCAATTGCCGCGATCTGGTATGATTTGGGCTGTGTAGATTAGTTTGTTTAATACAGTCGGGCTCTCTTCTTCTTTGAAAATAACGCCAGGACTTCTGTGTAGTTGATTTACGACGACACGCTCGACACCATTGATGATAAATGAAATTCTATCGGTGATAAGCGGAATATCGCGAATATAAATATCTTGTTCTTTTATATCTTTAACGCCGATTTTTTCGCCTGTTTTATCATCTCGCTCATGCACGATTAGGCGAATTTTCATCTTTAAATTTACAGAATATGTAAGACCACGCTCCATACACTCTCTAATCGAGTATTTTGGCTTGGAAAGCTCGCTACTTACATACTCGATGCTTAGTCTGTTTTGAGCATCATGAATAGGAAAGATAGCACGGAAGACTTTTTCTATACCACTATCTGCATTTGAGTTATCAAGATTTAAAAAGTGATCAAAACTTTTTTTTTGTAATTGTAATAAATTTGGTATCTCTATATCTTTTGGGACCTTAGAAAAATCAACTCTAAGACGATTACCTGAATATAAGCTATTTAACATTCTACTACCTCGTAGTTGTATTTTAAGAAAGAAGTGTCGGCGCTTGCACACCGACACACATTATGATTTGCAAAACTAATAAATTTTGCGAGATTATTTAAGTTCGACCTTAGCGCCTGCTTCTTCAAGCTCTTTTTTAGCTTTTTCAGCATCTTCTTTGCTAACGCCCTCTTTAAGAACAGATGGTGTAGACTCAGTAGCGTCTTTTGCCTCTTTAAGACCAAGACCTGTAAGAGCACGAACGACTTTAATAACATTGATTTTTTTGTCGCCTGCATCAACTAATACGATATCGAATTCAGTTTTTTCCTCAGCTGCTGTTGCACCTGCTGCTGCACCTGCTGCGCCAGCTACCATAACAGGAGCTGCGCTAACGCCGAATTTCTCTTCGAATTCTTTAACTAATTCGCTAAGCTCTAAAACTGAAAGATTAGAAATGAATTCTAATACATCTTCTTTTGTAATTGCCATTGTTTTTCTCCTAAATTTTTATTTTATGCTGTTTGTTCTTTTTTTTCTTTAAGCGCATTTAAGCCGATTGTAAAATTTTGAATCGGTGCGTTCCAGACTTGAAGTAACATTGCGATAAGCTCGTCTCTGCTTGGCATTTTTGAAAGCGCGCGAACTTTTTCGATGCTAGTAACTTCACCATCGACATAAGCAGTTTTAAGTGCAAATGCTTCGTTTTTCTCTTCAAATTTAGCAGCAACTTTACATACTGAAAGTTGATCGCCCCATAAGAAAATATTTGTATCTTTGAAACTCATACCATCTTTTTCGGCGTTTTTCAAAGCGATAGCTGCTAATGTATTTTTGATAACTCTGACTTTTACATCAAGCTCACGAGCGCTATTTCTAAGTTCTTCTAGTTTTTTAACATCTAGACCTTTGAAATCAGATATAACAATAGCTTCGCTATTTTTGAAAGCTTCGCTTAGTTCTGCTACGATTTGTGATTTTTCATCTCTCGTCATTAGGTTTCTCCTTTCCGATCGGTGATTTCAAGCCAAGAGATTTAAATTTAAGCTAGTTAAATTTAAATCAATTAAGTCAAAGCGACCTTGAACTGTCTCCAATCTAAGATAAAAATTTTAAATTTTTATTTTAAATCAATAACTTCTTGGCTATCAAGAGTAACAGCTGGGCTCATAGTTAGCGAAAGTGCTGCATGAGTCACATATCTACCTTTTGCAGTAGCTGGTTTGTGTTTGTTAATGGCTTTGATAAATGTTGTAACATTATCCAAAAGTTGTTCTTTGCTAAAACTTACTTTTCCAAGACCAGCGTGGATATTTCCTTGTTTATCAACGCGGAAATTTACTTGACCACCTTTTGCATTTTTGACAGCTTGTGCTACATCCATTGTAACGGTGCCTGTTTTAGGGTTTGGCATTACGCCTTTTGGTCCAAGAATTCTACCTACTTTACCGACTAATCCCATTAAATTTGGAGTAGCGATAAGAACATCGAAATTTATAATACCTTTTTGGATTTCCTCGATTAAATCATCTGCGCCTACGATATCAGCACCAGCCTCTTGTGCCTCAGTTGCTTTTGCGTCTTTTGCGATAACAGCAACGCGGACGCTCTTGCCTGTGCCAGCTGGTAAAACGATAGAGCCGCGAACCATTTGGTCTGCGTGGCGTGGATCTACATTTAGTTTAAGAGCGATTTCAACAGTTTCGTCAAATTTAGCAGATGCTAGACCTTTTACTGTATCGATAGCCTCAGATATATTATATAGCTTATTAGAATCAACTTTTTTCAAAAGTTCATTAAATCTTTTCGAATTTTTTGACATATATTTCTCCGCAATTTTAAAGTGCTACCGCTTTTATTTAAATCTTAGCGGTCAAAAGATTAATCTACTATGGTAATACCCATAGAGCGTGCAGAACCAGCAATGATTCTAGCTGCTTGTTCGCGATCGTTGGTATTTAAATCAGCGATTTTTTTCTCAACGATTTCCAAAACTTGCGCTTTTGTTAAAGTCGCAACTTTTTTCTTCAAAGGATTGTCTGAACCCTTGTCGATTTTAGCTGCTTTTTTAATCAAATCTGTCGCAGGTGGTTGTTTTGTGATAAATGTAAAGCTTTTATCAGCATAAACAGTGATAACAACAGGGATATTATAACCTGCCATATCTTTTGTGCGCTCGTTAAATGCTTTACAAAATTCCATAATATTTACGCCTTTTTGACCCAAAGCTGGACCAACTGGCGGACTTGGATTTGCTTTTGTAGCGGCGATTTGTAATTTAATCTCACCAACAACTTTCTTAGCCATTTACTATACTCCTTATTAAATTTTTAAATTATCTTTTCAACTTGTGAATATGAAATTTCAATCGGCGTGCTTCTACCAAAGATAGAAACATTTAATCTAAGCTTGCCGTGAAGCATATCATACTCTTCGACAATACCATTAAAATTCGCAAATGGTCCATCGATAATTCTAACAGTCTCGCCCTCATCAAAATTGATTTTTGGTTTTGGTGCTTGACGATTATTGATTTTTTCAAGAATTATTGCGATATCTTTTTCCAATAAAGGAGAAGGTTTTTTAGCCTCGCCGATAAAGCGACTAACTTTTGGCAAAATTTGAATTCTATGCCACAAAGTAGTGTCTAAATCTAAATTTGCAAAACAATATCCAGGATATAAACTTCTCTCTTTGATAGTTTGTTTTGTGTTTTTGACCTCGATAACATCTTCTGTGGGAACTAAAACCTCACCGATTTTATCTGCAAGCATCTCATCAGCTTTTAAAGCTTCGATAGCATTTTTTACTGCCATTTCACTGCCAGCATAAGTCTGAATTGCATACCATTTATGTGCCATAAAAAAACCTTTCTATGCAGTAATTGCAGTAGACATTAAAAAATCTACCAAAGCCAAAAATAACGCTATGACCACAACCACAACAACTACTGAAATATAAGCAGTTCTTGTTTGCTCTTTTGTTGGAAAAATTACCTTATCTAATTCTATTCTTGCTTGTCTATAATATTCTTTAATTTTTTCCATAATCCCTATCCTCGTGGCAGGGCAAGAGGGATTCGAACCCCCAACCATCGGATTTGGAATCCGGCGCTCTACCGTTGGAGCTATTGCCCTATAAACTTATTTAAGCTTAACTTCCTTGTGAAGTGTGTGTTTTTTTAATCTAGGGCAGTATTTTTTAAGTTCCAATTTTTCTGTTGTTGTTTTGCTGTTTTTATAAGTGCTGTAATTGATATCTCCGCACTCAGAACATTTTAGACCAATTTTTACTCTACTTGAATTTTTTGCCATATTACTTCCTTAAATTTAAAAAAACAGACGGATTCGAAAATCCGTCTGTATAAAAATTATGCAATGATGTTTGAAACAACACCTGAACCAACAGTTCTACCACCCTCACGGATAGCGAATCTTGTTCCTTGTTCAAGAGCAACAGGAGCGATAAGCTCAACTGTGATTTTAACATTATCACCAGGCATAACCATCTCTGTGCCAGCAGGTAGAGTGATTGAGCCAGTAACATCTGTTGTTCTAACATAGAATTGTGGTCTATAATTGTTAAAGAAAGGAGTGTGGCGTCCGCCTTCCTCTTTTGTTAGAATATAAACTTCACCTTCGAATTTTGTGTGAGGAGTG
The DNA here is from genome assembly GCF_027737365.1 of Campylobacter sp. JMF_01 NE2. Classification (NCBI taxonomy): domain Bacteria; kingdom Pseudomonadati; phylum Campylobacterota; class Epsilonproteobacteria; order Campylobacterales; family Campylobacteraceae; genus Campylobacter; species Campylobacter sp. JMF_01 NE2. The sequence goes on along the minus strand of NZ_JAOVTR010000003.1, from coordinate 101,231 downwards.
ATTGATTTTGGTTTGCATAGAACCATACCTCTCTCAACTTCTTCTTTTTTAGTTCCTCTTAGCAATACACCGACATTGTCGCCAGCTTCGCCTTGATCCATCTCTTTTCTAAACATCTCAACGCCAGTAACTGTTGTTGTTTGAGTTGGTTTAAGACCAACGATTTCGATTGTGTCGCCTACTTTAACAACACCTTTTTCGATTCTACCAGTTACAACTGTACCACGACCTGAGATTGAGAAAATATCTTCGATTGGCATCAAGAAATCTTTATCAGTGTCACGAGTTGGAGTTGGGATATAGCTATCAACAGCATTCATAAGATCCATGATTTTTGCTGACCACTCGCCGTCGTTACCAGCTTTTGCCTCTTCAAGAGCTTGAAGTGCTGAACCAGCTACGATTGGAGTATCATCGCCTGGGAAGTTGTATTCATTTAGAAGCTCTCTAACTTCCATTTCAACTAGTTCTAGAAGCTCAGGATCATCAACCATATCAGTTTTGTTTAGGAAAACAACGATGTATGGAACACCAACTTGGCGAGATAGCAAGATGTGCTCTCTTGTTTGTGGCATAGGACCATCAGCTGCTGAAACAACTAGGATAGCGCCGTCCATTTGAGCAGCACCAGTAATCATGTTTTTAACATAGTCAGCGTGGCCTGGGCAATCAACGTGAGCATAGTGGCGAGACTCTGTTTCATACTCAATGTGAGATGTAGCGATAGTGATACCGCGCTCTTTTTCCTCAGGAGCATTATCGATATTGTCGTAATCTTTAAGCTCAGCAAGACCTCTTCTAGAAAGAACAGCAGAAATAGCAGCTGTCAAAGTAGTTTTACCATGATCGACGTGACCAATAGTACCAATGTTTACGTGTGGCTTGTTACGAGTAAATTTTTCTTTAGCCATCATATCCTCCGTTATTAATTTATGGTTACACAATAAAAAAACTAAGCAATTTTCTAAATGGAGCTCATAGCGGGACTTGAACCCGCGACCTCTTCCTTACCAAGGAAGTGCTCTACCTCTGAGCCATATGAGCATTACCCCTGGCCAAGAGAAATCGCTACCTACTATCTGACAATGTAAGACGAAATTTGGATATAAAAGCGTATAAAAGCATTAAGTTTTTACAGCTCCCAGTAAAACCCAAATGGAGCGGGAAACGGGGCTCGAACCCGCGACCCTCAGCTTGGAAGGCTGATGCTCTAGCCAACTGAGCTACTCCCGCATAGATTCATGGTGGTGAGACGTGGATTCGAACCACGGAAGACATAGTCAGCAGATTTACAGTCTGCCCTCGTTGGCCACTTGAGTATCTCACCTAATGAAAATCTGGTCAAACACTGTTACAAAAAAATGGAGCTGGTGAACGGACTTGAACCGCCGACCCACTGCTTACAAGGCAGTAGCTCTACCAACTGAGCTACACCAGCATTTTGAAATTGAAGTTTGGATTATATCTGAAAAAAAAATCTTTGTCAAGGTTTTTTTGAAATTTTTAAGTCAAAATTTCAAATTTTACTCCCCTTTTTGCTGCGGTATTATGTTTCCGCATTTTTTGCACACCGCAAACGGCTTCGTGCAACTAAAAATAAAAATTTGCAAATTTCCACATTTTGGGCATTTTACCAACTTTGGTTTTCCTGGAATTATGCCGTTGATTTTCATTTTTTATCCTTTATAATCGATTTTTTGTTTTTCTCGCAAAAGCGCAGGTATCGCGCCGTCTCGCCCTATGCCTAAAATTCGGCTTCTTAGCAAATTTATCTCACGCAGGCTCGCCTTTTTTTCATGCACGCTTGCATTTCGCACACTTTGCAATGCAGTTATTTCTCCAAGTAAGATGTAAAGTAGGAAATTTTCTAAATTTCTATCGCCCAGCCTCTGAATTGCTTTTTTAATCCTAATTTGATTAAATAAAAATTTGTAAGTGCCTAAATTTGGGCGGGTATCAAACATATCTCGCACGGTGTAGTCCTTACCCTGCACCGAGTAAGGCACGGCTAAAATCTCTTTGTCAAAAATGCAAAGCCTTTTAAATAAAATTTTGACAAATTCGTAAATTTCAAGCTCCATGACCTTAGAATATCTCATCGAAATGGCGCTAAAATCATAGATTTTATCATCTTTGTTGGCTAGGTATTCAATCTCGGCTGAGACTAAATTTTCCACACTGTCGATATGTAAGATATGAAAAATCTCGCCGAAACAATACCTTGCCAAATTTTCTTTTACGCCTAAAAATTCGGCACTTTTATAGACATTTTTGTAAAAACACTCACCACTGCTAAAATAATCAAGCGAATTTTTTTGTTCTACCACGAGCGGATAAACATAGTCGTTGCCGTAAATGCGGTAGGTCCTACCACGCACCAAAAATCCGCTTAAAAAATCATCTCTGACGCGTTCGAAATCGTTTCGCACAAGCTCACGCAAATCGCCTAAAATAAACCATTTCTCCACTTGCAAATCTGCATAATAGCTTGGGCTTATCTCATCATCTAGGCTGTCTTTTACAGCGATGACTTTGGCTACATAAAGGCTAGAAAAATCACTCAAAAACAGCTGGAAATAGGCATTTGCGTTCGTGCTATTATAAATTTCGTTTAGGGCGTTTTCATCTAAATTTTGCATATCCCTATCCTTGGCTCTGACCTTGCCAAATGCGACCTTGCCTTTGCTAAGCAAAATTTTTATATGCTCTTCGATGACATTTGCCTTGAAATATGGGTTGTAAAGGATAAGGATATTTTTCATTTTTCACCTACCCCTACCTAAAAATGCACTACCCAATAGTAAAGAAACAACACCATTTAAACCTTTTCCGACCTCATTTGTTTCCACTTCTTTTTTATCAGAAACAGCCTTTTTTACACTCTTTTTCTTTTTAGGAGTTTTTGCATTATCGTTTTTATATCGTTCATCGAAATTTACTATTATTTTCTCGCCAAAAACTTCACTAATCGCTTCTAAAAAGCCATTTATAACCTTTTCTAAATCTTTTAAATTCGTTTTTTCTAAATCAAATTTAAAATCTTCCCATTTGCTAAATTCTTGCAAATTTTTTGTGGCTTCATTGTCAAAATCTCCAAATTCTTGGATAAAATCAATACCAATGCTTTTTAATTTAGCCAAAATATCTTTTTTTGATTGTATGCTCGACTCTATGGCAAAGCGATATTCTTTATAAACGCCGTAAATTTTATCTACAATCTCATTTAGCTTGTTTGATTTTTTATCACACTCGCTAAGAAAATCATCGAGTGATTTTTTTTCATAATACCCAGCGGTTTTGTCTTGGGCACTATAAGCGCTAATTCCAGCGAAATCTATCATATTGTCATCTAGCGTAATTGAAATTTGCTCTATAATGCTTTGTATATCACTTTCGCTTCTTAAATCAGATTTATTTACGACTATATAAAGCTCTTTATTATCCAAATTTAATTCATTTAAAAAATTTAAATCATCGTTAGTTATAGTGCCACTTTCTGCACTGACTAACCATATAAATTTATTTGATTGAGCTAAAAATTCTTTTGCGCTTTGTTTATCATCGCTTTGCGCTCCTACTTTGGCTGGATTGTATCCAGGAGTATCGACAAAACAGATATTTTTGTATTTCATAGCTGTTGTTAAAACCATAAAAGGTAAAATTTGTTTTAAATTGAAGCCCAATTTCGAAATAAAATCATGCGTCAATTTTGCTATAAAATTTTCAATTTTTCCTTGCGAATTTTTTAAATTTATAGATTTTTCAAAATTTGTTACTCCGCCTGTTTTGTTATATCCCAAAATCCCGCTTTTGCCATCTATGACATACATAGGGATAGCAGTTGTCGGCTCGATAGACCTAGCCAATGTTACGCCACCACTCATAAAGCTATTTATAAATTCACTTTTTCCAGCACTAAATCCTCCACCAATAGGCAATAAAGTTTTATCAAAAAGTTCTTTACAACTAGCAACCATCACAAGCTCATCTTTTATGGATTGCAAGATTATAAGTTGTTCTGCTTCACTGGCTAGTGTATCTTCTTTTTTGGCAAATTCCATATAATCATTATTTAAAATTTCATCAAATTTTCTAATACCATTATTTTCTAATTTAGATGATAAAACTTCTGAAATTAGTGTGTATTTTAAATTTAAGTCATCGTAGTTGTTTTGCAAATTTTGCAAATTTTTTAAATTTTGATTGTTTTTGAAATTTAACTTTTCAAGATCACTCTTCATTTTTTCTCCCTCATTTTCTAAATTTATTATTTTAGCAGACGATTTCTCGTCTGCTTCTTTCATAAGCCTAATGTGCGTTTTTTCAAGCATTATCCACATTTTTAAGCTCCATTATGATTTGATTAAACTTCTCTATACTTCGCTTAGTGTTTTCTATGTTTGATTTAAGCTCGTTTATATCTTCATCATATTTAGCAAATATATTTTTGCCGATATTTTGCGATTTTAAATCTCGCGTTAATGCTCCTATGGCATTTTTGATTTTTTCTTTTTCTCTGCCTTGCAAATCATAAACAAAATCTCTTGCATCTTCTAAAAACCTATCGGCACTGTATCCCGTAAGCTTTTCACTTTTTCTTAAATTTTTAGGTAGCTCTTCTTTTTCGATAGTAGGAAATTCGACTTTTTTTACGATATTTATAATGGCTAGTTTTATAATATCAAGGTCTAAAATCTCATCTACGCTAGAATCAAATCTTATGGCTTCTAAAATTTTACTAGTAAGCGATTCTTTAAAATCCATAATATTTTTTTCATATTTTAACTCTGTCATATTTGATAATTCATGACAAAGCTTTTGCAAAGCAGACCAAACCATACTGGCTCTTACGGTAGTTTCGTATCTAGTTTCTTTTTTTGTAGAGACCAAATCCCTAATCCAACCCAATAAACCACTTCGTTTTACTTCTACTTCATAAGACCTAGAACCTTCACTACTATCTATCTTTTCTTCGGTTGCATTAAAAAATTCATCCATTTGTTTAAACAATCTTTCTTTTGTATTAAACCCAAATTCTTCTATCAAACTCTCATAAGCCATATCCGCATTTGATATAGCCTTGTCTTTTATAATTTGCATATTTTTGATTTTTTCATTTAGCTCATTTATATCGGTGCTTTTGATTTTTTCTATTTCGTTTTCTTGCACTTTGATTAGCTCGTTTTGAAAAGCTTTTATATTTTTGTGCCAAACTTCTTCAAATTCAGCTTTTCGTTGTTTTAGAATTTCATCTTTTTTTATTTTAACGCCGTCAAATTTAGACTTTATAGCCTTAACGCCGTTTAATTTATCTAAATTTAACAAAGCACTTTCTTTGTTAGAAAAATAATCACCATAATGCCTGTTTAGATTTGCCCAAACAACCTTTAAATTTTCGTCCCACACTGCTTGGTTGTCAAATTTTTTAATGATTTCATAAGAGGCACTTGAAGTCAGTATTAAATCTGATTTCAGCATTTCATTTATATTAAAAACCGATTTTTCAAAGCTATTTAACGATTTTGAAAAATTTGATAAATTTGTATTTTTTTGTGAATTTAGTGTCGTTTTTATGTTTTGTAGTGCCAAATCAAAATCACCACGCGATTTTTCTTTTTCGCTACCATAGAGTTGATTATCAGTTTGCGAAGCTACGACTAGAATTTCTCTAATGCCGTCTTTTGTGCTAATTCTCTCTAATAAATCCATATCAGAATTGCTCATAAATTGTCCTGCTGAGCTAACTATAAGCACGACATCGCAACCTTTTAAAAACTCTTTTGTGCGTTCTTCTCTCGAAACTATCGGGTCATTAACGCCTGGGGTGTCAATGATTTCGACATTTTTTAAATTTTCGTTGTTTATATAAAGTATGACAGATTTCGTCCAAGCCGTAAATTTGCCATCTGCCCCGACATAATCTTTCAATTTTTCTTTTAATTCCGCCATAGTATCAGCACTAATTTGGCTACTTTCTTTGAGAGATGAAAAAGATAAATTCGAGTTTTCTAGCATAACTTGTTGTTCTTTATAAGCGCATAGCGTTTTATTTTCATCTAAAACTCTTTTAGCGCTTCTTTGTGCTCTTTCTTCAATATCTTTTTTATCTATCTGCTGTCCCTTTTTTTGTGCTATGTCTTGTAAATTTTTAAACGCTTTTTCATATTCGTCTTTAAATTTTTTATCATACTCACTAGAACTTGTTTTGATTGTCTCTAAATCATCTTTATCATAAAATTCAATCTCAGCTCTTGGACTATCAGAATATCTTAAAACGGTCAAAGCTGCCGTCATCGGCGTAGCGGCTTTTGGCAAAATGTCTTCCCCGTCAAAAAACAAAGCATTTAAAAGTGAGCTTTTTCCAGCTTTGACACGACCGATAATGCCTATTTTAAGCAATCTATTTTCATCGTTTATTTCAGCTATTCGTTTTGCTAGTTTTTCGCTTTTTTCTAGCGATAAATCTATAACTTTGCTAGTATCGATACTGTATTTTTCAATGACTTTTTCTAAATTTTGTGTTAATTTTACTATATCCATAAATTTTCCTTTTTTGATTAGATTAAGTTTGCAAATTCTCATTGAAAAAATTTGCAAACAATGCCGCTTCTAATACAAATTCTCGCTTGATAGCCTTGCAAGTCTCTCTTTCGCATCTTTTAGGGCTGAAATTTTATTTTCTATTTCGTTAGCATTTTCACTTCTTAAAGATACGGCTTTTGCGATTTCATCTCTTTTTTGTGTTAATTGAGCTTCGAATTCATCACTTGCAGCCGCAACGATATTTGAAATCTGTTCGCCAAAAACAGCATTGATTTCATCTTTTAATCTGCCTTTGATTTTTGGTATCACGCTTGAAATAATCTGATTTTTTATCTCATCTTTTTTACTATTTTTTGTAAAAAATGAAATAATTTCTGGTAAAAATACAACTACAAGTTCTAAAACAGGATTTACAACATTTGTCGCAATACTTAAAATAGTAGTAAGAGCCTTATAGACCCTACCTGCTTTTTCGGCATTTTCCTTCATAGCTATGCTTAATGAATTTAAACCACCCATAGCATTGTTTAATAAACTTTCTATACCACTTGAAACTTTTTCTAGCCAAGTATCATCTATGGCAAAATTTGCTAAATTTAGCCCTTTTAATTCAAATTTAAAATCACCAACTATATCTGAACTAATAGAATTTAGCTTTCTTCTACTCTCCCTAATAAGCGTATTTTGGATAATGTCATTTAGCTCGGATTCAAAACCTGCCCCACTCACAGCTAAATTTGCTAGATTATCTGCGCTATCATACAAATCTCGCTCTATGCTTCTGACGATACTATCTGCTGTGTTTGAGCTGTATTTAGCCTGAATATCGGCAATAGCACTTTCTTTTTTATCTTGCAATTTTACCACTGCGCTTTCTAACTCTCTTATGGCTTTATCGCTTGCTTCTTTATCATTTTGAAGTGTGTTTATTTGCGTAGCAATGGCACTTTCTATCGCAAAACTATCGCTTTTTAAATCAGGCAAAACAATACTTTTAAATAGCTCTTTACTATCGATTGATGATAAAATTTTGCCCAAATTATCGCCATCATCTAATCCGATAACAACGACTTCTTTATCGTAGTCAAAATAATCTTGAAGCTGTGATTTTATGTGTGATTTGATACGCTCTACATCATCACCTGAACGCAAATTTGCTTTGCTTACACATACTATAAAATCTTTTGAAAGCTCACTGATATTTTGTAATTCACGCATAACTTTATTTGTTATACCGCCCTCTTCGACGCTAATTAAAACTATAAAAAATTTACCTTTGGAAAGATAGTTTAAAATAGCTTTATTATGCAATGATACAGGAGAGTCAAAGCCTGGCATATCGACTAAAATAAGCGGTTCGATATTTTTTAAATTTTCATTATCTACAAACGCTTTAACATACTCGTATTTACTAGAATTTCCATTTATATCTTTGCTTTTTGAAATTTCAAATTTATCAAATTTATCATCATCAAAAACGGCTTCGAAACGCTCGTTTTTATCATATATAAGCTCGGTAGCAAGAGCTGTTTCTGGTGTGATATTTACAGACAGAATTTGATTTTTTAAAAACGAGTTTATAAAAGTGCTTTTTCCTGCACTAAATCCACCGATAACTGGGGCGATTAAACGCACTTCGTCAATGGCTTTGCTTAACTCTTTTTGCTTGGTTGTATCAAAGCCAACACCTTGCAAAATCCCACAAACTTCATCTAAATACGATTTGTATTTAACCTGTAAATTTTTCATATTTTCTCCTTAAAAAAATTTTTACTTCATCAAACAAACTATTTCAAATTTGTTTGATGAAATAAATTTCACAAGTAAAATTTACTCATTTTTCTTTTAATTATATAATCTCCTTATCTCTTCAATTTCTTTTCGAATTTTTTCATTTTCTTGCTTTATATAGCTCGTATCTATGCCGTGAAAAAGCATTTCATATTTTTTGACTGCATTATTCGAAAATACAGCTACAAGTGCGACATTTGATTTATTAACCAAACCAAGAGCATATATATCGCCTTTGTCATTATAATACCTTACTTCAACTCCAAAATCATTTTTTATTGAATTAAGCACACCTTTTTTATACTCTTTAATACTTGCGTAAATTTTCTCATTATGAGATAACTCGTTTTTCTTTTTTTCTACTTTTGGTTTGTTATGGTTGTCAGTAGTTTCTAGCTGTGGCTCGTCATCGCTATTTCTAGTTTTATCATTTTTTGGCTCACAGACGCCACCACTTCCACGCAAAAATTTAAGCAAAGACCACGCCATTATCTTAATCTCGCTTTCATATTTTGTATAGTTTTATTTGTTTCTTCCACTCTTTTTAAAATTTGAGCTTCTTGTTCTTTTATATTTTGCACAGCTTTATTATTTTCGTCGATTTTTTCTTGCAGTGCCAAAATCAGCATTTTTACGGCTTTTTCTAGTCTTGCTTCCCTATTTTCATAAATTTTATCTGGTCTGCACATTGTATTTATTTGATTTTTTATCACATTTATGCCACTTTTTTCTATTAGTCGCGGGTCGGTTTCTAAAAGTCCATTTGGCATTTCTATGCTAAAAACTTTCGCATTTGCACCAAATTCACTTTGAATTTGTTCTTTTATTTTTTCTATGGCTCTTTTTATATCATCATCGCTTTTATCTTCTATATGATTTATCACAAAGATTGTCTTATCGAAAAATGATTTTACGCTATTAAACTCGTTTATCAGACTATGCAAATAGCCTATCTCATCTTTTTTCAGCTCTCCACCAGATAAAGAGTGCAAAAATATATTCACATCAGACATAAATTCATCGCCAAGAGCATTTTTATCATCATCTGGCGTAGCATTTAGCCCGGGAGTATCTGTGTAAATAATGCCCCTATGCTCCACGCTTTTGGTTTCTAGCGTTTCTCGCTTGTCAGCCACTTCAAAAATTTCGTTTTCAAAATCATCTATCAAGGCATTTAAAAGCGAACTTTTGCCACTATTATAAATCCCCATACACAAAACAATCGGCTTTTCATCTTGCAAATTTTTTAGTTTTTCTACAAGTTTTCTTTTTTCGTCAATACTCATCTTATCCTTTCATAAAATTTCACTAAACCAACCCGCGTTTGGCGGGCTTGTTTAATGAAATTTAAAGGCTTTTGGCGAGTAAAATTCGCAAATTTAGAAATTTTGCAAATTCGCAAATTTTCACTCGCGCATTAGCCTACGATTTCTAAGAGCGAGGAAATGGTTTATCTCCCACAAGCATGTCTTTTACGAGACCCAAGACACCGCCAATTTGACTTCCAGTATTCGCCCTTGGCACTTCAATTTTCACTTCATTTTTCTCATCATGCGTTTTTTGCAAATCCCTAGCGTCTGATAAAATATCTTCGAGTTCGTATTTTAGATCTGCGCCACTATCTAGTTTTTTATCGATTTCATCGTATAGCTCATCATCGTCCATAGCCTCCTGGGCTTGTTCGAGTTTTGCACTTTTCTCATCGATTTCTTTGATTGCAAATTCACAAAGCGCAATTATCAAATTCACCTCCAAATCCCATTGCCTAATGAGTTCTGGGGCGTTTTTTGCCCACTCGCTTTGTAGATTTGTCTTGTCATATCCGCCAGTGCAGCCAAATTTCTCAGCCTCCTCAGATATATCAGCCAATCTCTGCCTTAAATCATCTAAACTCTCATCAAGCTCGCTAAGCGTCGCCTCCGTATCTACAAAACCACTTACACCACCGACTACTGCGCTTTCATCAAAAATTCCCAAATCCATATCTTTCTCCTTATTTTTTAAATTTCTCTCATATTTAAATATCGCTTGCATTTCTCATCAGCTCCCAGAAACGCATTATTCTTTTTCTCGCCCCAGCCAAAGGCTTCATCAATTTCTTCGCATTTTTCGTCGATGACCTCAGAAATGTTTGAAGCCGTGCTTTCTATGGCGTCTTTCGCGCTCTCGAAACTATCACAAACGCTCTCTATGACATCATCGACTTTTTCGGCGAATTCGTCATCTTCTTCGCACCTACTTTTGACATACGCTAACGCACCTACACCCGCTATCGCACCTACGCCTAAACCTAAGAAAAACTTCCACATTTTTCATCCTTTCGTAAAAAATTTATGGTATTTTACGAAACTCTTGCGACAGGGTTTGTCGTTTCTCATAAATTTCCGCCATTTTTTAGATAATCTTGCAAAATTTTTTCAAATTTGCTTTGTAAATTCGCTGGTTCGATGATTTTGATATATGGAAGATAGAGTTTTGCGAAATTTAAAATTTCATCTTCAAACGCCGCCGTTACGGCAAGCGTGGCGAATTTATCGTTTTTATCAATAAAATTTTGCGTGATGAAAAATTTTTTGCGCCCAAGGTATGCAAGCGCAGTATTATCCACGCGCAGTCTCGCACTCACGGGGCTTTGCGAGAACCAGTGGTTTTTATTTTCTTTGATTTGGGCTAGTTTTTTGATTTCTGGCGAAAAGGTTTGCTCCAAAACATCTAAATTTGAAATTTTCTCAAATGTAAAGGTCTTTAAAACCCCCATTTCATCGCATAGCACATACCACACCCCAAGACGGAAAATAAAGGCATAAGGCTTTGCGGTGCGCTCCTTGCCTGAGTAAGTGAAATTTAAAATATTGTGATTTTTGATAGCGTAGCAAATCTCCTCAAAATCCCTTTTGAGCGTGGAATTTGGGGTAAATTTGTCAAATTTGGCGTCGATTTTATAAACGCCGTTTAGCAGGTCTGTGATTTCCTCGCTTCCGAAGCTAGGGAAAATCTCGCTAACGCCTAAATTTCGCGCTAGACTAAGCGAGCAGGTATCTAGAACCCCCCCCCCAACGCAGTTTGCGTGAGTTACGCCGTTTTTGGTCTCAAACTCAAATCCATACGCCCTAAGCGCCTTCAAATCCCTCTGTATCGTCCGAACATCTACGCCAAATTCGCTTTGCAAATCTTTCTCGCGAAAGCTCTCGCCTAAAAACGCAAATTGCATAAATTTAAGAAGTCTAATGGCGATATTTTCGCGACTATCTTTGGTTTTGCCCATTATCTTTTTCATTGTCCATTACCTAAAAATAAAACTTGTATTTTATCTTTTTTCGCCTTAAAACCGAGCAATTAAAAGTTAAAATTTTGGTAAATTTAACTTATGCTATAATCACGCTTTGAAATTTACAAAAAGGCAAAAAGATGAAAATCGTTCCTTGGATTATCGTTATATTTATGATTTATGTGGTGTATTATTTTATTTCTCGTTCCGAAAAGCGCATCACAGCGCTAGAAAAGCGACTAAACCAAGCCGAGAGCAACTACGACGAGCTAAAAAAACAGATCGAAACCAACCGCATGCTAATCCAAGAAAACAGCCCAAAAGAGCCAGAAGCAGAAGAAAACGCCTACGAAGATTGAAATTTGGGGTTAAATTTAGGTTTAACCCATGCTACCCCAACGCCCTAGCAATCAATTCTAATGGATTTACGCATTTCATATCGATTTGCGCTAAGCCAAAGGCGTTATTTAGCTGCATTCTGCACGCGCTACACTCCGCACTTACGATTTTTAGGGGGCTATCTTTGAGCGAGGCGACCTTGTCTAGCCCAGCCTTGCGCGAGAGATGATATTTTTCGCTCTGCATTGTTACACCGCCAAATCCACAGCATTGATCGGCGTTTGACATTTCGATTATTTCGTAATTTTGCGAAAGCAAATTTCGCGGTTCGCGCCAAATTCCTTGCATTTTGCGTGAGTGGCACGGATCGTGGTAGGTGATTTGCCCTATTTTTCCGCGCTCTGATAAAATTTCTTTTAAATTTGTAAATTTATCAAAATACTCCGTCGCTAGATAAATTTTGCTCGCCACAGCCTTTGCGCGCTCTTGCCAGTGCGGATCGCCCTCGAAAAAATGCACATAATCGACTTTTAGCATACCAGAGCATGTGGCCTCTGGCACAACGATAGCGTCGAGATTAGCTAGCATTTTTTCAAAATACTCTATGTTAAATTTCGCGTTTTTCTCCACAGAGCCAAAATCCCCCGTGAAATACTGCGGCGCGCCACAGCAGGCCTGCTTTTTCATCAAATGCACATTTAAATTTAGGCTTTTTGCGATTTTCAAAAACGCCTCGCCAATGCCCGTATATGCGTAGTTTCCCATACAGCCGATAAAAAGCCCGATAGTTTTGCTTCCGCCGTTATCTATAAATTCGGCGTGCGAGTTCATAAAGCTTTTTTTCGCTAAGCTAGGCAGTGTGCGCTCCACGCTCATCATAGGCACCGAAAATCGCGGTTTCATCGTATTTCCGCGCTCACTATCTTTTTGCATCTTAAAGGCGCACGGCACGAAAAAATACCCTAGCCTTGCTGCCAAATCCAAAATTTTGCGGTGGCTCAAAAACCAAAACGCAGCCCTTTTATACCACGCTATGCCAAATTTTTGCGCGATTTTGTGGCGCGCATTTTCGATCGCAGTATCGGTAGGTAGGGAGTCGTTGCACACATCGACGCAACTTGTGCATAAAAAACAGCTCTCAAAAATATTTTTCATATTTTTATCGAGTTCGAGTTCGCCCCGCTCGACCGCACCAAGCAGGTCCAAAAACCCGCGCGGGCTGGTAACTTCGTCGCTATTGATATTATGAATCGTGCAGGCTGGAATACATTTGCCACATTTTACGCATTTATCGCTTAGGGTTTTGAAATCATACATTTTTTACACCGTTTTTGAGAATTTTTTCTCGCCCAAATTTTTATGCATATACTCATCAAAGCACATTGCGATATTGCGGATTAGAAGCGTTCCAGTCGGCGTTACGCTAAGCTCATCATCTGAAATTTTCACAAAATCTTTAAGATATTCAAGCTCTTTTAGCGAATTTGCAAAATGCTCGAAAAATTTAACACCATGCTTGGCTTCGATCTCTTTGATATTTACCCTAAAATTCGCCATTAGGCTCATTACAACATCTTTGCGAAGCAAATCCTCGCTATTTAGCAAAATTCCTTTGAAAAACGGCAATTTACCGCTATCAATCGCCTCTTCATAAGGCGCCATATCTTTGAAATTTTGCGCATAATGCCGCGCACCCTCGCCGATACTTGTTAGCCCAATGCCAATCAAATCCGCGCCACCTTTTGTGGTGTAGCCTTGGAAATTTCTATGAAGCGTGCCGTCTTTAAGCGCAGCATGAAGCTCGTCGCTTGGCTTAGAATAATGATCCATGCCGATTGGCTCGTATCCATTAGCGGTCAAAAAATCATGGGTAAATTTTAAAATTTCAAGCTTGATTTTTGGCGCAGGAAGCGTGCTTTCGTCGAATTTACGCATTGATTTTTTTATCCATGGAACATGGGCGTAATTAAATATCGCAAAACGATCTGGATTAAGGCTTAGCGCCAAATTTAGCGTTTCTTGGAAAGTCGCTAAATTTTGATATGGCAAACCATAAATCAAATCCATATTAATCGACTTTATCCCAGCCTTTCGCGCCATATCCATTACGCTTTTTGTTAGCTCGTAGGGCTGAATTCTATGGATTTCTTTTTGCACGCGCTCGTTGAAGTCCTGCACGCCGTAACTTATGCGGTTAAATCCATGCGAGATAAGCACATCAAGCTGCTGCTGCGTAAGAAATCTAGGGTCAATCTCACAGCTAATCTCAGCGTCAGCACTGAAATTTTTAAAATGTTTTTTTATGTTTTTTATGTGGCGATCAAGTTGTTCGGCGTCGAAATATGTCGGTGTGCCACCACCAAAGTGCATTTGCGTAACAATCCTGCTAGCGTCTAAATGCTCGCACAAAATATCCATTTCGCGATCTATGTAGTCTAAATACCTGTCCATTTTATCGCGTTTGCCAGTGTAGATGACATTACAGCCACAAAAATAGCACGCCGAACGGCAAAACGGCATGTGAAAATAAAGCGAAAGCGGGGCGTTTTTGTCTTGGGTTTTTAGCTCGTTTATATACTGCTCGTAGCTGAAATTTTGGCTAAATTCTAGCGCAGTAGGATAGCTCGTATAGCGCGGTCCTGGGCGCGAAAATTTAGCATACGCGTCAAAATCAATGTTTGCCATTTCTGCTCCTTACTAACTCTTCGATATCAATAAATAAATTTGGGTGTGATTGCTTCACGCGCGAAACTATGGCGTCTAAATCTAAATTTATCTTTTTTATGCTTGGGTTTTCGCTCGTGATTTTGCGGATCTCGTCCATGCATACGATCCACGCGTCGCCAAAATCCACAGGCGCATGTTGCAAAATCGAGCGTTCGAGTTTGAGATTAAAATTTTCTGCAATCGCCCCTTTTGCGACTTGGATTAGATTATTTAGCGATTTTAAAGATACCATTGTGTGCAGCTCGCCACTCTCATCTATCCCAAACCACGGCTCCTCGTCGCTCCACGAACCCTTTTTTAGTGTTAGTTTTTTTTCGTTTGTCCCAGGGTCGTGCGAAATCTCAAAAACCGTGTTATTAGCATCCTCGATACCGAAAAATTCATTGATTTGATCAATTTTTGTTAATGCTTTATCGTTTTTTTCCACTTAATTACCTCTGTGTCTATCTAGCCATACCATTACGCCCTTTTGGCCGTGCAGTCTGTTTTCAGCCTCGCTAAAAACATCGCCCGCATAAGCTTCTATAATCTCATCACTGACCTCGTATCCGCGATACGCTGGCAAGCAATGCAAGAAAATAGCATCTTTTTTGGCTAGGCTCATCATATCTTTATCTACGCAAAATCCCTCGAAGAGCTTAACTTTGCGCTCTTTTTCGCTCTCTTGTCCCATTGAAACCCAAGTATCAGTCGTAACGACATCTACGCCACAGACTGCCTCGCGTGGATCGTGAGTGTAGATGATTTTCGCCCCTGAAATTTTTGCGTTTTTCTCAGCTTGCGCTACGATAGAAGCGTCAGCCTCATAGCCCTTTGGCGTAGCGATTCTAAGCTCAAATCCTAAAATCGAAGCCAGCGAAATCCAAGTGTGCGCCATATTGTTTCCATCTCCGATATACGCCACGCAATCGCCGTTCGCGCGCTCTTGCATAGTAAGATAATCCGCGATTAACTGCACTGGGTGGAGATAATCGCTAAGGCCATTTATCACAGGCACGGCTGAGTATTTGGCGAATTCCTCCAAATCACTTTGTTTATAAACCCTAAGCATAGCCATATCGACCATGCTAGAAATCACGCGCGCAGTATCTCTCACAGGCTCGCCACGACCTAGTTGAATATCTTTTGAGCTTAAAAACAGCGCTTGTCCGCCTAACTGATACATACCAGTCTCAAAGCTCACGCGCGTTCTAGTCGAGCTTTTTTCAAAAATCATTGCTAGGGTTTGGTTTTTTAGATACGGTTTGTAATCCTTCGCTTTGGCCTCTTTTTTAATCTCGGCTGCAAGGCGCAAAATTTCAAAAATTTCATCTTTGCTAAAATCTTCAAAAGTCAAAAAATGTCGCATACTCACTCCTAAATTTAGCTAAATTTACGCAAAAGCTCGGCTACTTCTTTTGCGTGATATGAGATTATCATATCCGCTCCTGCGCGTTTTATGCTTATCATAGTCTCCATTAAAACCCGCTCATAATCGATCAATCCAAGCTTCGCTCCGCCTTTTAAAAGCGCGTATTCGCCACTGACATTATACGCACAAATCGGAAGCAAAGTGCGCTCGCGCAAATCACGGATTATATCCAAATATGCAAGTGCCGGTTTTACCATTAAAATATCAGCCCCTTGCGCCTCGTCTTCTAAACTCTCATTTATCGCTTCTAGGCGGTTTGCTGGATCCATTTGATACGAGCTTCTATCGCCAAAGCTAGGCGCGCTCTCCGCTACATCGCGAAATGGTCCGTAATATCCGCTCGCAAATTTTGTCGAATACGCCATAATCGGTAAATTTTCAAATCCATTGCTATCAAGTGCGTCTCGCAAAGTGGTGATTATGCCGTCCATCATACCGCTTGGGGCTATCATATCAGCGCCGTTTTTAGCGTGGATTAGGGCTTGTTTGGCTGAAATTTCAAGCGTAGCGTCGTTATTTACGGTTTGATGAACATGATCTAGTATCCCGCAGTGTCCGTGGTCAGTGTATTCGCAAAAGCACAAATCCGTAATCACCATAAATTTTGGAAATTTATCCTTAATCGCGCGAAGCGC
Source organism: Campylobacter sp. JMF_01 NE2 (assembly GCF_027737365.1). Classification (NCBI taxonomy): domain Bacteria; kingdom Pseudomonadati; phylum Campylobacterota; class Epsilonproteobacteria; order Campylobacterales; family Campylobacteraceae; genus Campylobacter; species Campylobacter sp. JMF_01 NE2. Next base: position 84,517 of record NZ_JAOVTR010000003.1, on the reverse strand, counting down.
AGTGGCGATTATGCCATCATCGCTAAGCGCGTCAGAGCCAATGCTATCTTTGATTTCTGGAATTCCAAAAAGCAAAATTTTATTAATTCCCAAATTTGATAAAATTTCGCACTCTTTTAAAATTTCGTCCAAACTCAGCTGAAAAACGCCTGGCATGGAACTTATCTCGTTTTTGACACCTTTACCAGGAACGACAAAAAGCGGGTAAATAAAATTTCTCATCTCTAACGAAGTTTCGCGCACGAGCTCCCTTACTACTGGATTTATGCGCACTCTTCTAAATCGTTTAAACATTGTTTTTCCTTTTTTGGGTAAAATCATCGATTTATAATATCACAAATGGAGTAAATTTTATATGAATATTCAAATTTCGCAGATTGCAAATTTGCCCTCACGCTTCGGTAAATTTAAGGTGCAGTCCTTCAAAGAAAACGAAAAAGAACACTTAGTAATCGCAAAAATGCCGTTAAATGAAATCGTAAATGTGCGAATCCACTCCGAGTGCCTCACAGGAGATGCGATCGGAAGCCTAAAATGCGACTGCCGTGACCAGCTCGAAGAGAGCCTAAAATACATAGAAAAAAACGGCGGTATGGTGATATACCTGCGCCAAGAGGGGCGAAATATCGGGCTTTTAAATAAAATCAACGCCTACGCGCTCCAAGATAAGGGCTTTGATACAATCGAGGCAAATCATCAGCTAGGTTTCAAGGCAGACGAGCGCACCTATGAAATCGTGGATTTTATCCTAAAACACTATGAAATCAAAAAGATAAATTTACTCACAAACAACCCTGAAAAGCTATCAAATTTACATTGTGTGGAGATCGTCGAGCGCATACCGATTATCATCAAAGCTAACGAATTTAGCGAAAATTATTTGCGAACTAAAAAAGATAAAATGGGGCATTTGCTGTGAATTTGATTTTGCCTGAAAATTTCGACGAAAAGTGCGCTAAATTTGGCGAGTGTCTGCGTAAATTTAACGCAATCCACAGCCTTACGAATTACGATGATTTAAGCGAAATTATCGCCGATAGTATTGGCGGGGTGAAATTTATCCCAAAATACCCTAAAATCGCCATTGACATCGGTAGCGGGGCTGGGTTTCCAGCGATATTTTTGGCTATGGTTTTAAACCACACGAAATGGCATTTATACGAGCCAATCGCCAAAAAAGCGTCGTTTTTGACCTACGCTAAGGTAAATTTGGGGCTAAAAAATGTCGAAATTCATAGAGAAAAAATCGAAAATTCTCTAAAATTTAGGGCTGATTTGATAACTTCAAGGGCTGTGATGAAAACGAAAAATTTAGTCGAAATTTGTGATGGATTTTATGATAGCAATACGCATTTTTTGCTCTATAAAGGCAGTAGCGTAGATGATGAAATCACCGAATTTAGGGTAAAATTCACAGGCGCAAAGACGCAAGTTTTTAACGAAGAGAATAGAAATTATCTTTTAATAAGTGAAATTTCAAAACCAATTTAAAAGGCCAAAAATGGGAAAACTTTTATCATTAGCGATAATTATTGCGTTAATTTATTTTTTAATCGTACCAAAATTTCGCGCCAAAAAGGGCGAGAGCGCAGACACAAAGAGCGAGCAAGAGCCAACAGCGCTAATGCCTTGCGATGAGTGCGGGACATACTACGAGCAAGGCGCGCTTATCTCGCATAATTCTCGCCAAATTTGCAAATCTTGCTTGGCAAAAATAAAGGAAAAAAAATGATTATTCTAGGGCATGAATTGGTTGATTACGAGCCGTTTTACGCTATCAAACACACAGACGAGGTTTTCAGATACGATAATTTGCTCTTTAAATTTGATCCTAAATTAATCTCGCTAGCCAAAAGCACGGAGAAAAATTTCAGCGTCATTACAAACAACCTAAACGAAATTCTGCTCGCAAACGGTGCAGGTGCGAGATTTATCATCGTAAATAAAAAAACCGCTCCACTCGCGCAAAAGCTAGCCAACGACTATCTTTTTGACGCTAAAATCGCCATGTTTGTCAGCTCCACTCGCGCTTTAAAACAGCTTGCCGAGCTTGGAATCGACGCTGTGGTTTTCAAAGAAGCCATCGCAAACCGCCCAAAATCCGTTTTAAGCGGGCTTTTTGCGGGCGGACGCAAATTTCACCTGCCGCATATCAATCCGCAAGGCCTAATCGGTCTAACCAAAAATTTAGGCGGAAAAATCAAAAATTTAGACACAAAAATCAGTGCGAAAAATTTATCCAAGGAGGATATATGGAAAAAATAAAAACCGCCCTGCTAATGAGCGGGCTCGTGCTACTTTTTATGTTCGTCGGCAGCCTAATTGGCGGACAAAAGGGTATGATTATGGCGTTTGTCGTGGCGTGCGGTATGAATTTTTTCAGTTATTTTTTCAGCGACAAACTAGTCTTGAAACACTACCGCGCTACGCCAGTTACGGCCGAGAGCCAGCCTATGTTATACGACATAATCGATCGCCTTTGCGCTAAGGCGAATTTGCCAATGCCAAAAATCTATATCATCAATGAGCAAGTTCCAAACGCTTTCGCCACAGGTCGCAATCCAAACAACGCCGCAGTCGCCGTTACACAAGGCCTGCTCAATCTAATGAGCCCGCAAGAAATCGAGGGCGTGCTAGCTCACGAGCTAAGCCATGTTAATCACTACGATATCCTAATCGGCTCGGTCGCTGCGATGTTTGCAGGCGCAATCGCAATGCTAGCAAATTTCGCCAAATTTGGCGCGATTGCGGGCTCAAACTCGCAAAATCGCGGTGACGCAAACGGAATTTTCTTGCTCATCGGAGCCGTGATAATGCCGCTAGCCGCTAGCGTAATCCAAATGGCAATCTCACGCACCAGAGAATTCAAAGCAGACGCCGGTGCAGCCGCACTTACGGGACACCCTGAATGGCTGATTTCTGCTCTATCCAAGCTGGATAATTACGCCAAAAACTACCGCATGCACTCTGCGACGGGATCGACTGCGCACATGTTTATCATAAACCCATTTAGTGGGATTAAGGCGAATTTCTCTCAGCTTTTTAGCACGCACCCTAGCACAAGCGACCGTATCGCAAAACTCGAAGAGCTAAAAAACAAAATCGCTACCCAAAAGTAAAATTTGCAAAGAAATGCGAAGCATTTCCGTAAAAATCAAACCAGCTAAATTTAGAAAAACGAAGTTTTTCTAAATTTAGCCACTTTTAAGGTTTTACAGGGGTGGGGGTTGGTAAGGGGGAGGGTAGCGTCTCCTAAAAAGCGCGCCCTCCCCATTACAAAGAATTTCAAAATTTCGCCTAAAATTCAAAAAATCGTTCAATGCAAAATTTAAGTAGAATTTTGCATTAAATTTTACTGGATTGCTTCGAAAACTTCGTTTTCTCGCAATGACAGCGAATTTAGCGTTTGGTTATTTTCGCTCGTAGGTTGCTTCGTCGCTTTACTCCTCACAATGACAAATTATGTAAAATTTACACAACTAAAATTTCATAAATTATTTCTCATTTCTTGCAATATAATCACAAATTTTCATTTTTTCAAATATTTACTATCTTGCGTTAAAATCACATTTTATTTTTCATCAAAGGAGAAAAAATGGGATTACTTTCATTTGTTGCAAATGCTGGTAAAAAGCTACTTGGTATCGGAAACGACGAGCAAAATGTCAAAGACGAGATCACCAAAAACCTCTCTTCTACCCCAATCGAGGGCTTAGATGTCAAAATCGAGGGCGATGTCGTTAAAGTAAGCGGAAACGCCGACAAAGAAACTCTTGAAAAAGCCGCTCTAATCGCAGGAAATGTAAATGGAATTTCAAGCGTAGAGATCGAAGGCGTCAATGAAGATAGCGAAGAGAACTACTACACTATCGTCAAAGGCGACAACCTTTCAAAAATCGCTAAGAAATTCTACGGCGATGCTAACAAATACCCTGTGATTTTCGAGGCCAATCGCGAAGTCATCAAAGACGCGAACCTAATCTATCCAGGTCAAAAAATCAGAATTCCAAAAATCTAAATTTATGGGCGCAAACGCGCCCTACTCTTTTTTTATTTTTCAAATTTTTGTATAATCACCCAAAATTTAGCTAGGAGCAAGTTATGAAAAACGCTTTTACTATGATCGAACTTGTTTTTGTTATCGTTGTTTTGGGAATTTTATCTAGTATCGCTCTGCCTAGAATGAACGCCAGCAGGGACGATGCCGAAATCGTGCGATTGATGACAAATATAAAGACCCTTACTAGCGATATCACAAACTACTACAATGCAAACGGCTGTCTTAGCAACAATCCAAATTTTATGAGCAATGTCGCCACATTTAGCTCAGCCGCTGGTGGCGCGCACGCAGGCAACGGCTCGTGCCTAGCTAATGGCGGTAGCGTGTCAATGCACATCAGAGTCAAAAACAAACCTTGCTACGCCCTAACTTACGGCGTGAGCGAATACATGGGCGCTTGGGTGCACATAGATGGTATGAGCGCAGGTGCCTCAAATGCGTGCGAACTAGCGCACAATCAAGCCACGATGAAATCAATGCGCGATGCAAGTTTCACATACACAGACGAAACTGGCGCAAACAAAACAGCCAAAGGCACACGAATCGGCGGATTAAATCCGAATAAATTTAGATAAAATTTTCAAAATTTGGTGCAAAATTTTAAAATTCTAAAATTTTGCGCCAAAATTCTTTTGTTTTGGATAAAATTACGAAATTCTATCAAAAGGAGTTAATGTGCGAATTTTAATCAACGAATTTCCAGGAGACGGCTGTCCGCAAACCAAGGCTTTCGATGCAAAAGAGATTTTTTTAAACACGGCAAAAGACGATGAAAATCCTGGGAATTTCGTCGTTTCGGTCTATGTGCAAAACCAAGAAACTGCTCTGTTTTCTTGCGCCAAAACGCCAGCGTTTGAGGAATTGCAAAAGAATTTCAAATCAATGATTTTCAAAAAAGGCGTATTGGTGATAGATATCCAACTTAACTATCTCAATGGAAAAATGGTTTTAAAATCATCATCTTTTTGTGAAGTATGATTGAAAATTGGCGCAAAATTTTGAAATTTGCGTCAAATTTAACTACTCTAAAACTTTTATCACTATTTATTCGATATTTTATAACCAATTTCGAACTAACTTTCTTCTTTTAAAGACAAACCACAAAAACGCAATCGCCAAAAATAAGGTAAAATTTTTGTATAATCGAAGCTCTTTTTGTGAAAATTTTACGATTTGGGCGTCTTTTCCACTATAAAATTTTAGAATTTTTGTTTTCTGCTCGTCTTCATAAACAAGCGCTTTGTAAATTTTATAAACATCGCCAAAACTTTCCTTTTTTACCCAAAATGTAAAAAAATAATTATTTTTGCTCAAATAACTAACTATCGGCTCAAATCCCAAATTTGGCTCTACGACCTTAATACAGCTATTCCCAGCGTTATTTTTAATGCAGACATTGTAATATTTTCTAGGCGATAAAACCTTATCTCTAAAATTTTTTACCGCTATCTCCCCGATAGATGTTACTTTTCCTTCGATATATTCGGTGTTTTTCAAATTAGTTTCTATATTAAACGATATAAAAAACAACACCCCAGAAAACAAAATATAATAAATATTTTCCAAGATAAATTGTATAAATTTATTTGATTTCATAGATATTTTTCGATAAACCACCCTTACAGGCGCAAATTTCGCTAAATTTACGACCTGTAATCTGCGTTTATTTTGACATATTCATAGCTCAGATCGCAGCCATACGCGCTAAATTCGCCTGCTCCAAGCCCCAAATCGCATGAAATTTCAAATTCGGCCTTTTGCATTACTTCGTGCGCTAGCCTTTCGCGCTCCTCGTCTAGCTCGCGGTGCGCGCTATCATACACAAGCGCGTCGTCGTATTTTATCACGAGTTTTTCGGCGTCGCACTCTATCCCGCACGCGCCGATTGTAGAGGCTATGCGCCCCCAGTTTGGATCCTCACCATAAATCGCTGTTTTGACAAGCGGAGAATTTGACAAAGCCTTGGCAGCCTTTTTGGCTTCATTATCATTTTTCGCGCCAAAAACTCTAAATTTTACCAGCTTATTCGCACCCTCGCCATCGCGCACTAGCATTAAGGCAAGATCGAGTGCGATTTTTTTCAGCGCGGCACGAAACGCCTCTTTATCATAGCTAGCGCGCGCACTGGTCGCTAGCATGACGGTATCGTTCGTGCTAGTATCGCCATCGACACTGACCCTATTAAAGCTATCCTCCACAGCCTCGCTTAAAAGCTCGCCCATATCAGAGTGCGGGATTTTCGCATCGGTTAAAATATAGCAAAGCATAGTCGCCAAAGCCGGATTTATCATACCAGCACCCTTGCAAATACCTGCTATGTGAAATTTCTCGCCATTTTCCAAGCTAACTTCGTAAGCAAACTCCTTTTTTAGTGTGTCTGTCGTCATAATCGCCGTGGCTATGGCCTCAGAATCACGCGCCATAAGGTCGAAATTTTTCGCAGCAGCTATGATTTTTTCTTTTTTTAATCTATATCCAATGACGCCGGTTGAGCTCATCACAGGATTTACTAAGGGCGTAAATTTTGAAATTTCAGAGAAAATTTCATCTATATCGCCAATACCAGCTTCGCCGGTCATTGCGTTTGCGTTTTTAGAATTTATCAAAATGAAATTTGTGCGAAATTCCCCGCCGTTTTTCTCTAAAATTCGCCTAAAATGCGCTATTGGCGCAGCGGCAAATTTATTACTCGTAAAAATCGCGCTTATAGCAAACGGCTCGTCAGCTCTGATAAATCCCAAATCATTTCCGACTTTTTTAAAGCCCGAATTTAGCCCGCCAAAATAAAATCCGTCGATATTTTCTAGGCCGTTTTGCAAAGGGGCGATTTTATACATATTTCATCTCCTGTGGTTTGTATTTGCTTCTAATTAGCTTTTTGGTATCCCTGATACCCTCGGCTGTGCCGATAACTAGCAGTTTCGCGCCAGTGCCGATTAGATAATCCCCATCGGGCATAGCTACAAAGCGATTGTTAGCTTCCTTCACGCCCACGATATTTGCGTTTGTCATCTCTTTGAGACGGGTTTCTTTGAGGCGTTTGAACCTCATCCACGAAAACTCAGGGACTAAAATTTCTTCGATATCAATCGGAGAGTCTTTTTGATAAACGAGGCGTTCTAGGATATTTTCCATATCTGGGCGCACGCTAATCGCTGAAAGGCGCTGTGCGGCGAGCTTGGACGGCAAGACGACGGAATTTGCGCCAAGTTTTTTGAGGCGTTCGCTGTCGCTGTCGCTGTCAGAATTCGCCATGATAAAATACGGCGTAATACGCCCTAGCTCTTTTTCATAAAGCCTAACAAGCGTGATAATAGCGATATTATCGGCTAAATTTGGACTTAGCGTGATTATGGATTTTGCGCTTGAAAGGTGCGCTTTTAAAAGCGTTTTTTGCTCGTGCGGATCGCCAATTATGTAGTATGGGTATAAATTTTCATCAGCACTTTTTGCCAAATCTGGGTTTGGATCAATGACGACAAATGGGATATGATTGGCGCGAAATTCTTTCGCCAACTCCGCACAATACGAGTTGTTATAGCATATAATGTAGTGATTTTTGAGCCTTGCGATATTGTTTATCATAGCTTGCTCCCTGATTAAATTTTGCAGTGTTCCTTTTTTGATAACTTCGACGACGACACCCAGACAAAACGAAAATGTCCCAAAGCCCATCAAAATAAATGCGATTGTAAAAAGTCTGCCAGCAGGCGGGATTGGCGCCACCTCGGTAAATCCGACGGTGGTAAATGTCATGCCTGCTTGATAAATTGCATCAACTAGCGAAAATCCAGCGGTGAATATATAGCCCAAAGTCCCCACTAACTGCATTAAAACAATGATAATTAGTGGAAGTCTAAATGGGCGTAGTTCGTCGTAAATTTCGCTATAAAGGTTAATGTCCGGTTTAGTAGAGCCGGACCAGTTGAGGAATAATTTTATTCTGCCTAAAATAGACATAAATTCCTCTTTTTAAGGTTATCTTGATTGTTTTTTCATTGTTCTTAGAGTTGAAGCAGCTACTTTGATTTTTCTTGTAGTGCCGTCTTCTAGCTGAACGCGAACTGTGCGTAGATTGACTTGGAATTTTTTCTTAGTTCTGTTGTTTGCGTGGCTTACATTGTTTCCTACCATCGCACCTTTGCCAGTGATTGCGCATCTTCTTGCCATAATAAATCCTTATAATTTGAAAATAAACGGCGATTATATCTTAAAAAATTTCAAAATTTGCTTAAATTATACAAAGTATTAAATTTAGCAAAATTTATGAGAAAAATTAGTAAAATTGCAGGTTTTATAAATTTGATAAGGAAATTTTGATATGTATGTAGCCCCTAGTATTTTATCAGCTGATTTTGGCAGGCTTAGCGAAGAAGTGCGCGCAGTATGCGATGCGGGAGCAGATCTGATCCATGTCGATGTCATGGACGGACACTTCGTGCCAAATCTCACAATCGGCCCACTTGTCGTAAATGCCGTAGCCAAGGCCTCTACAAAGCCTCTTGATATTCATTTAATGGTGCAAAATGTGCCGTTTTTCGCTGATTTGTTTTTGCCACTAAAACCAAAATTTTTAAGCTTTCATATCGAAGAAGAAAAACACCCTTTGCGCTTGATAGATTATATCCGCAAAAACGGCGTCAGCCCCGCTATCACGCTCAATCCACACACACCAATTAGCGCGCTTGATTATATCATAGACGAGGTTGATATGGTGCTTTTAATGAGCGTAAATCCGGGCTTTGGCGGGCAAAAATTTATCCCATCAGCCTTGCGCAAAATTTCAGAACTTAGAAATTTGATCGAAAAACGGGGCGCGAAATGTATGATCGAAGTCGATGGTGGCGTAAATGGACTAAATGTCGCCGAGCTAGATAGTGCAGGCGCAGACATCGTCGTGGCTGGAAATTTCGTATTTTCATCAAACGATTACAGCGAAGCTATCAAAGCCCTAAAAGTATGAGCCAAGACAGCAGAAAAGGGCTTGATAACCTAATCGAACTTTTGGCGCAAAAAAGCATAAATTACCACGATTTTATCGCCAAAGCGCAAAAAATCGAGCTAATTGCAGAGCTTTTTGAGCCAAAAGATTTTAGCATGTGGCGCGCCATGGGGCTAAATGTCATCAAGCTAGACAATGGCAAAATCACGCTTAAAACCCGCGAAACCGATATCGAAGACGAGATTTTTTGCTTTGTGGATATCGAGACTAGTGGCGGGCTAAGTAGCGGTCAAATCATCGAAATCGGCGCGATAAAGGTGCAAGGCGGGCGAGTTTTGGATAGATTTGAGAGCTTTGTCTATGCAAATTTCGTGCCAGAGGGTATCACCGAACTAACCGGAATTAGCGCGCGCGATTTGGTGGGCGCACCAAGCCTAGCTAGCGTTTTGGAGCGGTTTCGGCTATTTTTAGGCGACGCGATTTTCGTGGCGCACAATGTCAAATTTGATTATGGTTTTATCGACGCAAGTATGCAAAAATGCGGGTTTGGCATGCTACTAAACCGCAAAATTTGCACCGTCGAGCTAGCGCGTCGCACGATAGAGTCGCCTAAATACAATCTCGGCGCACTAAAAGAGCTTTTGGGTATCGAAAACACCCACCACAGGGCTTACAGCGACGCTATTTCGTGCAAGGAAATCTTCGCTCACGCCATAAGCGCACTTCCATGGAGCGTGCAAAGCACGGAGGATTTGATACTATTTTCCCGCACAGCAGGGCTGAAAAAACCAAGCGCAACAGCGAATTTAAACTAAATTTTACCCACAAAATTTCACTCTAAATTTACTAAATTTTGAAATTTAGGCTTAAAGGACATTTAGGGGGATGAAATTATCATTTTGTCTCATTTTTGACAGAAAAATACCATGAGATAAATTTCCTTCTATTACTCAAATTTAGCCCAGCATGGTTTCTGATTTTGCTTTTTAAATCATTAAAGCTTGCCTCTAATGAATTGTTTGTGTTTGGGATATTTGGATAACTCTGATAGGTAAAAAGCAGGTCCAAATTTGATTTTAGCGTGCGCAGGGCACTTCGCAAGCGTCTGCGAGTGAAAAATACCCTCCCTTGCTCATTTATGCTTTTTTCTTTTATTCTTGCGCGGTTTTGGCTTGCCAGCTTTATCACCAGTAAAAATTTCATTTTTATGTGCATATTTTTGTTTTAAATAGTGCTCATAATCCACCAAATTCCCAAAACATTGTTTGCACTTTAAATTTTTTACCTCATAAAAATAAAAAGTCTTTTGGCAATTTTTGCAGAAAAATAGTTTATTTTGATTACTTTTTTTACCAAATAAAAAAGCAAAAAGTGAGGCAAAAGCTACAATAAAAACGAAAATTTTGCTCTTTGTGCCAAGTCTTACCCAGCCTTGGTATTTGCTCCACACTTTATATCCGTTTAGCGAAGCAAACCCATTAAAAAAAGAGATTGCAGACATCATAAAAGTGCCAGGCTTATCAGAGCGAAAAGCATAGATAAAAAAGAGCATAACACAAATAAAAATAATGTCGAAATAATCCATACCAACACTAGATAAAAGCCCATTTATAAGGCTGTTTTGCCTAAGCATTTCTATGCCAATACAGACAAAAGACAAAAAAAGAAAAATTTGAAAATAGTTTTTATTTTTTATCTGGCTAGGTAGCGACAAAAGGGTGTAAATCACGAGAAAGATTGTTAGAAAAATTTGGATTTTTAACTGCATTTTAACTCATCAAATAAATTTATCGCAAATTCGTCGAATTTTTTGCCTTTTAAGTGTGCTTTGCAAAATTCCACGATTAGTCCGTGAAATAGCGCAAATGCGCCGTTTTCGTCGTTTGAAAAATTTTTGTAGCGAGAATTTACTAGTTCAAAAACTTCGCCAAATTCCAGCGCGCCAAGCCACTCGCTAAGCTCGTCGTAACTCTCAAACTCATATCCAAGCGCGCCTAGCAAACGCGCAGAGTAGCTATCTGCGACCATTACGGCCCTTCCGCACGCATAGCACAAAATCGCGTCGCAGGTTTCCGCGCCTATGCCTTTTTGGCTTATCAGCCACTCACGGCTTACGGCGTGCGCGAAATTTTCAAAATCGCCAAATTCTGCCAAAATAGCTTTGCAAAGCGAGCTTAATCGCTTTGCTTTTTGGTTATAAAATCCGCTTGGTTTGATGATTTCCGCCAAATTTTCCACGCTTAAATTCGCCAAATTTTGCAAAGTTAAAAGCCCGAATTTCCTTAAATTTTCAAGTGCAAGTTCAGCGTTTTTCCAGTTTGTATTTTGGATCAGTATCGCGCCGACAATCACTTCAAATTCGCCAAAATTCGGCCACCAACGAAAATCATTAAATTTAATCGCGCCAAAAAGTGCGTGAAATAGCTCAGTCGCGCTCATTTTCGGGACTAAATTTCGTAAAAAACTCGCTTGCATAGCTTAGCGCAAACTGCTTTGCGATCCGCCCGCTTCGGCTCGCCCTTAGCCTCGCAAACTCGCTAGCTTTGGCGCGCAACTCATCAAGTGCGTGCGCGAAACGCTGCCTAAACTCATCAACGCTCATAAATCTAAATGCCGCGAAATAGCTCTCCACCACGCCCAAATACTCGCTCATATTGCCACTATAAAAGCTAAGTTGCAAGCCAAATCGCTCGCTAAGGCTAATGCGCTCGTTTTTGGCGTCGCTTAAATGAAGCTCGTCGGTGCCCACCTGCGCGCCCATGTTGTCGCTGGCTAGCTCGCTTAAAATGTGTCTGCGATTTGAGGTCGCATACATTAGCACATTTTTGGGCGCGCGCTCCATAGAGCCGTCAAGTAGCGGTTTAAGGTGCTTGTAGGCGTTTTCGCCAAGCTCAAAGCTTAAATCATCGCAAAAAATGATGAAATAATAATCCTGCCCCCTGATTTCATCGATTATGTCGATGAGATACTCCAAATCATCTTTGCCGATTTCGACGATTTTAAGCCCATCTTGCAAAAATTTCGTAAAAACTGCCTTTGCTAAGCTTGATTTACCGCACCCTGGCTCGCCCCAAAGCAAGGCGTGATTTGCCCCGCGCCCGTGGATAAAAATTCGCGTATTTTCTACAAGCGCAGTTTTTTGCGCCTCCAAACCACAAAGCGCGTTGATATCCACAAAATCAATATCCTCTATCGCTTTAAGTCTTAGTCCGTGTCTGCGAAACTGCGCCACTTGCACGCTTTGCCAATCAATTTTCAAATTTAACTCAGACATTTTTGTTTTCCTTTCGCAAATACACTAAAATTTCCGCTAGCACATCATCATCGTCTTTCGAAGGCGATTTTAGGCGGATTTTCTCGCCATTTTTATCTGTGATTACGATATTTACATCTGCGCTCGAAATCGCGCGCACACCGATATTTTGGGCTAGCACCTTTATCATCATCATATCAATGAATTGTTTAGTATAAACATCAGCCTTGCCGAATCTATCCTCGATTTCAGCGTAAATTTCATTTATTTGCATAGCGTTTTCGCATTTGCTAAGCCTGCGGTAAATATCAAGTCGCAACCTATCCTCCGCGATATATTCGCTATTTAAAAAGGCATTGACTGAAATTTTAAGCTCAACGCTTGAAATGATTGTTTTTTGGTTTAAAAGCTTGTTTATCTCATCTTCTAGCATACGCAAATACAGGCTGTATCCGATAGCCTCGATATGCCCGCTTTGCGCTTCGCCGACGAGATTTCCACCACCTCTGATTTCTAGGTCGTGATACGCTAGCACTGAGCCAGAGCCCAAAAATGAGTTGCTCTCCAATGCCACGAGCCGTTTTAGCGCGTCGCTAGTAAGGGCGGTTTTATCGCCAATCAAATAGTAGCAAAATGCCTGTTTGTTGCTGCGCCCTACCCTGCCTCTAAGCTGGTGCAAGTCTGCAATGCCGAATTTATCGGCGTTGTCGATTAAAATCGTATTGACGCGTGGCATGTGGATTCCACTCTCGACTATGCTCGTGCATAGCATCAAATCATACTCCCCAGCGATAAATTTAGCTATCTCGTCCTCGGTGGTTTGCGCATCGATTTTAGAGTGTAAGATTACGATTTTTAAATTTGGCAAAATTTCAAGTAGCCGTTTTTTCACGCTAGGCATGCTTGCGATATGATTATGCACATAAAAAATCTGCCCACCACGGCGAAGCTCCCTAATAATCGCCTCTTTTACGATTTTTTCGTCCCACTCTTTGACCATTGTGCGCACATCGAGGCGATCAAGTGGCGGAGTTAGAAGCGTGCTATAACTCTTAATCTGGCTTAGCGCCATATTTAGCGAGCGTGGAATTGGCGTAGCAGACATGCTTAAAAGGTGCGAATTTTGCGATTTTTCCTTTAATTTTTCTTTTTGTTTCACGCCAAATTTATGCTCTTCATCGACGATTACGAGCCCTAAATTTGGTGCTTCGACATTTAGCAGGCTATGCGTGCCCACACACACAATCGCTTCATTATTTTTAAGCCGTTTTAAAATTTCGCTTTTTTCCTTTGCCTTGCTAAATCTATCTAGCCTAAAAACAGGGATTTCAAACTCATCAAATCTCGCTTTTAGCGTAGCGTAGTGCTGGGCGCACAGCAAAGTCGTCGGCACGAAAAAAAGTGCTGAAAAGCCACTTTTTATCGTCGCAAATATCGCGTTCATCGCCACTTCCGTCTTGCCAAAGCCCACATCGCCGCTTAATAGCCTATCCATGACCTTGCCACTGCGTAAATCTTGCAAAATCGCGCTAATCGCGCTTTCTTGATCTGGCGTGTATGAAAACCCGCTAGAAGCGATAAATTTGACGTAATTTGGACCAGTATTTTCTATCATCACGCCACGAATTAGCTCGCGTTTGGCGGCGGTTTGTATGATTTTGCTAGCGATGACAAAGAGCTTTTCGCGCACCTTTTCTTTGATTTTCGCAAAGCTTGCCTTGCCTAGGCGATCAGGGCTTACTACGCCACCACTAGCTATATATTTGTCGATTTTGTTTAGGTATTCCACAGGCAAAAGTAGCTTGTCGCCGCCTTCGTATATCAGGGCGACAAACTCACGCGAATGCCCCAAAACGGTGGCTAGTTCAAGGCCAGCGAATTTAGCGATTCCGTAGTCTTCATGCACGACAAAATCGCCAGGATTTAGCTCATCGAGCGCAAGGCTAGATTTGCGAACGCGCTTTTTAGGGATTAGCTTGTTTAATGAAACGATAATCTCGTCGGAGCTGATTAAATTTAGGATAAAATCCTCTTTTAAAATTTTCGCATTGCTTAAATTTGAGAGATCCAAATGCGCCAAAAGTGCGTCATTTCGCGCGATAATGGTGATTTTATCATTTTTGTGAAATTCGAAAAATTCGCTATTTGGCGTGATTTGCAAATCCTTAAATTTACGCGCCTGCGGGATTAGCGGCAGTGTATCAAGGACGCTTAGATCCCTTTCGGCAAAAATTTCATCTTTTTTGATAGGACACGCTAAAACTGCGCTAAATTCTTGCAAATAATCCACAAACCCATCAATAAACCAAAACCCAAGCGAAGTTAAATCATTAATCAAAGCGTCGCTATCAAAGGCGTTAATTTTTTCGTTTGCGCTCTCAAACTCGCCCTTGTTTAAATTCGCCAAAAACGGCTCAATCTCGACGCTTTCTAGCTCGATTTTTTCGGATTTTTGCGTATCAATGTCAAAATGCCTAATGCTCTCGATTTCATCATCATCGAGCAAAACCCTCACCCCGCACTCGCCTCCAAGCGGGAAAATATCGATAATCTCGCCACGAAAGCTAATCTCGCCTGCGCTTTCGACGACCTGCGTCACGCTGTATCCAAGGCGCAAAATTTCATCTTTAAATTCAGCCAAATTTAGCTTTTGGGCAAATTCGATTTTTATCCCTTTTAGTTGCGATTTTGTGGGGAGTTTGTTTAAAATCGTGCGAACTGGCGAGATTAAAATTTTGCGCTCTTCGCATTTGTAATACGCGCCAAGCGAGCGTGAAATGCCGATTAGCTCGTCATAATAGCTTCGCAAATCCTCGCCAAAATGCGCCCTAAAATCAGGCAAAACAAAAGTTTTAAAACCCAAAAATTTCAGCACCTCAGCGCAAAGTGCGCTATCTTTTTCATCATCTGTGATTAAAATTTGAGGACAAATTTGCGCAGAATTTTGCGCTAAAATTTGCGAAAAATACTCATAAATTCTAGCTTGCATTATTTTTGCGCCCCACTTTGCAAGACGCGATTTATCTCATACCACGACACATTTGGCTCGACCGACCAGATATTTAGATTCGAGCTATCCCACAGCATGAAATTTAGTGGATCTAGCGTCATACCCAAAAACCGCACCTCATAGTGCAAATGTGGCCCCGTGCTATACCCTGTATTGCCCGTATATCCGATAATCGTGCCTTTGCTAACCCACATGCCAGGAGCCACGCTAACCGAGCTTAAATGGCCATACCTTGTCGAAAATCCGTAATTGTGCGTGATTCGCACGAGTATGCCATATCCGTTTCCGCTCTCGCCGGCAAAATCGACAAATCCATCTGCTGTGGCGATTACTGGTGTGCCGACACTGGCGCGCAAATCTATGCCGTGGTGCATGCGTTTGACACCGGCTATCGGGTGCGTGCGCATGCCGTAATTATCGGTGATTCCGCGGTTTTTTATCGGGTAGCGGTTTGGTATGTATTGAAACATCAATTTATAGGTGTTATCGTTTGCGCTGATTGTTTTAGCGTTTGATTTGTTGCGCTGGGCTAGTCTTTCGCTGAAATACTGCGCGATTTGCGCGTCGCTCTCATCGCCGTCAGGGCCTTCGTTTGCGATATCGAGGCTGGTTTGTTCGCGCATTTGATTTGCCTGAATTATCAAATTTTGGTTTTGTTTTTCTAGCTTTTCGATTTGCGCCATTAGCGTAGCATTGGTAGTTTTTAGGTTTTTTTTGTCGTTATTTAGGCGAAAAAGCGCGAAAAACAAAACGAGCAAAAACACAATGATAAATGCAATTAAAATTTTAAGTTGAAAGCGAAAATTCTCGCCAAATTGCATGGTTTTCGAGCCGAAATTATCACTAATGGTGATTTTAGTTTTTGCCAAATTTCGCCCCGTTATTATAAAATTTCAAAAATTCCTCGACTAAATGAAACGAACCAAACACCAAATATAGCTCATTTTCATAGGTTTCGCCCATAAATTCAGAGTGCGCGATACCAAGCTCGTCCAAAGCCTGCGTAATCATCTCCCCGCCAAGCTCGCGACCAGGGGCCTCATAAGGCAAAATTTGGACATTTTTAATAATCGGCGCAAGGGTAGCAAGAACCTTTTTGATATCCTTATCGGCAAAGGCGTTGTAAATCAGAGTAAATTTTTTGCCTGCAAATTCCTTGGCAAGTGCTGCGGCAGCTAGTTCGTTGTGCCCCACATCGATAATGATATTTGGAGCGATTGCTTCGGCGCGCCCAGGCAAATCAAGTGGCAAAATTTCAGCAATTTTAAAATTTAAGCCCCAAAATTTCGCCCCAGCCACGGCTAGTTTTAAATTTGAATATTGAAAATTTGCTAGGTTGTGAGTTTTGATATATTCGGCAATTTCGCGCTTTTCATCTGCGTTTAAAAAATCGCTTGCAAACGCCAAATTTGCCCCCTTTTGCGCTGCGATTTCACGCGCGATTTTCACGCTAATCTCGTTCATTTCATCGCTTAAAATCGCGTTTTGCGCCATTGCATTAAGCTTTGTGCGCGAAATTTGCTCCAAATTCTCCCCAAGCATGCCGATATGATCGGTGCCAATAGGGGTAAAAAGCGAAAGCTTGGTATCAAAACTGCTCGTAGCGTCAAACTCGCCACCCATACCAGCCTCAAATACGCAGTAATCGCACTCCCTAAAATGCACCGCAGCCGCCAAAGTCAGGTATTCGAAATACGAAAGGTTATTTCTAAATTTTGCCGGTAAATTTGCTTGCAAATACTCGTGCGCGCCTTGCAACTCATCATCGCTAATCTCGCGCCCGTCGCGATAAATGCGCTCATTTAATCTCATAATATGCGGGCTAGTGTAGTGTCCGACGCTAAATTTAGCGCCCGAATTTCGCCCATTTGCGCCATTTGCACTCATAATAATCCTAGATAAAAACCTGCCAGTGCTTCCCTTGCCATTGGTGCCGATGATTTGGGTGATATTTTTTAGCGGGAGTGCGCTACGCACAGCCTCAAAGGCAGTTGGAAAACGCTCGTAATCGATCTTTTTATAATAAATCGGACGAGCGTTTAAGAAGTCAAAAACCAAGCTAGTTTTTAGCGCGTTCAAGCTGTATGCCTTTGATCGCAAGCGCAGAAATAAACTCATCAAACGCCTGAGTAGAGGCATTTTCGATAGCGTCATAGCGCTCTTTGTCGCTGATGACTGAGATTGTGTCGTGTTTGTTTTTGACTAAACGAGAGACCGAAAAATCATGGTCTCCTACGCAGTCTTTGCTAAAAATTTCGCCATTTTTAAGCTTTGTTTTGAAATTTAGCGTCAAATTTGCACGATAACTCGTGATATAGCCGTATCTATCGTAAGTAAGGGCTGTGAAAGTTAGCCTTTTTATGCTAGCTACGATGTAGGTTTGGGCGCTAGATTTGTCGGCTAAATTTGAGCCTAGACGCGCTACGATACCGCTTTTGACAGCATCTTTGATAGCCACTGTGTTTTGAGGGTCAGTTTTACTCATCAGCACATCGACATACACGCTTTTTGACATAATCTGCGAAGTGATTTTAGATACTGGCTGATATCCGCAACCAACGACCAAAACCACAAACGCAAAAACGGCTAAATTTTTAATCAAATTTCTCATTTTTTCCTACTTTACGACCAAATTTACAAGTTTGTTTTTGACATAAATTTCTTTTATTAGCGTTTTATCCTCTAACCATTTTGCGACATTTTCTTTGGCAAGTGCTAAAATTTCCGCCTCGCTCGCGTCTGCATTGGCGTCGATTTCGGCGCGTTTTTTGCCATTTACGGTAACTGCAAGCGTGATAGTATCGCTCACAAAAACCTCAGGCAAAAGCTCAATTTTTGTGAAATTTTTGCGCCCAAAAAGTGTCTGGCTTAGCTCGCTTGCGATATGTGGCACGATTGGTTGAAGTAAATTTAGGATAATAAAATACCCCTCAGTGTAAATATCAGCGTTATCCTGCGCGTTTAAGGCATTTAGAGCCTCCATACACGCCGCGATTAGGGTATTAAAGGCGAAATTTTCCGTATAGACATCGTGCGATTTTTTTAGCGCTTCATAGACTTTTAATCTCGCATATTTTTCATCTTTGCTTAAATTTGCGTGGTTAATGCTAGGAATTTTATCTGTTTTATACGCATTGCTTGAACGCTCATAAAGGCGGTTTAAAAACTTATAAGCGCCCTCTACTGCGCTATCGTTCCACTCTAACTCTTTTGCAGGAGGTGCTGCAAAAAGTATGAAAAGTCGCGCAGTATCAGCCCCATAAGTAGCGATGATATCATCAGGATCGACGGTGTTGCCCTTAGATTTGCTCATTTTTGCGCCGTCTTTTAGCACCATGCCTTGTGTCAAAAGTCTAGCAAACGGCTCACTATCGCGCAAATAGCCCAAATCACGCAATGCTTTTTGGAAAAATCTAGCATAAAGCAGGTGCAAAATCGCATGCTCGATACCGCCGATGTATTGATCTACGCTCATCCAGTAATTCACGCTCTGCTCGTCAAATGCCTTGCTCGTCCAAGTTTTCTCATCGCTTGCATATCGCGCGAAATACCAGCTACTCTCGAAAAATGTATCAAGCGTATCGGTCTCGCGAACGGCCTTTCCGCCACATTTCGGGCAGGTGCAGTGCTTCCAAGTAGGGTGTTTATCAAGCGGATTGCCAAGTCCTGTGATTTGCACATCATCAGGCAACGCAACTGGCAAATTTTCGATTTTTTCGCCAACTAAACCGCATTTTTCGCAGTGAATCATAGGAATCGGCGCGCCCCAGTAGCGCTGGCGTGAAACGCCCCAGTCGCGGAGTTTGAAATTTACCACGCGAGAGCCTAAATTTCGCTCTTCAAAAATTTGCAGAATTTTCTCATTTGCCTCTTTGTATTTTAGGCCATTTAAAATTTCAGAATTTGCGTAAATTCCTGTTTTTTCGACATGCGGTAGGGTTTCGTTTTCGAAAATATTTATAATTTCAAGTCCAAATTTACTCGCAAACTCAAAGTCCCTCTCATCGCCTGCTGGCACAGCCATAACCGCGCCATCGCCATAATCTGCCAAGACAAAATTTGCTATCCACACTGGGATTTTTTTGCCAGTTAGCGGGTGTAGGACATTTACGCCTAGATACGCTCCGTCTTTATCGGCGATTTGTCGCTCTCTTGGGCTTTGATTTAGGATCGCGCGAACCTTTTGCTCTACATCTTTTGGAAGTAAATTTTTCTCCAAAAGCTTCGCAATAACCGCGTGTTCAGGCGCAAGAGCCGAGTAGCTCATACCATAAATCGTATCAGGGCGAGTCGTAAATACATCAAATCCGTCGATTCCGTCTAGCATCTCACGGCTTTCATCGTCAAATTTGAAGCGAAATTTCAAACCTTCACTTCGCCCAATCCAGTTTTCTTGCATGGTTAGGACTTGATTTGGCCATTTTCCCTCCAAATCCTTCAAGCAATCAAGCAGTTCCCCAGCATAATCAGTGATTTTTAGGTAGTAGCCTTGCATTTGCTTTTGCACTACTTCATTGCCACAGCGCCAGCATTTGCCGTCTTCGACCTGCTCGTTTGCAAGCACGGTGCCGTCGTGTTCGCACCAGTTTAGCAGTGAGCTTTTGCGATAAATCAGCCCCTTTTCATACATTTTGATGAAAAATTCCTGCTCCCATTTTGTATAAAGCGGATCAGAAGTAGCTAGTAATCTACGCTTTGAAAAGCTAAAACCAAGCCTGTCTAGCTCGTTTTTCATATAATCAATATTTTCGTAAGTCCATTTTTTAGGGTGAATTTTGTGTTTAATCGCTGCGTTTTCTGCTGGCATACCAAAGCTATCAAAGCCGATTGGTTGGAGCACATTGTATCCTTGCAAGCGGTAGTAGCGTGAGAGCGCGTCGCCGATAGCGTAGTTTCGCACATGCCCCATGTGGATACGACCACTTGGGTATGGAAACATCGAAAGAATATATTTTTTAGGTAAGCTATAATCGTCCTTTGGCTCTGCTTCGCCCTCATCGTTCCAAATTTTTTGCCATTTTAATTCTATCTCTTTGCTATTATAAGCCATTATTACTCCTAAAATTCATCTTTTGATTTGGCTGATTCTACGGTGATTAGCACTAATGAGAAAATCACAGCAATCAGCGCGCCGATACAAAGCGCGGTTATAACCGAAAGATCGCCTGGATGAACTATCATAAGCACAAACGCTGGAATTAGGTGCAAATCAGCCACAAGCGAGCTTGCGAAAAGCTCGGCTGAGAGCATATTGCGCACACCGACTTTAAGTAGCGTAGAAACTGCATTAATACTAGCAGCGATAAAGAGCAAAAGCTCGTGTCTTTCGTAGATAAATCCAGCGATTGTAGTCGCACTCATCAAAGCAAAAAATATGTAAGTTACTCTTCCCCAGTTCATTTTCTATCCTTATACAGTGCCTTTTTCATACATTGCGCGCATTTTTTCTTTTTCTTTGGCGCGTCGTTGTTTATCAGCCAAAAACGCGCGGTATTTTTCCACATCGAATCCAAATAAAATCAAAAGCGGTGCAGCGATGAAAACCGAGCTAAATGTTCCAGCCACGACGCCAACAAGCATAACAAGGCTAAATCCATGTATCATAGCTCCACCCCAAACGAACAAAATCACAATTACAAGCAAGGTCGTAAATGATGTCAAAAATGTCCTTGAAAGCGTAGCTGAGATCGATTCGTTGATAACCTCGGTTAGCTTAATGGATTTGCTAGTGCGCACACCCTCTCTAATCCTATCGAAAACGACGATAGTATCGTTTAGCGAATAACCCATAATCGTAAGAAGTGCGGCCAAAATTTCAAGGTTAAAATCGATTTTAAATAGTATCAGCGCACCACATGCGATAATGACATCGTGCAAATCCGAAATCACCGCCGCAATCGCAAATCTCCACTCAAAGCGAATTGTGATATAAACCAAAATCAGCGCAAACGATACACAAACAGCCATAATTCCCTTTGTGCGTAGCTCGCTACCGACCTTTGGACCCACCACATCGACCTTGCGAACCTCGAAATTTCCACTTCCTTTTAAAATTTCTTGCGCTGCTAAGGCTGGATTATCGCCCAGTGAATCGCTACTGCCAGAGTATCTAATGGTAACTTCCTCATCGCTTCCAAACTCAGTTACATTTATATTTCCCAAATTTGCCGCTTCAAAGCGAGTTCGAATTTCATCAAGCGGGGCTTTTGTATCGTATTTGACCTGAATTAGCGTTCCACCGCTAAAATCTATACCGTAGTTAAAGCCCTTAATCAAAAATAGCCCAATCGAGCCAATTATCAAAATCGCAGATATCACAAATGCGATATGTCTAAATTTCATAAAATCATAAATTTTATCACTATCAAATACCTGCATTTTGCGCCTTTCTGACTTTGTAACCTAGCCAAAATTTCGTATTTTTGCTCTTTTCCATTTTACCCATTACCACCTCAAACATACCATGAGTGCCCAAAATCGCAGTAATCATCGACGCAATGATACCTATACTCATAGTTACCGCAAAGCCCTTAACAGGGCCTGTGCCATACGCATACAAGGCAGCCGAAGTAATCAGCGTAGTGATATTTGCATCTACAATCGCGCTCATGGCGTTTTCGTAGCCCTTGGTGATACTTTGGCTAATGGAGCCACCAGCTTTTAACACTTCCCTTATGCGCTCATTTATAATGACATTAGCATCGACTGCCATACCCACGGTAAGCACGATACCAGCCATACCAGGCAGGGTCAGTGTCGCCCCAAACAGCGCCATAAACGCTATCAAAAATAAAATATTTACAACTAGCGCGATGTCCGCAAACACGCCCGCCATACCATAGTATAAAACCATAAAAATCAAAATTACAATCGCCGCGAAAGTTAGAGCTCTGACACTTTGATCTATACTATCTTGTCCTAGGCTTGGTCCGATACTGCGCGATTCGCTCACGCTAACAGGCGCCAAAAGCGCACCAGAGCGCAGTGCAATCGCCACATCATGTGCTTCTTGCACGCTAAATCCGCCACTGATTTGTCCGCTTCCGCCACCAATTCGCTCATTAATGCGTGGAGCTGAATAGACCTTGCCATCAAGCACGATTGCAAGGCGTCTGCCGACATTTTCGCCTGTAAAATCGCCGAAAATTTGCGCGCCTTGTGAATTAAGCGTGAAATTTATGATTGGCTGATTTGTGTTTTGATCGAAAGCCACCCTAGCATCGACTAGCATTGCTCCGTCTAAAACCGGAATTTCATTGATTAGGTATTTATATTCTGGATTTTTCGCGTCAGGGTAAATTACATCGCCGTAGCTTTTGGCCTCTTCTTCGCTCATCGTTAGAGCTCTGTCTTGGCGAATTTCATCAAGTGCCATGAGCTGTAAATGCGCTGCTTTGGCGATTAAATCTTTGGCTCGTTGTTCTTCTTCTGAGCTCTTAATTCCAGGAAGCTCGACTAGGATATAGCTCTCGCCCTGTTTAGCGACTGTTGGCTCAGCAAGGCCGAATTGATCCAAGCGGTTGCGTATAGTATCCACAGCCTGAGCGATCGCGTATTCTTTGGTGCTAGCGATCTCCTCTGGCGTTAGGCTCACGCGGTATTTCTCGCCAGTTTTGGCGATTTCAAGCCCACTAGCAGCAGAGTGTAACAAAGCGTCAAATTTAGGCGCTTCATCGGGGTCTAAAATTTCAAATTCGAAAAAATCGCTATCAAGCTTCAAGCCGTCCATTAGCAAATCATCGCGCTTAGCAGCGTAATTTACGCTAGCTGCGATTGATTTGATTTTCGAAGTTATCGCCTCGTCGCTTTGGACTTCGAGCAGCATGTGAAGACCGCCCTGCAAATCAAGTCCGAGGTTGATTTTATCGCCCTTTTCACTCTGCAAAATCGAAGGCATAGCAAAAATCAAACTAAAAATTGCCGCTACTAAAAAGGCAATCAAACGATATGTAATCTTACTACGCATCTAACCTTCTTGCGATATAAAGTTTGTCTAGTTCGACGATAACATCATCATTAAGCTTAACTGTGATAAAATCCTCACTTGTTTTTACGACTGTGCATTTTAGTCCGCCACTTGTGACGATTTTATCGCCCTTAGCGAGCGCATCAACCATAGCTTTATGCTCTTTTGCTTGTTTTTGTTGCGGTCTGATTAGCAAAAAGTAAAAAATCCCAACAAAGACAATTAGAGGTAATAATGTTCCAAAAAGATTCCCTTGTTCCATCGTTTTCCTTTGTAAAAAATTTAAAAAGAGAGTATTTTACATTAAATAAAATAAATAACGGCTTTTTTCTTGCGCTTGGAGTTTCAAATTTTATATTTGTTGAAATTTTAAGCCAAAATTTAGGTGGAATTTTATCGCTTTTGGCTGAATTTTTCTCGCCACTAATCGCGATTTTTGCGCTATTTGTGCTTTTAAAAAGCAATAAGCAAATTTGGTTTTGGTTTGGGTTTTTTATCGGCGCGATTTGGTTTTATTGGATTAGTTTTAGCCTGATTTATTTTGGACTTTCGTTTTTAATCCCAGTTGAAATTTTAGGAATTTGCCTGATTGCGGGGGCGATTTTTCGTATTTTTGCCATTTTTGATGAGCCGATAGCGCGCGCGCTCTGTTTGGTGGGGCTGAAATTTATCCACCCTTTTGGCTTTGATTGGCTAAATTTCGAGCTTTTGTTTTCACACGGCATTTTTAGAGCCGAAATTTTCGCATTTTGCGCGATTTTGGCTGGAATTTGCATTTTGATAAAATTTAGGCACAAAGCCAAAATTTTGCTTTTTTGCGCTTGTTTGATTTGCGCGTTAGAATTTAAAGAAAAAGAAGCTGAATTTTTACCACTTAAAATCAAGCTTGAAAACTCGCAAATTTCACAATTTGACATCTGGGACAATGACAAAATTTTAGGCGCAATTAGAGAAAATTTAGCCAAAATAGACGAGGCGATAGAAAGTGGCTACGAGGCGATAGTATTGCCAGAGAGCGCATTTGCGCTGTATCTAAACCGCGAGGAAGCCTTAAAGGAAATTTTGCTAGAAAAATCGCATAAAATTTCGATTGTAGCTGGTGCTGAGGCGTATGAAGAGTCTAAATTTTACAACAGCGCGTATGTTTTTGAAAACGGAAATTTGCGCAGATTTGACAAGCACATTTTGGTGCCTTTTGGCGAGCAAGTGCCCCTGCCTGCGCCGATTAGAGATTTTATGAATAACACATTTCTAGGCGGGGCTAGCGATTTTTCGATTGCGCCAAATTTTAGTTTTTATACAATCAAAGAAATCCCCGTAAAAAGCGCGATTTGCTATGAGGCGACGAGGGGCGAGTTTTACAGCGATAATCCAAAATTTGTCGTGGCGATTTCAAACAACGGCTGGTTTATTCCTAGCTACGAACCGCACCTGCAACGCCTGATAATCCGCTATTACGCCACGCTAAGCGGGGCAAGTGTGTATCACGCCATAAACGCAAGCCCTAGCGAGATAATCACGCCTAAAAAACTATGGGTGAATAAATTTTTGGCATTATTTAAAACGGCGTAAAAAGCTATTTTTAAACGAGTTTTAGATAACATAATCAAATTTTTTCAAGGAGCATTAAAATGGCAAAATTTAATCGTGTGCTCGTTAAATTTTCAGGCGAGGCACTGGCTGGAAAAGATGGTTTTGGAATAGATAGTGAAATTTTAAAATTTATAGCCAGAGAGATTAAACAGCTCGTCGATAACGGTATCGAAGTAGGTATCGTAATCGGTGGCGGAAACATAATCAGAGGCGTAAGCGCGGCAGCTGGCGGTATCATCAAACGCACAAGTGGCGATCACATGGGCATGCTAGCAACCGTAATCAACGCAATCGCTATGCGCGAGGCACTCGAATACAACGGCATAGATGTGCGCGTGCAAAGCGCGATAAAAATGGAAGCGATCTGCGAAACCTTCATCATCGGCAGAGCCAAAAGACATTTGGAGAAAAAACGGGTCGTAATCTTTGCAGCAGGCACTGGAAATCCATTTTTTACCACTGATACAGCTGGCACCTTGCGCGCGGTCGAAATCAGCGCAGACGCGATTATCAAAGCGACAAAGGTAAATGGAATTTATGACAAAGATCCGCATAAATTCGATGACGCAGTGCTTTTAAATACCATTACATACGATCAAGCCTTGCACGATAATATCAAGGTCATGGACGATACTGCAATCGCCCTAGCCAAGGATAATAAACTTCCAATCATCGTATGCAATATGTTTGAGAGTGGAAATTTACACAAAATCATCAATAACGGCGATTTAAGCCAATGTTCAATCGTAAAAAACTAAAAAAGGAGAATTAATGAGAACAGAACAAATCATAGCAAAAGCGTTGAAAGTCACAGGTGGCGATCGCTACAAGCTATCACTAATGACTACTAAACGCACAGAAGAGCTTGCCGCTGGGGCAACTCCACTTGTCGAAAACATCGACACACGCAATATGAAATTTGCAGATATTGCGATTTTAGAATTAGCAGAAGGTAAGATTACCCTAGATGGAATCATTGACAAGGATTAGTGACGGCTATTTAGAAAGCCTTATCGAAGATATTGTCGAAACAAAAGAGATCGAGGACGCCAAACGGCTACTTTATAGCCTAAAAGAGCCGACCCCGCTACTTGTAGATGCGATAAATTTATGCGTTACGCAGCATGAGGGTCAGTTTCGCAAAAGTGGCGAACCATACGCAATCCACCCGATTTTGGTAGCGTGTTTCGTCGCGTTTATGGGCGGTGATGACGCTATGGTCATTTCTGCGCTTTTGCACGATGTGGTCGAGGATACGGATTTTAGCACCGAGCAAGTCGGGGATAGATTTGGCGAAGATGTCGCAAAAATCGTAGAGGGTATGACAAAAATCGTAAATATCCGCGAGGATAAACTAGCCCCTTCTGGCGATAAAAACGCTAAGCTTCGCACCACAGCTCTGACATTTCGCAAAATGCTGATGATCTCTATCGAAGATCAGCGCGTTTTGGTGGTCAAACTCTGCGATAGGCTCCATAATATGCTAACCCTAGAAGCACTCCGCCCAGATAAGCAAAAACGCATAGGCGAAGAGACGCTTCTAGTTTATGCGCCAATCGCGCACAGGCTTGGAATTTCATCGATTAAAAATATCTTAGAAGATCTAAGTTTCAAATATGTAATGCCAAAAGAATACGCCACAATCGCAAACTATGTCGAAGAGCATAAACAACAGCTCCAAATAAATTTAAGCAAATTTAGCGAAACGATTAGCGAGTATCTGCTTACAAACGGATTTAGCGAAAATAGCTTTGAAATTCAAAAGCGTATGAAGCATTACTATTCAATTTACCTAAAAATGCAAAGAAAGGGCATTTCGATTGAAGAGGTTTTGGATTTGCTAGCTATCCGCATAATCGTGCAAAAGCCGATGGATTGCTATCTAGCTCTTGGCGTAATCCATACCAAATTTAACCCCTTGATTTCGAGATTTAAAGACTATATCGCCCTACCTAAACAAAACGGCTACCAGACGATTCACACGACCGTTTTTAACGACAGCATGATAGTCGAGGTCCAAATCCGCACCACAGAGATGCACAACACAGCCGAGCTTGGCGTGGCTGCGCACTGGAAATACAAATACTCAGGCTCGCTAAATCCTAAGCTTGATTGGATTAGCGATATTGGCTTGCAAGAAGCCGATGATTCAAACGCTGATGATTTATACGAATATGCCAAAGATAGCCTATATATCGAGGATATCGCAGTATATTCGCCAAAGGGCGGAATTTTCACGCTCCCACGAGGTGCGACTGCGCTTGATTACGCTTATGAAATACACTCACAAGTCGGTCTTAAAGCCGTCGAAGCCTTTGTCAATCGCATAAAGGTCCCGCTTCTAACCGAGCTTCAAAACGGCGATATCGTCCATATCATCACAGGAAACAACCCGCACTATCGTTGTAGTTGGCTAAATTCTGTCAAAACAGGAAAAGCAAGAGCCACAATCAAGGCATTTTGCAAACAAAAAATTCGCGATGTAAATCAAGAAGTAGCGATTAAAATTTTAAGTGCGATTTTCGCCACGACCGAAGAGAGCGTGATAAACTGGGTAGAAAAAGAAAATTTAATCAAAAAAGTCGGCAAAGCAAGCTATGATTCGGTATTTTTGAAAGATGTCGTAAATGCGCTGAAAAAATACCCGCTCAAAGAGAAGCTTTTCAATATGAAATTCCGCGATAAATACAGCGTCGAAAAGCAAAAATTCGACAATATCGTGGTGTATTCAAACTACAAAATCAACGAAGTAGAGTTTGATTACTGCTGTAATCCTAAGCGCGGGGACGATATCATCGGATTTCGCAACGGACACAATGTCACGGTTCATCACAAGCTTTGCGAAAGAGCGGCAAATTTGATGAAAAGCGATGAGATGATTTTCGTCAAATGGACGCGAAACGCGCCACACAGGTATAAAATCATACTAAATATCGAAAACAAACGGGGCTCACTGGCTGAGTTTTTAACATATTTGGCTAAACTAAGCGTCGATTTAGTTTCTATAAATTTGAACGAAAACAACGAAGCTGTGTCTGATTTTTTCGAAATCATTATAGAATTAAACGAAAATTTAGACCACACTTATATCAAAGACAGATTAAAAAATAGATATAAAATCGCTGATTTTATATCATTAGATGATGTGTATAAAAACTAATAAAAGGGAGAATAAATGGCTGACATTAAAGATATAATGGCAAATTTCAAACGCGGAGTAAGCGAGATAATAGGCGAAGAGCAAATTGAAGCTTTGATTACTAAATTTTACGAGAGTGGCGAAACATTTTTGGTAAAAATCGGCATGGATCCGACTGCGCCAGATCTACACCTAGGACACACTGTCGTGCTAAATAAACTCGCATTTTTGCAACAACACGGCGCAATCGTACAGTTTTTGATCGGTGATTTCACAGCTCAAATCGGCGATCCAACAGGCAAAAGCGAAACTAGAAAAAAACTTCCTCACCATGTCGTAATGCAAAATGCCAAAACCTACGAAGAGCAAGTTTTTAAAATTTTAGACCCAGAAAAAACAAAGGTAATGTTCAACTCCGAATGGACAAATCGCTTAGGTGCTAGCGGTGTAATCGAGCTATCAAGCACATTTAATGTAGCCAGAATGCTAGAAAGAGATGATTTCGAGAAACGCTACAAGGCCGAAATGCCAATTAGCATTAGCGAATTTTTATACCCGCTTTTGCAAGGCTATGATAGCGTATGTATGAAATGCGATATCGAATTTGGCGGCACTGATCAAAAATTTAACCTTCTTATGGGACGCCAACTCCAAAGAGTTTATAATGTAGGCAAAGAACAAGCCGTCGTTATGATGCCACTTCTCGTAGGCACTGACGGGGTAAATAAAATGAGCAAGAGCCTAGGAAATTATATCGGCGTAACAGACGCTCCAAACGATATGTATGGCAAGGTAATGAGTATCAGCGATGATTTGATGTGGGATTGGTATAATCTACTATCACAAAAAAGCAACGAAGATATCGCACTAATCAAACAATTCGTAGCAGATGAAGCTGTGCATCCAAAAGCCGTAAAAGAGGAGCTTGCCACAGAAATCGTTACGAGATTTTACGATGAAGATGTCGCATTAGAGGCAAAAGAGGAATTCGATAGAGTTCATGGCGGAAACGAGCTTCCAGCAGAAATCCCTGAATTTAGCGTTTCAGCGCCAGCGTGGATCGTCAAAGCTCTACTTATTTGCAAGCTAGCCACTTCTAGCTCGGACGCAAGACGCCTAATCAAATCAAACGCCGTCAGCGTCGATCAGACCAAAATTTCAGACGAGCAACTCCAACTAAGTGCTGGCGAATACACCTTACAAGTAGGAAAGAAAAAATTTGCTAAATTAAAGGTAAGATAATGAGCGTTAAAATCGGCAAATACGAGATCAAACACCCTATTATCCAAGGCGGAATGGGGCTAGGGATTAGCTGGGACAAGCTAGCTGGAAATGTCAGCTTAAATGGCGGTTTGGGCGTGATTAGCTCGGTAGGGACTGGATATTATGACGACCTTAAATTTTCGGAAAAGTGTATCCACGATAGACCATTTTCTTCGCTAAATTTTTATAACAAAAAAGCCCTTACTCAAATAGTAAAAAACGCTCGCGAAATCTGTGGCGACGCACCACTAGCGATGAATATCATGTGCGCGGCTAATGATTATGAGCGCATTGTAAAGGATTCTTGCGAAGCTGGGATAAATATCATCATCAGCGGGGCTGGACTTCCTACGAATTTGCCTGAATTTACCGCCGATTTCCCAGATGTGGCTCTCATGCCTATCGTTTCATCTGCCAAGGCTCTAAAAATCATAGCCAAGCGTTGGAGTGGCAGATACAACCGCCTGCCTGATGGCGTCGTGCTAGAAGGCCCACTAAGTGGCGGTCATCAGGGCTTTACCTACGAGCAATGCACTGACCCAGAGTATCAGCTAGAAAAATTAATCCCGCAAGTAAGAGCCGAAATCGATAGCTGGGGAGAATTCCCGCTATTTGCAGCAGGTGGAATTTGGGACAAAAACGATATAGATAAAGCCAAAAGTCTTGGTGCAAACGGCGTTCAAATGGGCACTAGATTTATCGGGACATTTGAGTGCGACGCCCACGAGAAATTTAAAGAGGTCTTACTAAAAGCCACAAAAGAAGATATCAAACTTCTAAAATCCCCAGTAGGCTACCCTGCGCGCGGAATTCATACGAATTTGCAAGATATGATTGCTGCTGGAAGCGCACCGAAAATCTCATGCGTTAGCAACTGCGTGGCACCTTGCGAGCGTGGCAAAGGCGCCAAACTCGTCGGATACTGCATAGCAGATCGCCTAAGCGATGCTTATCTTGGCAGACAAGAGAGCGGGCTGTTTTTCACAGGCGCGAACGGCTGGAAGCTAAATGAAATCATTTCTGTAAAAGAATTAATGGAAAAACTCGTAAATGGCGAAGATAGTTAAAATTTTATGCGCTATTGTTTTTAGCGTAAGTTTCGCATTTGGCGCGAACGCCAGTAGCGTTTTTGCGAATTTTGACAAAAACTATGTCAGTGCTAGCAAAACCGCAAAAAAAGAGCTTCACAGCGAGCTTAAAAAAATTTATTCCGCCACTTCAAATAAAGATAAAAAAACCAAAATTAGCGTCCTAAAACGGCTAACTTATAGTAGCGAGGTGCTGGGGTATTCAAACTACTCTGTGTATAAATCCGAGCTAGAAAAACTAGGCGCCAAGGCCGATTACAAGCCATCTATCACGGACGCTAAAAAAACTTTAAGCAAGGCTGATTTGGAGTTTTTAAACTCAGGCAAAATCACGCCAAATAGCACGAAAATCGACAAATCAAAGCCCTTGATTTTGCAATCAATCAGTAGCGATGAAAATAGCGTCAGGGTGAAATTTAATAGAGATTTAGACCACAGCGAGTATAAAAATTTCGTAATTAACAAAGATAAAGTTTATCGCTATGTCCTAGACTTCAACGCCAAAAACAGCTCACACACCACGAGATTAACGGGCAGTTTCGTAGATGAAGTTCGCACTTCGCAGTATAACGACAAAATCGCCCGCGTCGTGCTAAATCACAACCAAAAATTCAACCCAAAGATTGAAATTTTTGGCAATGAGCTAATCATCGCCAAAGCAGGGACTAAAATCGCTATGCCAGCGCAAACTAGCGCAAAAGCTACTCAGGTAAATTCAGCCAAAAGCGAGGCAAGCGGAACGAATAAAATTTACAAATCTACAAAAGGCAAACTAATCGTCATAGACCCAGGTCATGGCGGCAAAGATAGTGGCGCTATCGGAAATGGTTTGAAGGAAAAAACTATCGTTCTTGCAACCTCCAAAAAACTTGGCGCACTGCTTCAAAAACGCGGTTACAAGGTGCTTTATACCAGAAGCAACGATGTATTTATCAACCTCAAATCCCGCACAGCTTTCGCCAACAAAAAAAATGCCGATATGTTTATCTCGGTGCATGCAAACGCCGCGCCAAATGCCAAACAAGCGCCAAATTTCAGTGGCGTGGAGACATTTTTTTTAAGCCCAGCCAAATCAGAGCGTAGCAAAAATGTCGCAGCATTTGAAAACCAAGGCGACATGGAGGATATGAACGCCTTTTCGCAAGAGACATTTTTAAATTTCTTAAATAGAGAAAAAATCATCGCCTCAAATAAACTTGCAATCGATATTCAAAGCTATATGTTAAATTCCGTCCAAAAAAGTTACAAAAGCAAAGACGGCGGTGTCAGAGAGGGGCCGTTTTGGGTGCTAGTGGGGGCTACAATGCCAGCTGTGCTCGTAGAAATGGGCTATATCTCACACCCAAGTGAGGGCAAAAACCTAGGCACCTCTGCATACCAAGACCGCATAGCCCAAGGTATCGCAAACGGCGTAGATGCGTATTTTCAAAAGAATAAGTGATGAAATTTATCAACGATGCACCATTTAGTGAAATTTACGAGGATTTTTATTTTAATTTCAAAAATCCTCTTGGCGAGAGTGAATATGTCTTTATAAGCGCGCTGGATACGGCGTTTGCGAGCAATGCGCCTATCATCGTCGGCGAGCTAGGATTTGGCGTGGGGCGCAACTTTTTGCTCTGCGCAAAAAAGGCGCTTAAATTTAACAAACGCCTACACTTTGTCTCAATCGAAAAAAATCCGCTTAGCAAGGACGAATTAGCCCAAATTTGGGCGAAATTTAGCGAACTCTCATCAGTTTCTAAAATTTTAATCAAAAAACTCCCGCCCCTTACCAAGGGAATCCACCGCATAAATTTTTCCAAAAAAATCACGCTTGATCTTTGTATTGGCGAGGCTAGTGAGCTAATCAATGAGCTTGATTTCAAGGCCGATGCGTGGTTTTTAGACGGATTTTCACCTGCGAAAAACGAAACCATTTGGAGCAAAGAGATTTTTGCCGCCCTTACACCACTTTGCAAAAAGGGCGCGATTTTAGCGACATACACAAGCGCTGGCTGGGTGGCAAAATCACTGCGCGAAGCAGGGTTTTTCGTCGAGAAAACAGACGGATTCGACACCAAACGCCACATGATTAGAGCGAAATTTTTGCGCGAAGATGATGAAGTAAAAAATTTTTATTTTGCCAGAAATTACCCAGAAATTTTGCCAATACAGTTTTCAAATTTCGCCGATTTATCCGCCACGCACTGCCTATACGACCCTAATTCATACGACGAAAACACCGCACCGCAGGCGCAAACCCCCACAGCGATTGTCGTGGGAGCAGGAATTGCTGGGCTTTGCACGGCTTTTAAGCTTAAAAAGGCAGGTTTTAGCGTCAGCGTGATAGACAAAAGAAGCGAAGCTGGGCTAAATGGTAGCGGGAATTTCACAGGTGTGTGCGCCCCGCTGATCACCAAAGAGGGCGTGAAGCTTGGAGAAATGCACATACACGCATTTGATTTGGCTCTTAGCTTTTATGCCAAACACGCTCCCAAAAAGCTAGCTAGCCTGCTTGGGGCGCAGGATTTTGCCTATGATAGCGAGCTTTTAGCAAGGTATCAAAGCGCAGGAAACCCTGAAATTTACGAATTTAAAGCGCACTCAAAACCATATCCAAGCATAATGATAAAAAACGCCGTCCTAGCCCACCCGCACAAGCTCTGCAAACATTTCGCCAAAAAACTCGGCGTCAAATTTAACCACGAAATGCTAAATTTCAAAAAGCAAAATGATAAATTCGAAGTGATTTTAAAAGATCGCGCAAGCCTATTTTGCGATATTTTAGTCCTTTGCGCAGGAAGCGAGAGCGAGGAATTTTTCGGTCGCGGCGCAGTATCGCAAGATACCAAATTTAACCTAGATCCTAGCGTGCAAATCAGCTCCGTTCGCGGTCAAACCACGCTAATTCGCCCGCTAATCAAAACCAAATTTCCACTCAGTGCCTCTGGCTACATCTGCCCAGCCGTGGGCAAAAAGCAACTCATCGGCGCGACTTACGATAGGAAGTGCTACCACGACGAAGCAAGAGCAATCGACGATGTCAAAAATCTAGAAAGCGTCGGCGAGTTTTTGAGCAAAAAGGCCAAAATCATCGGCTCTAAGGTCGGATACAGAGGATATAGTGGCGATAGATTTCCGCTAATTGGCCCAGTGTGCGAGCCAGAAAGTCTGGCGCGAGATTTCAAGGATCTGCCATGGAGCAAAAACAAAAAATCCGCCAGACGCGCCAAATTTATCCCAAATTTATACCTTAACACAGCGCACGGCGCACACGGGCTAAGCACCGCAGTTTTGGGCGCGGAGCTTATATGCGATTATGCACTTTCTCGCCCGCTTTGCGTGCCACGCTCGATCGCAAACGAGCTAATGCCATCGCGCTTTTTGATTCGCAAACTCAAAAAAGGACTTATCAAATGAAAAAACTAATCCTAATAATTCTAATCCTTTTTGCCCTCGGCGCACTCGCACTTTACGGCATTTCGAGGACAAATCCAAATTTGTTTGCCGAGATTAAAATTTTAGCTATTTTGCTAAATACCGCGCTTTTTGCCCTTGCGCTTGTGATAATCGCAATCAAAGAAAAGGACGCCGTGCGCTTTCCGTTTCTCACAGCCGTGGTTTTAGCACTTTTTTCTGGGCTCATAAACGGCGCGATAATCTTTAAAAACCGCTACTATATCATCGCAACGGCAATTTTGTTTATCGTTTTTGTGCTCTATTTGCAGATCAAACACCGCAGATTTTCGAATAAAATTTACAAAACCGAAGAATAGTTAAATTTTAATTCAAAAATAAATTTTGATAAATTTTAAATTTGGCGAATTTGAAATTTTAAAATTTCCCAATTTCGCTGGCGCAACCCCCAAACCCTGCCCCGAAATTTTGCCTTGTTAAAAAGGCGTTTTTGGCGCATGATTTGTCATTGCGAGCGCGCACCGCGCGCGTGGCAATCTATAAGTCTAAAAATTAATGTCCTGTTTTAACAAAATTTATAAAATTTTCATTATTATTCATCATCTTCATCATATTCGTATTCATAGTCAAATTCTCCTTGTTTATATCGACCAAGTAATTCTAACATTTTTCTTATAATATCTTGTTTTTGTTTGAGGTTTTTATAATTAGTAGCGTATAAAGTAAATTTACACAATGGCAAACTTATTACGCCTAAAAGACACACAAACCACATCCCATAACTATAATCCTTTGGATGCATCAGCAACTCAATCAATCCATATATTCCAAGAATAAAATAAACAATTAAAACACATAAAGCAAAAATCCCATTAATAATGCTACCATTGCCCAATATTTCTATCGTAGAGTATTTTTTATTTACACTATTTATATCTTTGTCATCTATATTCGACCAAATTTTATCACAATTAATTATAAATTTTGGGCGCCATAATCCATCATCATATTTACAGCCATACATTATAAGAAAATCGCCCTCTTCTATATAACCAGAACCTTCCCTAAACACACTAATCCCATTAATTTTAAAATAATATCTATCAGTTTCATAAGTACTACTTGAAACACTCTGTGACGAATATGATACACTAACACTAGTGCGCGATAAAGTAGTCATAGCTAATTGTTCGCAATAACCATGAATTATTTCCATAAAAAACTCCAAAAGTAAAATTTTTAAAGTCTAACAAAAAAAAAAAAAAACAAACGGTAAATAACTTAATAATTTTCGGTTTAATTCCTCTAAAAAGTAAAATTTTATACTAACTATTTCCATTACAAAGCAATCTAGAGAAATTCTAATAAATTTTAATTCAGAAATGAATTTTGACTATCTGCCTAAATTTAAAAAATCGTTCAATGCAAAATTTAGGTTGAATTTTGAATTTAAATTTTACTGATTGGCGCGCGTGGTATGCACTCGCAATGAAACTAAATTCGCGCTTTGGTAATTTTCACTCGTAGATTGCTTCGACGACTTCGTCATCTCGTAATGACAATGGCGAACAAATTTGCATAATTTGCAAATTTCGGCGCAGTGTTTTAAAAGCCCCGCTAGCGGGTTATGATAACCCGCTAATTACGCCATCATCGCTGATTTTCATATCCAGCGCGCTAGGGTGTTTGGAAAGTCCCGGCATTAGCATGATTTTGCCAGCCACAGCCACGATAAACTTAGCCCCCGTGCGAATCTGCAAATCTTTGACCCGTAGGCTAAACCCGCACGCGCGACCCAGTGCCTTTTCATCGTCGCTGAAACTATACTGCGTCTTGGCGATACACACATCATAATTTTCAAGCCCAAGCGCGCGAATTTGCTCCAACGCCCTAAGTGCGGCCTCTTCAAAAACAACCTCTTTCGCGCCGTAAATTTTAGTAGCGATTTTTTCGATTTTGGTCTTAATATCGTCGGTTTTATCGTAAGTGTAGTTGATATTTTTTAGGATTTTGCACTCGGCAAGGACTAGTTTTGCCAAATCCGTCGCCCCAACTGAGCCTTTGGCGAAATTCTCGCAAACCGCCATTTTTACACTGCGCGCGGTGCAGTAGTTGCGCACGAACTCGATTTCTTCGTCGCTATCAAAACTAAATTTATTCAGTGCGACAATCGGATTTAGACCGAAATTTTGCAAAATTTCAATATGTCCGCCTAAATTTTCGATTCCCACCATAAGCGCTTCTAAATTTGGCTTAGTGATTTCATCTTTGGCTGCGCCGCCATTGTATTTGAGCGAACGAATCGTAGCCACCAAAACCACCGCATCAGGGGCGATACCTGCGCGCGGACATTTGATATCGAGGAATTTTTGCGCGCCAAGCTCAGAGCCAAATCCAGCCTCTGTCACGACAAAATCAGCTAGGCTCATCGCCGTTTTTGTAGCGATTATCGAGTTGCACCCGTGAGCGATATTGGCAAAAGGCCCGCCATGCACGAAAGTAGGCGTATGCTCGATACTTTGGAATAAATTTGGCTTAATTGCCTCTTTTAAAAGCACGCCCACAGCCTGCTCGCAACCCAAATCCCGCACGAAAATCGGCTTATCATCTTCATCGTAAGCCACCATGATATTTGCGATATTTTCCTTCAAATCTGCCAAATTTTTCGACAAACACAAAATCGCCATAATCTCGCTAGCTGCGGTGATATTAAAGCCGTCTTTGCGCTCTACGCCGTCAAATTTACCGCCCTGCCCTACGGTGATTTGGCGCAGTGCGCGATCGTTCATATCCATGCAACGCTTCCAAAGCACGGTTTTGATTTTTAGCGGATTTCCTTGATAAATCGAATTGTCGATAATCGCGCTGATTAGATTATTTGCGCTAGTAATGGCGTGAAAATCGCCCGTGAAATGCAAATTTAACTCTTCCATGGGTGCGAGTTGCGAGTATCCCCCACCTGCTGCGCCACCTTTTATGCCAAATACTGGACCCAGAGAGGGCTCACGAAGTGCCAAAGCCACGCTTTTGCCAAGAGATTTTATCGCGTCAGCTAGACCGATTGAGGTCGTGGTTTTGCCCTCGCCATAAGGCGTAGGACTAATGGCAGTAACTAAAATCAGCTTTGCGCTGTGTGCGCCTTTTTCGCCGTGCGTGCTATACTCGCGCCCCGGAATTTTTGCCTTATAAAATCCATAAGGCTCGATTTCATCTTTTTTCAAACCTAGTTTTTTGCCGATTTTTGTGATTTTTTTAAGCTTCGCATTGTGCGTAATTTCGATATCGCTTAACATTTTTTCCCCTTAAATTTAAATTTTACAAATCAATCTCAATGCCGATTGGGCAGTGGTCGCTACCTGTGATATCAGCGCGGATAAAGGCGTCTTTGAGGCGCGAACGCAAATTTTGCGAGATAAAAAAATAATCAATCCGCCAGCCGACATTTTTAGCGCGTGCATTAAATCTATAACTCCACCACGAATACGCATTTTTTTCATCGCCATGAATTTCGCGGAAAGTATCAACAAATCCGTGATTTATCACCTCATCGATCCACGCCCGCTCGATAGGCAAAAAGCCAGAAATTTTCGAATTTGCCTTTGGATTTGCTAGATCAATTTCCCTGTGAGCGGTATTGACATCGCCACAAAATATCACGCCAAGCCCCTGCGCGACCAACTCGTCGATATAGCGCAAAAAATCAGCGTAAAATTTCATCTTATAAGCTAGACGCTCATCGTCCTTTTGGCCGTTTGGGAAGTAGATATTTAGTAGCACCACATCGCCAAATCTATGCTCCAAAACCCGCCCCTCATCGTCGCTAGCGAAGTTGCATTTGCTAACCTTGCTAGCAAATTTAGCTAGGCTTGCCACGCCAGAATACCCAGCGCGCGTGGCTGAGTTCGTATCAATCTGCGAAAATCCCAGCTCATAAAGCTCTTTTGGGATATTTTCTGCGCTCGCTTTTATCTCTTGCAAGCCCAAAAAATCGGGCTTTTCATCATCAAGCCATGCAAATGCGCCCTTGCCAAGCACGGCTCTAAGCCCATTTACATTCCAGCTCATTAGCTTCATTTTTACCCTTTAATTATCAAAATTTGGCTATGATTATGCCTAAATTTAACTAAAATTTAAAAGGAAAAAAATGAGAAATCAGCCAAAATACAAATTTTTCGCAAACTGGGGTTATGCTTTGGCGGGGCTAGTTGAAATTTGGCGTAGTGAGCGAAGTTTTCGGCTAGAAATTTTTGTTTTTGCGCCACTTTTGGTTTCGCTATTTTTTTGGAATTTTGGCTTAGTTTGGAATTTGGCTTTGGTTTTTGGCGCGGTTTTTACGCTGGTTGTCGAGTGCATAAACTCATCAATCGAGCGCGTGGTTGATTTAGCAAGCCCCGATTTTCACCCGCTTGCAGGGGCCGCCAAAGATACCGCCAGCACCGCTGTAATGCTCACTCTAAGCCTAAATTTCGCCCTGTGGGTATGTGCGATTTGCGGTAAAATTTTTGGCTAAACACTGCACCGAAATTTTAAAATTTAAAATTTTTACGCCTAATTTGTCATTGCGAGAATTTTGCGTTAGCAAAATTCGTGGCAATCTACGACTTTAAAATTAGTTTATTGCATATTAGCCAAATAAATATTCTTTTTGTTCTAAAAATATTTTTTCCATATCGCCATAATCTAAATGTCCGCAATTATCTATTTTTTTTGAATATTTTAGATTGCATTTTTGTTTGTATTTATATTTTTTTAACTCGTTTCCTATAATATTTTTATCTTTAAATTTATCGCCAATATAACCAAAAAGTGAATAACCATTAAAAATATCAATAATGTCATCTTCACATAATAATATAAAATTGTCTAATAAAACACGATTACGACCAAAATACTCAGAGAAAAAAATCGGTCTTGCAAAACCTGCCGTCATCTCTTTTAAATTTACCGATATATATTGGTTTGGGTCTATTTGCGTGGCTTTTAATATATTTAAAATTAAATCTCCTGCAACGCTATCTGCATAAATATCCCTATTATCGTATGCTTCTTTTAATTTATAAATCCAATTATCTAAATTTATATCATCGTCAAATTTATAATACCCTATATCTATACTATTTGCTCGCTTATTTTTACCTAGTGTCTTAATTCTATATTCGTCTAATTTATTTTCTATTTCTAATTCTTTCTTTAAATATTCCACAACGGCTCTTTTATACAACTCTTCTTTATCTAAAATCCTATTTTCTACTAAACAATAGCCCCGATTATATTTGTTGTAATCCCACAAACTCACTATTTCAAAGTCGTATTTTTTAGAATAATTTGGCACAATTCTAATAAAACCAAGACATAAAATAATCGTTATAATTGCAACAAACCAACTTATTTTTTTAAATTTGGTATCGAACAATTTTTTAAATAAATTTTTCACTTTTATTTCTTTTTATAAAAATTTCTTTGCAAATTTGTTATTTTACTTTTGGCGATTGCCACGAAATGCTTCGCATTTCTTTACATGTAAAATCAACGAAAATTTCGCTAAAACCTCGCCCTTTCTGCCCCGACGCTCGTGGGCTCTCCATGTCCCGAGTATAAAACCACATCATCTGGCAGGGTAAAAATCTTGCCCTCTATGCTAGCTTTTAGCGCGCTATTATCCCCGCCCGGCAAATCCGTGCGCCCAAAGCCCGCGCGAAAAATCAAATCCCCACAAAACGCCAAATTTTGCCCCTTACTATAAAACACCACGCTATCACTCGTATGCCCTGGCGCATAAATCACAGCTAACTCGCACGCCCCGCTAGCTAGCGCGACCATTTCGCCATCTTTTAGGGGCGTGAAATCATCTATGATTATCTCTTCGCCCGTGAAATTCGATAGATTATAGTCTGGCTCGCCCAGATACACACCTGCGTTTTCGTGCGCGAGTATCGGCGCGTCCAAAGCCCGCGAGAGCTCGCTAGCTGCGCCAATGTGATCGAAATGTCCGTGAGTGAGCAAAATTTTTTCGATTTTGAAATTTCTCTCTTTTATAATCCCCAAAAGCTTGTCCGCTTGCGCCCCAGGGTCGATTACAAACCCTGCTCCACTCGCCTCGTCGATAAAAAAATAGCAATTCTCGCTGATATAACCTGCCACTTCCACGCATAAAACCATGTTTTCTCCTTGAATTTCTCCAAATTTTACGCTCTTAAATTTAACCAGCCATTAAATTTAGCCAAAAATTATCCTTGATTTACCAAAACGGAGTAAAATACGCGCTTTTGCAAATTTTTTCAAAGGAGAGCTTATGAAAAAGCTTTTGGCCGAGTTTCTTGGCACATTTTGGCTAGTATTTGGCGGTTGCGGAAGCGCGATTTTCGCCGCATACAATATCGGATTTGTTGGCGTGTCAATCGCCTTTGGTTTGACCGTGCTAAGCGGTGCTTACGCATTTGGACACATTAGCGGGGGACATTTTAACCCAGCAGTTTC
This sequence comes from Campylobacter sp. JMF_01 NE2, assembly GCF_027737365.1. Lineage (NCBI taxonomy): Bacteria > Pseudomonadati > Campylobacterota > Epsilonproteobacteria > Campylobacterales > Campylobacteraceae > Campylobacter > Campylobacter sp. JMF_01 NE2. The sequence continues at coordinate 44,327 of NZ_JAOVTR010000003.1, read as the reverse complement.
AGTGGGCTTGCTATGCGGTGGCAGATTTAAAGCTAGCGAATTAGCAGGCTATGTCATCGCGCAAGTGCTAGGCGCGATAGCAGCAGGCGGTGCGCTATATCTAATCGCAAGCGGAAAGGCTGGATTTGACATCAGCGCAGGATTTGCGACCAACGGATACGGCGAACACTCACCAAACGGATATTCAATGCTAAGCGCGCTAATCGCAGAAACCCTGCTTACTGCGTTTTTCCTAATCGTCATCATGGGAGCGACAAATAAGCGCGCGCCAAGTGGCTTCGCACCGATTGCAATCGGTTTAGCCCTCACCCTAATCCACCTAATCTCAATCCCAGTTACAAACACCTCAGTTAATCCTGCCCGATCAACTGGCGTGGCACTTTTCCAAGGTGGCTGGGCGCTTAGCGAGTTATGGCTGTTTTGGGTAGCGCCAATCATCGGTGGCGCAATCGGCGGAATTATCTATAAAACTTTTTTGGAAAAAGAGTAAAATTTCGCTAAATTTGGCGTAAATTTCGCCTCGCCCCTTGTGAATTTTCGCAAGGGGCTTTTTAAATTCTTTAAATTCTTAAATTTCCGCTTCGCAAATTCAAAAACACTGCACCGAAATCGCAAAGAAATGCGAAGCATTTCCGTAAAATAAAACCAGCTAAATTTAGAAAAACGAAGTTTTTCTAAATTTAGCCACCTTGTAAAGCGTCGTCGGGGGTTGGGGGTTTGTAAGGGGGAAGGGGAGCGACCTCGCAATTCAAGCCCCCTTCCCCCTTACGAGAAAAGCAAAATTTTGCCTAAAATTTAAAAAATAATTCAATGCTAAATTTAAGTATAATTTTGAATTTAAATTTCTCTGGATTGCTTCGCTTTCTGCGAAAGCTCGCAATGACAGCGAATTTAGCGCAAGGAATTTTAAATTCGTAGATTGCTTCGTCGCTGTAAAACAGCTCCTCGCAATAACAAATTAGGCAAAATTTACGCTTGATTTGTCATTGCGAGAATTTGCGTAGCAAATTCGAAGCAATCTATGAGTTTAAAATTTCGGGGCAGTGTTTGGGAGTTGCGAAGCGGAAATTTAAAAAGCAAATTTTAAAAAGCAAATTTTAAAAATCAATGCAATCTTGGATAAAAAGTCGCTTAGAGGGGAATTCCATAGCGCAAAGGCGGGCGTTTTTGTAACCGCGCTTTTTAAAAACACAGCCCAAATCGATATTCGCGCTGTAATCATTGATAAATGGCTCATCTTGTGGCGTGTGGCCATAGACATTGAAAATGCCCGCATTATCGGTAAAATCGTCGCGCCCGCTCAACACATGCGCCTCAAAATCGTCCTTTACCGCCACGAAGTCACGAAGCTTCCACATATTTCCCACAGCCGAGTGCGAGACCACGAGAGAGCGAGAATTTTCGTCGAAAATGTCGTATTGCAAAAACACGGGCAAGCTTTGCAAATACTCTAAATGCTCGTTTAAAAGCGCGCTAAATTCGGGCGCAAAATACGATTTCATCGTATCGCTGCCACCACTTTTGGCAATCCAGTTGATATCATCGCTTGCGCCAATTACGATTTCGCGGTCTCTCACGCACCTTTGCGCGCTGGATTTTGCTAGCAAAAATCTGCGCTCGTGGTTTCCGCGCACGCAGTCATAGCCGTGCGAGCGCACAAACTCGATGACTTTGGCGCTCTGAGGGCCGCGATCGCACAAATCGCCCACGAAGCAAATTTTGCTATCAAATTTCGCCGGCAAGCGCGCAATCAGCGCCATTAAACTCTCGTAGCAACCATGCACATCGCCGATAATGTAGATATTTTGCATAAATTTACCTTTGAATTTTTAAAAGAATTATATTAGAATTTTTAAAATTTAAAATTTAAAAAAGGTCAAATTTAACCCAAATTTGGGTTAAATTTGAAATTTACGCTACCACATTTGGGAAGTCAAACACTACTTTTCCGCTTTTTATCGTTAGCACGCACGCACCTTTTAGCTCTTTGCCAAAAAGTGGCGAATTGCACGATTTTGACTTGTTGAGTTTCGCGTCGTAAGTGTATCTTAGCTCAGGGTCGATTATAGCGATATCGGCTAGCTTTCCGACAGCGATTTCGCCTTTGTCAGAGAGTTTTAAAATTTGGGCTGGATTATACGAGGTGAGAGCTACCATTTTTTCATAATCAATCACGCCCTCATCAACTAATTTTAGCGTCAAAGGCACGAGCGTTTGAAGCCCTAAAATCCCAAACGGAGCCTTGTCAAACTCGACAAATTTATCGTCCCAGCTGTGCGGTGCATGGTCTGTGGCGATAACATCGATTAAGCCGTTTTTTAAGCCATCTCGCATAGCCTCTACATCGGCGTTCGTGCGAAGTGGCGGGGACATTTTAAAATTCGTATCATAGCCCATAAGTTCGCTCTCATCATAAGTGAAGTGGTGTGGCGTAACTTCGCAGGTTACATTTATGCCTTCTTTTTTGGCTTGTTCGATGAGTTTTAGCGACCACGCCGAGCTTACATGCGCCACATGCAGGTGTCCGCCCGTTTTTTTAGCAAGCAAAATATCGCGCGAAACCATAATCTCCTCTTTTTCGCTCGCCATGCCTTTAAGCCCTAGTAGCGCGCTCACCCTACCCTCGTTCATCACTCCACCATGACAAAGCGAGCAATCCTCGCTGTGATTTATGACAAAAGAGCCAAAATGCGCCGAGTATTCGAGGGCTTGTCGCATGACTGAACTATCGGTAACCGGAAGTCCATCATCGCTAAATGCCACGCACCCAGCCTCGATCATATCGCCCATTTCGACGATTTTCGCCCCTTTGCAATCCTGTGAAATCGCTCCGATTGGAAGCAGATCGATTAGCCCCCTATCGCGCGCTTTTTTAATCATTGCCTTTGTGATTGCAGAATTATCATTTACCGGGTTTGTATTTGCCATAGGCATAGCGGTCGTTACGCCCCCTGCTACGGCTGTTTCGCTACCAGTGATGACATCATCTTTATACTCAAAACCCGGATCTCTAAAATGCACATGCATATCAATTAGCCCCGGCATGACAAGCTTGCCAGTCGCGTCGATGATTTTATCTGCGCTTGGCTCGTCCTTTGTAAGTGCTGAAATTTGGTCATTTTCTATTAAAACATTTATCTTTTCGCTTCTGTCGTGGTTAATAACGGTGCCATTTTTGATTAAAATTTTCATTACAAGCTCCTATTTAAATTTATTGTGTGAAGCACCGCCATACGCATGGCTGCACCGTTTTCGACCTGATCGAGAATGCAGGTAAATCGCGGATCGTCCGCGACATCTGAGTTAATCTCCACGCCACGATTTATCGGACCTGGGTGCATGATAATCACACCCTCTTTGGCTACCTGCATACGCTTAGCAGTTAATCCAAAAAATTTACTATACTCCCTAACGCTTGGAAAGCTTGGCTCGCCGTCTTGGCGCTCTAATTGAATTCTTAGCATTATTATCACATCTGCGCCTTCGATTGCTTCCTCGACGCTTTTGCAAATCCTGCACCCAAACGCCTCGCAGTCTCTTAGCATCATCGGAGGACCAAAGAGTCTGACATTTATGCCTAGTTTTTTCATCGCCCACGCATCAGATCTAGCCACGCGAGAGCGGAAAATATCGCCGATAATAGCGACTTCAAGCCCATCAAATTTGCCCTTGGCTTCGTGGATTGTGAGCAAATCCAAAAGCGCTTGTGTAGGGTGCTCGTTTAGTCCGTCTCCTGCATTTACAATCGAGGCGTCGCAGTTAGAGGCGATAAATTTCGCAGCACCACTACTTGCGTGGCGCACGACAAAAATATCACTGCGCATGGCTTGCATATTTTTTATCGTATCGATTAGAGTTTCGCCCTTTTTGGTGCTACTTGAACCTGCGCTGAAATTTATAGCGTCCGCGCCAAGGCGTTTGGCAGCGATTTCAAAGGAAATGCGCGTTCTAGTGGAATTTTCAAAAAAAGCATTAATCACGGTTTTTCCGCGCAAAGAGTCTGATTTTTTGATATCTGAGCGGTTTAGGGCCTTAAAATCCTTCGCCAAAGCGATGAAATCGTAAATATCATCTGCGCTTAAATCTTGCGTGCTAAGCAGGTGCTTTAATTTATACATTTTGCCTCCTAAAATGGTTAAAATTTTCGCTGTATTTTACGCAAATTTGACTTAAATTTTTAAATCCTCTCCCTGCGAATTTTCATAATGTTTTTCAATTTTTTTGCCATTATTAATCATATCGCCAAAGATATTTAAAATCTGTCCAAAACTCGAATTTGCATCCTTTGCTAAATCCATTAAATCCTTTTCAATCCCGCCTAATGAGCCGTTTAAATCGCGCACAATTTTCTCGCCTTTTTTGGCTAAATCTTCTAATTTATCCGCGTTTTTTTCGGCAAATTCGTTTAAAATTTTCGGCGCTTCCTTGCTTAATCTTTCCAAATTTTCGCCCAAAATTTTAGCCGTTGCGGCAAATTCATCAATCGTTTCGTTGATATCTTTTGAAATTTTGCCCTCAGGCTTTGGCACTAGCTCGATTTGAACCTTTGGTTTAGCGTTTTGGCTCAAATTTGCCTCTGGCGCAGGTTTAGGGGCGCTTTCGCTAGCGCTAGCTGATAAATTTTTATCCAAATTTATCTGTATTTTTGGCTCATTTTTCTCAACCATTTTTTGAGATTTTTTTTCGATCTCTTTCTCGATATCTAGGCCGTTTTGGCTAGATTTGTCACTGTCGCTACACGCACTAAAAATAAGCGCGCAAGCAAGCAAAATTCCACATTTTTTCATACTCTCTCCTTAGTTTAAAAATAAATCACTTCTTAATTTCAAAAGCAAGCAAACTGCGATATTTGCGGCCTCTTCACGGATATAGTTGCGATCTCCGTTTAGGTGAAATTTGCCGATTATCTGTCGCCCACCAAGCTCTTTTGCCCCGATAAACACCGTTCCTACGGGCTTTTCATCGCTTCCACCCCCAGGTCCAGCTATCCCGCTAATGGCTAGGGCAAAATTCGCCCCCGAACTCTCCAATGCCCCGCTAAGCATACCTGCGACGCATTGCTCACTCACTGCGCCGTAATCTTGCAAAACCTCATCGCTCACATCTAGCCACGCACGCTTTATCTCGTTTGCATAGCTTACCACCGAGCCGTCAAAAATATCGCTCACACCGGCTATTTCGCCAAATTTAGCCGCCAAAAGTCCAGCCGTGCAACTCTCTGCAAATGTGATTTTCGCCCCGATTTCTCGCAATTTCTCCACGGCGTGAGAGATGAAATTTTTAGGCGCGATAAATGAGTTTGCGTAGTATTTGCTCACGCTATTTAAAAATTTATCCAGCGCGCCAAATTTTTGCTCGCTAGCGCGCACAAAGAGCAAAAACGAGCTGTATTCGCTGATGATAAATGAAATTTTATAGCTTAACGCTAGGCTTTCAAGTCTAGCTTTTGCGCTCGCATAGTCTGTGTCAAATAGATAAAACCCCTCGCCCTCGTTTAGGGGATCTTGCAAAATTTGGGGCAGTTTTTGCAAGGGGTCTGCTTTTAGCACATTTACAAGGCAACCCTTAATATCTAGCAAAAAACTATCCTTTACCACAAATTTAGCTGCTGAGGGGGCTAGCGTGCCACAATCTTTAAGCTCCAAAGTATCAAGCGTGAGCGTGGAGAGGATTTTCCCTGCGATTGCATAAGCCACTTTTGTCGCAAAAATCGTGATATAATCGTATTTGCCGAGCATTTTTTCTATCAAAAATGGCAAATTTTTATCGTTTTCATTTATAAATTTAATATCATCAATCACGCCGAAAACCTGCTCGTATTCGCGCAAAATATAGCTAAAAAATGGCGGATTATAGCGGATAGCTTCGCCGATGATTAAAATCACATTTTTCATAAATTTCGACCTTTAAATTTTTGCCATTATAGCATAAAAAATTCTTGCATTTTCAGTCCTTTTTAAAAGCCTTTTTGCTACACTTACCAAATTTTTTAAAACACAATTAAAGGTTTTTTATGGATTACAAAGAAACACTTTTTCTCCCTACTACGGACTTCCCTATGCGAGGCTCACTCCCAGCGAACGAACCAGCGCGATTTTCTAGCTGGTATAACGAGCGAGCAATTTATGAAAAAATGAAAGCCAAACGCAAAAACGCGGGCGTTAGCTTTAATATCCACGACGGCCCACCTTATGCCAACGGACACCTGCATATCGGCCATGCGCTAAATAAATTTTTAAAAGACATTATCACAAAAACCCACTATTTTTTCGGTGAAAATATCCGCTATGTCCCGGGCTGGGACTGCCACGGCTTGCCGATTGAGCAACAAGTAGAAATCAAAATGGGCGACGCGAAAAAATCAGCTACCAAGCACGAAATCCGCGAGCTTTGTCGCACACACGCGAAAGAATTTATCGATATCCAAAGAGATGAATTTAAAAGCCTTGGCGTAATTGGGGATTGGGAAAATCCATATTTGACGCTGAAATTTAACTTTGAAGCTGAAATTTACAAAACCCTTTGCAATATCGCTAAAAAGGGTATTTTAATCGAACGAAGCAAACCTGTATTTTGGAGCTGGGCAGCAAAAAGCGCGCTAGCTGAGGCGGAGGTCGAGTATAAGGACAAAGAGGATTATTCGATTTATGTGGCTTTCGATTTAAGCGATGAAGCAAATGCCAAAATCGGCGCAAAAGGTGCAAAAGCCGTGATTTGGACGACTACGCCTTGGACACTTCCAGCAAACGGCGCAATCAGCCTAAATCCAAACGAAACCTATGTCCTAACAGCCGAAAATTTCATACTTGCAAAACCGCTTTTAGAAAATTTAATCGGCGCAGGTATCACAAATGGCGAAATTTTAAAAGAATTTAGCTCAAAAGAGCTAGAAAATTTATACGCAATCAACCCGCTAAATGATAGAAGCTCAAAATTTATCCTAGGCGAACATGTCTTAATGGACGGCGGAACAGGCTTAGTTCATACCGCCCCAGGACACGGCGAGGACGATTATTTCGTGGGCTTAAAATACGGCATAGAGGTGCTAATGCCAGTCGATGAGGCAGGGTGTTTTGATGAAACACTGCGCGCGAAGGGGCTATTTAGGGCTGGCGTCGTAGATGAAATAGTCGGCATGCACATTTTCAAAGCAAATGAAAAAATCGTCGAAATTCTTGGCGATGCAGTGGTGAAAGTCGGCAAATTTACCCACTCATACCCACACTGCTGGCGCACGCACAAACCAGTAATTTACCGCGCTACAAAGCAATGGTTCATCGCTATGGATAAAGAATTTAGCGGTGGAAAAACACTGCGCCAGATCGCGCTTAGCGAAATCAAAAAAATCAAATTCTACCCAGCCACTGGCGAAAATCGCCTCACAGCGATGATTGAAAACCGCCCTGATTGGTGTATTTCAAGGCAGAGAGATTGGGGTGTGCCGATTGCATTTTTTCGTGATAAAGCGACAAAAGAGCCGATTTTCGATGAAAAAATAATGGATTATTTATACGAAATTTTCAAAGCCAAAGGCGCTGATGCGTGGTGGGATAGCGAAATTTGCGATCTTTTACCGCAAGGCTCTGGCTACAACCCTGAAAATTTAGAGAAAGTTACCGATATTTTAGATGTTTGGTTCGATAGTGGCTCGACTTGGAACGCTGTGCTAAAAAGCGGCGAATACGACGCAGGCGCGTTTCCAGCCGATATGTATTTAGAGGGCTCAGACCAGCACAGAGGCTGGTTTCAAAGCTCACTTTTGCTAAGTTGCGCTGTAAATGAGTTCGCTCCGTATAAAAGTGTCCTAACTCACGGCTTTACAGTCGATGAGAAGGGTCAAAAAATGAGCAAATCCGTGGGCAATATCGTCCTTCCACAAAAAGTCGCCAAAGAATACGGCGTGGAAATTATGAGATTATGGGTTGCGCTGAGTGATTACTCCACAGATTTGAAAATCAGCGAAAATATCCTAAAACAAGTCAGCGAGCAATACCGCAAAATTCGCAATACAATTCGCTTTTTGCTAGCAAATGTTAGCGATTTAGAAGAGCTTGAAACTTCAAATTTCACAACCCTTGATAAGTGGATTTTAACCCGCGCAGTAAGGACTTTTGGCGCAGTTGAAGAGAGTTTTAGAGAGTATGATTTCTCAAAAGGATTTAACCAACTTCTAAATTTCCTAAGCGCAGATTTAAGCGGAATTTACCTTGATATCATCAAAGACCGCCTTTACTGCGACCATATCGACGAGCCAAGACGCAGAAGTGCGCAAAGTGCGCTAGTGCTAATCACCAGAGCGCTACTGCCTCTGATTGCACCTACGCTAACTTACACAATTGATGAAGTAATGCAATACGCACCAAGTATCGTTAAAAACGGCAAAGAAGACGCTTTTGATTTGGTTTATGCGCCGATTGAATTTAGCGATTTTGTCGAATACGATGAAATTTTAGAGCAATCAAGAGAGAAATTTTTCGAAATCATCGACGCGCTCAAAAAAGACAAAATCATCAAATCGACCCTAGAACTCGCTTTGCAAACTAGCTCAAATGAAATTTTATCTTACGATATTTTGGGCGTGAGCGATTGGTTTATGGTAAGTGATGTAACATCGCTAGATGGCAACAGCGACAATGCTTTGGCAGAATTTCGCATAGGTGATGAAATTTTCCGCCTTGTAAAATCTGATAAATTTAAATGCCCAAGGTGCTGGAAATTTAGCGCAAAAGAGCAAGACTGCCTATGCCCAAGATGTGCAAAGGTGCTAAATGCTTAGTTCGCCTCAACATTTTAGTATAGTAGTTCTCACAATCGCGCTAATCTTTGTCTGCATAGGCGTGGGAATAAAATTTGTAATAAAATTTAAGGATAAAAAATGATAAGTTTAAAAGAGGCTTTGAAACTGAGCCCTAGCGAAATTTTGGCACTTCGCGCAGATTTAAAAAGCCAAATCATAGCCAATAAAAACCTTGGCGCGTATGTCGAACAACTCAGTGGAGAGGAATTAAACGAAAGTGGCGCAGGTGTGCCAATCGCGATTAAAGATAATATTCAAGTCAAAGGTTGGAGCGTAACGGCAGGTTCTAAAATCCTGCAAGGCTACATTGCGCCTTATGACGCAACCGTAATCAAAAAGCTAAAAGAGGCAAATTTAGCTCCATTTGGTCGCACCAATATGGACGAATTTGCCATGGGAAGCACTACTGAGAGCTCATATTATGGCAAAACTCTAAATCCGCTCGATCACACTCGCGTCCCAGGCGGAAGCAGTGGCGGAAGTGCCGCTGCTGTGGGAGCAGGTCTAGCCATCGCAGCCCTTGGAAGCGATACTGGTGGCTCTATCCGCCAGCCAGCAGCCTTTTGTGGTTGCGTTGGATTTAAGCCAAGCTATGGCAGGGTTAGCCGCTATGGGCTTGGAGCGTATTCATCTAGCCTAGATCAAATCGGACCAATCACAGGAAATGTCGAGGACGCGGCGATTTTATACGATATCATCGCAGGACACGATGAAATGGATAGCACAAGCTACGCTGGCGAGTTTATCAGCACGGCTGATAAATTAAATAGCGAGCGCAAACTTACAATCGCAGTTATCGAAAACTACCTAAACGAAGCTAGCGACGAGATTAAAACTGCGCTAAATTTGGCAATCGAGAAGTTAAAAAGCTTCGGACACAAGATAATTTATAAAAATTTGCTAAATTCCAAATACGATATCGCCACATACTATATCATCGCCACAGCCGAAGCTAGCGCAAATTTAAGCCGATATGACGGCGTGCGATACGGAAACCGCGCAAAGGCGTCAAATTTAAACGAACTTTACGCAAACACCCGTGGCGAGGGATTTGGCGACGAGGTCAAACGCAGAATGCTTCTAGGAACATTTGTGCTAAGTAGCGGTTACTACGACGCTTACTACATAAAAGCGCAAAAAGCCAGAGCCTTTATCAAGGCTGAATATGAGGAAATTTTAAAAGAGGCTGATTTGATTTTTATGCCGATTGCGCCTGATGTGGCGTATAAATTTGGCGAGTTAAACGACCCGCTAAAAGCTTATCTTAGCGATATTTACACAATCGGCGTAAATTTAGCAGGACTTCCAGCGATTTCCGTGCCAGTAGCTAGAAATTCACAAAATTTAAATATCAGCGCACAGCTAATAGGACGCGCTTATGACGAACAAACGGTGCTTGATGGCGGGTTAAATTTAGAAACAATCGTAAGGGGTTAAGATGAAAATTTTGAAAAAAGCTTTGACATTTGAAGATGTTTTGTTGGTGCCACAATACTCTGAAATTTTACCAAAAGATGTGGATTTAAAGACAAAATTTACCAAAAATATCACTCTAAATACGCCACTTGTGAGTGCTGCTATGGATACGGTTACCGAGTATCGCACAGCTATCATGATGGCTCGCCTTGGCGGGATTGGCGTAATCCACAAAAATATGGATATCGAAAGCCAAGCCAAAATGGTTAAAAGAGTGAAAAAAAGCGAGAGTGGCGTCATCATCGATCCGATTTTTATCAAAGCCACAGCCAGCGTGCAAGATGCGCTAAATTTAATGGCCGAATACCACATTAGCGGAATTCCAGTCGTCGATGACGAGCATAAATTAATCGGAATTTTAACTAACCGCGATTTGAGATTTGAAAGCGATACCTCAGCGCGCGTTGGCGATAAAATGACTAAAATGCCACTAATCACGCTCAAAAAGGGCTCGACGCTAGATGACGCTGAGAAAGTTTTCCGCAACACCAAGGTAGAAAAACTTCCGATTGTTGATGAAAACAACCATTTGGAGGGATTAGTTACCATTAAAGATATCAAAAAACGCATCGAATACCCTCTTGCAAACAAAGACGCTTATGGCAGACTTCGCGTAGCAGCCGCCATTGGCGTAGGTCAGATTGATCGTGCAAAAGCCCTTGTCGAAGCAGGCGTAGATGCGATTGTAATGGATTCTGCTCACGGACATACCAAAGGTATCATAAACACCCTAAAAGAGCTTAAAAAACAGCTAAATGTCGATGTCGTAGTAGGAAATGTAGCAAACCCAGAGGCTATCAAAGATATCGCCGAAGCTGGCGCAGACGCGATAAAAGTCGGTATCGGACCGGGCTCAATCTGCACCACTAGAATCGTTGCAGGTGTGGGCGTGCCACAATTTACCGCAATTGTAGATTGCGCAAACGAAGCGGCTAAATTTGGCGTTCCAATCATCGCAGACGGCGGTATCAAATACTCAGGCGAAATCGCCAAAGCCCTAGCAGCGGGTGCTAGCTCAGTAATGATGGGAAGCGTGCTAGCTGGGTGCTACGAAACTCCTGGCGAGCTAATCACCTTCCAAGGTCGCCAGTATAAGACATACCGCGGTATGGGCTCAATTGGCGCTATGCAAAAAGGAAGCTCAGATAGATATTTCCAAGAAGGCACCGCCAAAGAAAAACTCGTCCCAGAAGGCATCGAAGGACGCGTCCCTTATGCTGGTATGCTAAAAGATGTAATCTTCCAGCTAGTAGGCGGTCTAAGAAGCGCTATGGGATATTGCGGAAGCAAGGATATCCCTACCTTGCAAGAAAAAGCCGAATTTGTCGAAATCACAAGCGCAGGACTTAAAGAGAGCCATGTCCATGATGTCATCATCACGCAAGAAGCGCCAAACTACCGAGTTAATCAGTGAAAATCCAAACCAAAACCCACTATTTTGACGAACCGCTCTATTTAGAGAGCGGTCGTGTTTTTTCTAAATTTCACCTAGCTTACGAAACTTACGGCGAGTTAAATTCCGATAAATCAAATGTCATTGTCATCACACACGCTCTAACCGGTAGCGCACACGCTGCTGGCAGATACGAAAATGAAAGCAAGGCTGGCTGGTGGGACAACCTAATCGGCGATGGCAAGGCAGTGGATACGAGCAAATTTTTCGTCATCTGCATAAATATCCTCTCATCGCCCTTTGGCTCGACCTGCCCGCTAGATATCGATGATAGCACTGGCAAGGAGTATCGCACACGCTTTCCCGTGCTTGTAATCTCAGATGTCGTAAAGGCGCAGGTTAGATTGCTAAGCGAGCTTGGGATTTCGCGGGTAAAAGCCGTAATCGGCGGGAGTTTAGGCGGTATGCAGGCTCTGTGCTACGCAATCGAATACCCAAATTTCGCCGAAAATATTTTCGCACTAGCTACCACTTATGCGACGCAACCTTGGGCAATCGCCTTTAATAAAATCGCAATCAGCGCGATTAAGAGCGATCCAAATTTCAAAGGCGGGTATTATGACAAAGATGAAATCGCCAAATCAGGCCTAAATGGCATGGCGGTAGGTCGCATGGCTGGGCATATTAGCTTTTTAAGCCCTGCTTCGATGAACGAAAAATTTGGGCGAAATTATGTAGAAACTGACGGACTTTACGAGCTTGACGGCAGATTTCAAGTAGATCGCTACCTAGACTACAATGGGGTAAATTTCTCTCATCGCTTCGATCCGCTATGCTACCTTTATATCGCAAAAATGATGAATCTTTTCGATTGCACGAGGCATTATGGTTCGCTAAAAAACGCCATGGCGCAAATCCGCGCGAAACTATTTTTGATTTCGTTTTCTGGCGATATTTTGTTTCCGCCAAATTTAATGGAGGAAATGTATAAATGCATGATTGATCTTGGCGCGAAAGAGCGCGTGTTTTACACGCAAATCGACAGCGATTACGGGCACGACGCATTTTTGGTCGAGGTGGAAAAATTTGACTATATCATTAAAAGGGTTTTAGATGCAAGATAATTTTGAAGAAAAAATGAAAAAAATAGGCGAGCTATTAGAGAGCTTAAATGATAAAGACATCACGCTAGATCGCTCCGTAGAGCTGTATAAAAGCGGAATTTGCCTGCTAAAAGAGGCGAAGGAAATTTTAGAAAACGCCAAGCTTGAAATCACGCAAATAAACGAAGGTGCGCAAAATGATTAAAATCTGCGCCCTACAACTCGCCACGCTTTCGATGAGCGAAAATCGCATTGATTATTATATGAAAATAGCCCACGACAACGGCGCAAAAATCGTGGTTTTGGGCGAATACACGCTTAATTCGTTTTTTACCGAGCTAAAACACATGCCAAGCTCAATCACGCAAAAACAAAGCGAACACAAAATGGAGCTAATGCAAAATTTAGCCAAAAAATACGACCTAAACATCATCGCGCCCATAATTCGCCAAAGCGGGAGCGAGGCTAGCGAAATCGCATGGATCAAATCCTGCGCGCATTTTAGCCCCTCTGGCGTGAAATTTTACAATCAAACTATGCTGATAAACTACTCGCACTGGAACGAGGACGAGTTTTTCCTAAACGCCAAAATTCACAAAAACGGCAAATTCGAGCCACTGATTTTTGAGGTCGAGGGTGTTAAATTTGGCGTTTGTTTTGGGTTTGAAGCGCATTTTGATATGGTATGGCAGCGCTTCGACCACGCAAGCGTAGATTGCGTGCTAATCCCCACAGCTTCGACATTTGAGTCAAATTTGCGCTGGGCAGAACTGCTTAAAATGCGAGCCTTCACGCACTCGGCGTATATCGTGCGCACAAACCGCATAGGTGAGGCGAAATTCGGCGATATGGACTTTAAATTTTATGGCGGCAGTTTCCTAGCGAATCCTTACGGCGAGATTATCAACGAATTAAAGGGCGAAGAGGGCGCGCTAATGTGCGAAATAGACCCAGCAATCGTGCGCGAAGCTACGGAATTTTGGGGCTTTAAGGCAAATTTGAAAAACAAAGGCTTTGCGTGAAATTTTTCCATAGACAAATCCAGCTCTGGGGCGAGGATACCCAAAACTCCCTAGCGCAAAAATCTGTCCTAATCATCGGCTCTGGCGGGCTTGGAAGCTCATTTGCGTATGCGCTAGGAGCCAGCGGGATCGGGCGGATTGACATTGTCGATTTCGACACAGTGTCGCTTCATAATATCCACAGGCAAATTTTATTTTCGCTAAGCGATGAGGGACGATACAAGGCCGATGTTTTCAAAGAGCGCGTCCAGGCTCGATACGATGGAGTGCGTGTGAATACGCACAAAATGAAAGCTGATGAATTTTTTGCTAGTTGCGCGGATAAATTTGACCTGATTTTAGATGCGACCGATAATCTTGCCACGCGTATGCAAATCGATGAATTTGCGAAAAAAACGGAGACACCGTGGATTTTTACTTCGGTTGATAGTTGGCAGGTGCAAGTCTGCTTCATCGAAAAAAGCGATTTTAAATTTTTCCCCACTACGACAGTGGCACCAGCAGGGCTTGCTGCGCCTATCGTTATGTTTGCGGCGAGTTTTGCGGCAAATTTAGCTTTGCGCTATTTGGCGGGTTTGAGCGTGAAAAAAGACACGCTTTATTATCTAAATTTTTTCTCAGGCGAATTTGAAACCAAAAAAATCGCTCTTGTTTAAGGCAAAAAATGGTTATACTCATAACGGGCGCTTCGCATACTGGCAAAACGCTTTTAGCACAAAAAATGGTTGAAATTTATAAATTTTCGTCTTTTTCAATCGACCACCTAAAAATGGGGCTAATTCGCTCAAAAAATACAAATCTCACTCCAAATGACGATGAAGCACTAACGCCGTATCTGTGGCAAATCGTGCGTGAAATAATTAAAACCGCCATAGAAAATGGGCAAAATTTGATTATCGAAGGTTGTTATGTGCCGTTTTCTTGGCGGAGCGATTTTAGTGAAAAATATTTGCGCCAAATTCGTTTTATAGCCCTAGCGATGAGCGATAAATTTATCGATGAAAATTTTGATAAAATCAAAAAACATAGCTGTGATATAGAAAATAGGCTTGATGATACGACCTGCACAAAAGAAAATTTAAAAGCGGATAATCAAAATTTTATAAAGGGCTTTTTAAACAACGGCGAGAAAATCGTTTTGATTGATGATGATTATGAAAAAACTATAAGTAAGCTTTAAATTTAAAATTTAGGCTAAATTTGAAGCCTAAATTTCATTTATTATACGGATTTCTAGCTTATCTGCTGCGTCTTTAAAATACTCTAAATCTTTCCAGTTATCCCTATTGCCAATGATATAAATATAGTTTTTGGCGCGTGTTAGGGCGACATTTAGCAGATTTGGCTTGCTTGCCGCCCACGCCCTAGCGCCCCCGCTCGCACCACCAAGGACAAAGATTATCACCTTTGCTTCCTTGCCTTGCATTGTATGGATTGTGCCGATATTGCCCTTTAACTCTGGCGCTATTGCCTTCATAGCTTTTACTACGCCACGAAATGGCGAGATTATCTTTATATCGTCTTGCGTGATAATTTTATCATTTTTATCATTTGGATCTACTTTGCCAGCTTTGAGGATTTTTTTCACGATTTCAAGGGCCTTCCTGCCCTCTTGCTCGCTAAAATTTTCTACAAAATTTGTGCTTTTGACATCGACCCAAACGCTCTTTAAATTTGGATTTTTACCCTTATTTTTATTTCGCCCCCAAATCATCAGCCCCTCATAGGCTATCTCGTTTGCGATTTCAAACATAGGATTATCGCAGCGATTATGCACACGAAGTGGCGAACCAACCCAAAGACCATTAATATAAGTGCCAAATTTCTCATGGAAATCAGCCCGCCCTTGCACAGAGGCGGTAGCTAGATTTAGGCTATCATCTATACCAAAACTTTTCAGCAAAATTTTGTTCAAATTAGCAGGCAGTGTAACCACAGGCTCTAATTGAAGCGGATCGCCTACTACGACAGCATGGCGAGAGCGCCAGAGAGCGCCTACGGCGTTTGATAGCGCCGCCTGCCCTGCTTCGTCGATTAACAAATACCCGATATCCTCGCACTCAAAATCCCTAAAACATCGCCCAAACGCCGCAAAAGTCGAGCTTACCACAGGCACGGCAAAAAAACAGAGATTTAAAAATTTCAACCTTTTCGCTTCTTTGCAAATCCATATTTTTATTTAAAAATGTAAATTTACGAAAATTAGCGTTAAATTTTGACGCATTGGCTAAAATCGCCATTTTATGAAGTTTCAAAGCCTTGAAAAACAGTTCTACCCTAGCCTCAAAAAGCTCGGTTTTTGCGCCATTATCACTTTTCATAAATGGCGATGATTTCTCGCGCTCATTTTCATCGGTTTTAAAAATTTCGCCGAATTTTAAAGCGATTTCATTTTGGCTATTTTGTAATTCTTTGTTTAAATTTTCTAACTCATTTTTTGCAGAATTTAGCTCGTTTTCTTTATCTTTTAGGTTTAATTTTGCTTTTTCTTGCTCGGATTTTTCCTTTGCCAAAGCTCTTTTTTCTTGCAAAATTTCATTATATCTGTTTTGGATTTCATAAATTTTAGTGCTAAATTCGTCATCTTTGCGCTTATATTCTTTGTAGGTAGCAGTGTTAAAAATCTGGTGAATAAAAAACAAAAATGGCTTTTCTGGCTTTGCTTGCAATATAAAATTTTTAGAATTTTCTAATTGGCTATACTCTGCGTTTAAATCCGAAATTTTAGTATCAAAGCCAATTATAGCTTCGTCAAATTTTGCAAATTCGCTGGCAAAGTCTATTTGTTCATACTCGGAAATTTTATTTTGCAATGCTTTCTTCTTATTTGGATAATTCTCTATAAATTTCACCAATTTATTAAATTTTTGCAAGATACCAGCATATCGGTTTTTTGCTTCTTTAAATTCAGCCTTGACTTTTTCAAATTCTTTTTTGTTTTTTAGGTATATTTTTTCTTCATGGTTTTCGATTGATTTTTTAAGTTCCATATATTTTCCGTAAAGTCCCTTATCGCTTTTGTTACCATTTTCGTATTCTTTCCATACCTTTATTCTTTCTAATTTCAAATTCTTTATCTCATCATCTTCTTGTATGAGTTTTGTATCTTTACCCCATATAAAATTTTGAGTGAAATTATAAATATTACTCGATTTCCCAAGAGTAGCGCACATTAGCCCCCAAGCCTCTTGTTCCTCGCTATTTGCCGCTTTTCCGATACCCAAAAGCCCCTTGGCCGTATGCGCGAAAAAATCCAATTCCCTTGCTTTTGGCAAATATTTTTTATCTATACTTTTTTCGACCGGGATTTCCTTGCTGATATTTTCCACTGCGCCATTATTGCTAGAAGCTACGACAATTTCATATCCAGTAAGTTTCGGATTTAAGCTATAAAAAAGCGGACCATATTTATCTGCCTTATCTGATTCTATCAAAATTTCATCCGCCCCAAGCGATGCTAAAACCTCAGCCCTTTGCACTATAAGCGCCGCGATGATATCCTTTAAAAGCGTCGTTTTGCCAGTTTCTAGCAAATTTTATCTCAACCCTGATTTGTTTTTGGTTGCCAAAAAAATCGCTTATCATATCCTCGGTAAGTTTGGAGTGAATTTCGCTCATAATCATCTTATCGATTTGTGAGAGATAATCCCTAAGCTCGCCCTCTTGCCTAATCCCCAAAACCACAGATTTTAAATCTTCCAAAGCCTTTTCGAGCTTTTTGGAAGTGTCGTTTGGCAAACCCTTTGTTTGGATAAATCTTTTCATTACCGCCGGAGTATTTGAGATAAAAATATTATCTTTTGAAATTTGCTCAAATTTTGCCACATCAAAAATATCGCTTTGGTTTAAATTTGTGCTTAGTTTAATCTGATACGATGCCGCTATCTCCTCGTCAATCGGGCTTTCTGTATAGGAATCTTCGGCGTTTTTTTCGTGCGAGCCAACGACTTTTTCGATTTGTTTAGAAATCTGCCCGATATAAAAAAATCCGCCATAAATTTTAATCGAAAGTTCATAGTCTCCCTGTCTTTTTTCTTTTTTGTCTTTATCGCACTCATTTTTTGCTTTATCTTGAAGCTTAATAAATTCTTCTTTGTATTTATCGATTTGTGAGTATAGATTTTCGAAATTTGTCTCAAAAACTATTCTATTTTTATCTTCTTGTTCTTTACTTAGCTCTTTTAGTTTGCTTGGATTTAGGTATTCGCAAAACAAAAAATACCAAAGAGTTTTTTCAATATCATCCATTTTATTTCCTTTTTTTGGATTTATCGTTGTTAAATTTAGCCGTAAAAGCGGCTTGAATTATAAGCAAGTTTTTGAATTTTGTCAAAAGCAAAAAGGAAATTTTAAAAATTTACCTTTTTGCAAAGAGTTATAAGCGCATACTTTACTTTACGCTTCGTTTTAAAGCAGGTGTTCCCATTTCTACCAAATTTGCATTTGATGAACTAAAATAATCGTTCCAAAATTCACGCAATGAATTTAAAATTTGTGGCGTTACATAGCCGCTTTTCGAGCCTTTTTTTGTTTCGGTTAAACCTGCACCGACCACATAAATTTTAGCTTCTCCAAAATCTCCAAAAAGTTCATTTTTGCTTAAAATTTCAAGCTCTTTTTTTGCATTGATTTGCCTTGGAGCGCCCTTGGCATAAAAGGTTGCGATTGACGAATTTTCTAACATATCAGAAGCTAAAAGCACGACTTTTGTCTCGGCTTCAAAAGTGGCGATTGAATTTTTACTAAAATCTTGCAAAGCATAGAAAATATCGGATTTAGCGACACTTTCGCCATCTTTTAAAAAGGCGTCGTTAATTTTTTGTGCCATATTTTTTCGCACATAGCCAAGTTGATCTTTTAGACATTTATCAAATTTAGCAAGACTATTTTTATTTAACTCGTATCTTGCCTTTTCATCAAGTGGCGTATCTAGCGTGAATTCAAATAAAACTTCATTATATCTGCCGTCTAAAAATGCAGAGTATTTTGCCACAAAAATGTGATTTCCAAATTCGGCGAATTTCAGGGCATTATTTACAATTTGCTCTTTTAGCGAATCGCCAAATGGCGTAGTTTCATCTATCAAAACAAAAACCGCTTCTTTTGGCGTGGCGTTTGGTTTTTCTATTTTGTTTATCTCATAGCAGTTTGGCACTGCAAACATAGAAACACAAAATGCACATAAAAATAAAATCGTTTTCATCCTAAAATTTCCTTTACTTTTTCATCATATTTTTCTTGCGATATAAGCCCTTCATCAAGCAACTCTTTAAATTCTTTCAAAATCTCTTTCTTGGATTTTTGCGGTGGCAGGCTAGGCGAATTTTCACTAGAAATTTCATTTTGTTTTGAAGCTGGGATTTCCTCTACTTTTTCACTTTTTTCATAAATTTCATCATTTTTGTTATCTTGTTCAGCTTTTTCTTTGCCTTTTTTGATTTCCATTGCTTCTTTTACTTTACCGACTTCTTTGTCTATTCTTCTTTGTCTATCTTTTTCTTTATGCTCTTTTATATAGTTATCAAAAGTTCTATATTTTTCATCTACCATATCTAGCTCGTCGCCACTAATAGCGTGAGAGTGGATTAAATTTGACATTTTTGATTGCAAAATAGATAATTTTTCGTTTGCGACACTTGCAATTCTATCTTTTTTGAGATTGTAAAAGTTTTCAAATTCATCCCTACTTGCAAATCCGTGGCTATAAAGATAAGCTTCCTTGCTCTGTTTTCCTGCAAAGCCCCATTTAAAGCCGATTATAATGCCTAAAATTTGAATAAATACAAAAAGCACAGCCAAAACGATAAATGTCGCCCAGCCACCTTTTCTATCGGCTTCTTGTTGTTCTTGAAGTGCTTTGTTATCAGCTTCTGTCTGAATTTCAGCTAGCTCGCTTGGCGCACTTTCATAGACATTTGTAACGACATTTGAAATCTCTTGATTTAACTGTTTTTCTAGAACTTGACCACGAACATAAGTCGCTCCAATAGCGATAAAAACTATAAGCACAGCCGTAATGATACTAATATACCAAGTCCTAGTAACTTGTGCATTTGTATGTTTTAATCTATTTAAAATTTGAAGACATCTAGGCTCGTTATCATCAAGGTGATTTTCTTGTAAATTTACCTTTGAATTTGGAATTAATTTTAATGAACTATCGGTATTATTTTTGTAATCATTTTTTTCCACAACAAAAAATTCGCGCACTTTTTTAGCAAGTGAATTTTTATACATTTCATCGCCACTAAAATGCGTAAGCATAACCAAAATAATCGAAATGATAAAGGCGATTCCAAGTGCGCCTTTTTGTTGAAGCGATTCACTAGCGCCAGGTATAGTATAACCAGCCAAAACATAGGCAAATCCAAGTGCTTCTAAAATCACCAATGCAAATATAATTATAAGCATAAAAATAGGAAGTGGTTTTCTGCCGATCTCATCGATTTTATTTAAGTATGAAACAGAGTTATCATACATTTTGCCGTCTTTATCAAACGAAATGTAATATCTATAAAATTTAGAACATAATACTCTTTCGCTATCATACCATTTATCTTTTATAGTTTTTGATTTAGATAGCTTAGCAATACCACCGATAAGCGGAAAACTCATCCACGAACATAGCCACCAAAATTTAATCTTATCCCAAAATTTAATCACTAGCAAAATCAACACAATCGTCGATATCGCAGCCAAAACCCACACTCTATACAATATAAGCGTATCTATAAGTCCTTGCATTTTATTTCCTTAATGGTTTGATTTCAAAATCTTTTTCTAAAATCGCTCCGTTCGAAGCAGTGTAATACAAATATCCCTTGGCATTTGATGAATTTTTATTGTCAAAGACTATATCCATACACTTTATCGGTGATTTTTTATCTGTCGAAAATACACGATAAAGTAGCCCGTTTTCGCCTTCGTAGGTATTTACAAGCGAGCCGATTTTATAATCAGATTTTGCATTGCTTGAATTTACATAATCTTTAAAAATCAGCACTTTTGGATTTGCCGTCGCTCTACCACCGTCCCTTAAAACGCTAATTGGGGCAATTCCAACGAGATTATTATTTACCATACCCTGCCAACTTCCGCCATTTAAAGATTTTCTAAATTCAGTTGTTTTTGGCAGTGCTTTGCCGTTTGAAAGGTGTTTCACACCACCTTCTTCGTGATATACATCAAAGTAGCAGTTTTGCAAACCAGTGCTTGCATAAGCTTTTGTAATAATAGAAAATGTTGATTTTTCTCCACCGTATTCTTTGCCAAGAGCAAAACTATCACCTCTAATCGCCCTACCGTCGAAATCCACCAAAACATCGCCAGCTTTTACACTTTTGCTAGCTTGCGGGTTTTTGGTCAAAATTTCAAAACTATCTTCTTGCGTGTTTTCTTGCACTTGTGGCGTATTTGTTTTCGGCTCCTGCTTAGATTTTTGAGCGATTTTCACAGGTTTTTTATCATTTGAAGTCTCGTTTTTAGTTTTAGAAGTTTGCGAAACAGCTTTTTTGGTGCTAGATTGTGTCTGTTTTTCTGATTTTGCTATAACCGCATTTGAGCGAGCGATTTTTGTGAAATACGCAGGATTTACGGCGATATTTTGAGTGTATTTTATGATATCTTCTTCTTTGTCAAGCTCGATAATCTCTACTCTGCGATTTTTCATCCTGCCTTCGTTTGTGTTATTATCAGCGATTGGTTGCGACTCGCCAGCTCCCCAGTAGTAGATATCTTTAATGTTTGTTCCATTTTTTGCAAAAATTTGACCGACCGTTTTAGCTCTGGCTTCTGAAAGCTTTTGATTATTTTTGCTTGCGCCACTATCATCGGTATGACCTACGATTAGAATTTTTCTTTTTGATTGAGAATTTTGATATGTTTTGGCTAATTTTGTATATAAAATTTTCGCATCAGAATTTAGGCTTGATTTGCCTACGCCAAATTGATTATTATCAGCGATAGTTACTCTATCGCCCTTTTCGCCAGCGGTTTTGATATCATCAAATGAAATTTCGGCGTTGTGTTCCTTGGCGATTTGTCTTTGAGCGGCTCTTCTTTCATCTATAAATTTACCTATCAAAAACCCTATTCCAGCACCCACAGCAGCGCCTATTACTAGACCCTTATCGCCACCTACTTCTTTGCCTACCACGGCCCCGATTGCAGCCCCCCCCGCTGTGCCTCCGATTTTACCTAGATTGTTATAAAACTCAGCGCACCCACTAAGGGCGACTACAAGTGGAATCGAAATAAAAATTCGCTTACGCATTTTAAGACCTTTTTTTGAAAAATTAAACGGGCGATTTTAGCACAAAAAGCACTAAAAGGCAAATTTTAGCACACGAAAATTTTGCCTTCAAAATCCCTAAAATAGAGATATTTTGAAAATAAGTAGTAAAATAATCTTTATTTTTCTAACTCATACCAGCCGTATTCGTCGCTACCGAATTTGGCTGTGAAAAGTGGCTTAAATTTCAGATCGCTTCTGAAATTTTGCCCGTTTTTGAGCTCGTTTGAGCGGAAAAACAGAAATAAATTTACGCCTTTAGCGATTTCATTTAGCAAATTTTGCCCGCCTTCAATCATCACTAACCCCGAATTTAAGGCAGTTTGCAAATCATTTGTGATTTGCACATTTCGACCCGCAACGCTAAAAAGCGGGATAGTTTTATCAAATTCGCTTTGCCTAGAATAGATAGAAATATCTGGATTTTTCCCGCCACAAATCAGCCTAGTATCGAGCTTCGGGCGGTCCGTGCGCACGGTATTTCCGCCAATCATCAAGCTATCGCAAATATTCCTTAAATAGTGCGAAAATGTGCGAGATTTGGCATTTGAAATTTCGCCCGTAATCACGCCGTTTGCAGAAAATGCGAGTTTAAAAAAGCTAAAATTTCCACTTTTTTGCCACGCCAAAAACGGCTTTAAAAGCGCGCCGCACTCGTCTTTTAAAATGCCAAATTCCACTTCCACGCCACTTTGCGCTAAGATTTCGCCGCCGCCACTAGCTTTTTCGTTTAAATCCGCCACGCCGATTACGACTTTTTTAAAGCCCAAATTTTTAAGTAAATTCGCGCACGATGGGGTTTTGCCGATATGGGCGCAGGGTTCGAGAGTAACAAAAGCGGTTGCATTTTTAAGTAAATTGCCGTGATTTTGCGTGATAAATTCATAAACGAAATTTGCGTTTAGATTTTTGAACTCTAAAATTTGATTTGCAAGGCATGATTTTGCGGATACTGCACCGAAATTTTCAAAAAAATCGCCGTAGATTAGATTTTGCGGATTTTTGCAAATTTGGCTCAAATTCAGGCCAAATTCGCTTTCATAAATTTGCAAAAATTTATTTAAAAATTCATCGCTTATCTCACAAAGTGCCACAAAAACAGCGTTTGCTTCGGCGTGTAAGAGTCCAGCTTTTTTATGAGAATTTATGCTTAAAATTTTGCCGTGCGTATCGGCTACCACGCACCCCACAGCAGGATTTGGAAAGGTTAAAATCTGATACCGCCACGCCTCTTGCACAGCTAAATTCATATAAAATTCGTTAGTCATTTTAAACTCTTTTGAATTTTTAAATTCATATTTTTCATAATTTTATCTTGTTTTGATTTGTCGCAAAAATCTCTGTTTAAATCGCAAATTTTTGCACCAAATTCAAGCCCTTGTTTGATTTGCAAAGGATTTTTTGGCTTGGCTTCTAAAATTTTATTCATCGCTTGATAGCAACTTGGAATAAATTTTAACTCACAACCTTTATCAAAATATTTTATCGAATTTTCAAAATCATTGTTGTCGCTATATAAAATGCCCAAATTATGGCAACTTTGTGGTATTTTTTTATCACAAGCTTTTGTATAATACTTAAAAGCTCTATCTAAATTTATCTCTATTTTTGGCTCTTCGCTACCCACATGGGCCCAATACCCAGCATTATGGCAGCTTCTAGTTTTGCCATAATCGCAAAGTTTGGCTTCAAAATTATCAACTCCATAAACAAAAGTTATGTAAAAAGCCCCTATTAAAACTATCCAACCAACTAGGCTAATTAGCAAAACTCTCATTTACCACTCGATATAAGTTTTCGCCTTTTTTATATCGCTAAATTTAATGCAAATTTCGCCGTCAGTAGTATCTAAGTATAAATTTTCATCTTCGAATTTAAGAATTTTTCCGCAAATTTTATCTTTTTCGCTCGTGGTTATTTTGACTAACTCTCCCACGCTTTTGCTAAAATGCTCTATTTTGCTTAGTTTGCGCTCTAACCCAGGACTCGATACTTCTAAAAAATACTCCCCGCTAACAGGCGGTTCGACATCGAAAATCGGAGATAAAATGCGACTTAGTTTTTCGCAGTCTTCTAAGCTCACGCCACCAGTTTTAGTTACAAAAACTCTATAAATCGTTTTGCCGTTTTCACTAGCTGTTTCGCAATCGTAAAATTCCAGCCCACACTCGCTGGCAAGGGCGTTTAAATCAACCATTTTTATTTAAATCCTTACTAATTTTTTCAAACAAATCGTCCATTTTGTTTTGGTATTCGAGCCTATCGTCGAATTTGAAGTGAAGCGCAGGTGAGCGAAACCAGCCTTCTGCTTCCATACAGTGGTTTTGGATAAAACGGCTTACTTTTTTAAGTTTTGCCAAGATTAGCTCTTGCTCCCTTTCGTCTAAGCCCATTTTATCGAGATATACAAAGGCATCATAGCGTCCTCTTTTGCACTCAACATCGGTTACGCAAAGCCCGTGCAAAAACTCATCATCAAGCTGCGATAAAGCCTGTGGAATCAGCTCTTTTAGGACACTTGCGGTTCGTAGTCGTCTTACTTCGTGAGCGTTCATAAATCACCTTTATAGCGTGGCTTGTTCTTCTTTTTCTTTGAAGCTTTCGATGAAATCCCCAACGCGCATATCGTTGTATCCATCTATGCCGACACCACACTCGAAGCCCTTAGCAACCTCTTTTGCGTCGTCTTTAAAGCGTTTTAGCGAACTGATATTTCCTTCGAAAACCACCACGCCGTCGCGGATTACGCGGATTTTAGCTCCCCTTTGAATCGAGCCTTCTGTAACCATACAACCTGCAATCTGTCCGATTTTTGGCACATTGATGACTTGGCGAATTTCAGCTTGGCCAAGGTCTTCTTCTCTGATAATCGGGCTCATTAATCCGCCCAAAATCGCCTTAACATCGTCAAGCAAGTTATAAATGACATTGTAAGTTTTTATCTCTACACCGCGCTCTTTGGCTTTTTCTTTGACTTCGCCTGTCGGGCGGATATTAAAGCCTAAAATCACGCAGTTTTCACTCGCACTTGCCAAACCTACATCGTTTTGCGTGATACCGCCTACGCCTGAGTGTATGATATTTACCTTAACTTCGTCGTTGCGAAGTTTTTCTAAACTTGCCTTAATAGCTTCAAGAGAGCCCACCACATCGGCTTTTACGATAACAGGAAGCGATTTTAACTCGCCTTCTGCGATTTTTGCGCTTAGCTCGTCGATTGTAACCTTTGTAGATTTTGATAGCTCTTTTTGGCGTTGATGTTCGTAAATTCGGCTCGCATACTCTCTTGCTTCTTTGTCGCTTCCAACGCCAATTAGCGTTTCTCCGGCTTCCGGGACTTCGCTAAGACCGATGATGACACCACACTCGCCAGGAGCAATCGAACTTAGCTTTTTGCCTTTATCATCATTTAGAGCTCTAACCTTTCCATACGCCACACCCGCAACTACCGTATCACCCACTTTTAGTGTGCCGTTTTGCACAATGACGGTGGCGACAGGGCCACGACCCTTTTGAAGCGAACTTTCGATAATGGTTGCTTTTGCTTGGCGAGTTTTGTCGGCTTTTAATTCAAGCAAATCGGCTTGAAGCAAGACGATTTCAAGCAAATCTTCGATTCCCATACCTGTTTTAGCTGAAATCGGCACAAATTCATAGCTTCCGCCCCACTCGGTCGGCATTATATCAAGTTCTGCTAGACCTGTTTTTACCAAATCAGGATTTGCGTTTTCTTTATCCATTTTATTAATTGCGATGATTATCGGCACACCGGCAGCTTTGGCGTGATTTACGGCTTCTTTTGTTTGTGGTTTTACGCCATCATCTGCCGCAACCACGATGATAACAATGTCGGTAACTTCCGCACCTCTGGCGCGCATAGATGTAAATGCTTCGTGTCCTGGGGTATCGATAAATGTGATATTTCGTCCGTTTTTCTCGACCATATACGCACCCACATGTTGGGTGATACCGCCTGCTTCGCCACTTACGACGCGTGAATTTCTAATGAAATCAAGCAAACTAGTCTTTCCGTGATCGACATGCCCCATAATGGTAATTACTGGCGCTCTTGTGGTTAAATTTTCTTCAACTACTTCATCTTCGTAAGCCTTGACATAGTCGAATTCTTCGGCTTCATTTACGATATTTACCTCAATGCCAAATTCGTCTGCCAAAATTTCAATCGCGTCTTCGTCCAAAAAGTCATTTTTAGTAGTCATCATGCCAAGCAAAAATAGCTTTGAAATGATTTCGCTAGGCTGTTTTTTGATTTTTTCGGCAAATTCATAAACACGAATTTCTTTTGGGATATTTACAGAAGTTACGCTCTGCTCGTCGTCTTTTTTGACGACTTTTTTATGTTTTTTGCGACTTCCACGGCTAATACCCGTATCGTTTCCGTAAAACTGCGTTTGCGAACCTTTGTAGATATTTGGTTGATTTTTGGTTTTTGTTTTGTTTTCTACTTGGATAGGCTTAACTGTAAGATCAGGCAAAACTACCATATCTTCATCATCATCGATGACAATGTCCGCTAGTTCGTGGTCGCTAACCAAATCGATTTTTTGGGTATCTTCTTTTTTAGAAACGGCGATTTTTTTCTTTTCGGCCTTTTTCTTTTTCAAATTTAACTCAGCGTTTGAAAAAATCGCCTCCAAGCTAGCGCTTACCTTTTCGCGGCTTTCGCTTGGTTTTTCCACCTTTGGTGCTTCGGTGTCTTTTTTCTTTTTGACTATCACCAAACCACGGCGCTTTTGCAAACTCTCGCTAGCTAGGCTCTCGCCACTATTTATTTGAGGGGTTTGCGCTTCGGGCTTGGATTTTGGCTCGGTTTTAACTTCGGCTTTTGCTTCGATTTTCGTTTCGCTTTTTGGTTGAGAGTGCGGCTTTTCCTCTTTTGGCTCAGGTTTTGGCTCAGGTTTTGGCTCTTTGCTTTGAGAATTTTCAGCCTTTGGCTCTGTTTTTTTGCTCTGAGTTTTTTTAGGCTCATCTTTTTTGGTTTCGCTCTGCTTTTTTGGTTTCGCAGGGGCTTTTTTAGCACTGGATTTTGGCTTTAAAGACTCTGGCAAAATTCCTGTTTGAATATACTCATATATAGCCGCTGCTTCTTCGTTGCTTACCTTGTTTGACGCGGTTTTGACCTTAGTATAGCCCATTTCTTGCGCTTTTTCGATGATGTCTTTGCTTGCGTACCCAAGCTCAGCCGCGATGTCACTGATTTTAACTCCCTCAGCCATTTAAAACCCTCTCCTTAATAATCTCAAAATTTTCATATTTTCTAAATTTTGATAAATATTTAATAATTTTTTCTTTTTGATTTATACATTGATTGCAAATATAAAATTGCCGTTTTGAATTTTCTTTTTTGAAATTTTGCACAAAGGCATTAAGCCCCGCCTTAGCAAATCTACCTCTACAAATAACGCACATTCTTATCGGTTTATTCATAAAATTATATCTTACTTTTTCTTAGCTAATATTAAAGCCGTTATTATCTATATTTAAAATTTCTACCTTGAAATTTTTAAATTTATCCGCCAGCGCATTTTTTATCTTTTGCGCGTCGCCAGCATGGGCTAAATTTAAAAAAGTCGAGCCACTACCGCTGAGCGAACTCATAATCGCGCCATTTGCGTAAGCCACTTCGCGCACGCTAAACAGCTCAGGTAGCGCACTCATACGCACCTCCTCGTGCATTTTATCCACACAAGCAAGCCTTAGGCTATCATAATCTTTTTTCATAAAACACGCCGTCAAAAACGCAGCGTGCGAAAGGTTGCTCACGCAATCTTTGATAGTAAAACTCTTAGGCAATTTTCCGCGAGATTCATTTGTAGGCATTGGCGTATCTGGGATAACGACGATAGCCTTGATATCAGCGTCGATCTCGCACTTTTGTGAATAGACATTTTTGCCAGAAGTTATGCTCGAAACAAACCCGCCATAAGTCGCTGGGGCGATATTGTCAGGGTGGTTTTCGTATTCTAGGGCGAGATTTAAAATTTTGCCCCTATCCACGCTAAATCCACGCATATAATACGCTGCCGCGATTGCTCCGACTATCACAGCCGACGAGCTTCCAAGACCGCGCGAAAATGGGATATTGTTTTGAAATGAAATTTTGAAATTTTGGTTTGGATTTCCGCCTAGTTTGGTGTAAATTTCGCGGAAAATGTTTAAAAACGCATTATTTTTTTTAAGCCACGCCTTTTCGCTTCCATATCCGTTTAGCGAGATACAATGAAAGCTGTTTTCGCAAATCTCTACTTCGTTAAAAAGCTCTAAACTAAGTCCTAGCGCATCGAAGCCTGGTCCCAAATTTGCGCTGGTGGCGGGAATTTTTATAATCAAATTTTCTCCTAAACTGCATCAATAATGTAATTTGGTAGTATATCATTGCTTTTATTTAAAGTTGATAAATTTTGCGGTAATTTCATAGGAGCAGGCTCTAATTTTGCCATTTTTATCTCGCCATTTTCGTAAATGTATGAAAATGCCTTGTTTGCCCTGATTGGCAAAAATCCATTTAGCTCAAATCCAGTGACCGCGTAAAGTGGTAAATTTAGGGCGATACTAAGCGTTTTTAGCATTACAAAGCTAACTTTTATGCCCATAAAAGAGCCTGGTGTATTCGCATAGATAAGCTCTGAAATTTTATACTCTTTTAAAATTTGAGAAAATTTTTCTACCAAAAATTCATCGGCTTTTTGCCCTGGCGCGCTAGAAAATTCTAAAATTTTGTCATTTTTCTCGTAAATACCGACAAGCACGGGCGAAGTGAGTGCTACGACTAAAACGCTGATTTCTTTGATGATTTGCCCTTACGCGAAAGCTTTTTGATACTCTCTTACGATTTGCGCGTTTAGCTCGACTAATTCGTAATTTTTAGCGTCACTAAATACAGCCTCGGTGAGCTTGTGATTTAGATCATGGCTTCCAGCAAATGATGTGTAATCGCCCAAAATAGGCGCTCCACTAAGTGCCAAATCGCCAATAGCGTCTAAAATTTTATGGCGGACGAATTCGTTTTCATAGCGCAAACCCTCTGGGTTTAAAATTTTATTATCGTCGATTACGACGGCATTTTCTAGGCTTCCACCAAGTGCTAAGCCCATAGAACGAAGCGCTTGAACATCTTTTAAAAATCCAAAAGTTCTAGCCCTAGAAATTTCTTTAATATAAGCCTTTTTGCTAAATTCAAAGACATGGTGCTGTGTGCCGATAATCGGATTTGCGAATTTAATCGTATAATCAAATTTAGGCCTTGCACTTGGGCTTAGACGGACGAATTTATCGCCCTCTTTGACCTCGACATCGCGTTTGATGATAATGACTTTTTTATTCGTATCTAGCTCTTTGATTCCAGCTTCGTCCAAAAGCATACAAAAACTCGCCGAGCTTCCGTCCATTACAGGGATTTCGTTCGCATCGACGATAATGCGGATATTGTCGATTCCATAGCTTGAAATCGCGCTCATTAGGTGCTCTATCGTAGAGACATAGCCCTTTTCGTTGCCCACGACAGTGGCCATTTGGGTATTTACGACATTTTGGGGCGTTGCTTTAAAACTAATTCCAAGGTCGCTTCTATAAAATACTATTCCGCTACCTGCTTCCAAAGGCTCCAATGTAAGTCTGATTGGCTCACCTTTATGCAATCCGATACCGACACTATGGACTTTTTTAGCTATTGTTCTTTGTCTCATTTTTCCCTCATTTCATTAATTTTTGCATTATAGCGAAAAATTTGAAATTTATTTTCCTTTTTCGATAACTTTTTTCGCACTTTCGAGCACATCGCTCACATTATCCTTGATCCACTTCGGATCCATCCACTCCTCTGGCCTTACTTCCACGCCCTGAACCACTATGCCAAAATGCAAATGATCGCCAAAGGCAAAGCCAGTGGCGCCAGTTTGGGCTAAGATATCGTTTGGTTTGACCTGATCGCCCACGCTAAGGGCTGAATTCGAGCAGTGCGCATACACGCCATAAACTCCAAATCCATAATAAACGCCCAAATTTAGGCCATAAATTCCATTATCTTGTAAAAACACGACCACGCCGTAATTGCTCTCTTTAATATCTGCATTTGCCACGCTAGCAAGATCAAGCCCCATGTGCCAGCTCTCGCTAACTTGCTCGCTGTTTAAGAAAAACAGCCTGTGATCGGCGAAACTCGCTACCGCAGCGCCCTTTGCAAGCGGATAAAACGGACGAAGCGAAAACTCGCTTATCATATCCTCATGCACCCTGCTCGTAAATGCGTGCAAATCCTTCGCGTTTTGCTCTCTGAGAGTTTCATTTACAAATTTAAATTTATCCAAATCGCTCATAGAGTTGAAATTTTGCGCATGTTGGCTGGCTAGATCGCTAACCTTGCCTGAGAGAAAATTTTCGCTAAGTTTGATTTGCGAGACCTTGTATTTTTTATCGCTGTAAAAGTAGCGAATCTGCGACGAGCTGACATTTCCAGCCTTGTCGGTTGCTACGATTTCGGCGCGAAATTCATCTTCGTTTGCCGGCCATGCTACAAGCGAAGCGTAATAGCCTTCTTTGACAAACGGCGTAGCTTTGAAAATTTTACCGTAATTTGTGCGGATAAAAACCTCATCTAGCATTTCGTCCGTCGCGCTGAAAACAACCACAGCCGAACCACCTTTGGTGATTTTATACGAATTTGCGACCAAATTTATCAAAGGTTTTTTGTTGTCGATGATTATATTTACGACTTTATCGGTTTTGTTGCCTTTGGTGAAATTCCACGCGCTAATATCGCCAGCTTCGATGTGTAGTTTGTATTTTTTATCTTTGTTTAGGATTAAATTTTTTGGAAATTCGACTGCAATTTCTAGCTCTTTTTGGCTTATGCCATACTCTTCATCTTTTAGCGGAGTTAAATTTTCCCCGTCATTTAGGCTTATTTTTATTGATTTTACGCCAGTATCATCTGAAATTTTAACCTTCAAAGGTGAGATTAAATTCCAGTAAATTTCATCTGCAATTTCGATTTTAGGGGGATTTTGTTCAAATTTAGGCGAGGTTAAAAAATGAAAAACTCCATAAGCTATCGCCAAAGCTAGTATTAAAAAAATGAAAATTTTAGGATTTATTCTGCTTCGATTTCTATACATAAATTACCTTGATTTTAAATTAAAGCCTGATTTTACTGAGTTTTTGTAAATCGTAAGTAAAGGATTGGTTAAATTTCATTAAGGTTAAATTTTGGGTAAAAGTGAAATTTACCCAAAATTTACGCCAAATTTTAGTTAAATCTAGCTCCAATGCTAAATTCGAAACTATTTGTCTTATCGTGTGGTTTTTCGTTAAGCGGTTTTGTGAAATACAACTGCAACGGCCCCATTGGTGTGAGCCACTCGATACCAGCACCTGCGCTATATCGCTCTTCCTCGTTCCAGTCATTGTCGCCTATCATACCATAATCGAAAAATGTCACAAGGCGCATTTTCATACGATCGATTAGCGGGAAGCTTAGCTCGACTGAGTTGTTGAAGCTTTGCATACCGCCGGTTTCGACATAACGGCAACTACCACTAGCTACGCAAATTTCTTTACGCGGAATCGATCTAGAATTATATCCTCTCACCGTCCTAATACCGCCTAGGAATAGTTTTTCGTTGATTGGAAGTGGATCGCCTCTATCCCAAACATATCCAGCCGCAGCTTTGTAGCGGAAAATCAAATCGTAATCGATATAATCACGCAATCCAAAGTAGTAATTAAAGCTTCCTTTTGCTTTGGTAAATTCGATATCTCCGCCAAGTCCAGCGTATTCTAGGCTAGCTGTGGCTATGATACCGCTTCGTGGCAGATAGTAATCATCTGTGCTATTGTATGTAAGCGCTGGTGTAATCGAGCTTTTTATGCTTTCGTGGTTACGATAACCAGCGGCTGCGTAGTATTCGTTTAGCCCTTCGATTTCTGTCTTTTCTAGGTAGTATGTCAGACTTGCGCTTAAATTTCGTCCTAGCTTTCTGCCAAGCGTCAAAGCAAATCCGTAAGATTTCTCCTCGTAATCGTCCCAGTCATAATCATTAGCAAAGACCATACCGCCCAGGCTGTATTCTGAATCGAAAATTCTAGGATTTGTAAGGCTTACTCTACCGCTTAATTTATCATCTGATTTTTCTACCGATACTGAGCCGCTTAATCCTGTTCCAAAGACATTTCTATCGCTAATTCCACCGCTTAGTAGCAATCCATCATCGCTACCATATCCGATACCGCCTGTAATCGAGCCAGTTGGGGTTTCTTGGACTACGACTTCTAAATCTAATTGATCGTCGCTCACCCTAGTTTCTTTGATTTCGACATTTTCAAAATATCCCGTGCGTTTAAGAGCCGCGATAGAATCAGCATAATCGGTTCTGCTAAATAAATTTCCCTCAGTTAGATACATTTCGCGTCTAACGACTTTATCTTCTGTTTTGTCGTTGCCAGAGATTGTTACATTTCTGATATAGACTTTATTTTCAGGTATGATTTTATAAGTTATGCCTATGGTTTTAGCCTCTCTGTCTTGATCGGTTTGTGGGACGACCTTGACATAAGCATATCCTTGATCAGCGACTAAGGTTTCGATTTTTTGGATATCGCGACGCATCCAGTCTGAATTCATCGTATCGCCCTTTTCGAGTTTTAGATCGCTTATGACCTTTTCTTTATCCATAGTTACATTTTCTGGGCAGTCGATATCTATACTGCTGACCTTATAACGCTCGCCCTCTGTTACATAATATGTCAAATCCGCAGTGTAATCGCCAGTATCGGCATTTACGATTGGGGCAGATACCCTAGCGTCGAGGTAGCCTTTTTTGTAGTATTCTTCTTGGATTCTATTTGCGTCGTTTGGCAACTCGTTGGCTTTTAGCTGTCCGTCGTTAAAGCCCCATAGCCAGCCAAATACTTCGCGTTGTTTGTTTGAAACAGCTGGTTCGATATCATCATAATCTAGCTTTTTAGCACCGATCAAATTTACCTTTTCGATGATGATGTTTTCGCCTCTATTGACATCGACTATGACATGCACGGCGTTTCCTTCGCTATCAAGCGGTTTTGGAGTAACTTCGACAACAGTGTCAAAAAAGCCCTTTACTTCGTAAAATTGTTTGATTCTAGCGGCGGCGTTTTTTGCCAAAACCTCATCATAGACCTGTCCTGGGCGAAGTCCGATTAAATTTTTAATAGCGTCTTGGTCGTTTGTAACGACATTTTTGATATCGACTTTGGCCACGCTTGGTTTTTCTTTTACGCTAATTGTTACATTTCCGCCCTGTTCGCTGATATACACATCTTCGAAATAGCCCTGAGCAAAGAGATTTGAGATCGCTCGGTTTGTGTTTTCGCCTGTGATTTGATCGCCTATTTGTAGGCCAGAAATAGCAGCTGCAACTTGCGGAGATAGGTGTTTTAAACCCTCGAATTTAATAGTTTGGATTTGCGCTGCGCAAGCAACAGAAACCCCACCTAATAATAAAAACAAACTTTTTCTCATAAAATTTTACCTAGAAATGAAAATAATTGCGTATAATAGCATATTAAAATTAATCAAAAAGAATTTACAAAGGAAAATTATGAAAATAGGCATTATAGGCTTAGGTTTGATAGGTGGCTCGCTCGGGCTTTGTATGAAAAAATCAAAGATTATTAGCACGGTTAGCGGATACGATATTTCTAGGGAAAACGAAAAAGAGGCTTTGGAGCTGGGGCTGGTGCATGAAATTTTAAGTATCGAGGAGATGAAGCAAAAATGCGATGTGATTTTTCTCGCAATCCCAGTCGAGGCGATTATCACGACGCTAGCCCAGCTAAAAGACGCGCGCAAGGAAACCACAATCATCGATTTAGGAAGCACGAAATTTAAAATTTTGCAAAGTTGCCCGCCAGAGATTAGAGGAAATTTCATCGCCGCTCACCCTATGGCAGGCACGGAAAACTCAGGCCCAAGCGCGGCGTTTTCAGAGCTACTAAACGGCGCAGTAGTCGTCATCTGCGACGATAACAATGCCGATGAAATGCATGTCAAACGCGCGGTTGAAATTTTTTCGTTTGCGGGTATGAAGATTGTCTTTATGGACGCGCTCAGCCACGACCACCATGTGGGGCTCATCTCGCACCTGCCACACGCGATTAGCTACTCGCTCGTAAATAGCGTCTTAAAAGAGGAAAATCGCCGAAATATCATAAATTTAGCCGGCGGAAGTTTCACTGGCATGGCAAGAATCGCCAAATCAAGCCCTGAAATGTGGGTCGATATCTTCAAACAAAACAAAGAAAATTTGTTAAAATCGATAGAGTCTTTCAAAAAAGAGCTTCAAATTTGCACCGATATGATCGAAAACGAAAAATGGAACGAGCTAGATAGCTGGATGCACAGCGCAAGGACACTGCGCGAGATTTTGTAAATTTGCCTGATTTGTCGCGCAAGCAATCTACGAGTTTGAAATTTATCTAAATTTTACTAGATTGCAACGCTATGCTCGCAATGACGCGGTTGTAATATTTTGATTATTTTTCCTCACTGCAATGGTTAATCAAAGGATTAAAATTGATGAAATTTGATAAAAATATAAAATTCTGTGGGCAATAATGCCCACCCTACGGTGCTACATTTTTAGCCATATCGCTCATTTTTTAACCTTTCTTGAATTTAAGAGATGAAATACAACAATTCTAACCGTATCTACGGCAACCAACAAAGCAAAACCTTGAAACACAAAATTTATGATATATAAGCTGACGCTATTATCAAAATATTTATGCAATTCTAAATTAAATAAAGTTGTAGTGTATATACTACCCGTGAAATTTTTGAAAGCCACATTAAAAAGAAGAACAAGTGCTATAAAAGTCCAAAATCTCCTTTTTTTATAATAATCAATTAAAATTTCACTTAATTCATGTTTTTGAAAATTGCCTGTTCCAAAAAATTCTTGCGAACGCTCATAGGCTTTTGGGATATCTATTATCAAATAAATGCAAATTCCAATAATAACTAACCAACTAAAAGCATAGTAAAATGCGATAAAATCGGACTGTTTGCTAAGAGAGGCAACTATTTTTATATTTGGAAAAAAATCCGCCATAAAGTTAATAAATTGCGTTATAAAATTTGAGAATTTGATATCTTTTGATAAAAATAGAGGCAAAATCATCACTATCATATAAAAATAAAATGGCTTTAAACTAGAAATTTTATCGTGCTTTTTGATGTAATCATTTAAAAATAGATGAAAATTTTCATCTTCATGTGTTCGTATATTTTGCATTTTTCTTTCCTTTTTATTCGATTTGTAATACTAACACTTCTAAAACTAAATTTATACTTAAATAGTAAAGTATCTCTCTACTATTTTAAAATATACTTTTAAAGCACCGTAGGGTGGGCATCCTTGCCCACCCTACGGTGCTGCGCGAGATTTTGTAGTTTGAAATTTGGTTAAATTTGATTATTCAAATTTAACCTTTGACAACGCAAACAAAAACCCTGCAAATATAACAAATGGTGTTCCAAGTAGCCAATGCGAAATCCAAAAATACATATAATACGCATTAAAAAGCCAGTTAAATTTGAAATAAAAAGATAGCACAAACAATGTCAAATTTAGCCCACACAAAATCGCAAAAATCACGCCAATACGCCTAAATTTTGCCATTATTAGCCTTGCACTCAAATTTATCACCAAAATCGGTAAAAGCAAAATAAAATCTTTGATAATAACAGCGTTTCTCTCCAAACCAACACTCTCGCGCCCCATACCAGCGATCGTGCCAGAACCAAAAACCACAATCACACAAAAACTAACAATAAAAATATAATCGTAAATTTTAAGCCTTGAAATATCCATTTAAAATTTAAAAAAACTCTAAAATTTTATCTCGCATTAAATTTGCATTTTCTATGTGATTTATCTCTTCGCGAAATGCGCTAGCGTTTGCGTAGCCCTTGGAGTATTCGTGCAGGTGTTTGCGGAAAATCGCCGCACCATGCGCCCCATAGTGCGCTATCATCTGCGCAAAATGCTCCAAAATAATCTCTTTTTTCAGCTCTGCGCTCGCACTTTGCCCCTGCTTAATCTCGGCGAAAACCCACGGGTGCCCGATACTTGCCCTGCCTATCATAAGTCCGTCCGCGCCGGTCGTGCTTCGCACAAATTCGGCATTTTGCGAGCTAATGTCGCCGTTGGCGATGAGCGGGATTTGCACGGCACCTTTTGCCTGCGCGATTGCGTCGTAATCGACCTGCGCACTGTATCCACCAGCCCTCGTGCGCCCATGCACCGCGATAAAATCAGCTCCGCCTCGCTCCACCGCGCGCGCGATATTTTCGATATCAACACTAGCAAAGCCAAGCCTAACTTTCGCGCTTACGAATTTTTTGTTTGAGTGGGTTTTGATGATTTCTAAAATTCGGGCTATCTTGTCCAAATCCAGCAAAAGCGCGGAGCCAGAGTTTTGCTTCACGACCTTTGGCACAGGGCAGCCGCAGTTTAAATCAATCCCGCAAAATCCGTCAAATTTATTCAAAATCAAAACCGCCTTTTTTATCACTTCCTCGTCGCTTCCGGCGATTTGGACGAAAAAGGGCTCTTCTGCTTCGTTTTTTTCTAGCATTTTTAGGGTTTTGTCGTTTTCAAACACCAGCGCATTTGCGCTAATCATCTCGCTTATCGTCGCATCAGCGCCGAATTTTTTCACCACACCGCGCAGTGGCGGATCTGAAAACCCAGCCAAAGGGGCTAAAAAAAGCGGTTTTGTCTCGAAAAATTTATTTAAATTCATTGATTGTGTAAAAATGGCGCGAATTTGCAAATTTACAAAATTTACAAATTTGCGCCCCGAAATTTAGAATATCAGCGAAGCTGGCACTGATTTGCCATTGTCGCGTAAAAATAGCAAAATTTGGAATTTATCAAATTCGTCGCCGTCGCTCATGTGGAGCTGCTCTCTTAGCTCATCAATCATACCAAGCTCATATAGCGCATACAAATACGCCTCTGTCGCGCTTGAATTTTGGTTTTTGAGCCTTTCAAAAAAGGTTCTGTATTGCTCCGGATTTAGGTGGTCTTTGAGCTTTTTGGCAAAATAAATGAAGTCTTTGTCGCTGAATTTATCGCTATTTATGAGGTTAAACAGCTCCTCGCTACTGACCTCAAACTCGCTATCATCAGCAGCTCTTTCTACGATACGCTTGATATCGTCGGTGTCTTGGAATTCTTTATAGGTTTTAATCGCGCTATAATCGCCCTTATCAACTAAAATTTTATATGCTTTTTTGGTGATTTGATCGTTATAAACGCCCTTTGTTTTTAAAATTTCGCGAGCATAATCAGGCTCGGCATCAAGGCGGTTTAGCTCGTTTTGTAAAAACATACCGTTTGATTTAGGGAGTTTGTATTTTTTCAGATCCACGACCTCGCCGTTTTTTACCTTTTCGACGACATCAACTATCTCTTTTAGGCTTTCGTTTTTGATATCAAGCTCGCTACTATCATACCATGGAGATAAAATTTTAGTTATATCGCTTGGATCTTTGAAAAACTCTGTTTTGAAATTTCGGTTCGTCTCTAATCCTAGTAAAACCTCTTTTGTCATCTCGTCATACGAGCTTACATCTTTTTGTATAGCGCGGTTTTTGCGATAAACCATAAAACCATAAAAGCCCAAATGACAAAGTGCAAGTATCATATACAAAGCTAATGGTAGCACTACCCACACAGCCACAGGCAGTGTGAGAGAGTATCCAAGCACGCTTAGGGTGTAGCTTGCGCTTTCTTGCGTGAAAATCACAGCTGCGATGATACCGATATATATCACTGAATATACAAAAAATTGTTTTGCCTTCATCATTATCTCCTTTGTGCTTTTTCGGCAAGTTCTTTGCAAGAAATACATAGTCTTGATTCTGGGCGGACTTTTAGCCTTTCTGGGCTGATTGGCTCGCCACACTCCAAACACTCGCCATAAGTGCCGTTTTCAATGCGTTCTAGCGCAGAGACTATTTTATTTAGGCTCTCTCTTTGTTTTAGCCCAATCGAATACTCAATCGTCAAATCCGTATCCATGCTAGCTACATCAATCTCATCTGTCGCGCCGTGCTCTCTAAGCTCCTCGATATCTTTTGTCGCGCTGTTGATATTAGCGCTTAGCTCGGCTTTTCTTTCTTCTAAAAGTTTTTTGTAAATTTTCAACTCACTTTTTTTCATTTTACCCTCACTTATGGTATGGATGATTTGCATTTATACAAAGCGCACGAAAAATTTGCTCAAAGAGCATAAGCTTTGCAATTTTATGTGCCAAAGTTAGCTTTGTTAGGCTGATGATTTTATCGCATTTGCCCTTAAAATCATCGCTTAGCCC
This sequence comes from Campylobacter sp. JMF_01 NE2, assembly GCF_027737365.1. NCBI lineage: Bacteria > Pseudomonadati > Campylobacterota > Epsilonproteobacteria > Campylobacterales > Campylobacteraceae > Campylobacter > Campylobacter sp. JMF_01 NE2. The sequence goes on along the minus strand of NZ_JAOVTR010000003.1, from coordinate 5,866 downwards.
GTAAGCACCGCCTATGAAAAATGAAACCAAATTTTTCCCGTCTAAAATTTTAGCAAATTCCATACTATCAAGCTTTTCGCCCCTCTCGTCAAGGGCGATATTATAACCTTTTAATCTAGGCATATAAACCTCGTCATACGCCCTAAGCGCGCTGGCTCTATCAATCGTCTGAGCCTTTGCGATACTAGCGTTAAAGAAAATTTCATCTTTTATGCTAGCAAATTTAGCCGACATTTTGCGATACTCGTTTAACTCGCTCGCAAATTCGTCGGTGCCTTTTTGTATAGAATTAACGATAATCTGCACTATTCGTCTTCTTCGCCGTGCGTATCAAATAGCCCCTCATCGCTACTATCATCGAGTTGGACTGGGGTATTTGTTAGCATATTTACCATATCGCTTAGATACTGACGCATTTGCGCTCTTGGCACGATAGCGTCGATTAATCCATGTTCTAGCAAAAATTCTGAGCGTTGGAAACCCTCTGGCAAATCTGCTCCGATTGTTTGTTTGATGACCCTTTGACCAGCAAAGCCAATCAATGCACCCGGTTCAGCGATAATAATATCGCCTAGCCACGCAAACGACGCACTAACTCCGCCCATCGTAGGATCTGTCAAAACAGAGATAAATGGAATTTTATTTTCGCTTAAAATTTTAAGCGCAGCCGAGGTTTTGCTCATTTGCATTAGCGAATATGTGCTTTCTTGCATTCTAGCTCCACCGCTAGCTGATACGATAATCAAGGCTTGCTTTTTATCAAGCGCGCGTTTGACGGCTCGCACGATTTTTTCGCCCTCTACTGAACCAAGGCTTCCGCCCATAAAATTAAAATCAAAAACGACCAATTGCACAGGTTGTTTTGAAATTTTGGCCTCGCCAGCGATGACAGCACTCGATCTGCCTGTCTTTTCCTGCCCCTCGCTTATGCGTTTTTTGTATGATTTTTTATCAACAAATTTAAGCGGATCAACAGGTTCGAGAGTTTTATCACACTCTACAAACGAACCCTCATCACAGATTAGCGCGATTCGCTCATCTGCGCTAAAACGCATGTGATAGTTACATTTAGGGCAGACATGGTGGTTTTGTTCCACCTCCTTAAAATACATCAAAGAAGCACAACCAGGACACTTAACCCAATGCGCAGGTGCCTCAGAAGCTTCTGGTTGGGCTCTACGAATCTTTGAAAACAAATCTCCAAAATTCATAATATTCCTTTAATTTTGCAAAATTAAACTCTCAATTTTAACCTATTTTTCTTTATTTAAATTTAAAATTTTGCTAGAATATAACTATGCAAGGATTTATATTAAAAGTCACAAAAATCAAAGACGAAGATTGTATAGTAGATGTGCTATGCGCTGACGCCTTGGTGCGCGCGTATCGCTTTTATGGTGCCAGACACCCAAATATCACACAAGGATACAAAATCGATTTTGAGCTAGTCTCAAACCAAAATTTCCTCCCGCGCCTAAGCAATGTCATGCACCTAGGATACGGCTGGCTCGCAAATAGAGAAAAACTCATTTTTTGGCAGCAATTCATCAGGCTACTGGGCGCACATTTAAAGGACGCAAACGAGCTTGATAAATTTTACTATGAGCTTTTAAATTCCGCCGCTTCGCGCTTTGGCCGCCAAAATCCACGCCGAATAATTATCGAAAGTTACGCTAAAATTTTAGAATTTGAAGGCAGGCTTCACAGCGAACCATTTTGTTTTTTGTGCGATGAAGAAATTAGCGGCGCAGTATCACTCACACGCGGATTTTTGCCCGCTCACGAGCATTGTTTGCACCAAAAAGGCTTTAAGTGGGGCGAAATTTTGGAATTTTTGCAAAGTCAAAATTCGCTAAATTTAGAAGACGACGCGGTTGAAAGGCTATATGCTATCACGCTTCAAGGCTTCTAAATTTTGCTTATTTGCTTAGCTTTTTATACTCCGAGCATGAAATTTTATCACCCATAGCGCAGGCTCTGGCGTAGTAGTTTTTCGCCCCCTCGATATCGCTTTGACCTTGGAAAATAATAGCTAAATTTCGGCACGAAGTCGCGACATCTAGCTTGCAAAGCCTATCTGTGTAAAAAATCGCTGATTGGATATTTTCAGGCGTGCCTTGGGCTTTAAAATACAAATTTACCAAGGTTTCGCAAGAATCTTTATTGCCGTTTTTGCAGTCATTATCCAGCCTTGCCACGGCTTTTATGTTTTCCAGCGTCACAAGGGCATTTTCGCAGTATTCGTCCTCGCCATTTTTGCACAAAAACGCGCGAATTTCACTTAATCTTTTTTTGTTTTTATTCGAAGCAGAGTGCAATCTCTCAGCCCCTTTACACGAAAGGACATTTTTTTGCTTACAGCCGTTTTCGTATAAATTCAAGGCTGCGTTTTTATCCGCCTTGATTCCAAGGCCATTTTCTAGCATTTGTGCGTAAGCTACGCAGGCGTTATCGTGCTTTTTATCGCACGCTTTTTTAAAGAACAAAACCGCGCCCTCATCGTCTTTGGCAGTGCTTTGCCCCATATAAAGCAAAAGTCCCACCTCATAGCACGCCTGCGCGTCGCCCTTTTCGCACGCGATAAATTTCGTATCTTCGATAGCAAATAAATTTGAGAAAAATAAAAAGATTAAAATTAGTTTTTTCAAACTAACCCCTTTGAAGTGAAATTTGGGCTAAGCTTAGCCCAAATTTGTTAATAAATAGTTTTGATTACGACGCGTCTATTTGGTTTGAGGCACTCTTTTAGCGCTGCGCCTTTTTCGCCCGGGCAGAATTTAACCTGATCTGCCTCGCCCATGCCAATAGCTTGGATTTTGCTAGCTGGGATTCCATTTGCGATAAGCTCGTTTTTGACCATATTTGCGCGTTGTTGTGATAGAGTTTTGTTGTAAGCGTCGCTTCCTAGCGGATCAGTGTAACCATAGACCTTGACGCTTCTTACCATATTTACATCGATATCTTTGGCGACAGCTGCGATTTTTTCGTGGCCCTCGGCTTTGAGATTGTCTTTGTCGAAGTCAAACAAAAAGTCAGATTCTAGCTCGACATTTTGGTTCGGTAGCTGCACAGGAGCTACATCGGCGCAACCTTTTGGATTATAAAATGTGCTTCCTACGCGATAATCTTTGTCATAGATGATTTTGAATTGGCAAATTTTATCAGGATCGCCAGCTTTTTTCTTCAAATTAAATACATAATCCCACTCTCTAACCGCATACAAGCCCTCTTGGTGGTGCGGATGACCGATTAGGAAATAGACTTGGTCTTTGCTCATACCCTTTTCTACTTTGCCTAAATTTTCGGCATTTGGGTGAGTTGGAGCGTCAATCCATGTTTTGTTCATATCCAAAAAAGTTACATCGTCCCATTGCATGACGCCGTCTTCTGGGATATTGTCGCTTACATGAGTGGTGCAACCACTAAAAAATAAAATTCCAGCCAAGCTTAGAGCTGATAGTAATGATTTTTTCATTTTTTACCCTTTAAATTTAAAAAAAGCGAAACCGAAATTCATCGGTTTCGCACTAGGCTACCTTAGAAGTGGAAGCCCAAAGACGCGCCTGCGCCAATGTTGTCTTGTGTATCGACTGAGATAGATGATTTAAATACCCATTTACCATTGTCTGACATTTTTGATAGACCGATAGATAGAGCACCCTCATCTTGATAATAACCAGTACCCACACTTAGCATACCCTTACCAGGGATTGTAGATTGCGGTAGGTTGCCAATAGCGATAGCAGAAGCGACACCAGCCCTAGCCTCATCTCTAACATTATCAATTCTTTGATTGATATTTGTTATGTTGTTACCCAAATGCTCGGCGATACCATCGATAGCAGAGTATAGTTGTGAGCCGTTGATTGCATCGGTGCTGTCTGGTCCGATTAGACCAGGTGCGACATTTTGGATACGGCGAGTTTCATCAGCATTACCCACGCTTACTACGCCTTTGACTTGGTTGCCACCAGCAAATTTTTTCTTCATATCGATAACCACTTTCTCGCCTGCTTTATTTGTAGCAGTTACACTTGCGCTAGTGTAAGTATTATCTATACCCTTAGTTCTATCTGGTCTGTCTTCATGATTAACATAAGCTGTTCTGCTACCTAGGAATAATGAGTCTGCAACTGTGCTAGTTACATTGTTACCAACTACAAATGTATCATTTGTAGATACGGTATTATCATTACCCATAGCGTAGCTTCCAGTTCCAGAGACAGTGTTTGGATCACCAAACGCACCAGAGTTGTTGCCTGTTACTATATTTTTAGTTCCAACTGAAATTGATTGTTTTCCGCTAGCTTGTGCGCCATTACCGATAGCGATAGATTGCTCGCCACTTGCATTTGCATTATCGCCAACAGCTAATGATGATTTACCACTAGCATCTGCTTGATAACCAATAGCTGTCGCATGTCCGCCACTGGCTGATGAATCGACAGTATTCTTTCTTTGTTCTTCTGGTTTGAAATTTTCATCTTCATTTGTATGGAAGTATTTAATACCTTGCTCGTTCATCTTAGAAATCGCAGTTACGACATTGTTTGTAACATACTCACCTTTATCTTTGACATTGTAAGTTTTTAGTGTTACGGTATTGCCTTTTTCATCTTTTGTTTGAACTACATTTTTAAATGTATTGCCTTCCTCATCGGTGTAGTTTTCAACAGTGTAGTTACCAACTAGCTCTTTTAGTTGAGATACATTAACTGCATCAGTTGGAGCTGTGCCAGCTGCAACATTTTCTATTTTATTTCCGCCGACATCTACTTTATCGCCTGTGATATTTACATTGTTTTTATCACCAGTAATACTTATACTACCTTTATCCAAAGTAATATCTTTATTTAACGCCAATTCGTAGTTTGTGCTACCGTCAGAATTTTTAGTTTCAATCATAGCCAAATTTTCTTCTCCATTTTTTAGAGAAACTGTATTTGGAGCCTTGATTTTACCTTCAACTTCTTTTAATTGAGATACATTGACAGCGTCATCATCGGCAGTTCCTTTTGCTACATTGTGGATTTGTTTTCCACCCATATCAACATTGTTTTTGGTTATAGTTGGACCATTTGCAATAGTCAAACCATCGTTGTTGATAGTAGTATCGCCAGCTTTAACACTTCCGTCTTTTCCTAGGTCAATATTTTGAGCGAGTTTAATGATCAAATCACCACCCTCATTAACAACGCCGATATTGCCGTTGGTTAGGCTATCTTTACCGGTTGTGTGGTTACCTTTGATATTTTGTTTTTCATTTAGTTTTTTAGCTACCTCGCCGTTATAATCGCCTTGGAATTTCAAGCCGTCTTCCATAGTAGCAACTTGCAATGTAATCTCATTACCTTCGTTATTTGTAGTTTTATAAATAATTCTACCAGGTTCTTTATTATCAAGCGTATCTTTACCCTTAGCTACTGTGATTTCGGCATCTTTACCATCTTTACCATTGATACCGATAGTTCCCTCGCCGTCTTTTGCAGCAACAGTTACACCTGGATTGCCATCTTTGTCGATAACTTCGATTTTACCATCTTCGCCAGGTTTGCCGTTTTCACCTTTTTCACCTATTGTTAGGTTATTAGCAAGTTTTAGGTCATAGGTGTTGTTATCTTCACCGCCATGAGTAAGTTTTAGGTTACCATCTGTGTATTGACCAGGGGTCTTAGGTGCTTCTGTGCCACCATTGACAGTAAGATAAGTTCTATTACCCTCAGCTGCTTCTTTTAGTTGAGATACATTGACTGCGTCTGTATCAGCTTCACCAGCTTTGACATTGTGAATTTGATTGTCACCCATGCTAACATTGTTATCTGTAAGCTTGATAATTTTATCAGGGTCGGTATTGTTAATGGTTAAG